>NZ_JBSFVG010000019.1:0-123289 GCF_053592195.1 Streptomyces sp. NPDC002776 | reverse complement strand
TCCTGGCCCGGCACCTCGTGACCGAGCACGGCGTACGGAACCTGCTGCTGACCAGCCGCAGCGGACCGGAGGCATCGGGGGCGCAGGAACTCATCGCTGAGATGGAGGAGTTGGGGGCATCGGTCCAAGTGGCCGCATGCGACGCCGCCGACCGTGATCAGCTCGCCGCCCTGCTGAACGGCCGTACGCTGACCGGTGTCGTCCACGCGGCCGGTGTCCTGGCCGACGGGCTGGTCACCGCCCTCACCCCGGAGGAACTGGCCACGGTCTGGCGCCCCAAGGCCCAGGCCGCCCTGCACCTGCACGAACTCACCCAGGACTCCGACCTCGCGTTCTTCGCGCTGTATTCGTCGGTGTCGGGTGTACTGGGCGGTGCCGGGCAGGCCAACTACGCCGCCGCCAACAGCTTCCTGGACGCCCTCGCCCATCACCGCCGCGCCCAAGGGCTGCCCGCGACCTCCCTGGCCTGGGGTCTGTGGGAGCAGGCCAGTGCCATGACGGGTGAGCTGGACCTCGCGGATCGTCGGCGGCTGAGCCGGATGGGTCTGGCGCCGCTGTCCTCGGAGGAGGGGCTGGCTCTGCTGGACCGGGCCCTCGCATCCGCCGAGCCCGCGCTCGTGCCCGCCCGCCTCGACCTGGCCGGTCTGCGCGGCTCGGAGACCGTGCCCGCCGTACTGCGCGGACTCGTCCGTCCCGCGCCCCCCCGCCGCACCGCCGACACGACAGCCGGGATGCGCGACGCGGGGTCGGCGCTCACCGAGCGGCTGGCCGGGCTCGGCCGGGCCGAGCGGGAGCGGCATCTGGTGGAGCTGGTGCGCCGGAGCGTCGCGGCCGTTCTCGGCCATGCCTCCGGGCAGTCCGTCGACGCCGAGCGCTCCTTCAAGGAACAGGGCTTCGACTCGCTGACCGCCGTCGAACTGCGCAACCGTCTCGGCACGGCGACCGGGCTGCGGCTGCCCACCGCGATCGTCTTCGACCATCCGACGCCGACCGCGCTCGCCGCCCATCTGTATGAGGCGCTGTTCCCGCGGGACGTGGAGGCTGTTGACGAGGCGCGGACGCGCGTTGCGGCCGTGGCGGGGACGGACGAGCCGATCGCCATCGTCGGCATGGCCTGTCGGTTCCCCGGCGGTGTGGCCTCGCCCGAGGATCTGTGGCGGCTGGTCGCCGAGGGCGTCGACACCATCGGCGGCTTCCCCACCGACCGCGGCTGGGACCTGGAAGGGCTCTACCACCCCGACCCCGCGCACCCCGGAACCGCCTACACCCGACAGGGCGGATTCCTGTACGACGCGGCCGAGTTCGACCCCGACCTGTTCGGGATCTCGCCGCGCGAGGCGCTGGCGATGGACCCGCAGCAGCGGCTGCTGCTGGAGACCACGTGGGAGGCGTTCGAGCGGGCGGGGCTCGCGCCGACCTCGCTGCGTGGCAGCAGGACCGGTGTGTTCGCCGGTGTGGTCGCCACTGACTACGCGGCGCGGCTGGACGAGGTGCCCGACGATGTCGAGGGGTTCCTCGGCATCGGCAACACCTCCAGCGTCGCCTCCGGCCGGCTCGCCTACACCTTCGGTCTGGAGGGCCCGGCCGTCACCGTCGACACGGCCTGCTCATCGGCGCTGGTGGCGCTCCACCTGGCCGCGCAGTCGCTGCGGAACGGCGAGTGCGACCTCGCCCTCGCGGGCGGCGTCGCCGTGATGCCGTCGCCGTACATGTTCGTGGAGTTCAGCCGGCAGCGCGGGCTCGCCGCCGACGGCCGCTGCAAGGCGTTCTCGGCGGCGGCGGACGGCACTGCCTGGTCCGAGGGTGCCGGGGTGCTCGTGGTCGAGCGGCTGTCGGACGCGGTCCGCAACGGCCATCAGGTGCTGGCGGTGGTGCGGGGTTCCGCCGTCAACCAGGACGGTGCGTCCAACGGCCTTACGGCGCCCAATGGTCCGTCCCAGCAGCGCGTCATACGGCAGGCCCTCGCGGGCGCCGGGCTGGCCCCCTCCGACATCGACGCCCTGGAGGCGCACGGTACGGGCACCGCGCTCGGCGACCCGATCGAGGCCGACGCCCTGTTGGCGACCTACGGGCAAGGGCGGGACGAGGAACGGCCGTTGTGGCTGGGGTCGGTGAAGTCGAACATCGGGCACACGCAGGCCGCGGCCGGTGTGGCGGGCGTCATCAAGATGGTGATGGCGATGCGGGCGGGCGTACTGCCCCGCACCCTGCACGCCGACGAGCCCACGCCGCATGTCGACTGGACAGCGGGCGGGGTACGGCTGCTGACCGAGAAGCGGGAGTGGCCGGCGGACGGCCGTCCGCGCCGCGCCGGGGTCTCCTCCTTCGGGATCAGCGGCACCAACGCGCACGTCATCCTGGAGCAAGCCCCGGAGCCCGCCGGCGCGGTGACTCCGGCCACGGCGTCCCCCGGCACGGTCCCGTGGGTGTTCTCCGGCCGTACGGAAGGAGCCCTCCGGGCCCAGGCCGACCGTCTCGCCGCCTTCGTCGCGGACCGGCCCGAGCTGCCTGCCGACGGCATCGCGCTGTCGCTCGCCGCGACCCGGGCCGCCCTCGATCACCGGGCCGTCGTCCTCGCCGATGACAACGCCGGGTTCGGGCGGGGGCTCGCTGCCGTCGCCTCGGGGGGCCATGCGCCCGAGGCCGTCACCGGTGTCGCCGCGTCCGAGGGTGCCGTCGCCGTCCTCTTCACCGGGCAGGGCGCCCAACGGGTCGGCATGGGCCGTGAGTTGTACGCCGCGTATCCGGCGTTCGCGCGGGCCCTGGACACCGTGTGCGAGGCGCTGGACGCCCATCTGGAACGGCCGCTGCGTGAGCTGCTGTTCGCGGAGCCGGGCAGCGCGGAGGCGGCGCTGCTGGACCGTACCGTGTGGGCACAGCCCGCACTGTTCGCCGTCGAGGTGGCCCTGTACCGGCTGGTCGAACAGTTGGGCGTGCGCCCCGACTACGTCGCCGGGCACTCCATCGGTGAGCTGGCCGCCGCCCATGTCGCCGGGGTCCTCTCGCTGCCCGACGCCGCCGCGCTGGTCACGGCGCGCGGACGGCTGATGCAGGCGATGCCGGAGGGCGGGGCCATGCTCTCCGTGCGGGCGGGGGAGGACGAGGTCCGCGAGACACTTGCCGGGCGGGAAGCCGTCGTGAGTGTGGCCGCCGTCAACGGCCCGGCGTCCGTGGTGATCGCCGGTGACCGGGAGGCCGTCGCCGAACTCGACGCCCTCTGGCGCGAGCGTGGCCGCAAGACGGCGTACCTGCGGGTCAGCCACGCCTTCCACTCCCCGCACATGGACGGCATGCTCGCGGAGTTCGGGACCGTCGCCGCCGGGCTGGAGTACGTCGAGCCCCGCATCCCGGTCGTCTCCAACGTCACCGGCGCGGGCGCGGCGCCGGGTGAGCTGGGCACCGCCGCGTACTGGGTACGGCATGTCCGCGAGCCCGTCCGTTTCCGGGACGGTGTGCGCTGGCTGCGGGACCAGGGCGTGACCACCTTCCTGGAGTTGGGCCCCGACGGCGTGCTGACGGCCATGGCCGACGACTGCCTCACCGAACCCGCCGCGCGCGAGGCCCACGAGCCCTCTACACCTCCCGCGTTGCTGCTCTCCGCCCTGCGCAAGGACCAGCCGGAACCGCGCACGCTGCTGCGCGCCCTCGCCCACCTGTACGTCCACGGCGGGACCGTCGACTGGGCCGCGCTGCACGACGGCGGCGCCGCCCGCCACGTCGAGTTGCCCACCTACCCGTTCCAGCGCTCCCGCTTCTGGCTGGAGTCCGCCCGTACCGGTACCGCCACGGTCGACACCGTGGACGCCCGGTTCTGGGAGCTGGTCGAGAACCAGGACGCGACGGCCCTCGCCGCCACCCTGGACCTCGGCCCGGCCGACGGCGCCGCCGGCCTCGACGCGCTGCTGCCCGCCCTCGCCTCCTGGCGGCGCGGCGAACGGGACCGGTCCACCCTGGACACCTGGCGCTACCGCACGGTGTGGAAGCCCGTCACGGTCCTCGGCTCCGGCCGCCTGGACGGCACCTGGCTCGCGGTACTTCCGGCCGACGACGGTACGTCCGACACGGCATGGGCACGCCTGTCCTACGCGCTGCGCGCCCTCGGCGCCGACGTCGTCGAACTCCGCCTCGGCGCCGCGGCGTTGGGGCTCGGTGCCGAGCACGTCGCGGGGCTGCTGCGGGACGCCGCTCCCCAGGGTGCCTCCGGGCTGGTCTCGCTCCTCCCCGGCGCCCACGGGCTGGGTGCCACCCTCACGCTGCTCCAGGCGCACCTGGCCGCCGGGCTCGACGCCCCGCTGTGGTGCGTCACCCGAGGTGCCGTCGCCGTCACCCCCGACGAGCGGATCACCGACCCCGCCCTCGCCCAGGTCTGGGGCCTCGGCCGGGTCTTCGGTCTGGAACACGCCCCGCTCTGGGGCGGCCTCGTCGACCTCCCGGCCGAGGTCGACGAGCGGGCCGCGGCCCGCCTCGCCGCCGTCCTGGCCGGCACCGACGGCGAGGACGAGTGCGCCGTCCGCGCCGCAGGGACCTTCCTGCGCCGCCTCACCCGGGCCGCCACCACCGGGGCCCGGGCGGCCACCACTGGCACTCGGACCGCCGTCCCCGGTGACCGGACCGAGACCACCGGCGACCGGACCGAGACCACCGGCCCCCGCGCCGCCGCCACTGGCACTGGGGCCGCCACCGGCACCCGGGCCGAGATCACCGACACCCGGGCTGTCATCACCGGCGCCCCGACCGAGACCACCGACTCCCGCGCTGCCATCACCGGCACCCCGACCGAGACCACCGACACCCGGGCCGCCGCCACCCCCGCCGCCACCACCCACTGGCAGCCCCACGGCACCGTCCTGATCACCGGCGGCACCGGTGGCCTCGGTGCGCACATCGCGCGCTGGCTGGCCCGGAACGGCGCCGAGGACCTCGTGCTGACCAGCCGCCGCGGCCCCGACGCGCCCGGCGCCGCCGAACTCGTCGCCGAACTGACCGCCCTCGGCGCCCAGGTCTCCGTCGTCGCCTGCGACATCGCCGACCGGGACGCCGTCGCCGCGCTCCTCGACACGCTGCCCGGACGCCGTCCCCTGAGCACGGTCGTCCACGCGGCCGGCGTCGGCCACTTCACCGCCGTACCGGAGCTGACCCAGGAGCAACTCGCGGACGTGCTGGCCGCCAAGGCGGACGGCGCTGACCACCTCGACGTCCTCCTCGGCGACCGGGACCTGGACGCGTTCGTGCTCTTCTCCTCCATCGCCGGTGTCTGGGGCAGCGGCCACCAGGGCGGGTACGCCGCCGCCAACGCCCACCTCGACGCCCTCGCCCAGGACCGGCGCGCCCGCGGCCTCGCCGCCACCGCCGTCGCTTGGGGCGCCTGGGCCGACGGCGGCATGGCCGACGCCGAGATGACGGCCCACCTCGAACGGCGCGGCATCCGCACGATGCGGCCCGAGCTGGCCCTCGCCGCTCTCCAGCAGGCCCTGGACCGGGGCGACACCGCCGTCACCGTCGCCGACGTCGACTGGGAGCGTTTCGTCCCCGCGTACACCGCCACCCGGCACCGCCCACTCATCAGCGAACTCCCTGACGCACAGCCCTACTTGACGGGCCCGGAGGGCGACCCGGCCGGCGCCGCCGACAGCGACCTCGCCCGCAGGCTCGCCGGACGCACCCCCGATGAGCAGGAGCACCTGCTCATCGAGACCGTCCTCACCGAGGTGGCCGCCGTCCTCGGCCACAGCGGCACCGCGAACCTCCAGCCCGCGCGCGCCTTCAAGGACCTCGGCTTCGACTCGCTCACCGCCGTCGAACTACGCAACCGGCTCACCGCCGCCACCGGGCTGCGCCTGCCGTCCACCCTGATCTTCGACCACCCGACGCCGACTGCCCTCACCGCCCACCTGCGCGGCGAACTCCTCGGTGCCACCGCCGACGCGACCCCGGCCGCCCCCACCACGGCGGCGGCGCCCGACGAGCCGATCGCCATCGTCGGCATGGCCTGCCACTACCCGGGCGGGGTCACCTCGCCGGAGGACCTGTGGCGGCTGGTCGCCGAAGCGGGCGACGCCATCGGCGCCTTCCCCGCCGACCGAGGCTGGGACATCGACGCCCTGTACGACCCCGACGGGCGCCGCCCCGGCACCTCGTACATCCGCGAAGGCGGCTTCCTACACGACGTCGCCGGATTCGACGCCGAGTTCTTCGGGATCTCGCCGCGCGAGGCGCTCGCCATGGATCCGCAGCAGCGGCTGCTGCTGGAGCTGTCCTGGCAGGCCCTGGAACGCGCCGGACTGCCCCCGACCGGGCTGCACGGCTCCGCGACCGGCATCTTCGTCGGCTCCAACGGCCAGGACTATGCCACCCTCCTGGGCCGCGCGCCCGAAGCCGTCGCCGGATACCAGGCCACCGGCAGCGCCGCCGCCGTCGTCTCCGGCCGGGTCGCCTACAGCCTCGGCCTCGAAGGCCCGGCGGTCACCGTCGACACCGCCTGCTCCTCCTCCCTGGTCGCCCTGCACATGGCCGTCCAGTCGCTGCGCAACGGCGAATGCGAACTGGCGCTCGCGGCCGGTGTGACGGTCATGTCCACGCCCGGCCCGTTCGTGGAGTTCAGCCGCCAGCGGGGCCTCGCCGCCGACGCCCGCTGCAAGCCCTTCGCCGAATCGGCCGACGGCACCGGCTGGTCGGAGGGCGCCGGTGTGCTCGTCGTCGAGCGGCTGTCCGACGCGGTCCGCAACGGTCACCAGGTGCTGGCGGTCGTCCGCGGCTCCGCCATCAACCAGGACGGCGCCTCCAACGGCCTCACCGCGCCCAACGGCCCCTCCCAGCAGCGCGTCATACGGCAGGCTCTCGCGAGCGCCGGACTCACCCCCGCCGACGTCGACGCCGTCGAGGCGCACGGCACCGGCACCACCCTCGGCGACCCCATCGAGGCCCAGGCGCTGCTGGCCACCTACGGACGGGCCCGGGACGCCGAACAGCCGCTGTGGCTCGGCTCGGTGAAGTCCAACATCGGCCACACCCAGGCCGCCGCCGGTGTCGCCGGTGTGATCAAGATGGTGATGGCGATGCGGGCGGGCGTCCTGCCGCCGTCCCGTCACGCCGGGGAGCCCACCAGCCACGTCGACTGGTCCGACGGCACCGTCGCCCTCCTCGACCGGGCGGTGCCCTGGACCGAGGGCCGCACCGGCCCGCGCCGGGCCGGAGTGTCCGCGTTCGGCATGTCCGGCACGAACGCCCACGTCATCCTGGAGGAAGCCCCGCCGGGCACCGCGTCCCGTCCCGTGGTCGTCGCCGGGCCCGCCGGACTGCCCGGTTCACACGTCCTCCCGTTGGTCGTCTCGGCCCGTACCGCCGAGGCCCTGACCGCCCAGGCCGCCCGGATCGCTGACGTCGTGGCAGCCGGGACGGACCCGGCCGACACCGGCTGGAGCCTGCTCACCACACGCTCCGCGCTGGAGCACCGCGCGGTGGCGTGGGGCGCCGAGGCGGGCGAGCTGACCGATGCCCTCCGGGCGCTGGCCTCCGGTACGCCCTCCGCACACGCCATCACCGGCACCGCCTCCGAAACGGGCGGCGGAACCGTCTTCGTCTTCCCGGGGCAGGGGGCGCAGTGGCTGGGGATGGGGCGGGGGCTGCTGGAGTCCTCGCCGGTGTTCGCGGCGCGGATCGGGGAGTGCGAGAGCGCGCTCGAGCCATACGTGGACTGGTCGTTGACCGAGGTGCTCACCGGCGACGACGACGCCTGGATGGAACGGGTGGACATGGTCCAGCCCGTGCTGTGGGCGGTCATGGTGTCACTGGCTGCGGTGTGGGAGTCGTTCGGTGTGACTCCGGCGGCCGTGATCGGTCACTCGCAGGGGGAGATCGCCGCGGCTGCGGTAGTCGGTGCGCTGAGCCTGGAGGACGCCGCCCGGGTGGTCGCGCTGCGTTCGGCTGCGATCCGGGATGAACTGGCGGGTCGTGGCGGTATGTTGTCGCTGGCGACCGGCCCGGAGCAGGCATCGGAGTGGGTGTCGTCGTATGGCGAGAGGGTGTCGATAGCCGTCTTCAACGGTCCCGATGCCACGGTGGTGGCCGGTGATCCGGAAGCCCTGGAGGAGATCGCCTCGGTGGCGGAGGCCGCTGGTGTGCGGGCACGGCGGGTCCCGGTGGATTACGCCTCGCACTCCGCGCATGTCGAGGACATCAAGGCCCAACTCCTCGACGTCCTGTCGCCGGTGACACCGCAGACCTCCCGCATCCCGGTGATCTCCACCGTCACCGGCGAGGTGTTGGACACGACGACCATGAACGCCTCGTACTGGTACGAGGGCCTGCGCCGTCCGGTGCGCTTCACCGAGGCCGTCCAAGTAGCCCTGCAACAAGGCAATTACACCCTCATCGAGGTCAGCGCCCACCCCGTGCTCACCATGGGCGTGCAGGCCATCGCCGAGGCGGCGGAACAGTCGGTCACCGTCGTCGGTACCCTGCGTCGGGACGAGAACGAGAACGTCCGCTTCCTCGCGAGCACGGCCGAACTCTGGGTGCACGGCACCGACATCGACTGGTCCGCCGTCTACGCCGGGCGCCCCGTCAGCCGCGTCGACCTGCCCCCGTACGCCTTCCAGCATCGCCGCTACTGGCTGGAGCCCAGCGAGGACACCGCGGCCGACACCAGCCGTGGCGGCACCCTGGACTCCGCGTTCTGGGAGGCCGTCGAGAGCCAGGACATGGACGCTCTCTCCGGGGCGCTCGCTCTCAACGGTCAGCGGGACGCCTGGCGGGAGGTGTTGCCGGAGCTGGCCTCCTGGCGGCGCCGGCACCGTGAGCTGTCCACCGTGGACGGCTGGCGCTACAAGGTCGCCTGGAAGCAGCAGGCCGACCCCGCTGTACCGGCCGCGCTGTCCGGCCGCTGGCTGCACCTGGCCCCCGAGGGCGCCGGGGACGACTGGTGCACCGGTCTCACCGCGCTGCTCACCGGGCGCGGCGCCGATGTCGTGACCGTGCCCGTGCCGGTCGGTGGCGCCGACCGCGGCCTGCTGGCGCGGCTGTTGGGCGAGGCGGTCGGTTCGGAGGGGGTGACCGGGGTGTTGTCCACCCTGGCGCTGGCCGACGTGCGGTCCGTCGAGGGGCAGCCCGTGGTGGCCGAGGGCGTGGCAGCCACGCTCGCGCTGATACAGGCGGTCGCCGACACCGGGCTGTCCGCCCGGGTCTGGTGCGTCACCCGCGGGGCCGTCGCCACCGGCTACGGAGACGAGATCACCCACCCCGTCCAGGCCGAGGTCTGGGGCATGGGCCGGGTCGCCGCGCTCGAACTGCCGCAGCAGTGGGGCGGCCTCCTCGACCTGCCCGCCGACCTCGACGACGAGCGGGTCCGCCGCCGGATCGCGGCCGTGCTCGCCCAGCGCGACACCGTCGAGCACGACCAGGTCGCCGTCCGGCCCGGAGGTCTGTTCGCCCGCCGGATGGTGCCCGCGCCGCTGCCCGCCGACGGGCCGGTCCGGGACTGGAAGCCGCGCGGCACGACCCTCGTCACCGGGGGCACCGGACTGCTGGGCGGCATCCTCGCCCGCTGGCTCGCCCGCAACGGCGCCGACCACCTCGTCCTCACCAGCAGGCGGGGCCCCGAAGCCCCAGGAGCCGCCGAACTACGGTCGCAGTTGGAGGAGTTGGGCGCCAGGGTCACCATCGCGGCCTGCGATGTCACGGACCGCTCCGAACTCGCCTCGCTCATCGGCGGGCTGGACGCGGCCGGTGACGAGATCCGTGCCGTCTTCCACACCGCCGTCCGCTACGAGCTCGGCGCCCTCGCCGACACCACCCTTGCCCAGTACGCCCACGTCATCGACGCCAAGATCACCGGCGCCCGGATGCTCGCCGAACTGCTCGGCGAGCGGGAACTGGACGCCTTCGTCGTCTACTCGTCCGTCGCCGCCCTCTGGGGCAGCGGTGACCACGGCGCCTACTCCGCCGCCAACGCCCACCTCGACGCCTGGGCGCAGGGGCAGCGGGCCCGCGGGGTGCCGGTCACCGCCGTCGCCTGGGGCATCTGGGACGCCGTCAACGAGTGGGACAGCCAGGACGCCGCAGAGCGGCCCGTCCTCAACCGGCGCGCCCAGCGCCAGGGCCTGCCGCTCATCGACCCCGAACTCGCCCTCACCGCCTTCCAGCAGGTCCTCGACCACGACGAGGTCAACATCGCCGTCGCCGACGTCGAATGGGAACGCTTCACCCAGCTCTTCACCTACGCCCGCACCACCCACTTCCTGGACGACCTCCCCCAGGCCCGGCCCCACCTCCCCACCCCCGGACAGACCGCCCCCGCCCCCGGCGCGGACACCTCCGAACTCCGCGCCCGCCTGCGCGCCCTGCCCGCCGGTGAACAGGAGCGTGAGCTCCTGGAGCTGGTACGGAGCCAGGCGGCGGCCGTCCTCGGCCACAGCGGCCCGGCGACCATCGAACCGACCCGCGTCTTCCGCGACCTCGGCTTCGACTCCCTGACCGCCGTCGAGCTGCGCAACCGCCTCGGCGCCGCCACCGGCCTCGCCCTCCCCACCACCCTGGTCTTCGAATATCCCACCGCCGACGCCGTGGTCGCCCTGCTCCGCGACGAGATGGCACTCGACGGCGACGCCCCGGGCAGCGGAGACGTGCTCACCGAACTCGGGCGACTCGAAGAGGCGTTGGCCGCGGCCACCCCTGATACCGACACCCGGCTCAAGCTCACCCGGCAGCTCCAGACCCTGCTGCTGCGGCTGAACGACGACGCGGCAGGCACCACCACCACCGGCACCGACACCACCGACGAAGGGGACCTCGAAGCGGCGACCGCCGACGAGATGTTCGCACTGATCGACCGCGAATTCGGTACCTCCTGACACCCGCTCCGGCCCGACCACCCAGCAACAGTGGAGATGTCGACGATGGCGCAGAACGAAGCGAAGCTCCTCGAATACCTCAAGCGGGTGACCACTGACCTCCGCCACACCCAGAACCGCCTCGCCGCCGTGGAGGAGAAGGACCGCGAGCCGATCGCCATCGTCGGCATGGCCTGCCGCTACCCGGGCGGCATCACCTCGCCCGAGCAGCTGTGGCAGCTCGTCACCGAAGGCGGCGACGCCATCGGCGGCCTCCCCGACAACCGCGACTGGGACCTGGACAACCTCTACGACCCCGACCCCGACCGGCACGGCAAGAGCTACGTCCGCGAGGGCGGCTTCCTCCACGACGCCGACCGCTTCGACGCCGCACTCTTCGGGATCTCGCCGCGCGAGGCGGTGGCCATGGACCCGCAGCAGCGGATCCTGCTGGAGGTCGTGTGGGAGGCCTTCGAACGGACCGGGATCCCCGTCACCTCCCTGCGCTCCACCGCCACCGGGGTGTTCGTCGGCTGCAACCCGCTCGACTACCGCTCCGGCATCCACCAGGTCCCCGAAGGCGTCGAGGGCCACCTCGTCACCGGCAGCGCCAGCAGCATCGTCTCCGGCCGGATCGCCTACACCTTCGGCCTCGAAGGCCCCGCCGTCACCCTGGACACCGCCTGCTCCTCCTCGCTGACCGCCCTCCACCTCGCCGCGCAGTCGCTGCGCGGCGAGGAGTGCGGCCTCGCGGTCGCCGCGGGCGTCGCCATCATGTCCACCTCCGACGAGTTCAGCGGCTGGAGCCGCCAGCGCGGACTCGCCGCCGACGGCCGCTGCAAGGCCTTCGCCGCCGACGCCAACGGCATGGGCCTGTCCGAGGGCGCCGGCGTCCTCGTCCTGGAACGGCTCTCCGACGCCCGCCGCAACGGCCACCGGGTGCTGGGGGTCGTCCGCGGCTCCGCCCTCAACCAGGACGGCGCCTCCAACGGCCTGACCGCCCCCAGCGGCCAGGCCCAGCAGCGCGTCATCCGGCAGGCGCTGCTGAACTGCCGCCTCAATCCGGCCGACGTGGACGCCGTCGAGGCACACGGCACCGGCACCCCGCTGGGCGACCCGATCGAGGCCCGGGCCCTGCTCGCCACCTACGGCCAGGGCCGGGACCCCGACCGTCCGCTGCTGCTGGGGTCCATCAAGTCGAACATCGGCCATGCACAGGCCGCGGCCGGTATGGCGGGCGTGATCAAGATGGTGATGGCGATGCGGGCGGGCGTACTGCCCAAGACCCTGCACGTCGACGAGCCCACCCCGCACGTCGACTGGTCCGCCGGAAGCGTCTCCCTCCTCACCGAGCCGACGCCCTGGCCCGCCACGGGCCGTCCGCGGCGCTCCGCCGTCTCCGCGTTCGGGATCAGCGGGACGAACGTCCACGTGGTGCTGGAGGAGGGTCCGGCAGAGCCCGTCGAGCCGTCATCCGCCCCGGCTGAGGTCGGCGGGCTGCTGCCGTGGGTGCTGTCGGCCGGTTCGGCGCAGGCGTTGGTGGCGCAGGCCGGGCGGCTGTCGGGGGTCGTTGCCGAGCTGGATCCGGTGGATGTGGGGTGGTCGCTGGCGACCGGTCGGGCCGGGTTGGGGCATCGGGCGGTGGTGTGGGGGCGGGACCGTGCGGAGTTGACGGCGGGGCTGGCTGCCGTGGAGTCCTCCGACGGGACGGTGGACGGGCGCCTCGCGCTGCTGTTCACGGGGCAGGGGTCGCAGCGGGCGCGGATGGGCGCTGAACTGGCCGCCGAGTTCCCGGTGTTCGCGCGGGCGCTGAACGAGGTGTGCGCCGGGTTCGAAGGGCTGCTGCCGGGGTCGCTGGTGGAGGCGCTGTCGGACGAGACGGGCGGGCTGCTGGACCGGACGGTGTTCACACAGGCCGGGCTGTTCGCGGTCGAGGTCGCCCTGTACCGGCTGGCGGAGTCCTGGGGCGTGTGTCCCGACTTCCTGATGGGGCATTCGGTCGGTGAGCTGGTCGCCGCGCATGTGGCGGGCGTGTTCTCGCTGGAGGACGCCTGCCGGCTCGTCGCGGCACGCGGGGGACTGATGGACGCGCTGCCCGGGGGCGGGGCGATGCTCGCGGTGCGCTCGGGCACTTCCCAGGTGCGCGACGTCCTCGCCACCCTCGGCAACGCGGTCGACGTGGCGGCGGTGAACGGGCCGACGTCGGTGGTGGTGTCGGGCTCGGTGTCGGATGTCGAGGCGGTGCGCGAGCGTTTCGACCTGGCGGGCATCAAGACCCGGCGGCTGACCGTCTCGCACGCCTTCCACTCCTCGCTTATGGAGCCCATGCTGGGCGAGTTCGAGCGGGTCGCCGCCGAGGTCGCGTACGCCGAGCCGCGCATCCCCGTCGTCTCGAACGTGTCGGGCCGGGTGGCGGGCGACGAGATACGCACCCCCGAGTACTGGGTCCGGCACGTCCGGGAGTCGGTGCGGTTCGCGGACGGCATGGCGTGGCTGGCCGGGGCCGGGGTGAGCAAGTTCCTGGAGCTGGGCCCGGACGCCACGCTCACCGCGATGGGCGCCGAGAACGTGGAGGGCCTGTTCCTCCCGGCCACGCGCCGGGGCCACGGCGAGGTGAAGACGTTCACGCAGGCGGTGTCCCGGCTGTGGACCAGCGGCGTCGACGTCGACTGGGCCGCCCACTTCACCGGGCGCGATCCGCACCCCGTCGACCTGCCCACGTACCCCTTCCAGCGTGAGCGCTACTGGCTCCAGGTCCACGACGGCTCCGGCGACCCCGCCGGACTCGGCCTCGCCGCGGCCGGTCACCCCTTGCTGGGCGCGGCCGTGCGCCTCGCCGCGGACGGCGGTGCCGTGCTGACCGGCCGCCTCTCCACCCGGACCCACCCCTGGCTCGCCGATCACGCGGTGGCGGGGACTGTGCTGCTGCCGGGGACGGCCTTCGTGGAGCTGGCGGTGCGTGCCGGTGACGAGGTCGGTTGCGGGAGTGTGCGCGAGCTGACGCTTCAGGCGCCCCTGGTCCTGCCTGAACAGGGTGGTGTGCAGATCCAGGTCGTCGTCGGTGCCCCCGAGGAGGACGGGCAGCGCTCCCTCGCCGTCCACTCCCGCCCCGAGGACGCGGGCCCGGACGCCCCCTGGACCACGCACGCCGAAGGCATCCTGGCCGACGCCCAGGACACGACCCCCGCCGACCTCACGGCCTGGCCGCCGGACGGCGCGGAGCCGGTCGACGTCACCGGCTTCTACGCCGCCGCCGAGACCGCCGGTTACGGCTACGGCCCCGCCTTCCAGGGCATGACCGCCGCCTGGCGCAGGGGGGAGGAGGTCTACGCCGAGATCACGCTGCCCGAAGCCGTCCGCGCGGACGCCGACGCCTACGGCCTGCACCCCGCCCTCCTCGACGCGGCCCTGCACCCGCTCGGCGTCCTCGCCGACGCCGAGACCCACACCATCCGCCTGCCCTTCGCCTGGCGGGACGTCACCCTGCACGCCGCCGGAGCCGGACAGCTCCGGGTGGCCCTCACCCCCGGCGGCCCCGACGGCACCTCCCCGGCCGTCGCCGTCGCCGACCCGACCGGCCGCCCGGTGCTCACCGCCGCATCCCTCACCCTGCGCCCGCTGCGCCCCGACCAGCTCCCGGCCGCCCCCGTCCATGGCGACCGGCTCTTCCGCCTCGACTGGCAGCCCCTCGACACGACCCTGCCCGAGACACCGCACGACGAGGCCTGGGCGACCCTCGGCCCCGACCCGCTGGCCCTCGCCGCGGGCCTGCAGTACGCCGGTACGACCGTCTCCGCGTACCCGGACCTGGCCGCGCTGACCGCCGTACTCGACGCGGGCGTCCCCGCGCCCCCCGTGGTGCTGCTTGCCTGCGCCGCTCCCGCCGACCCGTCCGCGCCTAACGCCGAAACCGCGCACGACGCCGAGACCCCCCACGACGCCGAAACCGCGCACGACGCCGTCCGGACCACCCTCGCCACCCTGCGCGCATGGCTCGCCGACTCACGGCTCGCCGAGACCCGCCTGGTCCTCGTCACCGCCGGCGCCGTCGCCACCCGTACCGGCGAGGACGTCACCGACCTCGCCCACGCCCCGCTGTGGGGCCTCGTCCGCACCGCCCAGAGCGAGCACCCCGACCGCTTCCTCCTGGTGGACGCCGAGGACGCCACCGGGGCGGAACGCGAGCTGCTGGCCGACGCGGTACGAGCCGCCCTGGCCGCGGGGGAGCCGCAGGCCGCCCTGCGCGGCGAGCGCGTCCTCGTGCCCCGCCTCGCCCGCTGGACCCCCACCGGTCCCGACGACCGCACCTCCCCCTGGCGCACCGAGGGCACCGTGCTCATCACCGGCGGCACCGGCACACTCGGCACCTTGGTCGCCCGCCACCTTGCCGGGCACCACGGCGTCCGCAGGCTCCTGTTGACCAGCCGCTCCGGCGACAACTCCCCCGGGGCGGACGCCCTCGTGGCCGACCTGGCCCGGCTCGGCACCGACGCCGAGATCATCGCCTGCGACGTCGCCGACCCCGGCGAACTGGCCACCCTCCTCGACAAGATCCCCGCCGAGCACCCGCTGACCGCGGTCGTCCACGCCGCCGGAGTCGTCGACGACGCCGTCCTGACCGCCCTCACCCCCGACCAGGTGGAGGCCGTGCTGCGCCCCAAACTGGACGCCGCCCTCACTCTCCACCACCTCACCCGCGACCTCGACCTGTCCGCGTTCGTCCTGTTCTCCTCCACCGCCAGCGTCTTCGGCGGCCCGGGCCAGGCCAACTACGCCGCCGCAAACGCCTTCCTGGACGCGCTCGCCCATCACCGCCGCGCCCACGACCTGCCCGCCACTTCCGTCGCCTGGGGCCTGTGGGGTGAGACCAGCGGGATGACCGTCCGCCTCGACCAGGCGGACCTGGACCGCATCACCCGCTCCGGGCTCGCCCCGCTCTCCTCCCCGGCGGCCCTCGCCCTCCTCGACACGGCGAGCGCCGGCGGCGACGCCCTGCTCGTCGCCGTCGAGATCTCCATGGCCACCCTGCGACGGAACGCCCAGGCCGGCATGGTGCCCCCCATCCTCGGCGGCATCCTCCCCACCCCGCCCCGGCGCGCCTTTGCCCGCGCCACCGACACCGGCGGCCCGAGCCTCGCCCGGCAACTCGCGGGCAAGGACGCCAAGGAACGCCTCGCCCTCTTCCAGGAACTGGTCCGCGGCCATGTGGCCGAAGTGCTGGCCCACGGCAGCTCCGTCGAGGTCGCCGTCGACGCCGACCGCGACTTCAACGACCTCGGCTTCGACTCGCTCACCGCCGTCGAACTCCGCAACCGGCTCGGCACCGTCACCGGACTGCGCCTGCCCACCAGCCTCGTCTTCGACTACCCCAGCCCCCGCGCGCTCGCCGCCCACCTCAACAGCCGACTCACCCCCGAGGACGAGGGGCAACCCACCGCCCTCGGTGAACTGGAGCGGCTGGAGGCGGCCCTGGCCGCCGCCCCGCCCACCGCCCGGGGCCGCTCCGCGCTCCTCAAGCGCCTCCAGTCACTGGTCTGGCGACTGGAAGCCACCGACGAGGACGACAGCCCCGAAGCGCCCGACGGCACCCCCCTGGGCGCCGGGCCGCAAGCGACCGCCTCCCTCGACACCGCCACCGACGACGAGATGTTCGCCCTGATCAACAAGGAACTCGGCCTCGGCTGACCACCCCGAGCACCCCCGCTCCCCAGCGCCCGCCCCAACCCCTCCTGGAGACAAAGGCAGATGTCCGGCAACGAAGCCAAGCTCCGTGAGTACCTCAAGTTGGTCACCGCCGACCTCCAGGAGACCCGTCAGCGCCTGCAGCGGACCGAGGCCAAGAGCCACGAGCCGATCGCCATCGTCGGCATGGCCTGCCGCTTCCCCGGCGACGTCACCTCCGCCGACGACCTGTGGCGGCTGGTCGCGGAGGGCGGCGACGGCATCACCCCCTTCCCCGTCAACCGGGGCTGGGCCGAGGACCTGTACGACCCCGACCCGGACACACCCGGCAAGAGTTACGTCACCGAGGGCGGCTTCCTGCACGACGCCGACCGGTTCGACGCCGAGTTCTTCGGCATCTCACCGCGCGAAGCACTAGCCATGGACCCCCAGCAGCGGCTCCTGCTGGAGACGGGCTGGGAAGCGTTCGAGCACGCGGGGATGGCCCCCGGCTCCCTGCGCGGCAGCCGCACCGGCGTCTTCGTCGGCGCGTCGAGCTTCGGCTACCTCACCGACATGCTGAACGTCCCCGAACAGGTCAGCGGCTTCTCCCTGACCGGCAACGCCACCAGCGTCCTCACCGGGCGCCTCTCCTACACCCTGGGCCTGGAAGGCCCCGCGGTCACCGTCGACACGGCCTGCTCGTCGTCACTGGTCGCCCTGCACCTCGCGGTCCAGGCACTGCGGAACGGCGAGTGCGACCTCGCCCTGGCGGGCGGCGTCACCGTCATGCCGAGCCCCGGCGTCTTCGTCGAGTTCAGCCGCCAGCGCGGTCTGTCGGCCGACGGCCGCTGCAAGGCCTTCGCGGCCGCAGCGGACGGCACCGGCTGGTCCGAGGGCATCGGCGTGCTCGCCGTGGAACGCCTCTCGGACGCCCGCGCCAAGGGCCACCGCGTCCTCGCCGTCGTCCGTGGCTCCGCCGTCAACCAGGACGGCGCCTCCAACGGCCTCACCGCCCCCAACGGCCCCTCCCAGCAGCGCGTCATCCAGCAGGCGTTGGAGAGCGCCCGCCTCACCCCGCGCGACGTGGACGCGGTGGAGGCCCACGGCACGGGCACGACGCTGGGCGACCCGATCGAGGCACATGCGCTGCTGGCCACGTACGGCCAGGAGCGCTCGGCGGAACGGCCGTTGTGGCTGGGGTCGGTGAAGTCGAACATCGGTCATACGCAGGCCGCCGCGGGCGTCGCGGGCGTCATCAAGATGGTGATGGCGATGCGGGCGGGCGTACTGCCCCGCACCCTGCACGTGGACGAGCCCACCCCGCACGTGGACTGGACGGCCGGCCACGTCTCCGTGCTCACCGAACCGCGAACCTGGGACGCGGCAGAGGAGGGCGGGACGCGACGCGCGGCGGTGTCCTCCTTCGGTATCTCCGGGACGAACGCGCACGTGATCCTGGAGGAGGCACCCCCAGAGCCGGCGCCGGAGCCGGTGGTCGCCGCCGGTGCTGGGTGGCCTGTAGTGCCCTGGTTGGTGTCGGGGCGTACGGCGGGAGCGTTGGCTGCGCAGGCGGGTCGGTTGGCGGGGGTGTCGGGTGAACCGGTGGATGTGGGGTGGAGCCTGTGGGCTTCGCGTACGGCGCTGGAGCATCGGGCGGTGGTGTGGGGGCGGGAGCGCGCCGAACTGACGGCTGGGCTGGGGGCGCTGGCGTCGGGTGCTGTCGCGGGTAATGCGGTGTCGGGTGCGGCTGTGGCGTCGGGTGCGCCGGTGTTCGTGTTTCCGGGGCAGGGGTCGCAGTGGTTGGGGATGGGGCGGGGGTTGTTGGAGTCCTCGCCGGTGTTCGCGGCGCGGATCGGGGAGTGTGAGGCGGCGCTGGGGCCGTTCGTGGACTGGTCGTTGAGCGAGGTGCTGACCGGTGACGATGACGGGTGGATGCAGCGGGTGGACATGGTCCAGCCGGTGTTGTGGGCGGTCATGGTGTCGCTGGCTGCTGTGTGGGAGTCCTTCGGTGTGACTCCGGCGGCTGTCATCGGTCACTCGCAGGGGGAGATCGCGGCTGCTGCGGTGGTCGGTGCGCTGAGCCTGGAGGACGCGGCTCGGGTGGTCGCGCTGCGTTCAGCTGCGATCCGGGATGAACTGGCCGGTCGTGGCGGGATGTTGTCACTGGCGACCGGTCCGGAGCAAGTGGCGGCGTGGGTGTCGTCGTATGGCGACCGGGTCTCGATAGCCGTCTACAACGGCCCCGATGCCACCGTCGTTGCCGGTGATCCGGAAGCCCTGGAGGAGATCGCTTCGGTGGCGGAGGTCGCTGGTGTTCGTGCGCGGCGGGTTCCGGTCGATTACGCCTCGCACTCCGCCCATGTGGAGGACATCAGGGCCAAGCTGCTGGAAGCCCTCGCCCCGGTGGCACCGCAGACCTCCCGCATCCCGCTCATCTCCACCGTCACCGGTGCCGTGTTGGACAGCGAGACCATGGGTGCCGCGTACTGGTACGAGGGCCTGCGCCAGCCGGTGCGCTTCACCGAAGCAGTTCAAGTCGCCCTGGAACAGGGCCACTTCCGGCACATCGAGATCAGTGCGCACCCCGTCCTCAGCACGGCCGTGCAGGCCATCGCGGAGGCGGCGGAGAAGCCGGTCACCGTCGTCGGCACCCTGCGACGGGACGAGGACGAGAGTGCCCGCCTCATCGCGAGCGCCGCCGAACTCTGGGTCCACGGCACCGACATCGACTGGTCGGCGGTCTACGCCGGCCGTGCCGCCACCCGGGTCGATCTGCCGACGTACGCCTTCCAGCGGGAGCGCTTCTGGCTGGAGTCGGCCGGCTCCGCGGGTGACCCCGCCGAGTTGGGTCTCGGTGCCGCAGGGCATCCGCTGCTCGGGGCGGCCGTCAGTCTCGCGGCGGACGGGGGACTGGTGCTGACCGGCCGGCTCTCCACCCGGACCCATCCGTGGCTCGCCGATCACACCGTCGCGGGCACTGTCCTCTTCCCCGGCACCGGCTTCGTGGAACTGGCGATCCGCGCCGGGGACGAGGTGGGCTGCGGGCATCTCACCGAACTCACCCTCCACGCCCCGCTCCTCCTCCCCGAGAGCGCGGGCGTGCAGGTCCAGGTCGTCGTCGCGGCCCCCGACGACACCGGCCGCCGGGCCCTGAGCGTCCACGCCCGGCCCGAGACCGACGCCACCGTGGACACGCCGTGGACCCGCCACGCCGAGGGCGTCCTCGCGGCCGCGACCCCCGTCGCGCCCGAGCCCGAGGCCGAGCTGACCGTCTGGCCTCCGCAGGGCGCCGAAGCCGTCGACCTCGCCGCCTTCTACACCGAGGCGGAGGCGGCCGGGTACGGATACGGCCCCGCCTTCCGCGGTCTGCGCACGGCCTGGCGGCTCGGCGACGCGGTCTACGCCGAAGTGGAACTGCCGGAGGAGCAGCACGCGGACGCCGCCCGCTTCGGTGTCCACCCGGCTCTGCTGGACGCGGCGCTGCAGGCGATCGGCCTCGGCCGGTTCGGCGGGGACGACGGCCGGGACGAGGGTGTGGTGCGGCTGCCGTACGCCTGGTCCGAGGTGGCGCTGGCGGCCGTAGGAGCGGCGGCGGCCCGGGTACGGCTGCGGCCGGTGGGTCCGGACGCCGTGACCATCGACGTCGCCGACGCGGCGGGCCGCCCGGTGGCTCGCGTGGGTTCCCTGGCGCTGCGACCCGTGCGCCCCGAGCTGGTGGCGGCGGCTGTATCGCCGAGCAGCGACGGCCTGTTCGCGCTGCGGTGGAGCTCCGTACCGGCGGTGGCGGCCGAGACTTCGGCCGCTTGGGCGGTCGTCGGTGACGACCCCCTCGGCCTGGCCGCCGCCGTGCAGGTCGCGGGCGTGGCCGTCGACTCGTACCAGGATCTCGCCGGGCTCCGTGAGGTCGTGGAGGCCGGGGTCCCGGCCCCGCGCACGGTCCTGTACGTGCCGCCCGCCGCGTCCGGCGCAGGGCTCGCCCGGGACGCGGAGGCGGTGACGGCCGCCCTGCTCGCCCTGCTCCAGGAGTGGCTCGCCGACGACGCGCCGGCGGAGTCCCGGCTGGCCGTGGTCACCCGGGGCGCGGTGGCCACCCGGACCGACGAGGACATCCCGGACCTGGCGGCGGCCGCCGTCTGGGGGCTGGTCCGTACCGCCCAGACCGAGGCGCCGGGCAGGTTCCTGCTGGTCGACCTCGACCCCGGCGAGCAGGCGGTCGACGAGGTCACCGACGCCGTCGCCGCCGCGCTGACCGCGGACGAGTCGCAGGTCGCGGTCCGCTCCGGCGAGGTGCTGGCACCGCGGCTGACCCGTGCCGACACGGGCGGCGCACTCGTGCCCCCGGCCGGCGAGCGGGCCTGGCGGCTGGACACGGCCGCCTCCGGCACCCTGGAGGGCCTGCGGCTGCTGCCCGCTCCGCAGGCGGCGGCCGAACTGGCCCCCGGTGAGATCCGGATCGGGGTCCGCGCCACCGGCGTGAACTTCCGGGACGTGCTGATCGGGCTGGGCATGGTGCCCGGCCAGACGGTCATGGGCAGCGAGTGCGCGGGCGTCGTGCTGGAAGTGGGCGCGGAGGTCACCCGCTTCGCCCCGGGTGACCGCGTCGTCGGCATCGTCGACGGCGGCTTCGGCCCGCTGGCCGTGGCCGACGCGCGCATGGTGGCGCCGGTGCCCGAGAGCTGGTCGTACGAGCAGGCCGCCTCCGTGCCGGTGGCCTACCTGACCGCCTACTACGGGCTGATGGACCTCGGAGGCATCGGACCGGGGCGCACCGTCCTCGTCCACGCGGGCGCGGGCGGCGTCGGGATCGCCGCGATCCAGCTCGCCCGGCACTTCGGCGCCGACATCCTCGCCACGGCCAGTCCCGGCAAGTGGGACGTGCTGCGCGGCCTGGGGCTCACGGACGACCGGATCGCCTCCTCCCGGGATCTCGAGTTCAGGGAGAAGTTCAGTGCCCAGCGCGTGGACATCGTTCTCAACTCCCTCGCCCGCGAGTTCGTCGACGCCTCCCTCGACCTGCTGCCGCGCGGCGGACGGTTCCTGGAGATGGGCAAGACCGACAAGCGCGACCCCGAACAGGTGGCGCGCGATCACGCGGGCGTCGTCTACCGGGCGTACGACCTGAAGGAAGCCGGAGCGGAGCGCTGCGGCGAGATGCTGGCCGAGGTGCTGGAGCTGTTCCGGCGGGGCGCGCTGCGGCCCATGCCGATCACGACCTGGGACGTCCGGCGCGGGCCCGAGGCGTTCCGGCACATGAGCCAGGCCAAGCACACGGGAAAGGTGGTCCTCACCGCGCCGCCCGCCCTCGACCCGGACGGCACGGTCCTCATCACCGGCGGCACCGGCACGCTCGGCTCGCTCCTCGCCCGCCACCTGGTCACGGACTATGGCGTCCGCAACCTCCTCCTCACCAGCCGCACCGGCCCGGCGGCACCGGGAGCAGCCGAACTCATAGCCGAGCTGGGCGAGTTGGGGGCGACCGCGACCGTCGCCGCCTGTGACGCAGCCGACCGCGACCAGCTCGCCGCCCTCCTGGACGGCCTGAACCTGACGGGTGTCGTCCATGCGGCGGGCGTCCTCGCCGACGGCCTGGTCACCTCCCTCACCCCGGACCAACTCGCCGCCGTCTGGCGGCCCAAGGTCGACGCCGCCGTCAACCTCCACGAGCTGACCCGCGACGCCGACCTCGCCCTGTTCGTGCTCTACTCCTCCGCCTCCGGCGTCTTCGGCGGGCCCGGACAGGCCAACTACGCCGCCGCGAACGTCTTCCTGGACGCGCTCGCCCAGCACCGCCGCGCCCAGGGACTGCCCGCCACCTCCCTCGCCTGGGGTCTGTGGGCACAGGCCAGCGCCATGACCGGACACCTCGCCGACACCGACATCAACCGGGTCGCGAAGAACGGCTTCGTCCCTCTCACCGACCGGACCGGCATCGCCCTCTTCGACGCCGCCGCCGCCCGTGACGAGGCCCACTTCGTCGCCGCCCAGGTCGACACCGCCGCCCTGCGCGCCGCCGTCGCCGGAAGGCCGGTGCCGCCGCTGCTCCGCGGCCTCGTGCGCGGCACCGCCCGCCGCACCGCCGAGACCGGGGAGGCGGACCGCACCGGCTCCCTCGCCGGACTCGCCGCACGGATCGCCGCGCTGGCGCCCGCCGAACGCGAACGTCACCTGCTCGACCTGGTCCGCTCCCATGTCGCCGCCGTCCTCGGCCACACCACCCCGGGCTCCGTCGACGCCGAACGCCCCTTCAAGGACCTCGGCTTCGACTCCCTCACCGCCGTCGAGCTGCGCAACCGCGTCAACGCGGCCACCGGTCTGCGCCTCCCGGCCGCCCTCACCTTCGACCACCCCACCCCGGCCGCGGTGGCCCGCCTCGTCGCCGGTGAGCTGTCCGGCGTACGGGACGACTCCGCCACCGCCCCCGTCACGGCGGCGGTGCCGGACGAACCGATCGCGATCGTCGGCATGGCCTGCCGCTTCCCCGGCGGCGTCGGCTCGCCCGAGGACCTGTGGCGCCTCGTCGGCGACGGCCGCGACGCCGTCACCGTCTTCCCCGCCGACCGCGGCTGGGACATGGAGTCGCTCTACGACGCCGACCCCGACGTCCGCGGCAAGACCTACCTGCGCGGCGCCGGACTGATGGCCGACGTCGCCGGGTTCGACGCCGAGTTCTTCGGGATCTCACCGCGCGAGGCCCTGGCCATGGACCCGCAGCAGCGGCTCGCGCTGGAGGTCTCCTGGGAGGCCGTCGAACGCTCCGGCATCGACCCGGCCTCGCTGCGCCGCAGCCAGACCGGAGTCTTCGTCGGGGCACTCAACTCGGAGTACCTCTCCCGGCTCGACTCGGTCCCCGACGAGGTCGAGGGCTTCCTCGGCACCGGCAACATGCTCAGCGTCACCTCCGGCCGCATCGCCTACCAACTGGCCCTCGAAGGCCCGGCGGTCACCGTCGACACGGCCTGCTCCTCCTCCCTGGTCGCCCTGCACATGGCCGTCCAGGCGCTGCGCAGCGGCGAGTGCGACATGGCCCTCGCCGGCGGGGTGACCGTCGTCTGCACCCCGGCCGGATTCGTCGAGATGAGCCGCCAGCGCGGCCTCTCCCCGGACGGCCGCTGCCGCGCCTTCTCCGCCGACGCCGACGGCTTCGGCCCGGCGGAAGGCGTCGGCATGCTGCTCGTGGAGAGGCTGTCGGACGCCCGCGCCAACGGCCACCGCGTCCTCGCGGTCGTCCGCGGCTCGGCCGTCAACCAGGACGGCGCCTCCAACGGCCTCACCGCCCCCAACGGCCCCTCCCAGCAGCGCGTCATCCGCCAGGCACTCGCCGCCGCCGGGCTGACCGCCGCCGAGGTGGACGCGGTGGAGGCACACGGTACGGGGACGACGCTCGGTGACCCGATCGAGGCCGCCGCCCTCCTGGCCACCTACGGCCAGGACCGGGACCCCGACCGGCCGTTGTGGCTCGGCTCGATCAAGTCGAACATCGGGCACACGCAGGCCGCGGCCGGTGTCGCGGGCGTCATCAAGATGGTGATGGCGATGCGGGCGGGCGTACTGCCCCGCACCCTGCACGTCGACGAACCCACCCCGCACATCGACTGGACGGCAGGCGGCCTACGACTGCTGGCCGAGGAGCAGGACTGGACGGCGAACGGCCACCCCCGCCGGGCCGGAGTGTCGTCCTTCGGGATCTCGGGAACCAATGCCCACGTCATCGTAGAAGAAGCCCCGGAGGACACCCGGGCCGAACCGGCGCCCGTCGTGGTCGCCGGTCCCGAGGGCCTGTCCGTCTCGCCCGTCGTGCCGTGGCCGCTCTCCGCCCGCAGCGCGGCAGGACTCACCGCCCGCGCCGCCTCCCTCGCCGAAGCGCTCACGGACGCCGACCCCGTCTCCGCCGGCTGGACGCTCGCCTCCGGCCGCTCCCCGTGGGAACACCGTGCGGTCGTCTGGGGAGGGGACACCGGTGAGCTGACCGGGGGCCTGGCCGCACTGGCGTCGGGTCGGGTGACGGGGAACGTCGTCTCCGGTGTGGTGGGTTCAGGCTCCGGCGCTGTGTTCGTGTTCCCGGGGCAGGGGGCGCAGTGGCTGGGGATGGGGCGGGGGCTGCTGGAGTCCTCGCCGGTGTTCGCGGCGCGGATCGGGGAGTGCGAGAGAGCGCTCGGGCCGTACGTGGACTGGTCGTTGACCGAGGTGCTCACCGGCGACGACGACGCCTGGATGCAGCGGGTCGACATGGTCCAGCCGGTGCTGTGGGCGGTCATGGTTTCCCTGGCGGCTGTATGGGAGTCATTGGGCATCGAGCCCGCTGCCGTCATCGGCCATTCGCAGGGGGAGATCGCGGCTGCGGTGGTGGCTGGTGCGTTGAGTCTGGAGGACGCCGCCCAGGTGGTGGCGCTGCGGTCCGCCGCGGTCCGGGACGAACTGGCCGGCCGTGGCGGGATGCTGGCGCTGGCGACCGGCCCGCAGCAGGCATCGCAGTGGGTGTCGTCGTATGGCGAGCGGGTCTCGATAGCCGTCTTCAACGGTCCCGATGCCACGGTCGTTGCCGGTGATCCGGAAGCCCTGGAGGAGATCGCCTCGGTGGCGGAGGCCGCTGGTGTACGGGCCCGGCGGGTCCCGGTCGATTACGCCTCGCACTCCGCCCATGTCGAGGACATCAAGGCCCAACTCCTCGACGTCCTTACGCCGGTGACACCGCAGACCTCCCGCATCCCGGTGATCTCCACCGTCACCGGCGAGGTGTTGGACACGACGACCATGAACGCCTCGTACTGGTACGAGGGCCTGCGCCGTCCGGTGCGCTTCACCGAAGCAGTCCAAGTAGCCCTGCAACAAGGCAATTACACCCTCATCGAGGTCAGCGCCCACCCCGTGCTCACCATGGGCGTGCAGGCCATCGCCGAGGCGGCGGAACAGCCGGTCACCGTCGTAGGCACCCTGCGCCGGGACGAGGACGAAAACGCCCGCTTCCTCGCCAGTGCCGCCGAACTCTGGGTCCACGGCACCGACATCGACTGGTCCGCCGTCTACGCCGGGCGCCCCGTCAATCGCGTCGACCTGCCCCCGTACGCCTTCCAGCACCAGCGCTACTGGCTGGAGGCCAGCGCCACCACCGCCGATGTCAGCGGCGCAGGTCTGGCCACCACCGATCACCCGCTGCTGGGTGCCGCCGTCAGTCTCGCCGCGGACGGCGGGGTCGTGCTCACCGGGCGGCTCTCCACCCGTACCCACCCCTGGCTCGCCGACCACGCCGTCGCCGGGACGGTCCTGCTGCCCGGTACCGGGTTCGTCGAGCTGGCGATCCGGGCCGGGGACGAGGTCGGCTGCGGGCACCTCGGCGAACTCACCCTGCACGCGCCCCTGGTCGTCCCGGCGGACTCGGGAGTGCAGGTCCAGGTGGTCGTCGGAGCGCCGGACGAGGGCGGGGTGCGCGAACTGGCCGTCTACTCCCGGCCCGAGGGCGCCGAGCACGACCATCCGTGGCTGCGGCACGCGGAAGGGCTGGTGAGTGCGGAGCCGGTCGATCCGGCGTCCGCGATCGACCTCACCGCCTGGCCGCCGCCCGGCGCCGAGGCGGTGGACGTGTCGGCGTTCTATCCGACGGCCGCTGCCGCGGGATACGGCTACGGGCCCGTCTTCCAGGGCCTGCTGGCCGTCTGGCGGCGGGGCGAGGAGGTCTTCGCCGAGGTCGCCCTGCCGGAGGAGGAGCACGCCTCGGCGGCCCGCTTCGGCGTTCACCCCGCGCTGCTCGACTCCGCCCTGCACGCCATCGGTTTCGGCTCCTTCGGCGGCGATCCGGCCGCGCTGCGGCTGCCGTTCGCCTGGACCGGTGTCTCGCTGTTCGCGGGCGGTGCCGAGCGGCTCCGGGTGCGGATCGCCGCGGCCGGGGAGGACTCCCTGAGCGTTCAGGTCGCCGATGTGACCGGCGCTCGCGTGGCCGCCGTGGACTCACTGGTGCTGCGGACCGTCACCGCCGATCAACTCGCCGCCTCCGAGGCGCCGGAGGCCGACTCCCTCTTCGTCGTCGACTGGATCCCGGTGCCGGTGCCGGACGGCATACGCGCGGACCGCTGGGCGGTGCTCGGCGACACGGTGCCGTTGCCCTCCGGCGCGGTCGCGCACCACGATCTGGCGGCGCTGCAGGCGGCCGTCGAGGCGGGCGCGCCGGTTCCCGAGGCGGTTCTCTGGTCGCCGCCCGCCCCCGGTGCCGGTTTCCCGGCCGACTCGGCTCGGCAGGTCACCGCGGACGTCCTCGCCCTCGCCCAGGAGTGGCTGGCGGACGAGCGGCTGGCGGACTCCCGGCTCGCCGTCGTGACCAGGGGCGCGGTCTCCACCGGCCGGGACGCCGACCTCACCGACCTGGCCGCCGCGCCCTCCTGGGGCCTGATCCGCTCCGCCCAGTCGGAGAACCCGGGCCGCTTCCTCCTGCTCGACCTGGACCCGGCGGAGGAACCCGGCGGCGCCGCCGTCGCAGCGGCGCTCGCCGCCGCCCTGGCGGCCGACGAGACCCAGGTCGCCGTGCGCGAGGGCACCCCGCTGGTGTCCCGGCTGGTGCGCCCCGGAGGATCGGACGCCCTGGTCCCGCCCCCGGGCGCCGCCTGGCGGCTGGACACGGCCACCTCCGGAACCCTGGACGGGCTGACCCTCCTGCCGTACCCGGAGGCCACCGCGCCGCTCGCCGCCGGAGAGGTCCGGGTCTGCGTCCGTGCCGCGGGCGTCAACTTCCGCGACGTCCTGATCGGCCTCGGCATGGTCCCCGGCCAGACCGTCATGGGCAGCGAGGGCGCCGGAGTCGTCACCGAGGTCGGGCCCGGCGTCACGCGGTTCGCCCCCGGTGACCGGGTCCTCGGCCTCATGGGCGGCGCCCTCGGCCCGCTCGCCGTCACCGACCAGCGGGTCCTGGCCCCCGTACCGGAAGGATGGTCGTTCGAGCAGGCGGCGTCCGTGCCGGTGGCGTTCCTGACCGCGTACTACGGCCTGGTCGACCTCGGCTCCGTGAAGGAGGGCGACTCCGTCCTGGTGCACGCGGGCGCGGGCGGCGTCGGAATGGCCGCGATCCAGCTCGCCCGGCACTTCGGCGCCACCGTCCTCGCCACCGCCCACCCCGCCAAGTGGGAGGCGCTGCGCGAACTCGGTCTGCCGGACGAACGGATCGCCTCCTCCCGGGACCTCGACTTCCGCGACACGTTCAAGTCGGCCACCGGCGGTTCCGGCGCCGACATCGTCCTCAACTCCCTGGCCGGCGAGTACGTCGACGCCTCCCTCGACCTGCTGCCGCGCGGCGGCCGGTTCCTGGAGCTGGGCAAGACCGACCGGCGTGACCCCGCCCGCGTCGCCGAGGACCACCCCGGTGTCTCCTACGCGGCCTACGACCTCGCCGACGCCGGGGCCGGCCGCATCGGCGACATGCTCACCGACATCCTGCGGCTCTTCGCCACCGGAGCGCTCCGGCCGCTGCCCGTGACCACGTGGGACGTCCGCAGGGCCCCGGTGGCGTTCCGGCACATCAGCCAGGCCCGGCACACCGGCAAGGTCGTCCTCTCCATGCCGCCGGTCCTCGACCCCGACGGCACCGTCCTGATCACCGGCGGCACGGGCACCCTCGGCTCCCTCCTCGCCCGCCACCTGGTCGCCCGGCACGGCGTACGGAACCTGATGCTCACCAGCCGGCAGGGACCGGACGCCTCCGGCGCCGGTGACCTCCTGGCCGAACTGACCGAGCTGGGTGCCACCGCCGAGATCGTCGCCTGCGACACGGCTGACCGCGAGCAACTGGCCCGCGCCCTCGCCGCCGTACCCGCCGCGCATCCGCTCACCGGCGTCGTCCACGCCGCCGGGGTCCTGGCCGATGGTGTGCTCGCCGCGCACGGGCCCGAGACGCTGGCCCAGGTGTGGCGTCCCAAGGCGGAGGCCGTCATGCATCTGCACGAGCTGACCCGCGACCGCGACCTCGCCCTGTTCGCGCTCTACTCCTCCGTGGCCGGGATCGGCGGCGGCGCCGGACAGGCCAACTACGCCGCCGCCAACACCTTCCTGGACGCCCTCGCCCACCAGCGGCGCGCCCAGGGACTGCCCGCCCTCTCCCTCGTCTGGGGCCTGTGGGAGCAGGCCAGCGCCATGACCGGCCACCTCGACCGCACCGCCGCCGACCGGGTCCGTCAGAACGGACTGGTCAAGCCGATGGACAGCGACACCGGCCTCGCCCTCTTCGACGCCGCCCGCCGACTGGACGAGACCCTGGTCCTCCCCGTCCGGCTCGACCTGCCCCTGATGCGGGCCCGCGCCCGCACCACCGCCGACGTCCGCCCCCTGTTCCGCGCCCTGGTCAAGGTCAGCGGGCGGGGCCGCGCCGCCGACACCCGGTCGACCGCGGACGGCGCCGCCGCCCTCACCGCCGCCCTCGCCGGACTCAGCGCCCCCGAACGCGAGCACCACCTGCTGGACCTGGTGCGCACCCACGCGAGCGCGGTCCTCGGCCACACCGGCCCCCGGGCCGTCGAAGCCAACCGGCCCTTCAAGGACCTCGGCTTCGACTCCCTGACCGCGGTCGAACTGCGCAACCGGCTCGGCGCCGCCACCGGCGTCCGCCTCGCCACCACCGTGGTCTTCGACCAGCCCACCCCGCTCGCCCTCAGCCGGCACCTCCTCGCCAAGGTCGCGCCGGACACCGGAACCACCGCCGCACCCGCCGCCCCGGACCAGGAGACCGGGGACGCCGAACTCGGCCGCGCGCTCGCCGCCATCCCGCTCCACCGCCTCCGCGAGGCGGGCCTCGCCGAGACGCTGCTGCGGCTCGCCCGGGACGAAACCGCACCGAACACCCCCAGCGACGACGACGGAACCACCGAAGCCATCGCGGACATGGAGGTCGACGACCTCGTCCGGATGGCCCTCGGGGATGCCGACTCCGACTGCTGAGACGACAGACCCGAGAAGACGGAGGCGACATGACCACCGCGCACGGAAATGACAGGAACGACAAGGTCGTTGCCGCCCTGCGCGCCTCGCTGACCGAGGCGGAACGGCTGCGCAAGCAGAACCGGCAGCTCCTGGCGGCCGCCCGGGAGCCCATCGCGATCGTCGCCATGGCCTGCCGCTACCCCGGCGACGTCCGCTCGCCCGAGGACCTGTGGCACCTCGTGGAGACGGGCACGGACGCCATGTCCGCCTTCCCCGCCGACCGCGGCTGGGACCTCGACACCCTCTACCACCCCGACCCGGACCGCCCGGGCACCTCCTACGTCCGCGAAGGCGGCTTCCTCCACGACGCCGCCGACTTCGACGCCGACCTCTTCGGCATCTCCCCGCGCGAGGCGCTGGCCATGGACCCGCAGCAGCGGCTGCTGCTGGAGACGTCGTGGGAACTCCTCGAACGGGCCGGCGTCGACCCGGCCCGGCTGCGCGGCCGACCGGTGGGCACCTTCGTCGGCGGCGGCCACTCCGGCTACGGCGTCGGAGGCGCCCGCCTCCCCGAGGGCGCCGAGGGATACGCCCTGACCGGCAGCACCTCCAGCGTCATGTCCGGCCGGGTCGCCTACACCTTCGGCTTCGAGGGCCCCGCCGTCACCGTCGACACCGCCTGCTCCTCCTCCCTGGTCGCCCTGCACATGGCCGTCCAGGCGCTGCGCAGCGGCGAGTGCGACATGGCCCTCGCGGGCGGCTCCGCCGTCATGCCCACCCCGTTCACCTTCGTCGAGTTCAGCCGTCAGCGCGGGCTGGCCGCGGACGGTCGCTGCAAGTCCTTTGCTGCGGCTGCGGACGGCACGGGCTGGGGTGAGGGCGCGGGCGTGCTGCTGCTGGAGCGCCTGTCGGACGCGCAGCGCAACGGCCACCAGGTGCTGGCGGTGGTGCGGGGTACGGCGATCAATCAGGACGGCGCGTCCAATGGCCTCACGGCGCCCAACGGGCCGTCGCAACAGCGCGTGATCCGTGCCGCGCTCGACAACGCCGGGCTGACCGCCGCCGACGTGGACGCGGTGGAGGCCCACGGCACGGGGACGACGCTGGGCGACCCGATCGAGGCCCACGCGCTGCTGGAGACGTACGGCCAAGGCCGGGACCCGGAGCGGCCGTTGTGGCTGGGGTCGGTCAAGTCGAACATCGGGCACACGCAGTACGCGGCCGGTGTCGCGGGTGTCATCAAGATGGTGATGGCGATGCGGGCGGGAGTGCTCCCGCGCACCCTGCACGTCGACGAGCCGACCTCGCACGTCGACTGGACGGCAGGCGCCGTCGAACTCCTCACCGAAGGCATCGACTGGCCCGAGACGGGCCGCCCGCGCCGGTCTGCCGTGTCGGCCTTCGGGATCAGCGGGACGAACGCCCATGTGGTGTTGGAGCAGGCACCGGAGGTCGCGGAGGCGGTTGAGTCTGCGCCTCGGGTGGGTGGGGTGCTGCCGTGGGTGTTGTCGGCCGGTTCGGCGCAGGTGTTGGTGGCGCAGGCCGGGCGGTTGTCCGGGGTGGTCGGTGGGCTGGATCCGGTGGATGTGGGGTGGTCGCTGGCGACCGGTCGGGCCGGGTTGGGGCATCGGGCGGTGGTGTGGGGGCGGGACCGTGCGGAGTTGACGGCGGGGCTGGCTTCGGTGGAGTCCAGCGGCGGTGTGGTGCACGGTCGCCTTGCGGTGTTGTTCACGGGGCAGGGGTCGCAGCGGGCGCGGATGGGGGCGGAGCTGGCGGCTGAGTTCCCGGTGTTCGCGCGGGCGTTGGATGAGGTGTGTGCCGGGTTCGAGGGGCTGTTGCCCGGGTCGCTGGCGGACGTGTTGGCGACTGATACCGACATGTTGGACCAGACCGTGTTCACGCAGGCCGGGTTGTTCGCGGTGGAAGTGGCGCTGTACCGGCTCGCTGAATCGTGGGGTGTTCGTCCCGACTTCGTGATGGGGCATTCCATCGGTGAGTTGGTCGCCGCGTATGTGGCGGGGGTGTTCTCCCTTGAGGACGCCTGTCGCCTGGTCGCCGCCCGCGGTTCGTTGATGCAGGCGTTGCCCGGCGGTGGGGCGATGCTCGCGGTGCAGGCCGGTGTCGAGGACGTCCACGCGGACGGGGTTGATGTGGCTGCCGTCAACGGGCCGACCTCGGTGGTGGTTTCGGGAGCCGAGGCGGATGTCGAGGAGGTGCGGGAGCGGCTGACGGCGGCCGGGGTCAAGACGCGGCGGCTGGCGGTCTCGCACGCCTTCCACTCCTCCCTGATGGAGCCGATGCTGGCCGACTTCTCCGAGGTGGCCGCGAGCGTCGACTACGCCGAGCCCCGCATCCCGGTGGTGTCGAACCTCTCGGGCCGGGTGGCGGGCGAGGAGATCCGCACCCCGGAGTACTGGGTACGGCACGTCCGTCAGACCGTGCGCTTCGCGGACGGGATGGCGTGGCTGGCCGGCGTAGGGGTGAACAAGTTCCTGGAGCTGGGCCCCGACGCCACGTTGACCGCGATGGGTGCCGAGAGCGTCGAGGGGCTGTTCGTCCCGGCCACTCGGCGGGGCCATGGCGAGGTGGAGACGTTCACGCAGGGCGTGTCCCGGCTGTGGGCGAGCGGTGTCGACGTGGACTGGGCCGCCCTCTTCGAAGGCCGCAACCCGCACCGCGTCGACCTGCCCACCTACGCCTTCCAGCACGAGCGCTACTGGCTGGAGTCCGCCGGCACCCCCGCAACGGCACCCGAGGACCCCGAGGAGCTCCGGTTCTGGGAGGCCGTGGAGCGGGAGGACGTCGTCGCGGTCGCGGAGGCGGTGGACGCCGGTCACGACGGCACGGATGCCGCTCTGCGCGAGGCGTTGCCCGCGCTCGCCGCCTGGCGTCGGCGTCGGCGGGAACAGAGTGCGGTCGACGGACTCCGCTACACGGTGACGTGGAAGCCCATGACCGGTAGGGAGGTGACGGCCGCCGGGCGCTGGCTCGTTGCCGTTCCCGAGGCCCCCGCAGATCCGGCGTTCCAGGCCGCCGTCCTGGCCGCCCTCACCGCGGCCGGGATCGAGCCGGTCACCCTGACCGTTCCGCTCACCGGCACGGACTGGGCCGAACGGCCCGCCCAGGGCGCCCCGTACACCGGTGTGCTCTCCCTCCTGGGCTGCGACCCCGCCGCCCTCGCCCCCGACGCCGACGGGCTCGCGCCCGCCGTCACCGCCACCGTCGCCCTGCTGCACGCCCTCACCGCCGCCGGGACCGACGCGCCCCTGTGGTGCGCCACCCGGGGTGCCGTCAGTGCCGCACCCTCCGACGCCGCGCCCGACGCGGGCGGCGCCTCGCTCTGGGGGCTCGGCCGGGTCGTAGGGCTGGAGCTGCCCGATCTGTGGGGCGGTCTCGTCGACCTGCCCGCGACGTTGGACGAGCGGACCGGCCGGTTGCTCGTCTCCGCCCTGCGCGGCGCCGGAGGCGAGGACCAACTCGCCGTGCGCTCCTCCGGGTTGCTGGCCCGGCGGCTCGTGCGGGCGACCGGTGGTGCCCGGGAGGAGGGGGAGTGGCCGCCGCGCGGCACCGTCCTGATCACGGGTGGCACCGGCGCGCTCGGCGCCCATGTCGCCAGGGCCCTCGCCGATGCGGGCGCCGACCATCTGCTGCTGCTCAGCCGACGGGGGCCCGAGGCGCCCGGCGCCGACGCCCTCGCCGCCGAACTGCGCGCTACGGGAACCCAGGTGACGGTCACCGCATGTGACGCCGCCGACCGGGACCGGCTCGCCGAGGTTCTGGCCGGAATCCCGGAGGAGCTGCCGCTCACCGCCGTCGTCCACACCGCCGGAATCGTCGAGGACGGCGTGGCGGCCTCCCTCACCGAGGACGCACTGCGCCGGGTCCTGCGTCCGAAGACGGCCGCCGCCCACCACCTCCACGAACTGACGGCACGTCACCACCTGTCGGCCTTCGTGCTGTTCTCCTCCGTCTCCGGCACCGTCGGCACCCTCGGCCAGGCCGCCTACGCCGCCGCCAACGCCTCCCTGGACGCGCTGTCCGCGCGGCGCCGGGCCGACGGGCTTCCCGCCACCTCCGTCGCCTGGGGGCCCTGGGCCGGAGCGGGCATGGCGGGGGAGCAGGTCGTGGAGAGCGGGGTGCGGCGCGCCGGTCTGGTGCCGCTGGACCCCGCGCGTGCCGTGGCCGCGCTGCGCCGGGCCGTGCTCGGCGGCACCGATCCCGCCGGTGCCGTCGCCGTACTGGACGTGGAGTGGGACCGCTTCGCCACCGCCTTCACCGGCAACCGCCCCAGCCCGCTGCTCGCCGACCTCCCCGACGTGCGCCGGGCCCTCGCCGGCCGGGTCGTCGGCGGCGACCGTACGGCCGACGCCGACGACCTCGCCACCCGGCTCGCCACGCTGCCCGCCCGCGACCGGGAGCGGGCCGTGGTGGACGTCGTACGCGGCCATGTGGCCGGAGCGCTCGGGCACGCCTCCGCCCAACGCATCGACCCCGAAAGGCCGTTCAAGGAGCTGGGCTTCGACTCGCTGACCGCCGTGGACCTGCGCAACCGGCTCATCGCCCACACCGGGCTGCGGCTGCCCACCACCCTCGTCTTCGACTACCCCACCACCACCGCCCTCGGCCGCCACCTCCTCACCCACCTCCTGCCGGAGACGGAGGAGAACGGCAGCGCGACAACGGCCACGGGGCCGGGCGGCGACCTCGACGACGACCCGGTCGTCATCATCGGCATGGGCTGCCGGCTGCCCGGCGGGGTCGACTCGCCCGAAGCGCTGTGGGAACTGCTGGCCGAGGGCCGCGACGCCATCACGCCCTGCCCCGACGACCGCGGCTGGGACATCGAGGACTACTACGACCCCGACCCCGAGCGGCCCGGCAGCACCTACGGCCGCGCGGGCGGCTTCATGACCGGCGCGGACACCTTCGACGCCGGGTTCTTCGGGATCTCGCCGCGCGAAGCCCTCGCCATGGACCCCCAGCAGCGGCTCCTGCTCGAATCGAGCTGGGAGACCATCGAAGGGGCCGGGATCGACCCGCACAGCCTGCGCGGCAGCAGGACCGGCGTCTTCGTCGGCCTCGTCGCCTTCGACTACGCCGGCGCCTACGGCCCCGGACAGGAGGACCTGGAAGGCTTCCTCGGCATCGGCAACTCCGCGAGCGTGGCCTCCGGCCGGGTCGCCTACACGCTCGGCCTCGAAGGCCAGGCGCTCACCGTCGACACGGCCTGCTCCTCCTCGCTGGTCGCGCTGCACCTCGCCGCGCAGGCCCTCCGCAGCGGCGAGTGCTCGCTCGCGCTCGCCGGTGGCGTCACCGTCCTGCCCTCGCCCTCCATCTTCCTGGAGTTCAGCCGTCAGCGCGGACTGTCCGCCGACGGCCGCTGCCGCGCCTTCTCCTCCGACGCAGGCGGCTTCGCCCCCGCCGAGGGCGTCGGCATGCTGCTCCTCGAACGGCTCTCCGACGCCCGCCGCAACGGCCACCGCGTCCTCGCCGTCGTCAAGGGCAGCGCGATCAACCAGGACGGCGCCTCCAACGGCCTCACCGCCCCCAACGGCCCCTCCCAGCAGCGCGTCATCCGGGCCGCCCTCGACGGCGCCGGACTCACCACCGCCGACATCGACGCCGTCGAGGCGCACGGCACCGGCACCACCCTCGGCGACCCCATCGAGGCGCAGGCGCTGCTCGCCACCTACGGTCAGGGCCGGGAGGCGGACCGGCCGCTGTGGCTCGGCTCGGTGAAGTCCAACCTCGGCCACACGCAGGCCGCCGCCGGGGCCACCGGCATCATCAAGATGGTGCTGGCGATGCGGGCGGGCGTACTGCCCAAGACCCTGCACGTCGACGAGCCCACCCCGCACGTCGACTGGACCGCCGGTGACGTCGCCCTGCTCACCGAGCCGACGCCGTGGCCGGAGACGGGCCGGGTCCGCCGCGCGGGCGTCTCCTCCTTCGGGATCAGCGGCACCAACGCGCACGTCATCCTGGAGGCCCCGGAACCGCAGGACGCGGCCGGTGCCGTGCGGCCGCCCGGCTCCGGCGAGCCGGTCTGGCGGGACGGGCCCCCGCCGTGGCCCCTGTCCGCACGCGACGCCGACGCACTGCGCGCCCAAGCCGCCCGGCTGGCCGACCACTTGGCCTCCGGTGACGACGACCCGGCGGACGTCTCCTACGCCCTGCTGACCCAGCGCGCCGCCCTCGAACACCGCGCCGTCCTCCTCGGCCGGGACCGCACCGCCCTCCTGGGCGCCGCCCGCGCCCTCGCGGCGGATAGGCAAGCCCGGACGCGCGGCACCCCGGCGGACACCGACGCCGCCGGTCTCGTCGTCACCGGGCGTGCCGGCTCCGCCGGCGGTGTCACGTTCGTCTTCCCCGGGCAGGGCTCGCAGTGGCTCGGCATGGGCCGTGAACTCCTCGCCACCAGCCCCGTCTTCGCCGCCCGCGTCGCCGATTGCGAGGCGGCCCTGGCGCCGTACGTCGAGTGGCGGCTCACCGACCTGCTCAACGGCCCTGCACCCGGTTCCCGTTGGGCGGAGTGGACGGAGCACGTCGAGATCATCCAGCCCGTGCTCTGGGCGGTCATGATCTCACTGGCGGCCGTCTGGGAGGCCCTCGGCGTCACGCCCTCCGCCGTCATCGGCCACTCCCAGGGCGAACTGGCCGCCGCCGTCGTCGCCGGGGCGCTGAGCCTGGAGGACGGGGCCCGCATCAGCACCGCCCGCGCGGCGCTCGGCGTGCCGTTCCAGGAACGCGGCGGCCTGGTGTCCGTCGCCGAGGGCGCCGAGGGAATCACCGCGCGGCTGGCCGCCCGGCACGGCACGCTCTTCGTCGCCGCCGTCAACGGACCCTCCTCCACCGTCGTCGCCGGCACCCACGAGGCGCTGGCCGACCTCATCGCCGAGCTGGAGACGGACGGCGTCTGGTGCCGCCGCGTCGCCCACTCCTACGCCTCCCACTCACCCCACATGGAGGAGATGAAGGAGGACCTGCTCGCCGCCATCGGCACCCTCGAACCCCGGCCCGCCCGCGCCGCCTTCCTCTCCACCGTCACCGGCGGCCCTTACGACCCCACCGCCCTGGACGCCGCCTACTGGTACCGCAACCAGAGCGAGCAGGTCGCCTTCCGTACCGCCGTCGAGGCCGCGCTCGACCTCGGCCACACCACCTTCATCGAGGTCAGCCCGCACCCCGTGTTCACCGCCGCCATCGAGGAAACCGCCGCCGCCGCCGACCGGTCCGCCGCCGTCACCGGGACCCTCCGCCGCAACGAAGGCGGACCCGACCGGTTCGCGACCGCCGCCGCCACCCTCTGGGCCGCCGGAGCCGACATCGACTGGACCACCCTGCACACCGGCCGCGCCCCACGCCGCGTCGACCTGCCCACCTACCCCTTCCAGCGACGCCGCTACTGGCTCACCGCCCCCGCCGGCGCCACGGGCGACCCCGCGGGCCTGGGCCTCACCGACACCGGCCACCCCCTGCTGGGCGCCGTCGTCCACCCCGCCGACGACGACACCCTGCTGCTCACCGGCCGGCTCGCCGCCCACGGCCACCCCTGGCTCGGCCAGCACCGGGTGCTCGACACCGCGCTGCTCCCCGGCTCCGCCCTGACCGAGCTGGCCGTCCGCGCCGGCGACGAAGCGGGCTGCGGCCACCTGCGCGAACTCGTCCTGCGCAGCCCGTTGGTCCTGCCCGAGCGGGGCGGCGTACGGATCCAGGTCACCGTCGGTGCCCCGGGCGCCGACGGCGAACGCACCGTCGCGATCCACTCCCGCCCCGAGAGCGGCCCCGACGACGAGCCCTGGACTTGCCACGCGGAAGGAGTCGTACGCCCCGAGACCGGCTCCGAACCGGAACCGGCGGGCCTGACCACCTGGCCGCCGCTCGGCGCCGAACCCCTCGACGTCACCGGTTTCTACGACACCGCCGAGGCCGCCGGGTACGGCTACGGCCCCGCCTTCCGCGGCCTGCGCGCGGCCTGGCGGCTCGGCGAGGAGATCTACGCCGACGTAGCCCTCCCCGAGACACTCCGCTCCGAGGCCCAGCGCTACGGCCTCCACCCCGTCCTCTTCGACGCCGCCCTCCACGCGGGCGCCCTGACGCAACCCACCGATCCCGCCACGACCGCCCTGGCCTCCGGTGTCACGGCCCCGGCTCCCGCTGCCACGGTCCCGGTCCCCGGCGCCACGGCCGCAGCCCCCGGTGTCACGGCCCCGGCCTCCGCCTCCGGCGCTCCGGTCCCGGCCTCCGGCGTCACGGCCCCGGCCTCCGCCTCCGGCGCTCCGGTCCCGGCCTCCGGCGTCACGGCCCCGGCCTCCGCCTCCGGCGCTCCGGTTCCGGCCTCCGGCGTCACGGCCCCGGCCTCCGCCTCCGGCGCCCCGGTCCCGGCCCTCGGCGTCACCGCTCCGGCCCCCGCTGCCCCGGCCTCCAGCGCCACCGCCCCGGCCTCCGCTGCCACCGCCCTGCGGCAGCCTTTCGCCTGGACCGACGTACGCCTGCACGCCACCGGTGCCACCGAACTCCGGGTCCGCCTCACCCCCGTGGGCCCCGACAGCACCCGGATCCTGCTCGCGGACCCGGCGGGCCGTACCGTCGCCGAGGTCGCCGCACTGGTCCAGCGCACCGTCGACGCCAAGCAGCTCGCCGCCGCGGCCACCGCCGACGACGTCCTCCTCCACATCGAGTGGACCCCGCTGACCGAGCCGGAAACCACCGTGCCCGGCGACGAGTTCGCCACCTGGGCCGTCCTCGGGGACGACCCGCTCGACCTCGCCGCCGCCCTTCAGGACGGCGGCCACCCCGTCAGCGACCACCCGGACCTCGACGGCCTCCTCGCCGTCCTCGACGCGGGCGTACCCGCACCGGAGTGGGTCCTGCTCCCCGCCGCCACCCGCGACCCGGCCGCCCCCACCCCCGCGATCCAAGCCGAGGAGGACCGTGCCGCGGCCCTCCTGGACCGCTGGCTCGCCGACGAACGACTGACCGACATCCGGCTGGCCGTCGTGACCCGCGGAGGCGTCGCCACCCAGGGTTCCGGAACCGTCGCGACCGACCCGGCGGGCGCCGCCGTCCACCACCTCGTCCGCCGCACCCAGGCCGAACACCCCGGCCGCGTCGTCCACCTCGACCTGGACGCCGCCCCGGAACCGGACCTGCCGCACGCCCTGCGCACCGCCCACGCCACCGCGGAACCGGCCCTCGCCCTGCGCGACGGCACACTCCTCGTACCGCGCGCCCGCCGCCTGCCCCTGCCCACCACCGAGGAACACCCGCCCCTGAACGGCACCGTCCTGCTCACCGCCGCAGGCGACGGCGCCCCCGCCGCGGCCCTCGCCCACCACCTGGTGACCGAACGCGCCGTCCGCACCCTGCTCATCGCCGCCCCCGCCACCGACCCCCTCACCGAACTGACCACCGCCCTCGACGCCGACCTGCTCCGCAGCCATGGAGTGACCCTGCAACGGGCCACCGGCGACCCCACCGACCGCGGCTGGCTCGCCGGACTCCTCGACGCCCTGCCCGCCGAGCAGCCGCTCACCGCCGTCGTCGACACCGCGGCCGACCCCACGACCACTCTCCACCTGCACGAACTGACCACAGACCGCGCCCTCGGGGCCTTCGCCGTACTCGCCGCCGCACCCGACGCCCGCCTCACCGCCCTGGCCCACCACCGCCACGCCGCCGGACTCCCCGTCGCCCTCGTCACCAGCGCCCCCTGGGACCGCCGTACGAAGGCACCCGCGGCACCCGAACCGGACCCGGCCCCGCAAGCCGCGCCCCCGTCCGCCGCCCGCGTCCTCGCCGCCGCCCTCCACCTGAGCCTGCCGCCGCTCGTCACCACCCGGCTCGACCCGACGGACCTGCGCCGCCACGCCGCCGCCGGCACCCTCCCCCCGGAACTGCGGGAACTCGTACCCGCCGGCCCGACCCGCCGCCGCGGCGCCGCGGGCGCGGCCCAGGGCACCGACCCGGACGGCGGCGACGCCCTCCTCACCAGGCTCGCCGGCCTCACCGCCGACGAACGCCTCCGCCACCTCACCGACCTGGTACGCCGGGAAGCCGCCGCCGTCCTCGGCCACGACTCCGCGGACGCCGTCGACGCCCAACGGCAGTTCAAGGAGGTCGGCTTCGACTCGATGATGTCCGTCCAGCTCCGCAACCGCCTCGGCGCCGAGACCGGTCTCGACTTCCCGGCCACCCTCGTCTTCACCTACCCCGCCCCCGCCACCCTCGCCGCCCACCTCGACGAGCGGCTGCGCCTGGCCGACAGCGGCCCCGCCACCGACCGTACCGACCGCGTCCTGGCCGAGATCGAACGGCTCGACACCGCCCTCGCGGCCGTCGAGACCGACCTCACCGACCACGCCGCCCGCGCCCGCGTCGTCAAGCGTCTCCAGTCCGTGCTCTGGCGATGGACCGGCAACACCACACCCACGGGCGACAGCCCCGGCGAGGGCGTCATCGACGACACCGCCCTCGACTCCGTCACCGACGACGAGATGTTCGACCTGATCGACCGCGAGCTTGGAGCCTAGGAGTAACCGAGATGCCGACCAACGAAGACAAGCTCCGCGAATACCTCAAGCGCGTCACCGCCGACTACTCCCAGGTCCGGCAGCGGCTGCGCGAACTCGAGGCCAAGGACCAGGACCCCATCGCGATCGTCGGCATGGCCTGCCGTTTCCCCGGCGGCGCCGCATCGCCCGAGGAACTGTGGCGCATGGTCTCCGACGGCGTCGACGGCATCACCCCCTTCCCCACCGACCGGGGCTGGGACGAGGACCTGTACGACCCCGACCCCGACGCCTACGGCAAGAGTTACGTCGTCGAGGGCGGCTTCCTGCACGACGCCGCCGACTTCGACCCCGAGTTCTTCGGCATCTCACCGCGCGAGGCCCTGGCCATGGACCCGCAGCAGCGGCTCCTCCTCGAAGCCTCCTGGGAAGCCATCGAACGGGCCGGCATCGTCCCCGCCGGCCTGCGCGGCACCCGCACCGGCGTCTTCGCCGGAGCCGTCGCCTCCGACTACGCCGCACGCCTCGACTCCGTCCCCGAGGAGATCGAGGGCTTCCTCGTCACCGGCAACATGACCGCCGTCGTCTCCGGCCGCGTCTCCTACGTCCTGGGGCTGGAGGGCCCCGCGGTCACCGTCGACACCGCCTGCTCCTCCTCCCTCGTCGCCACCCACCTCGGCGTCCAGGCCCTGCGCAACGGCGAGTGCGACTACGCCCTCGCCGGCGGCGTCACCGTCATGCCCACCCCGTCGGGCTTCATCGGCTTCAGCCGCCAGCGCGGCCTCGCCCGCGACGGCCGCTGCAAGGCCTTCGCGGCCGCCGCGGACGGCACCATCTGGTCCGAGGGCGTCGGCGTCCTCCTCCTGGAACGCCTCTCCGACGCCCGCCGCAACGGCCATCGCGTCCTCGCCGTCATCCGCGGCTCCGCCACCAACCAGGACGGCGCCAGCAACGGCCTCAGCGCCCCCAGCGAACTGGCCCAACGCCGCGTCATCCAGCAGGCCCTGGAGAGCGCCCGCCTCACCCCGCGCGACGTGGACGCGGTCGAGGCCCACGGCACGGGCACGACGCTGGGCGACCCGATCGAGGCGCAGGCGCTGCTGGCCACCTACGGCCAGGGCCGGGACGCCGACCGGCCGCTGTGGCTCGGGTCGATCAAGTCGAACATCGGCCACTCCGGTGCCTGCGCGGGTGTGGCCGGCGTCATCAAGATGGTGATGGCCCTCCGCGAAGGCGTCCTCCCGCGCACCCTCCACGTCGACGAGCCCACCCCGCACGTCGACTGGACCTCCGGCGACGTACGGCTGCTCACCGAACCCCGCGAGTGGGTCCCCCAGGGCGACCGGGCCCGCCGCGGCGCGGTGTCGTCCTTCGGCGTCTCCGGGACGAACGCGCACGTGATCCTGGAGGAGGCGCCGGCCGAGTCGGAGCCGGGGCCGGTGGTGGCTTCGGGTCCTGAGGGGTTGTCGGGGTCGGCGGTGGTGCCGTGGCTGGTGTCGGGGCGTACGGCGGGGGCGTTGGCTGCGCAGGCGGGTCGGTTGGCGGGGGTGTCGGGTGAACCGGTGGACGTGGGGTGGAGCCTGTGGGCTTCGCGTACGGCGCTGGAGCATCGGGCGGTGGTGTGGGGCCGGGAGACCTCCGAACTGACGGCTGGGCTGGGGGCGCTGGCGTCGGGTGCTGTCGCGGGTAATGCGGTGTCGGGTGCGGCTGTGGCGTCGGGTGCGCCGGTGTTCGTGTTTCCGGGGCAGGGGTCGCAGTGGTTGGGGATGGGGCGAGGGTTGTTGGAGTCCTCGCCGGTGTTCGCGGCGCGGATCGGGGAGTGTGAGGCGGCGCTGGGGCCGTTCGTGGAGTGGTCGTTGAGCGAGGTGCTGAAGGGCGATGACGATGCCTGGATGCAGCGGGTGGACATGGTCCAGCCGGTGTTGTGGGCGGTCATGGTGTCGCTGGCTGCTGTGTGGGAGTCCTTCGGTGTGACTCCGGCGGCTGTCATCGGTCACTCGCAGGGGGAGATCGCGGCTGCTGCGGTGGTCGGTGCGCTGAGCCTGGAGGACGCCGCCCGGGTGGTCGCGCTGCGTTCGGCTGCGATTCGGGATGAACTGGCCGGTCGTGGTGGCATGTTGTCGCTGGCGACGAGTGCTGAGCAGGCTTCGGCTTGGGTGTCGCCGTACGGGGATCGGGTCTCGATAGCGGTTTACAACGGTCCGGACGCCACGGTGGTGGCCGGTGATCCCGAGGCCCTGGATGAGATCGCCTCGGTGGCGGAGGCCACTGGTGTTCGTGCGCGGCGGGTTCCGGTCGATTACGCCTCACACTCCGCCCATGTCGAGGACATCAAGACCAAGCTGCTTGAGGCACTTGCCCCGGTGACACCGCGGGTCTCGCGGGTTCCGGTGATCTCCACGGTGACTGGCGATGTGTTGGACACGACGACGATGGACGCCTCGTACTGGTACGAGGGCCTGCGCCAGCCAGTGCGCTTCACCGAAGCGGTCCAAGTAGCCCTCGAACAGGGCCACTCTCGCTTCAGCGAAGTGAGCGCCCACCCCGTCCTCATCATGGGCGTGCAGTCGATTGCCGAGGCGGCGGAACAGTCGGTCACGGTCGTCGGTACCCTGCGACGGGACGAGGAGGAGAACGCCCGCTTCCTCGCGAGCGCCGCCGAACTGTGGGTGCACGGCACCGACATCGACTGGTCCGCCGTCTACGCGGGCCGTACCGTGCACCGCGTCGACCTGCCCACCTACGCCTTCCAACACCAGCGCTACTGGCTGGAGTCCGGTGGTGCAGGCACCGCCGATGTCAGCGGCGCAGGTCTGGCCGCCGCGGATCACCCGTTGCTGGGGGCCGCGGTGAGCCTCGCCGCTGACGGAGGGCTGGTCCTGACTGGCCGGCTGTCTCTTCGTACGCACCCTTGGCTTGCGGATCACGCCGTTGCGGGCAGTGTTCTCCTCCCTGGCACCGGGTTCGTCGAGCTGGCGATCAGGGCCGGGGACGAGGTGGGCTGCGGCCACCTCACCGAACTCACCCTCCAAGCCCCGCTCCTCCTCCCCGAGCAAGGCGCCGTCCACCTTCAAGTCGTCGTCAGTGCCCCCGGCGCCCAAGGCGAGCGCGGACTTACGGTCTACTCCCGGCCCGAAGGCTCCGTGCCCGACCAGGAGTGGGCCCTCCACGCCGAGGGCCTGCTCAGCCCGGCGCCGGTCAACTCGCCCGGCATCGGGCTCACCGCATGGCCGCCCCCGGGCGCCGAGGCTGTCGACATCTCCGGGTTCTACGCGGGCGCCGAGGCTGCCGGTTACGGCTATGGCCCCGCGTTCCAGGGTCTGCGTACGGCCTGGAGGCGCGGTGGCGAGGTGTTCGCCGAGGTTGAGTTGGGTGAGTCGGAGCGGGCGGAGGCGGCGCGGTTCGGGATTCATCCGGCGTTGTTGGATGCGGCGTTGCATGCCAATGGCTACGGCGATTTCGGTGGTGGCGGAGAGGTGTTGCGGCTGCCGTTTGCCTGGACGGGTGTTTCGCTGTTCGCGGCGGGGGCTGACCGGTTGCGGGTGCGGATCAGTGCGGCGGGTGAGGATGCGCTGGCTGTGGAGGTGGCCGACGGTACGGGGCAGCCGGTTGCCGAGGTGCGCTCGCTGGTACTGCGCCCGGTCTCGGCGGCTGCGTTGGGCAGCGGCCGGGGCGCGGAGGACGACGATCTCTACCGTGTGGACTGGACGTCTCTGCCGGTTCCCGAGGAGGTCACCGGGGCCGGGGTATGGGCCGTCCTCGGTGCGGAGGATCCGTACAACGTCGGTGCTGCCGTCCAAGGCGCCGGGCTCGCCGTGGACTCCTATCTGGACATCGAGGGGCTGCGTGCGGTCCTCGACGCCGGGGTTCCGGCACCCGAGGTCGCCATGGTCTGCGTCTCGTCGACGGACAGCGGGGAAGGGCTGGCCGAGAGCACTCGCCAGGTGACGGCGGATGCGCTGGCCTTGGTGCAGGAGTGGCTGGCGGTCGATGCGTTGGCCGACACCCGGCTGGTGGTGGTGACGCGGGGCGCTGTGGCGGCGCGTGAGGGTGAGGACGTACGGGATCTGGTGGCCGCTCCGGTGTGGGGGCTGGTCCGGTCGGCGCAGTCGGAGAATCCGGGTCGGTTCCTGCTGCTTGACCTGGACCCGGCCTCGGAGTTGGGCGCTGATCTTGTCGCCGAGGGTGTGTCGGCGGCGTTGGAGGCGGGGGAGTGGCAGCTCGCGGTGCGGGGCGGGGATGTCCTGGTGCCGAGGCTGGCGCGCGCTTCTTCCGGTACTGCGCTGGTTCCGCCGGCCGGGGAGCGGGCCTGGCGGCTGGACACCGTGGCCTCCGGCACCTTGGAAGGGCTCACTCTTTTGCCGGTCCCCGAGGCGACCGCGCCGCTTGCCGCCGGACAGGTGCGCATCGCCGTCCGGGCCGCGGGCCTCAACTTCCGGGACGTCCTCATCGGTCTGGGCATGGTGCCCGGTCAGACCGTGATGGGGAGCGAGTGCGCGGGCGTGGTGGCCGAGGTCGGCGAGGGGGTCACTCATCTCGCCGTCGGCGACCGTGTCATGGGCTTCGTGACGGGCGGCCTTGGGCCGTTCGCGGTCACCGACGCCCGGGTGGTGGTGCCTGTTCCCGAGGGGTGGTCGTTCGAGCAGGCGGCGTCCGTCCCAGTGGTGTTCCTGACCGCGTACTACGGCCTGGTGGACCTTGCCGCCGTCCAGCGGGTCGACACCGTGCTGGTGCATGCGGGTGCGGGTGGGGTCGGTATGGCGGCGATCCAGCTGGCCCGGCACTTCGGAGCCGAGGTCCTCGCCACGGCCAGTCCTGGGAAGTGGGATGTGCTGCGGGGGCTGGGTCTGACGGATGACCGGATCGCCTCTTCTCGGGATCTCGAGTTCCGGGAGAAGTTCAGTGCCAAGGGTGTGGACGTCGTCCTGAACTCCCTCGCCCGGGAGTTCGTCGACGCCTCCCTCGATCTGCTGCCTCACGGTGGCCGATTCCTGGAGCTGGGCAAGACCGACATCCGGGACGCCGAAGAGGTCGCCGCCGAGCGCTCCGGTGTCACCTACCTTGCCTACAGCCCCGGTGACGGCGGCCTGGACCGCGCGAGCGAGATCCTGCGGACCGTCGTCTCCCTCTTCGAGTCGGGTGTGCTGGAGCCGTTGCCGGTGCGGGCGTGGGATGTGCGCAGGGCTCCGGAAGCCTTCCGGTTCATGAGCCAGGCCAAGCACGTCGGCAAGGTGGTGCTCACCATGCCCCCGGTCCTCGACCCGGAGGGCACGGTTCTGATCACGGGCGGCACCGGCACCCTCGGCGCGCTCCTGGCCCGTCACTTGGTGACCGAGTACGGCGTACGGAACCTGCTGCTGACCAGCCGCACCGGACCCGATGCCCCAGGCGCTCAGCAACTCGTCGCTGAACTTCAGGAGTTGGGCGCAACCGCGACCGTCGCTGCTTGTGACGCCGCCGACCGTGACCAGCTCGCCGCCCTGCTGGAGGGCCGTACGCTCACCGGTGTCGTCCACGCGGCCGGCGTCTTGGCCGATGGCGTGTTGACCTCGCTCACCCCGGAGCAGCTGGCGACGGTCTGGCGGCCGAAGGCCGAGGCCGCCGTGAACCTGCACGAGCTGACCGAGGGCTGCGACCTCGCCCTGTTCGCTCTCTACTCCTCCGCCTCCGGTATCTTCGGTGCGCCGGGCCAGGCCAACTACGCGGCGGCGAACGTCTTCCTGGACGCGCTCGCCCAGCACCGCCGATCCCACGGCCTGCCCGCCACCTCCCTGGCCTGGGGCTACTGGGAGCAGGCCAGCGCCATGACCGGCCACATGGAGAACCGCGACCGCGCCCGCCTCTCCCAAGGCGGCCTGATCGCGCTCTCCTCCGAGCACGGCCTGGCCCTCTTCGACCGAGCCCACAGCTTGGACGAAGGGTCGCTCCTCGCCAGCCCGCTGGATTTTGCGGAGCTGCGCGCCCATGCGGCGAGTGGCGTGCTGCCGACGTTGCTGCGGGGCTTGGTGCGTGCGCCGACCGTGACTCGGAGGGTAGCGGCCTCGACGGGGGCGGCCGGGGATGCGAGTTCGCTCGCGGAGCGGCTGGCCGGCCTGAGCGAGCCCGAACGGGAGCGGTTCCTGCTGGACTTGGTCCGTTCGCACGTCGCGGCGGTGTTGGGGCACGCCAATCCGCAAGCCGTCGACGCCGAACGCCCCTTCAAGGACCTAGGCTTCGACTCGCTCACCGCGGTGGAACTGCGCAACCGCCTCAACACCGCCACCGGCCTCCGCCTGCCCGCGACCCTCGTCTTCGACCACCCCACCCCCACCGCCCTCACCCGACAGATCCGTTCGGAGATATCCGGGCTGCCCGCCGCCCAGGAGCCGGGCGCCGTCGCTCGCACGGCGGTCACCGGTGGCCTGGCGGACGAGCCGATCGCGATCGTCGGCATGGCCTGTCGCTTCCCCGGCGGCATCGAGTCCCCGGAGGAACTGTGGCGGCTGGTGCGCGCCGGGGAGGACGCCATCACCGCCTTCCCGCAGGACCGTGACTGGGACGACGACCTCTACGACCCCGACCCCGAGGCCCAGGGCAAGACGTATGTCCGGGGCGGCGGGTTCGTGGCGGACGCGGCCGGGTTCGACGCCGCGTTCTTCGGGATCTCACCGCGCGAGGCGCTGGCGATGGACCCGCAGCAGCGGCTCCTCCTCGAAGCCTCCTGGGAGGCCGTGGAGCGCGCGGGCATCGCCCCCGGCTCCCTGCGCGGCACCCGGACCGGCGTCTTCGCCGGGGCCCTGGCCTCCGAGTACGTGGCGCGACTCAACGCCGTACCGGACGGCATCGAGGGCTTCCTCGGCACCGGCAACATGTCCAGCGTCACCTCCGGCCGCGTCGCCTACCAACTCGGCCTGGAGGGACCGGCGGTGACCGTCGACACGGCCTGTTCGTCGTCACTGGTGGCGCTGCATCTGGCCGTGCAGTCGCTGCGCCAGGACGAGTGCGACATGGCACTCGCGGGCGGTGTGACGGTGATGTGCACGCCCACGGGCTTCGTGGAACTGAGCCGTCAGCGCGGTCTCTCGCCGGACGGCCGCTGCAAGGCGTTCGCGGCGGCCGCCGACGGCTTCGGTCCGGCGGAGGGTGTCGGCGTCCTCGTGGTCGAGCGGCTCTCCGACGCCCTCGCCAAGGGGCACCGGGTCCTCGCCGTGGTGCGCGGCTCGGCGATCAACCAGGACGGCGCGTCCAACGGCCTCACGGCGCCCAACGGTCCGTCCCAGCAGCGCGTCATCCGTGCCGCACTCGGCACCGTGGGTCTCTCGCCGACCGACATCGACGTGGTGGAGGCGCACGGCACGGGCACGACGCTCGGCGACCCGATCGAGGCGCAGGCGCTGCTGGCCACCTACGGCCAGGGCCGGGACGCGGAACGGCCGCTCTGGCTGGGATCGGTGAAGTCCAACATCGGGCACACCCAGGCCGCGGCGGGCGTCGCGGGTGTGATCAAGATGGTGATGGCGATGCGGGCGGGCGTGCTGCCCCGCACCCTGCACGTGGACGAGCCGAGCCCGCACGTCGACTGGACGACGGGTGAGGTCAGGCTCCTGACCGAGGAGCGGGACTGGGCGGCGAACGGTCACCCGCGCCGGGCCGGGGTATCGTCCTTCGGCATCTCCGGGACCAACGCGCACGTGATTCTGGAGGAGGCGCCCGCCGCCTCGGAACCGGGACCGGTGGTGGTGTCCGGCCCGGAAGGGCTGTCGGGCTCGCCGGTCGTGCCTTGGCTGCTGTCCGGGCGGAGTGCGGGGGCGTTGGCCGTGCAGGCGGGTCGGCTGGCGGGAGTCACGGGCGATCCGCTGGACGTGGGGTGGCAACTGATCTCGGGGCGTACGGCGCTGGAGCATCGGGCGGTGGTGTGGGGGCGGGAGCGCGCCGAACTGACGGCTGGGCTGGGGGCGCTGGCGTCGGGTGCTGTCGCGGGTAATGCGGTGTCGGGTACGGCTGTGGCTTCGGGTGCGCCGGTGTTCGTGTTTCCGGGGCAGGGGTCGCAGTGGTTGGGGATGGGGCGGGGGTTGTTGGAGTCCTCGCCGGTGTTCGCGGCGCGGATCGTCGAGTGTGAGGCGGTGCTCGGGCCGTTCGTGGACTGGTCGTTGAGCGAGGTGCTGAAGGGCGATGACGATGCCTGGATGCAGCGGGTGGACATGGTCCAGCCGGTGTTGTGGGCGGTCATGGTGTCGCTGGCAGCTGTCTGGGAGTCCTTCGGTGTGACTCCGGCGGCCGTGATCGGTCACTCGCAGGGGGAGATCGCGGCTGCGGTGGTGGTCGGTGCGCTGAGCCTGGAGGACGCGGCCCGGGTGGTCGCGCTGCGTTCGGCTGCGATCCGGGATGAACTGGCGGGTCGTGGTGGGATGTTGTCGCTGGCGACCGGTCCGGAGCAGGCATCGGAGTGGGTGTCGTCGTATGGCGAGAGGGTCTCGATAGCGGTTTACAACGGTCCGGACGCCACGGTGGTGGCCGGTGATCCGGAAGCCCTGGAGGAGATCGCCTCGGCGGCGGAGGCCGATGGTGTTCGTGCGCGGCGGGTTCCGGTCGATTACGCCTCGCACTCCGCCCATGTCGAGGACATCAAGGCCAAGCTGCTGGAAGCCCTCGCCCCGGTGACACCGCAGACCTCCCGCATCCCGCTCATCTCCACTGTCACCGGCGGGGTGCTCGACACGACGACGATGGACGCCTCGTACTGGTACGAGGGCCTGCGCCAGCCGGTGCGTTTCACCGAAGCGGTCCAAGTAGCCCTCGAACAGGGCCACTCTCGATTCAGCGAGGTGAGCGCCCATCCCGTCCTCATCATGGGCGTGCAGTCGATCGCGGAGGCGGCGGAACAGTCGGTCACGGTCGTCGGTACCCTGCGTCGGGACGAGGAGGAGAACGCCCGCTTCCTCGCGAGCGCCGCCGAACTGTGGGTGCACGGCACCGACATCGACTGGTCCGCCGTCTACGCGGGCCGTACCGTGCACCGCGTCGACCTGCCCACCTACGCCTTCCAACACCAGCGCTACTGGCTGGAGTCCGGTGGTGCAGGCACCGTTGATGTCAGCGGCGCAGGTCTGGCCGCCGCGGATCACCCGTTGCTGGGGGCCGCGGTGAGCCTCGCCGCTGACGGAGGGCTGGTCCTGACCGGCCGACTGTCTCTTCGTACGCACCCCTGGCTCGCCGACCACGCCGTAACCGGCACGGTCCTCTTCCCCGGTACCGGGTTCGTCGAACTGGCGATCCGCGCCGGGGACGAGGTCGGCTGCGGCCACCTCACCGAACTCACCCTGCACGCCCCCCTCCTCCTCCCCGAGCGCGGCGCCATCCACCTCCAAGTGGTCGTCGGCGTACCGGACGAGAGCGGGGACCGGGCAGTGACCGTGCACTCCCGCGCGGAGGGCGCGGAGCCGGACGCCCCGTGGACGTGGCACGCCGAGGGGGTGCTCGGAGCGAAGACGGTCGAGCCACTCGCGACCGACCTCACCGTCTGGCCCCCGCAGGGTGCGGACCCGCTCGATGTGTCCGGCTTCTACGCGGGCGCCGAGGCTGCCGGTTACGGCTATGGCCCCGCGTTCCAGGGTCTGCGTACGGCCTGGAGGCGCGGTGGCGAGGTGTTCGCCGAGGTTGAGTTGGGTGAGTCGGAGCGGGCGGAGGCGGCGCGGTTCGGGGTTCATCCGGCGTTGTTGGACGCGGCGTTGCATGCCAATGGTTACGGCGATTTCGGTGGTGGGGAGGTGTTGCGGCTGCCGTTTGCCTGGACGGGTGTTTCGCTGTTCGCGGCGGGGGCTGACCGGTTGCGGGTGCGGATCAGTGCGGCGGGTGAGGATGCGCTGGCTGTGGAGGTGGCCGACGGTACGGGGCAGCCGGTTGCCGAGGTGCGCTCGCTGGTACTGCGCCCGGCTACGGCGCTGGGCGATGGCCCGGGCAGGGAGGCCGACGACCTCTTCCGTATGGACTGGGCGTCCTTGCCCGTTCCCGAGGAGGTCACCGGGGCCGGGGTATGGGCCGTGCTCGGTGCGGAGGATCCGTACGGCGTCGGCGCTGCCGTCCAAGGCGCCGGAATGGCCGTGGACTCGTACCCCGATCTTGGCGGGGTGCGAGTGGTGATGGAGGCCGGTGTACCAGCGCCCGAGGTGGTGCTCGTCTGTGTTCCGCCGGTGGACGGGGCTGACGGGCTCGCCGGGGCCGCGCAGCAGGTGACGGCGGACGTCCTGGCGCTGCTGCGGGACTGGCTGGCGGACGAAGGGCTGAGCGACACCCGGCTGGTGGTGGTGACGCGGGGCGCTGTGGCGGCGCGTGAGGGTGAGGACGTACGGGATCTGGTGGCCGCTCCGGTGTGGGGGCTGGTCCGGTCGGCGCAGTCGGAGAATCCGGGTCGGTTCCTGCTGCTTGACCTGGACCCGGCCTCGGAGTTGGGCGCTGATCTTGTCGCCGAGGGTGTGTCGGCGGCGTTGGAGGCGGGGGAGTGGCAGCTCGCGGTGCGGGGCGGGGATGTCCTGGTGCCGAGGCTGGCGCGCGCTTCTTCCGGTACTGCGCTGACTTCCCCCGCTGGTGAACGGGCCTGGCGGTTGGACACCGTGGCCTCCGGCACGCTCGACGGGCTGGCGCTGGTGCCGGCTCCGGAGGCGGCCGAGCCGCTTGCCGCCGGGCAGGTCCGCATCGCCGTCCGGGCCGCCGGAATGAACTTCCGCGACGTCCTGATCAGTCTCGGGATGTACCCCGGACAGCCCATCCTGGGGAGCGAGTGCGCGGGCGTGGTGGTCGAGGTCGGCGAGGGGGTCACCCATGTCGCCCCGGGCGACCGAGTCATGGGGGTCGTCCCGCACGCGTTCGCTCCGCTGGTCGTCGCCGACGCCCGGCTCGTGGTGCCGATCCCGGAGGGGTGGTCGTTCGAGCAGGCGGCGTCCGTCCCAGTCGTCTTCCTGACGGCGTACTACGGCCTGGTGGACCTGGGTGGCCTCAAGCGGGGTGACACCGTGCTGGTGCATGCGGGTGCGGGTGGGGTCGGTATGGCGGCGATCCAGCTGGCGCGGCACTTCGGCGCGGAAGTCCTCGCTACGGCCAGTCCTGGGAAGTGGGATGTGCTGCGAGGGCTGGGTCTGACGGACGACCGGATCGCCTCCTCCCGGGACCTGGACTTCCGGATGAAGTTCAGTGCCGAGTGCGTGGACGTCGTCCTGAATTCCCTCGCCCGCGAGTTCGTCGATGCCTCCCTCGAACTCCTCGCTCCTCAGGGCCGGTTCGTCGAAATGGGCAAGACGGATCTGCGTGACCCTGAGCGGTTGTCGCAGGCCAATCCGGGCATGAAGTACGCGCCCTTCGAACTGGGCGAGGCGGGGGCGCAACGGATGGGCGAGATCCTGGCCGAGGTGATGTCCCTCTTCGCGGCGGGTGTGCTGGAGCCGTTGCCGGTGCGGGCGTGGGATGTGCGCAGGGCTCCGGAGGCCTTCCGGTTCATGAGCCAGGCCAAGCACGTCGGCAAGGTGGTGCTCACCATGCCCCCGGTCCTCGACCCGGAGGGCACGGTTCTGATCACGGGCGGTACCGGCACCCTCGGCGCGCTCCTGGCCCGTCACTTGGTGACCGAGTACGGCGTACGGAACCTGCTGCTGACCAGCCGCACCGGCCCGGATGCCCCGGGCGCTCAGCAACTCGTCGCTGAACTTCAGGAGTTGGGCGCGACCGCGACCGTCGCTGCTTGTGACGCCGCCGACCGTGACCAGCTCGCCGCCCTGCTGGAGGGCCGTACGCTCACCGGTGTCGTCCACGCGGCCGGCGTCTTGGCCGATGGCGTGTTGACCTCGCTCACCCCGGAGCAGCTGGCGACGGTCTGGCGGCCGAAGGCCGAGGCCGCCGTGAACCTGCACGAGCTGACCGAGGGCTGCGACCTCGCCCTGTTCGCGCTCTACTCCTCCGCCTCCGGTATCTTCGGTGCGCCGGGCCAGGCCAACTACGCGGCGGCGAACGTCTTCCTGGACGCGCTCGCCCAGCACCGCCGATCCCAGGGCCTGCCCGCCACCTCCCTGGCCTGGGGCTACTGGGAGCAGGCCAGTGCCATGACCGGCCACATGGAGAACCGCGACCGCGCCCGCCTCTCCCAAGGCGGACTCGTCCCGCTCTCCTCCGAGCACGGCCTCGCCCTCTTCGACGAGGCTCTGCGCCTCGACGAGGGGCTGCTGGTGGCCAGTGGCATCGATCTCACCGAACTCCGCTCCCTCGCCGCCCGCGGTGTGCTGCCGGGGCTGTATGGGGGATTGGTGCGTCCGCCGGCCGTGACTCGGAGGGTAGCGGCCTCGACGGGGGCGGCCGGGGATGCGAGTTCGCTCGCGGAGCGCCTGGCCCGCCTCAGTGAGACCGAACGGGAGCGCTTCCTCCTGGACCTGGTCCGCTCGCATGTTGCCGCCGTCCTCGGCCACGCCAACCCGCAAGCCGTCGACGCCGAACGCCCCTTCAAGGACCTAGGCTTCGACTCGCTCACCGCGGTGGAACTGCGCAACCGCCTCAACACCGCCACCGGCCTCCGCCTGCCCGCGACCCTCGTCTTCGACCACCCCACCCCCACCGCCCTCACCCGGCAGATCCGCTCCCAGCTCCCGCTAGCCGAGGCGGCCGACACGGCGCCGACCCTCGCGGCGGAGCTGGAGCGGCTGGAGCGGGTCATCGGTGCGGCCGACTCCGACGACGTCGTCAGCCACCGTGTCACCGACCGGCTCCGGGCGCTGCTGGCGGCCCTGGAGGGCGCGGCGACCGCCGCCGACCCGGCGGAGGACGACGACCTGGACGGCGCCACGGACGACGAACTGTTCGACCTCCTCGACAGCGAGTTGGGGACAGCGTGAACCGATCCGGCCGACTCGACGCGCCCACGGGAGACCTCCGATGAACAACGAGCAGAAACTCCGCGACTACCTCAAGCGGGCGACTGCCGACCTCCGTCAGGCCCGCCGTCGCATCAAGCAGCTGGAGGAGCAGCCCGCCGTCGCGATCGTCGGCATGGCCTGCCGCTACCCGGGTGGCATCGCCTCGCCGGAGGACCTCTGGCGGCTCGTCCTCGAAGGCGAGGACGCCATCGGACCCTTCCCCGAGGACCGCGACTGGGACCTCGACGGCCTCTACGACCCCGACCCGGACGCCGAGGGCAAGACCTACGTCAAAGGCGGCGGCTTCCTGCGATCCGTCGGTGACTTCGACGCCGAGCTGTTCGGGATCTCACCGCGTGAGGCGCTGGCGATGGACCCGCAGCAGCGGCTGCTGCTCGAAGCGTCCTGGGAGGCCGTCGAGCGGGCGCGCATCGACCCGCACAGCCTGCGCGCCACCCCGACCGGCGTGTTCACCGGCGCCCCGTCGTCCGAGTACGTGTCCCGGCTGAACAGCCTTCCCGACGGCCTCGAGGGCTACATCAGCATCGGCAACGCCGTCAGCGTGGCCTCCGGACGGGTCGCCTACACCCTCGGCCTGGAAGGCCCGGCCGTCTCCGTCGACACCGCCTGCTCCTCCTCACTGGTCGCCCTGCACCTGGCGATCCAGGCACTCCGCAACGGCGAGTGCACCCTGGCGCTCGCGGGTGGTGTCACCGTCATGCCGACGCCCGCGACCTTCGTGGAGTTCGGCCGCCAGCGCGGGCTGGCCGAGGACGGCCGCTGCAAGGCGTTCGCGGCGGCGGCCGACGGCTTCGGTCCCGCGGAGGGTGTCGGCGTCCTCGTCGTGGAACGGCTCACGGACGCCGTCCGCAACGGCCACCCCGTCCTTGCGGTGGTCCGTGGTTCGGCCGTCAACCAGGACGGCGCCTCCAACGGCCTCACCGCCCCCAACGGCCCCTCCCAGCAGCGCGTCATCCAGCAGGCCCTAGCCAACGCGGGAGTGGCCGCCGCCGACGTCGACGTGGTGGAGGCGCACGGCACGGGTACGACGCTCGGCGACCCGATCGAGGCGCAGGCGCTGCTGGCCACCTACGGATTGGACCGGGACGCGGACCGGCCGCTCTGGCTCGGTTCCGTGAAGTCCAACATCGGGCACACCCAGGCCGCGGCGGGTGTCGCGGGCGTCATCAAGATGGTGATGGCGATGCGGGCGGGCGTCCTGCCGAAGACCCTCCACGTCGACGAACCCACCCCCCACGTCGACTGGACGACGGGCGAGGTCAAGCTCCTCACCGAGTCGCGCACTTGGACCACGGCCGACGAACGGCCCCGCCGCGCCGCTATCTCCTCCTTCGGCATTTCCGGTACGAACGCCCACGTCGTCCTGGAACAGGCCCCCGCGGACGAGCACCCCGGGCCCGAGCCGGTCCCGGCCGACGGTGGCCTCGCCGGTTCCCCGCTGATCCCCTGGCTGGTCTCGGCCCGTACCGCCGAGGCACTGGCCGCCCAGGCGGAGCGCCTCGCGGATGCCGTGGCCGGCACCGACCCGATCGACGTTGGATGGAGCCTGCTGACCTCCCGCGCCACGCTCAACCACCGTGCGGTGGTGTGGGGTTCGAGGACGGAGGAGCTGACCTCCGGCCTGCGCGTCCTGGCCTCGGCCGGAGTCGCGCCCAATGTCGTGACAGGTGCGGCGGACACGGGCGGCTCCGGCGTCGTGCTCGTCTTCCCGGGCCAGGGGTCGCAGTGGCTGGGGATGGGACGGGGACTCCTCGACTCCTCGCCGGTGTTCGCGGCGCGGATCGGGGAGTGCGAGGCGGCGCTCGGGCCGTTCGTCGACTGGTCGTTGACCGACGTGCTGAAGGGCGATGACGACACCTGGATGCAGCGGGTCGACATGGTCCAGCCGGTGCTGTGGGCGGTCATGGTCTCCCTGGCGGCGGTCTGGGAGTCACTGGGCATCGAACCTGCCGCCGTCATCGGCCATTCGCAGGGGGAGATCGCGGCCGCCGCGGTGGTCGGTGCGCTGAGTCTGGAGGACGCGGCCCGGGTGGTCGCCCTGCGCTCGGCTGCGATCCGAGATGAACTGGCGGGTCGCGGTGGGATGTTGTCGCTTACGACCGGCCCCGAGCAGGCGGCGGCGTGGGTGGCGCCGTATGGCGACCGGGTGTCCATAGCCGTCTACAACGGCCCCGATGCCACGGTCGTTGCGGGCGACCCCGAGGCCCTGGACGAGATCTGCGCGAGGGCGGAGGCCGCCGACGTTCGCGCCCGGCGGGTTCCGGTGGACTACGCCTCGCACTCCGCCCATGTCGAGGACATCAAGGCCAAGCTGCTGCAAGCCCTCGCCCCTGTAGTACCACGGACCTCCCGCGTCCCGGTCATCTCCACGGTCACCGGCGGGGTGCTGGACACGACGACGATGGATGCCACCTACTGGTACGAGGGCCTCCGCCGGCCGGTCCGCTTCACCGAGGCGATCACCACTGCCCTCACCACCGGCCACACCCGCCTGGTCGAGGTCAGCGCCCACCCCGTGCTCACCATGGGCGTGCAGGCCATCGCGGAAGCCGCGGAGCAGCCGGTCACCGTCGTAGGCACCCTGCGCCGGGACGAGGACGAGAACGCCCGCTTCCTCGCGAGCGCCGCCGAACTCTGGGTCCACGGGACCGACATCGACTGGTCCGCCGTCTACGCGGGCCGTACCGTGAACCGCGTCGACCTGCCCACCTACGCCTTCCAGCACCAGCGCTACTGGCTGGACGCAGGTTCCGCCGAGGCCGATGTCGTCGGCGCCGGACTGGTCCCCACCGGTCACCCGCTGCTGCGAGCCGCCGCCGGGCTTGCCGCGGACGGCGGAGTCGTGCTCACCGGCCGGCTCTCCACGCGCACCCATCCCTGGCTGGCGGACCACGCCGTCGCGGGCACGGTCCTCTTCCCCGGTACCGGGTTCGTGGAGCTGGCGATCCGCGCCGGGGACGAGGTCGGCTGCGGGCATCTCGCCGAACTCACCCTCCAGGCACCGCTGGTCTTCCCCGAGCAGGGCGCGGTACAGGTGCAGGTGTTCGTGGAACTGCCCGACGGCTCCGGGCGGCGTGCCGTTTCCGTGCACTCCCGGCCCGAGGGCTCGGACGGCGCCGCGGAGGAGTGGACCTTGCACGCGGAGGGCGCCCTGCTGCCAGAACAGCCTGCCCCTGCCGAGCCGTTCGGTGAGGTGTGGCCCCCGGCGGGCGCGGAGCCGGTGGACGTCTCCGGCTTCTACACCGCCGCGGCCGAGGCCGGCTACTCGTACGGGCCCGCGTTCCAAGGCCTGCGCGCCGTGTGGCGGCGCGGTGCCGACATCTTCGCCGAAGTGGCGCTGCCCGAGGGCCAGAAGGGCGACGCCGCCCGCTTCGGCCTGCACCCGGCGCTGCTGGACGCCGCCCTGCACGCCCACGGCTGCGCTCCCGCACCGGAGGAAGCCCCAGGACCGGACGGGACGCTGCGGCTGCCCTTCGCGTGGAACGGGGTGACCCTCTTCGCCACGGGCGCCGACCGGCTGCGCGTCCGGCTCCGCGCCGAGGCCGCCGACGCCGTACGCCTCGACCTCGCCGACGGTACCGGCGCGCCGGTCGCCTCCGTCGACTCCCTGCTGGTCCGCCCGGTGACGGCGGCCCAGCTCGCGGCGGCCCGGACGCCGCCGACGCACGACATGTTCCGGGTCCGCTGGATCCCGGTGCCCTGCGATCCGGAGGCCGTGCGCCACGCCACCTGGGCCGTGGTCGGGGACGACCCCTACGGCCTGGGCGCGGCGGTGCAGGGCGCGGGGCTGGCGGCCGACGCCTACCTCGACGTGGCGGGGGTCCGTGGCGTCCTGGAGTGGGGGGTGCCCGCCCCGCACGTCACCCTGCTCGCGGTGGCCCCGGCCGCTGACCCGGCCCCCGGCGACCCGGCGAGCGCGGCCCAGGAGACGGCCGAGCGGATCCTGGCCGTCGTCCAGGAGTGGCTGGCCGAGGAGGGTCTGGCCGACTCCCGGCTGGTGTTCGTCACCCGGGGTGCCGTGCCCGCGGGCGGCGACGACACGCTGACCGACCTGACCGGCGCCCCGGTATGGGGTTTGATCCGCTCCGCGCAGTCGGAGCACCCGAACCGGTTCCTGCTGGTCGACCTGGACCCGGCCGAGCAGCCGGGCGGCCCGGACGCCGACCTGCTGCCGGCGGCTGTCACGGCCGCGCTGGACACCGGTGAGGGCCAGGTCGCGGTGCGCGGCGGGACGACCCTGGTGCCCCGGCTGGTGCGGCCCGGCGCCGAGGAGGCCCTGGTGCCGCCCGCGGACGCGGATGCCTGGCGGCTGGACGCCACGGGCAGCGGCACCCCGGACGGGCTGACCCTGGTGCCCGCCCTCGAGGCGGACGCCCCGTTGGCGTCGGGCGAGATCCGGGTCGCCGTGCGTGCCGCCGGTGTCAACTTCCGCGATGTGCTGCTGACCCTGGGCATGTATCCGGGGCGGCCGATCCTCGGCAGCGAGGCGGCCGGGGTGGTCCTGGAGGTCGGCGCCGACGTCACCGGCATCGCCCCGGGGGACCGTGTGATGGGCCTGATGACGGAGGGCTTCGGCCCGCTGGTCGTCGCCGACGCCCGGCTCGTGGTGCCGATCCCGGAGGGGTGGTCGTTCGAGCAGGCGGCGTCCGTCCCAGTCGTCTTCCTGACGGCGTACTACGGCCTGGTGGACCTGGGTGGCCTCAAGCGGGGTGACACCGTGCTGGTGCATGCGGGTGCGGGTGGGGTCGGTATGGCGGCGATCCAGCTGGCGCGGCACTTCGGCGCGGAAGTCCTCGCTACGGCCAGTCCTGGGAAGTGGGATGTGCTGCGAGGGCTGGGTCTGACGGACGACCGGATCGCCTCCTCCCGGGACCTGGACTTCCGGGAGAAGTTCAGTGCCGAGCGCGTGGACGTCGTCCTGAACTCCCTCGCCCGCGAGTTCGTCGACGCCTCACTCGAACTCCTCGCTCCTCAGGGCCGGTTCGTCGAAATGGGCAAGACGGATCTGCGTGACCCTGAGCAATTGGCGCAGGCCAATCCGGGCATGACGTACGCGCCCTTCGAGCTGAGTGACGCCGGTGCCGAGCGGATCCAGGAGACCCTGGGCGAGCTCATGCGGCTGTTCGAGTCGGGTGTGCTGGAGCCGTTGCCGGTGCGGGCGTGGGATGTGCGCAGGGCGCCGGAAGCCTTCCGGTTCATGAGCCAGGCGAAGCATGTCGGCAAGGTCGCTCTGACCATGCCGGTGCCGGTGGATCCTGACGGCACCGTCCTGATCACCGGCGGGACCGGCACCCTCGGCTCGCTCCTGGCCCGGCACCTCGTGACCGAGCACGGCGCACGGAACCTGCTGCTGACCAGCCGCAGCGGACCGGAGGCACCGGGTGCGCAGGAACTCATCGCCGAAATAGAGGAGTTGGGGGCGGCGATCCAAGTGGCGGCCTGTGATGCCGCCGACCGTGATCAGCTCGCGGCCCTGCTGGACGGCCGTACGCTGACCGGTGTCGTCCACGCAGCAGGGGTCCTGGCCGACGGTCTGGTCACCGCCCTCACCCCGGAGCAACTGGCCACGGTCTGGCGCCCCAAGGCACAAGCCGCCCTGCACCTGCACGAACTCACCCAGGACTCCGACCTCGCCTTCTTCGCGCTGTACTCCTCCGCCTCCGGCGTCTTCGGCGGTGCCGGGCAGGCCAACTACGCCGCCGCCAACACCTTCCTCGACGCCCTCGCCCATCACCGCCGCGCCCAAGGGCTGCCCGCCACCTCCCTCGCCTGGGGCTTCTGGGCCGAGACCAGCGCCCTGACCAGCAGCCTCGGAGAGACCGAACAGGCCCGGATGACCCAGGGCGGGATGCTGCCGCTCACCACCGAGCGCGGGCTCGCCGTCTTCGACGCGGCCACCGGCTCGGACGGCGCTGTGGCCGTGGCCGCCGCGCTCGACACGGGCGGGCTGCGCGATCGGTCCCCCCAGCACGTGCCGCCGTTCCTGCGGGAGTTGGTCACCGTGACCCGGCGGCGGCGCGGCACCGCGGCCAACGAGGTCGTCGAGTCGGCCTCCGGGTTGGCCAGGCGGCTCGCCGGACTGGACTCGGCCGGCCGGGACGAGGCGCTGCGCGAGCTGGTGCGGAGCCATGTGGCCGTGGTCCTCGGCCACTCGGATGCCGCCGCCCTCGACATGGCACGGGAGTTCGTCGCCCTGGGCTTCGACTCGCTCACCGCCGTCGAGCTGCGCAACCGGCTCGGCACCGCCACCGGTCTGGCACTCCCGGCGACGCTGATCTTCGACCACCGGACGCCGGAGGCGCTGGCCCGGTACCTCTCCGGTGAGTTGGCGGGCAGCGGCGAGGCGGCGGATGGCGGACCCGTCACCGTCGTCACCGCGGAGTCCCGGCCCGCGGATCCCGACTCGCTCAGCGGGATCTTCCTGCGTGCCTGCCGCGAGGGCCGGTTCGCGGAGATCAGCACGGTGCTGCGGACGGCGGCCGACTTCCGTGAGAACTTCAGCGGCCCGGCGGAGCTGGCCAAGCTGCCGCAGCTCACCCCGCTGGCCCGGGGCGCCCGGACGCCCCAGCTGATCTGCTTCCCGACCTTCGCCTGGAAGCCGAGCGTCTACCAGTACCTCCCCTTCGCCTCCGCGCTCAGCGGCACCCGAACCGTCTCCGCCCTCTCTCTTCCGGGGTTCATGACCGGCGAGTCGATCCCGGCCGACCTGGACGCACTGGTGCGGACACTGGCCGAGGCGATCCGGCAGAACGCCGGGGACGAGCCGTACGCCCTGCTCGGCTATTCCAGCGGCGGCCTGATCGCCAGCGCGGTTGCCCGGCATCTGGAGGAGGCGGGGTCCGGTCCGGCCGGACTGGTGATGGTGGACACCCACTGGTGGGACACGGCGGGCGGTTTCGACCTCGATCCGTGGGCGAACAGCGTCCTCAGCGGGTTGCTGGACCGGGTCGGGGAGAGCGAGCACCAGGGGGAGAACTGGGGCGACGCCTGGGTCACCGCTCGTGCCCGCTACCTGTATCTGGACTTCCACCAGGCCGAGTTGGCGGCCCCCACGCTGCTGGTGCGGGCGGCCGACTCGCTCGGTCCGGAGGGCTCACGGCGGCGCGCCGACTGGGGCTACGAGCACACCGCCGTCGAGGTGCCGGGCGACCACTTCACCTTGATGGAGGGGGAGTTCGCCGCCGGAACCGCCGGGGCCGTGGACAGCTGGCTGCGGGCGCTGCCTGTGAACGACTGACCGACGACCCGTTTTCCTCGTCCTTCACCACCCCATCGACCACCACCCCCATCAACACGCACAGGAGAGGAGGCGCGGTGTTCGAACTCGCGGGACGGACCGCCTTCATCACCGGCGGCGCCCAGGGCATCGGACTGGGCCTGGCCCGGGCGCTCGCCAAGGAGGGCGTACGGCTCGCCCTCGCCGACATCGACACGGACGCGCTCGCCGCGGCCGACGTCGAGCTGTCGGCGCTGACCGGGGTGGCCACCTTCACCCTGGACGTCACCGACCGCGCCGCCTATAGCCGAGTGGCCGACGAGGCCGAGGAGCGCCTCGGTCCGGTGACGCTGCTCTGCAACAACGCGGGTGTCGGCGGCAGTTACCCGGTCAACGCGATGAGCTACGAACTGTGGGACCTGTTCCTCGGCGTCAACGTCGGCGGGGTGGTGAACGGTCTGCAGACCTTCCTGCCCCGCATGATCGCCCGCGGGGAGCCGGCGCACATCGTCAACACCGCCTCCACCGCAGGGCTGGCGCCCCAGGGCGGGCAGGCGGGCTACATGTACGAGGGGACCAAGGCCGGGGTGATCGGTCTGTCCGAGGGGCTTTCCCGGCAGTTGGCGCACGAGGGGCATCCCATCGGGGTGACCGTGTTCTGTCCGGGCCTGGTGGCCACCAACATGGTCGCCACCGGCCGGGCCGCGCGCCGCCGCATCGGCGGTGACCTCGGGCTCACCGCCGAGCAGGAGGAGGACCGGGAGCGGCTCCTCACCGAGCAGGACTTCTATCTGCGCCAGCTCGGGCACTCCCCGGACGCCGTGGGGGAGATGCTGGTGGAGGGGCTGCGGTCCGGAAAGCCGTACGTGATCACCGATCGAGGGGTGGCGGAGCCGCTGGCCGCCCGCTCGAAGGCCCTGTTCACGGCGCTGCCGCCGGAGACGGAGCACGACCGGCGGATCGCCCGCCATGTCGCGGCTCAGCTGCGGGAGGCCGCCCGCTCGGGCAGCAAGACCCACTGAGTCGCCCGTGAGGACGTGAGGAGGGGCCACCGCGCGAGGCGGACCTGCATGCGGGGTGGCCCCTTTGCCGTTGCGGCCCCGGGGGAGGTCGGCCGCAGCGGCTGGGATGTCCGGGGCCGGACGCCCGGCGGTGTCCGGGGGTCAGGCGACGTCGCGCCGCCGGAAGCCGCTCAGCCCCGCCGCGATCAGCGCGGCGGCCAGCAGCACCAGCAACAGCAGCGGGGTCGCCCGGAAGTCCGCCGACGGCAGATCGGGAACATGGGTGAACGGGGACAGGTTCATGACCATCTGGTCGAGCTTGAGCACCTCACCGAACTGGCCGATGACCAGGACGACGGCCAGCACCGCCCACGCGACGGCCGTGTAGCGGGGCAGCAGCCCGAAGAGCAGCGCGCACAGACCGATCAGCGTCCATACGGCGGGCACCTGCGCCAGGGCGGCGCCCAGTACCCGGGGCACCTCACCGGCCACGTCACCGCTGTTGATGCCGTGTGCCAGGCCGGCCGAGAGTCCCGCCGAGGTGAGCATGACGACCGAGCCGAGCGCGGCGACGGTGAGATGACTGCCCGCCCAGCTCAGCCGGTTGACGGCCGTGCTCAGCACCGGGTCGATCCGGTGGGCGGACTCCTCGCCGGACAGCCGCAGCGCCGACTGGACGGCGTAGGCGCCGACGACGACGGCGATGAGCGAGGTGATGGTGGCCAGGAAGACGTCCACGATGCTGCCGCTGCCGCCGAGGTCGCGCAGCAGCTCGTCGATGTTCGGGTTGTCCTCGGCGACGTCGACCATGCCGTCCGCGACCCCGCCGAACGCGGCGCCGACGACCACGAAGGCGAGCGCCCAGCCCAGCATGGAACCGCGCTGGAGCCGCCAGGCGAGGGCGAAGGGGGAGCGCAGCGCGGGGGTCGCCTCGTTGGGCCCGAGCGAGGGCGGCAGCACACCGGCGCCGACGTCCCGCCGGCCGATGAGCACGCCGACCGCGGCGACGAGCACGGCGGCGGCTGCGACGAACAGCAGGGCCACCGCCCAGTTCTCGTCGGTGTACGGGCGCATCATCTGGGCCCAGCCGATAGGGGAGAGCCAGGTCAGCCACGACAGTCCGCCGTCGGAGGCGCTGGCCGCGTCACCCGTGGCGCGCAGCAGGTAGGCGAGGCCGAGGACGGTGGCCGCGATGCCGTTGGCGGAGCGCGCGTGGTCGGTGAGCTGGGCGGCGATCCCCGCCACGAGCGCGAAGAAGATGCCGACCCCGGCGCAGCCGAGCGCGAAGGCCCAGGAGCCCGTCGCGGGCAGATCGGTGTTCTGCAGGCCGAGTCCGAGGAGCAGCGCGATGACCAGGTTCATCCCGGTGACCAGCAGCAGCGAGCTGGCGAGCCAGGCCTTGCGGCCGAGGACCGCCGAACCGGCCAGTTCCGCGCGGCCGCTCTCCTCCTCGGCGCGGGTGTGCCGCACCACCATGAAGATGCTCATCAGGCCGATGATCGTGGCCATGAAGGCGACCAGCTGGTAGGCGTTGACCCCGCCGGTCGTGGTCAGGTCGAAGGCGCGGCCGCCGAGGGCGAGCATCGCCGGGTTGGTCTCGACCGTCTCGGCCAGCTTCTCCCGCTCCTCGGCCGTGCCGTACAGGTCGTTGTTGCTCTGGGCGGATGCCGTGGTGAACAGCACGATGCCCAGGATCCAGGCGGTGGCGCGGACCCGGTCGAGCCGGAGGGCGAGCCGCAGCAGCGTCCCGGTGCCTGCGTAGTCCCTCACCGCGCGGCCTCCGCCCGGTCGTCGGCGCCTTCGGCGCCTTCCTTGTCCTGCGCGGTGGTGTAGTGGCGCATGAACAGGTCCTCGAGCGTGGGCGGCCGGCTGACGAGACCCCGCAGGCCCAGGGTCGTCAGATGCTGTACGGCGGTGTTGAGGTCGCCGGCGTCCACGTCGAAGGTGACGGTGTGGCCGTCCTCGCTGCCGATCCGCACGTCATGCACGCCCGGGAGGCGGGAGAGGTCGCGGACGGGCTCGGTCAGTTCGGCGCGGATCGAGGTGCGGGTGAGGTGGCGCAGCTCGGTGAGGGTGCCGGACTCCACCGTACGGCCGCCGCGGATGATGCTGACCCGGTCGCACAGCCGCTCGACCTCGGACAGGATGTGGCTGGACAGCAGCACGGTCCGGCCCCGGCCGCGCTCCTCGTCGATGCAGTCCTGGAAGACGGATTCCATCAACGGGTCCAGGCCCGAGGTGGGTTCGTCGAAGATGAGCAGTTCGACGTCGGAGGCGAGGGCGGCCACCAGGGCGACCTTCTGCCGGTTGCCCTTGGAGTAGGCGCGGCCCTTCTTCTTCGGGTCCAGCTCGAACCGCTCGATCAGGTCGTCCCGGCGCTTCTTGGTCGCGCCGCCGCGCAGCCGCCCCAGCAGGTCGATGACCTCACCGCCGGAGAGGGTGGGCCAGAGCGTCACGTCACCGGGGACATAGGCGAGCCGCTTGTGCAGCTCCACGGCGTCCGCCCACGGATCTCCGCCGAGTAAGGACAGCCGGCCGCTGTCGGACCGCATGAGCCCCAGCAGGATGCGGATGGTCGTCGTCTTGCCGGAGCCGTTCGGGCCGAGGAATCCGTGCACCTCCCCGGCCTCCACGCTGAGGTCCAGCCCGTCAAGAGCCCGGACGGGGCCGAACGTCTTGACCAGTGAGGAGATTGAGATGGGTGGCGTCATGATTTTAAGAGTACTTGAACATTCGGAAATTTGGGAGAACTGGAAGAAGCCCGAATGGCCGGTTAAGGTGGCTGCAGGAGGTGCAGAACACGTGTCCACAGGCAGAGCAGAGTCAGCGGGCGATGCGTACACGGGACCGGAGGGGTCGGCCGGAGGCGAGAGCAGGGCCGTGGAGCGGCTCGCGAGCCGGTTCGCCGAGACGGGCCTGCCCCGTATGTCCGCACGCGTCTTCGCCGCTGTGCTGGTGTCCCCGAGCGGCGCGCTCACGGCGGCCGAGATCGGCCAGTTTCTTTCCATCAGCTCCGGCACCGTCTCCACGGCCCTGCAGAGCCTCGTCCGGATCGGCCTGATCAACCGGGAGAACCAGCCCGGCTCCCGCCGGGACCTCTACCGAGTGCGGGAGGACCCCTGGCCCGACGTCTTCGCCATCCGCAGCCTGTGGCTGAGGGAGTTCGCGAAGGGGGCCATGGAGGACATGGAACTGCTCGACGAGGCCAACACCGGTGGCCGCGCGCGCCTGATGGACATGCGGGACTTCGGGCTCTTCGTCATGCCCAAGCTGGAACAGATCGTCGCCGACTGGCGCGAGCACCGGGCCTCCGGCGCCTCCGACGTCCCGTCCGACGATGCCGGAGGCGCCCCCGCCTGACCAGCCCGTTAGGGGGAGGGGGCGACTCGCAGGGCGGGTCCGCGTGCGAACTCCCGCCACGCGATGTCCTGCCCGGCGTCGAGCGCGTCCAGCGCCTCCTGCCACTCCCGCAGGTCCCGGGGGGAGACCCACAGGTCGAGACCGCCCTTCACGAAAGGCGTCTCGACGACGAGGTCACCGGTCAGGACGCCGTCCGGGGCGCCCCCGCGGAGTCCGTGCCGGTGATCCTCAGGACGACGCTGTTCCCGCCGCCCTCCAGCCGTACCAGGTCCACCGGCCGGTCCGTCATGGATGCTCCCCCGTTCGCTCAACTGGCCGAAGAGTAGCCCGCGTCAGGAGGCGAAAGGTGTCAGGGGACCGGAGGCATGTCGATCGGGCGGGAGTCCAGGCCCGTGCGGTGCTTGACCCAGGAACCGCGGGTGAAGTCGGGGACCGCCACCAGACGGCCGCCCGCCGCGAGGGACTTGACGCTCAGCGGGATCGGGGAGCACCAGACCGCGCCGTCGTAGACGTCCATGTCGGGGACCAGCCCGGCGCGCATCAGCTGAACGGTGCGCCACTGCAGGACGTAGTCCATGCCGCCGTGGCCGCCGTTGTTGGCCGCGTCGTCGCCGATCTTCAGCCACAGCCAGTGGTCGAACTCCTTGCGGTAGGCGTCGAACGCCCGCCAGGTGTGGCCGCTGTGGTCGGGTTCGAGATAGATCCGGCCGCCGCCCGCGGACGTCACGCCCGCGTAGTCCTCGAAGATGCCCCGGCTGCCGGCGAGCGAGTTGATACGGCTGTACGGCCGCGGTGAGCTCACCTCGTGCTCGGCGCGGATCACCCGGCCCTCGGCGGTGTCGATCAGGCAGGTGACGAGGTCACCGTTGATGTACGTCTCCTTCCAGCTCGGGTGGGATTTGGGGATGAAGCGCTCGCGGTAGTCGGCCAGCCCCCGGGGCTCGGTCGCGGTGGCCCGCAGCGTCGTCATGCGGTCGCCGCGGTTGATGTCCATCGCCGCCGCGATCGGGGCCAGGCCGTGCATGGCGTAGAAGGACGCGGTGCTGCGGGTGTGCCACAGCCGCCGCCAGGAGTCGGTGTAGTAGGTGTCCGAGAACAGCAGGGCCCGCAGGTCGTGCAGATAGCCGCCGTGACCGTTGGTCACCTCGCCGAACAGGCCGTCGTGGGCCATCTTCAGCATCGCCAGCTCGTTGCGGCCGTAGGAGCAGTTCTCGGAGAGGATCAGATGGCGGCGGGTGCGCTCGCTGGTGTCCACGAGGTCCCACAGTTCGTCCAGCTCGGTGGCGATGGGCAGTTCGACCAGCGCGTGCTTGCCGGCGAGCAGGGCGGCGCGGCCCTGCTCGTGGTGGAACTCCCAGGGCGTCGCGATGTACACGAGGTCGATGTCGTCGCGGCGCAGCATGCGCGCGTAGGCGTCGGCCGAGCCGCCGTACTCGGCGGGGCGGGGGCGGCCCTCGGCGACGAGCCGGTCGGCGGTGCGTCTGGCGCGGTCGGCGCGGATGTCGCACACGGCCGTCACCGTGCAGCCCGGGACCGCGGCCCAGCCCGAGGACATCCCGTGGCCCCGGTTCCCGAGACCGATCAGACCGACGCGGACGGTCGGGTACGCGCCGAACGGCACGTCGATCATCGATTTCTGCCCCGGGCGCCGCGACGGGGTCACGTCGGCGGTCGGGGCCGTGGGGGCGGCGGAGGCCTGGGTGCCGAGTCCGGCGACGACGGCTCCGGAGGCCAGGGCCCCGCCCATGAGGGTACGGCGTGAGACAGCAGGGATTTCAGGCATGGCGCGGATCGCTCCCTTATGCGTGGCGGCCGGCTGCTCTTGCTGCCGCATGACTTTGTCCACGCGAGCGCCCTGTGTCAATAGGTGCTTGAAAAGAAGGTGTTGCGAGCAGAAACGAGCATGCGGTTCTCAAGTGGCCAAAGTCCGCCGGTCCATGGGCAACGCGAAGGCCCCGCCGCCGGTCGGTGTCGGTGACCGGTGAACGGGGCCTTTCCGCGGGCCGGTTGGGCCCGGCGTGCGGTGGTCAGCGGGCGAGTACGTCCCTGATCCGGCCGTGGATCACGTGCCGCGCGTCCTCGGGAAGCGCGCCGAGGTCCGTGTTCTCGACGGCGTGCAGGACCGTTTCGACGTCGGTGTCGCAGGGCGTGGTCGCGGTGAGGAACTCGTAGCCGTCGCGGACGGCGACGCGCAGGCGCCTGGTGCCGCCGGGCTCCGCGTGCACCGCGGTGGCGACGACGAACGGCGGCGGGCCGCCCGGGTCGCCCTCCTGCTTCAGGTAGCCGCTGACCAGCGGGGTGCGCCAGGTGATGCCGAGCAGGACGGGGCGCTTGGCCAGGAGTTCGGTCAGGTCGGTCTCGTAGACGCCCGTCGTGTCCAGGACCGTCGCGCGGGTGTCCAGGACGAGCGCGGCGGGGAGCAGGCAACGCAGGGTGCTGCCCACGATGTTGCCGCCGACCGTGGCCGCGCGGCGCACGGCGCCGGTGCCTATGCCGCCGGCCGCCCGGCGCAGCACCTCCGGCACCCGGTCGTCGATCCGCTGGAGCACCACGGCCGAGCCCAGGGCCTCGGGCCCGAGGGCGTTCGCCTCCGGCAGGTTGCGCAGGGACATGGCCCGGTCGGGGAAGCCGTCGCGCTGGAAGGACGCCCAGACGAGCGTCGCCCCGCCGATCGGCAACGCCCCCTTGGCAAGGTGCTGTTGGACCTCGGACACGGATGTGGGCAGATGCAACAACACGGAGCGGCCTGCTTTCGCGACGGGTCTGTGGTGAACGCGTACCGCATTCTCCCCGCCGGGCAGGGGGCGCATGCAGGGTTCACCGGGTCACTCCGCGCACCCCTGATGCTGGACTTTCTGTATAGCATCTGGACGTGTAGTCTAGGCGCAGGCTGACGGACAGGGAGTGAGCGATGGCGGGTGAACCGGGCCTGGAAGCCGAGCGGGACGCGATCATCTCGGCGCTGACGCCGGTCGTGGACGGGCTCGTGGCGACCTTCGGGCCGCTGTGCGAGGTGGTGCTGCACGACTACCGCCGGCCCGAGCGATCCGTCGTCGCGGTCGCCGGTTCCGTGACCGGGCGGACCGTCGGCGGGGCGATGAGCGAGATCGGCATGCGGATCGTCGCCCGCGGCGCCGAGGCGGACGACGACCTGAACTACGTCACCCGCACCCGGACCGGGAAGCTGGTCAAGGCGTCCACCATGGTGCTGCGGGACTCCACCGGCGAGGTCTTCGGCGCCCTGTGCGTCAACCTCGACGTCACCGCCGTCAACGAGGCCCACGCCCTGCTCGGCGCCCTCGCCGGCATCGGCCGGGACAGCGCCGAGGCACCGGTCACCACCTTCGGCAACGACATCGACTCCGTCGTCGACGCCATCCTCGACGCCCACCAGCTCCGCCAGAACCGCGGCTGGGCGGAGCTGGACCGCACCCAGCGCCTGGAACTCTTCCGCGGCCTCGACGGCCGCGGCGTCTTCGCCGTGCGGCGCGCCGTCGAGCAGGTCGCCGCCCGGCTCGGCATCTCCCGCGCCTCCGCCTACCACTACCTCGCCCAGGCACGCGCCGCGACCGGCCCGGCTTCCGACCCCGATGGAGGACCCGCGTGACCAGCACCCCGCCCCTCACCCCCGACGACGTCCGGGACGCGGCCGCACGCCTCAAGGGCGTCGCCCACCGCACGCCGGTGCTGCGCTCGCGCACCCTCGACGGCCTCGTCGGCGCCGAGGTCTTCCTCAAGTGCGAGAACTTCCAGCGCGTGGGCGCCTTCAAGTTCCGCGGCGCCTACAACGCCGCCTCCCGGCTGACGCCGGACCAGCTCACCCGGGGCATCGCCACCTACTCCTCCGGCAACCACGCCCAGGCCGTCGCCCTCGCCGCCCGGGAACTGGGCACCACCGCCGTCATCGTCATGCCCGAGGACGCCCCGCCCGCCAAGCGGCGGGCCACCGAGGGCTACGGCGCCGAGATCGTCACCTACGACCGCTACACCGGCGACCGGGTCGCCCTCGCCGAGGCCCTGGCCGCCGAGCGGGGCCTCACCGTCATCCCGCCCTACGAACACCCCCACGTCATGGCCGGGCAGGGCACGGCCGCGCTGGAACTCCTCGAAGAGGTGGGGCCGTTGGACGCGCTGCTGACCCCGGTCGGCGGCGGCGGACTCATCGCGGGGAGCGGCACCGTCGCCAAGGCGCTGTACCCGCGGCTGCGGCTGATCGGCGTCGAGCCCGAGGCCGGGGACGACACCAAGCGGTCCCTGGAGGCCGGCCGGCGCATCGAGATCCCGGTGCCCAGAACCATCGCCGACGGCCAGGCCCTGCACACACCGGGCGAACTCACCTTCTCCGTCAACCGACGGCTCGTCGACGCCATCGCCCTGGTCGGCGACGACGAGATCCGGGACGCGATGCGCTTCGCCTTCGAGCGCCTGAAGATCGTCGTCGAACCGAGCGGCGCCACCCCCCTGGCGGCACTCCTCTCCGGCCGCGCGGGCGCGCTGCCGCCCCGGGTCGGAGTCATCGTCTCCGGGGGCAACGTCGACGCCGAGCGGTTCGCCCGGCTGTGCGCGCCCGCCGGCTGACACCCGGGCCGCGCGACCGCCGTGCCGCCGTCACCCGCATGGCGGCGCCGACTGGACAGGCGGACGATGGAGGGGTGGGGTCCGGCCCCCGCCGGGGCCGCTCGGCAGCGGCCGGGAGACGGAGACCGGCCCCGGCCGTACCGACGCGGCCGGAAGGAGATCCGTGATGATCGAAGTGAAGACGCTCGACAAGCCGGACGAGCGGCGCGATTTCCCCAGGGGACACCTGGAGGCCGTCCACCTGACCGGGCTCGACTTCGCCGTGGGCACCTTCGAGCCCGGCTGGCGCTGGTCGGAGTCCGTGGCCCCGATCGCGGGCACCGAGAGCTGCGAGGTCCACCACAACGGCTACGTCGTCCAGGGCCGTCTGCACGTCACGATGGACGACGGCGGCGAGGCCGAGGTCGGCCCGGGCGATGTCTTCGTGGTCCCGCCGGGCCACGACGCCTGGGTCGTGGGCGATGAACAGGTCGTCGTGTACGACTTCGCGGGCACCATGGCCACGGAGTACGCGAAGGCCAAGGAGTAGCGAGGAGGAGCGACGCTCAGACGGTGACGACGATCTTCGCGCGCGCGTGCTCCACCTCCAGGTGGCGAATCGCCTCGGCCGCCGCACTGAGCGGATACGTCCGCTCGACGACCGGCGCGATCCGCCCGGCCTCGGCCAGCTCCTTGAGGGCCGCGAGGTTCTCCCTGCTCTGGCGGGCGGGGAGTTCGAGCAGCCGCTGCCGTGTGAAGGGCGCCGCCAGCCGCCGCTTGAGGAACAGTCCCATGGGGCCGACGATGCTGCCGCCCTCGTAGAATCCGCCGCCGGACAGCACCAGGGTGCCGGTCGGGGTGAGCGCGCGCCGCAACGCCCGCAGTGAGTGGTTGCCGACCAGGTCCAGTACCACGTCGTAGCGCCGGCTCGTGCGGGTGAAGTCCTCGCGTGCGTAGTCGATGACATGGTCCGCGCCCAGTGAGCGGGCCATGTCCGCGTTGCGCGCGCTGCACACCGCGGTCACCTCCGCGCCGTACGCCTTGCCGAGCTGCACGGCGAAGGTGCCGACGCCGCCCGAGGCGCCGTTGACCAGCAGCGTCTGCCCCTGCCGCACACCGCCCACGTCCCGGACGCCGATCAGGGCCGTGTTCCCGGCGAGGGGTATCGCGGCGGCCTGCTCGAAGGTGAGGTGGGACGGCTTCGGGCCCACCGCGTCACCCGGCGCGCACACATACTCGGCGAAGGCGCCGTCGGCCTCGCCGAACACCTCGTCACCGGGCCCGAGACCGGTGATCCCGTCGCCCACCGCCGCCACCCGGCCCGCGAAGTCCCGGCCCCTGACCCGCGCCTTGGGTCCGCGCAGCCCCATCACCGCGCGCGCCACCTTCGGGTCGCCGTGCATGAAATGCCAGTCGTAGGCGTTGACCGACGCGGCGTGCACCCGCACCAGCACCTCGCCGGGTCCCGGCACCGGCCGTTCGATGTCCCGGAACTCCAGCACGTCCGCCGGGCCGTACCGGTCCTGCACCACTGCCTTCATGATCTCCCCCTTCACCGCTTTCGAGACTACGGATCCGGGCCGGTCAGGGACATCAGGGACGAACCCTGATTCGTCCCGGGGAGCGGAGCCCACGACCACCACCGAAGGTTCCGTCGCCCCGGTCACACCGGCAGCAGCCGGGACACCAGGTCGCTGAGCTGGCGGGCGTTGCGGCACTCGTGCATCTCCACCAGCTCGGCGTAGTCCGGCGCGGCGGAGTCGCCCGTGCCCCAGCTCGTGGTCTGCTCCGGGTTCAACCAGTAGACGCGGCGGGCCCTTTCGCTGATGAGCCGGACGGCCGCGAGGTTCGGGTCGCTCATATTGGTGCGCGCGTCGCCGAGCACGAACACCGTGGTGCGCGGGCCGACCGCGTCACCGTACCGCTCGGCGAACTCGCCCAGCGCCACGCCGTAGTCGCTGCTGCCGTGCCAGCCGGTCAGGGTGGCCTCGGTCCGGATGCGGTCGCCCAGACCCTCCGGGTCGGCCGTGCCGTGCACGAGCAGGCCGGTCACCTCGTCGATGCGGTTGACGAACGCGAACACCCGCACCTTGCTGAACTGGTCGTGCAGCGCCTGCACCAGCAGCATGGTGAAGTCCGAGAAGCCGGACACCGAGCCCGACACATCGCACAGCAGCACCAGTTCGGGCCGCACCGGCCGCCGCCTGCGCAGCACCGGCTTCATCGGCACCCCGCCCGTCGACAGCGAGCCGCGCAGGGTCCGCCGTAGATCGATCGCACCGCGCGCGGCCCGGCGCCGGCGGGCCGCCAGCCGGGTGGCCAGCTTGCGGGCGAGCGGCTGAACGGCCCTGCGCAGCTCGGCCAGTTGAGCCTTCCCCGCGAAGAGGAAGTCTACCCGGTCGGCGCTCGGCGCCACCGCCCGCCGGGCGATCTCGTCCCGGCCGCGCCGCTCCGCCACCCGGCGCCGCGCCTCCGCGGTGACCAGAGCCCGGAACCCCTCGATGCGCCGCCGGATCTCGTCCTCCAGCAGCCGGTCGGCGAACCCCGGAGCGCCGCCCCGCGCCCGCACGTCGTCGCGGACCCGGGCGAGCAGCGTCTGCGGGCGGAGCCGGTCGAGGGTCTGGTACGACGACCAGCCGTCCGACCCCGGGGAGGAGCCGTATCCGCCGAAGCCGTCGACCGCCTCCACCGCCAGCCGGCCCATCAGCGCCCGGTCGTTCGCCGCCAGCGCCGCCGCCAGCCGGTCGCGCAGGTCCTCCCGCCCCGCCGCCTCCTGCTCCGGCGCGCCGACGCCCCGCGGGAAGTACAGGTCGAAGACCGGGTCGAACACCGGCCGTTGGGCCGTACCGTGCAACAAGGTCGCCGCCAGGCCCTCGCGCAGCCGCTCCCGGTCCGTCAGGCCGAGCGCCGCCACCGCCTGCGCCGCGTCCACGGTCTCGCCGGTGCCGATCCGGATGCCGTGCGCGCGCAGGGCGGCCACCAGCGACGTCAGCCGCTCGGCGACCCCAGCGGGGGTGGTCACAGGGCGTCCAGGTCGAGCTTGGCGGTGGCCTTCAGCACGTCCTCCTGGTGCTTGAGGAGGACGCCGAGACTGTCCCGTACGACGGTCTCGTCCAGGGTGTCGGCGCCGAGCGCGAGCAGGGTCCGGGCCCAGTCGATGGTCTCGGCGACCGACGGCAGCTTCCGCAGGTCCATGGCGCGCAGCGCACCCACCACCCGTACCACCGAGCGGGCCAGCGCCTCGTCGAGCTCGGGCACCTTCAGCCGGACGATCCGGCGCTCCAACTCCTCGTCGGGGAAGCCGATGTGGAGGAAGAGGCAGCGGCGGCGCAGCGCCTCGGACAGTTCGCGGCTGGCGTTGGAGGTGAGGACGACGAAGGGGCGGCGGGTGGCGGTGACGGTGCCGAGTTCGGGGACCGTGACCTGGAAGTCGCTGAGCACCTCCAGCAGCAGGCCCTCCACCTCGACGTCCGCCTTGTCCGTCTCGTCGATCAGCAGCACCTTGGGGTCGTCGCCGCGGATCGCCGTGAGCAGCGGACGGGGGAGCAGGAACTCCTCGCTGAAGATGTCCGTGCGCGCCTCGTCCCAGGTCTCGTCACGGCCCGCGCTGATGCGCAGCAACTGCTTGGCGTGGTTCCACTCGTACAGCGCGCGGGACTCGTCCACGCCCTCGTAGCACTGGAGCCGGACGAGCCGGGCCCCGGCGACCTGGGCGACGGCCTTGGCGAGCTCCGTCTTGCCGACCCCGGCGGGGCCCTCGACCAGCAGGGGCTTGCCGAGGCGGTCGGCGAGGAAGACGGTCGTGGCGACCGCGGGCGAGGCGAGGTAGCCGGTCTCGGCCAGCCGCGCGGCGACGTCGTCGACGGAAGTGAACAACGGGGCCTCCAGGTCGGATACTGCCACCTATCTAAGCGCTTGTTCACCTCCTGTGTCACGGCGTCGAGGGCGCTCGCCGCCAGAACGCGCCGAGCCCCCCGCCATCCGTCACCCCACCGCGACCGCCGCCACCGCCGGAGTACGCAGCACCCGGCGGGTCGTCACCAGGCTGGTGCCCAGGGTCGTCGCGGCTGCTACGGCGATGACCGCGGCGGCGACGCCGTAGAACTCGGTGGGCAGGAGCCGGTCGGAGCGGACCAGGGTGAAGGGGATGATGCCCGCCAGCGCCGCCAGCGTCCCGCACACCACTCCGGTCAGCGTGAGGATCAGTCCCTCGGCGCCCACCATCCCCAGCACCTGGCCGGGCGTCGCCCCCGCCAGCCGCTGCTGGCCGAACTCCCGGACCCGGTACGTGGTCGCCGCGTACAGCGAGTTGACCAGCATCACGCAGACGAAGACCACGATGATGCCGACGACCGTGTAGTTGAGCGTCTCCAGGTTCTTCGCGTCGACCGACTTCACCGCGCCCGAGGCCGCGAGGGCGTCGCTCTCCACGGCCTGCGCGGTGAGCGTGGCCGTGGACACCGCCGTGAAGAGGATCAGCGACATCAGCGTGCCCGCCAGGTCGGCCAACCGCCGGCGCAGATTCCGCACCGCCAGCCAGCTGCTCGCACCCCGCGGCGCCAGCCGGTCCAGCACGCCCCCGAGCAGCCGGGGCGCCCGCAGCGCGAACCCCACCGACAGCAGGATCGCCCCGTACACGGCCGGCGCCATCAGCGCCTCGTCCGTCGCCGAGAAGGCGAAGGTGGCGCTCGCCGACAGGGCACCGGCCGCGAGCGCCGCGTACCCGAGATACGTCCGCCCCCTGCCCGGCCGTCGCGACCCGCGCGTGGCCCGCCGTACGGCGAGGAACGCCGCGCCCGCCGACGCGAGCAGCGTGATGCCGACGCCTGTCACGAGCGCGACCGGGCCGAAGACGTGGCCGACGGAACCGGCCACCTGGCCACTGTCCTGGAAGACGGCCAGCAGCGCCCGCCCGCCGAGCATCGCCGCGCCGACCGCCGGTACCGCGCCCACCAGCGCCACCGCCACCGCCTCACCCACCACCATCCGCCGGAGCTGCCCCGGCGTCGCCCCCGAGCAGCGCAGCAGTTCCAGCTCCGCCGTCCGCTGACGGACGTTGACCGTCAGCGTCGAGGCCACGGCGAAGAACACCAGCAGGCTGCCGTAGCCGCCGACGACACTCGCCGCCGTCGTCAGCGTCTCCGCGCTCGTCGCGTCGACGCCGTCCCGCGCCGCGGTGTCGTGCAGGGAGTTGAACGTCATGATGATCGCCGCGCCCAGGAAGGCGGCGAGCAGCGTCGCCAGGAACCGTCCGGGCCGCTGCCGGATCGACCGCATCGCCAGCAGGAACATCGCTCACACCTCCGTCGCCACGGCGTCGCCCAGGTGCGCGAGGCGCTCGGCCACCGCGTCCGGGGTCGGCGCGTCCATCCGGCCCGCGAGCCGCCCGTCCGCCAGGAACAGCACGGAGTCGGCGTAGGAGGCGGCGACCGGGTCGTGCGTCACCATCACCACCGTCCGCCCGTGCCCCCGCACCGCGTGCTGGAGCAGCGTGAGGACCTCCCGCGCGCTGCGCGTGTCCAGGGCGCCGGTCGGCTCGTCCGCGAAGATCACCCGAGGTTCGGTGACCAGCGCCCGGGCGATCGCGACACGCTGTCGCTGGCCGCCGGAGAGCTGGTCGGGACGGTGGCCGAGCCGGTCGCCGAGACCGACCGAGGCCAGCACCTCCCGGACCCGCCGCTTGTCCACCCGCCGCCCGGCCAGCTTCAGCGGCAGCACCGTGTTCTGCGCGACGGTCAGCGTCTCCAGCAGGTTGTACTGCTGGAACACGAACCCGATCCGGCCGCGCCGGAACTTCGTCAGCGCCGTCTCGTCGCCGCCCGTCAGCTCGGTGCCGTCCACCCGCACGATCCCGCTGTCCGGCCGGTCCAGACCCGCCGCGCAGTGCAGCAACGTCGTCTTGCCGGAGCCGGAAGGACCCATCACCGCGGTGAAGGTGCCGCTCCCGAGCCCCAAGGTGACCTCGCGCAAGGCGGTCACCGCGCTGTCGTCCGTGCCGTAGGTCCTGGTGACCTTGACCAGCCGCAGCGCCTCGGCGGCGGGTCCCTCGTCGTGCGCGGGTGTGCCCGTGCGGAACATCGTCATCACTCCCCGGTGGGGCACTCCCTGTGCCCCCCACCACGAAGCTACGGAGACGGCGGGCTCGGCACATGGGGTGCAGAACCCGTATCGGGGGGTGTACTCAGTGACACCACGGCCCCGTCTCCAGGGCAGTGGCCCGCCGAGGTGACACACCGGTGACAACCGTCACGGGACTGGTGCGGCGAGCCGACTTCCCGGCCGTCACCCGCGGCGGTACAGGTACCCCATGACGGTCGACGGGGGACGCCGCCACTCGTGGTGGCAGGGATTGCGGGAGTCGGTCGAGGGGGCGGACACCGATCTGCGGCCCGAGGGACTGATGCACATCGTGCCGGCCGGACTCGGCCCGGCCTACATGAAGTTCGGGGACCTGTACCCCGAACAGCAGCTGCAACTGCAGCTCTTGTACGGCGCCTCGCAGCGCGCCTTCGAGCGCACCACGCGCGTCGCGGCGCGGGTCGCCGTGCGGCGCGTCCTCCACAACGCGCTGAGCGATCCACGCCTCGAGGACGCCAAGCCGAACGACCACCTGGCCGAGTACCTCGACGAGGAGGTCGCCGACCTGCGGGGACGACTCGCCCAGGACAGCGCGATCGCGGTCAGTCGCGGCCTCAACGTCGGCCTGACGCTCGGCTCCGCCGCCAGCCTGGTGCTGCTCGTCGTACCGCTGCTCTGGGGTGCCGGACTGCTCCAGGCCCTGGGGGTGACGCTCAACTGCACCAACCGCTGGCAGCTGCTGGGCGCGTTCGTGTGCGGCGGGGTCGGGGCGCTCGGCGCGGTGCTGAGTGTGCTGGTCCGACTGCGGGGACACACCGAACAGTTGACGCAGCGTCAGAACGGTGCCCAGGACGGTCTGGTCGTGCCCGGCCAGATGGCCCGCAGGATGCGCCACGAGGGCGTGTACCGGGTGGTCGTCGGCTGGATCCTCGCCCTCGCGGTGTACTTCCTGCTCAGCGGCGGCCTCGTGCCCGTCTTCGAGGTCCCGGCCACGGCGGCCGAGATCTGCCCGTCCGCCGCCACGCCCGGCTCTCCCACGAAGGGCACGGACTTCTGGGGGTTCTGGTGCGCGATAGGTTTCGTCGCCGGGTTCAACGAGCGCTGGGCCTTCGGCATCCTGGCCCGCGAGTCGACCCGCAAGCCGAAGAACGCCTGAGTACGGGGGCGGGGATGCGCGGGGGTTGGGGCACCGGTGCGCGACCGGCGCCCCGAGGGCGTACGGCATCTTCCCCGCCCGGCGATCGACCGCTCCGACGTCAGGGCGAGCGGACGCGTCAGCGCCGCGGACTCGGCGACCGTGCGCCACGACGCCCCCCCACCCGCAGCCCACCTGGCCGACCGGCTCCGGCCGCCGCTACGCGCTTGCGTGTCCGGCGGCACGGCGGGTGGCCGGGCCCGTGCCACCGGCGGCCCCTGGCCAGTCCGCGCACCTGCACTTGCTCGGGTCGCCGCGCGTCGTGTGGCCGGGTCCGTGTCACGGGCGGCCGTCGGCCGTTGCGCGCTGGCCTGCGCGCTTGCGTGGTCCGGCGGCACGGCGGGTGGCTGGATCCCTGTCACACCGCGGCCCCCGGCCACTCCCCGCTGACCTGCACCTTTCCCTGGCTCCCCGTACGTCGTGTGGCCGGGCCCGTCCGGGGAACCCGGGCGCCATGGACGATCAGGCCCGCACCCGTAAGTCGCACTGGATCGAGACGGCGCCGCCCGGCGACCTCGCGCCCCCGCCGGACGGTGACCTCACCGTCGAGGTGGCCGTCGTGGGCGCGGGTATCGCCGGGATCAGTACGGCCTGGGAGCTGGCCCGGCGGGGCCACGGCGTCGCCCTGCTGGAGGCGGACCGGATCGCCACCGGCGTCACCGGGCACACCACGGCCAAGATGAGCGCCCAGCACACCCTGATCTACGACCGGCTCCGCCGTACCCGCGGCCGGGACGGGGCACGGCTGTACGCGGCCTCCCAGATGGACGCGATCCGGCACGCCGCCGAAACCGCTGAGGCGCTCGGCGTGGACTGCGACTGGGAGACCACGGCGGCCTACACCTGGGCCGAGAACGCCGACCGCACCGAGGAACTGCGGGCCGAGGCCGCCGCCGCCCGGGAGGCGGGGCTGCCCGCGCAGTACGTGACCGAGACGGACCTGCCGTTCCCGGTCGCGGGGGCCGTTCGGGTGGAGGAACAGGCCCAGTTCCACCCGCGCAAATACCTGCTGGCGCTGGTCGACGACCTGCAGCGGCTGGGCGGTCGCGTGTACGAGCACACCCGTGTGGTCGGCCTCTCCGAGGGCGAACGCTGTGTGCTCACGACCGAGGACGGCGTGAAGGTGACGGCGCGGTCCGTCGTGGTCGCCACCCACTATCCGATCTTCGACCGGGCGCTGCTGTTCACCCGCCTCACGCCCCGCCGGGAACTCGTCGTCACCGCTCCCGTCGACGCCGCCACGGCTCCGACCGGCATGTACATCACCCCCGAGCAGAACACCCGCTCCGTCCGCACGGCGCCCTACGGCGACGGCAGGCGCCTGCTCCTCGTCACCGGGGAACACTTCACCCCCGGCGCCGGCGGCGATGTCGAGGCCCGCTTCGAGACCCTCTCCGCCTGGGCCCGGGAACGCTTCGGTGACCTCGACTTCACCCACCGCTGGGCCACGCAGGACAACGACCCCACCGACTCCGTACCGCTCGTCGGCCCCCTGCACCCCGGGAGCAAGCACGTCTACGTGGCCACCGGCTTCGGCGGCTGGGGAATGGCGAGCGGGATCATGTCGGGCCGCCTGCTGTGCGATCTGATCACCGGCCGGGACAACGCGTGGAGCGACCTGTACGACCCGCGCCGGGTGGCGCCCGTCCTGCGGGAGGGGATGGACTTCCTCAAGCACCAGGCCGACGTGGCACGGCACTTCGTCGGTGACCGGCTCCAGCACCTGCCGGGCCCCTCGGCCACGTCGGTGGACGAGATCGCCCCCGGGGACGGCGCCATCGTCCATGTGTCGGGCAAGCGCTGCGCCGTCCACCGCGACGAGGACGGCAAGGTGCACGCCGTCTCCGCCAAGTGCACGCACATGGGCTGTCTCGTGGCGTTCAACCGCGCGGAGCAGGCCTGGGAATGCCCGTGCCACGGCTCCCGTTTCGCCCCGGACGGCCGGGTGGTCCAGGGGCCCGCGGTGCGGCCCCTGGAGCAACGGGACATCTGAGCCGCCCCCTCAGCCGACCAGGATCACCTCCAGGGTGCGCGGCCCGTGCACCCCCTCGACCCGGTCCAGTTCGATGTCGCTGGTCGCCGAAGGGCCGGAGATCCAGGTCAACGGGCGGACGGGGTCGAGCCGTTCGAGGGCCTGCGGCACGGAGGAGACGACCTGGTCCGGCACCCGTACGACGCAGATGTGATGGTCGGGGACGAGCGTGATGCGGCGACGGCCCTGGTCGGGGCCGCCGTCGAGGACGATGGTGCCGGTCTCGGCGACGGCCACCGCGCACGCCGTGATCACACTGTCGACGCGGTCCAGCTCGTGCGGGGTGCTCTCGATCCGGTCCGGGACCTGCTCTGCATCGGCCACCGCGAGCCACGACGACTCCAGACCGGGCGGCACGAGCACCGTCCTCGCCCCCCGCGCGGCCAGCAGCCCGGCGAGCGTCGCCGGCAGGTCATCGGGGGAGCAACGGTGCACGATCGCCCGGTAGTCGGCCAGGTTCTCGGCCAACAAATCCACCGTCTCCTCCGCGCCCCGCTCCCCGTGCTGCCGCAGATACCCGCGCTCGACCGGCGTGTCCTCGTCCGGTCCTACGTCGGCCAGCGCGCGCCGCACCCGCCCGAGGATCCGTTCCCTGCTGCTCACTTGGCGTCGTCCTTTCCGCCGTGCGTCCGCTGCCACCAGTCCCGGAACGGCTCCCGGGGCACCGCGGGCAGTTCCCGGGTGCCGCTCCACGCCTTCCCGGGCCCCGGCAGGCTGCGGGGATGCAGGCGCCGGGTGCGGGAGGCGAGCCGCTGCCCGGTGCGCAGGGCGGCCGGGTAGGTGAACGCCCAGCGGGCCGCCCGCATCGCCGCCCGTTCCGCCGCGTGTCCCTTGGCGGGCTTGAGCACGACCTTGTTGCCGCCCCGGGTCACCGGCCCGCCCTGCACGACCCGTTCCCGCAGGTGCACCAGCACCTCGGGGATGTCGATGGCCACGGGGCACACCTCGTAGCAGGCGCCGCACAGGGAGGAGGCGTACGGCAGGGAGGCGTCGATCTCGCTTGCCGTGCCCCGCAGTTGGGGGCTGAGGATGGCGCCGATCGGGCCCGGGTAGACCGAGCCGTACGCGTGGCCGCCGGCCCGCTCGTACACCGGGCAGACATTGAGGCAGGCGGAGCAGCGGATGCAGCGCAGGGCCTGGCGGCCGACCTCGTCGGCGAGGGTGTCGGTGCGGCCGTTGTCGAGGAGGACGAGATGAAAGTTCCGGGGCCCGTCCGCCGTCTCGGAGTCCGTCGTACCGGTCCACATGCTCGTGTACGGGTTCATGCGCTCGGCGGTGGAGGAGCGGGGGAGGGTCTGCAGGAACACCTCCAGGTCCTGCCAGGACGGCACGACCTTCTCGATGCCGACGACCGAGATCAGTGTCTCGGGCAGGGTCAGGCACATCCGGCCGTTGCCCTCGGACTCCACGACCACCATGGTGCCGGTCTCGGCGACCATGAAGTTGGCGCCCGAGATGCCGACCTTGGCGCGCAGGAACTTCTCCCGCAGATGCACCCGGGCGGCCTCGGCGAGTGCGGCCGGGGTGTCGGTGAGCCCTTCGGGGGCCGGACGGCCCCACTCGCTCATCTCCCGGGCGAAGATGTCCCGGATCTCGCCGCGGTTGCGGTGGATCGCCGGGACCAGGATGTGGGAGGGCCGGTCCTTGCCCAACTGCACGATCAGTTCGGCGAGATCGGTCTCGTAGGCGCGGATGCCCTCCGCCTCCAGCGCCTCGTTCAGCCCGATCTCCTGCGTGGCCATCGACTTGACCTTGACGACCTCCGACTCGCCGGTGGCCTTGACGAGGTCGGTGACGATCCGGTTGGCCTCGTCGGCGTCGGCGGCCCAGTGCACGGTGCCGCCCGCGGCGGTCACCGACTCCTCCAACTGCACCAGGTAGCGGTCCAGATGGCGCAGCGCACGGTCCTTGATCCGCGCGCCCGCGTCGCGCAGCGCGTCCCAGTCGGACACCTCCGCCACGGCCGCGGCCCGCTTGCCGCGGATGGTGTGCGTGGCGTGGCGGAGATTGCCGCGCAAAGTCTGGTCGTGCACGGCCTCGTGCGCGGCCTTCGGGAAGGCCGGCATCCCTACGAACGTCCCGCTCATACGGCCGGTTCCTCCTCCGTGCTCGCCAGGATCTCGGCGATGTGGACGGGCCGCATCCCCGTCCTGAGCCGGGCCATGGTGCCGCCGATGTGCATCAGACACGAGTTGTCGGCCGAGCAGAGCACGTCCGCGCCCGTGGACTCGGCGTTGCGTACCTTGTCCGCGCCCATCGCCGCCGAGACATCGGAGTTCTTCACGGCGAAGGTGCCGCCGAAACCGCAGCACTCGTCGGCGCCCGGCAGCTCGACCAGCTCAAGTCCCTTCACCGCCCGCAGCAGCCGCTGGGGCTTGTCACCGAGCCCCAGCCCGCGCAGCCCGTGGCAGGCCGGGTGGTAGGTCACCGTGTGCGGGTAGTACGCCCCGACGTCCGTCACCCCCAGCACGTCCACCAGGAACTCCGTCAGCTCGTACGTCTTCGGCACCACGGGCGCGAGGGTGGCGGCGAGCGCGTCCCCGCGCCCCTCCGCCCGCGCCCGCTCGCCCATCCGCGGGTACAGCTCGCGCACCATCGCCCCGCACGACCCGGAAGGCGTCACGATCGCCTCGTACTCCCCGAAGACATCGGAGAAATGCCGGGCCAGTGGCTCCGCGCCATGCCGGTAGCCGGTGTTGTAGTGCGCCTGCCCGCAGCAGGTCTGCGCCATCGGGAAGTCGACCTCGACACCCAGCCTGGTCAGCAGCTTCACCACGGCGCGCCCGGTGTCCGGATAGAGCGTGTCGTTGACACAGGTCAGGAACAGAGCGACACGCATCGCGGCTCCTTGTCGTCGATCATCGGATGAGTGCAGGGTAGTGCGGGGCAGCGGCCCGGGGGAGTCCCGCTCATCCGCGGGCGAACCGGGCCTCGGCCTCGCGCCACCGGGCGGTGTCGCCCCGTGGCTCGTAGCGGGTCAACGGCTGGGTACGGGTGAGCAGTTGCCGCCCGTCCATGAGATCCCGGACCAGGCCGTGCGGGCGGGCCTGGACCAGGACGTTGCCGAGGGCCGCGGCTTCCGTCGGCCCCGCCACCACCGGCAGCCCGCAGGCGTCGGCGGTGAGCTGGCACAGCAGGGCGTTGCGGGTGCCGCCCCCGACGACGTACACGACGTCGACCGGCCGGTCGGCCAACCGCTGGGCGTCCGCGACGGCCCTGCGGTGGGCGAGGGCGAGCGAGTCGAGGATGCAGCGCGTGACCTCGGCGGGCGACTCGGGCACCGGCTGCCCGGAGGCCCGGCACGCCTCGGCGATCCGCTGCGGCATCCGCCCCGGCGCGAGGAACGCCGCGTCGCCCGCGTCCACCACCGACCGCAGCGCCGGTGCCTTGGCCGCCCTGAGCAGCAGCCCGCCCAGATCCGGCTCGTCCCACACGCGCAGGCACTCCTGGAGCAGCCACAGGCCCATGATGTTGCGCAGGTAGCGGACCGTGCCGTCCAGCCCCAGCTCGTTGGTGAAGTTGGCGGCCCGGCTCTCCTCGGTCAGCACCGGCGCGTCCAGCTCCAGACCGGCCAGCGACCAGGTCCCCGTGCAGATGTACGCGAAGTGCTCACCGGCGCCGGCCGGGACCGCGGCCACCGCGGAGGCGGTGTCGTGCGAGCCGACGGCGGTCACCGGCACGGGTCCGGTGAGCCCGGTGTCGTCCAGGACCTCGGGCCGCAGCAGACCGGCCGGCTCCCCGGGCTGCCGCAACGGCGCGAACAGGTCCAGGTCGACGCCGAGCCGGGCGGCGACATCGGTGGCCCACCGCCGGGTCCGCGGGTCGATCAGCTGGGTGGTCGAGGCGTTGGTCAGCTCGGTGCCCTGCTCGCCGGTGAGCCAGTACGTCAGCAGGTCGGGGATGAGCAACAGGCGCCGGGCACGGGCGAGTTGGTCCGTGCCGCGGGCGGCCATGAGCTGGTACAGGGTGTTGAAGGGCGCGTACTGCAGCCCGGTCGCCCCGTACAGCTCCTCGGCGGGCACGGTCGCCCACACCTTCTCCGCGACCCCGTCCGTACGGGAGTCGCGGTAGTGGACGGGGTTGCCGAGCAGCGCCCCGTCGGCGTCCAGCAGGCCGTAGTCGACGGCCCAGCTGTCGATGCCGACGGAGTCGACCTGCCCGGCGGCCCGCAGGCCGTCCAGCACCCCCGCGTACAGCCCGAGCACGTCCCAGCGCAGCCCCTCCGGAACGCGCACCGGCCGGTTCACGAACCGGTGCGCCTCCGCCAGCTCCAGACTGTCGGGCCCCACGCGGCCGACCATGACCCGTCCGCTGGACGCGCCGAGGTCGACCGCGGCGTACGACTTCACGGACCCGCTCACCGCAGGAAGGCGGCCGCGACGCCGGCGTCGACCGGGACGTGCAGTCCCGTGGTGTGCGTCAGCTCCCCGCCGGTGAGGGCGAAGACGGCGTTGGCGACATGCGCGGGCAGCACCTCCCGCTTGAGGATGGTCCGCTGGGCGTAGAACTCGCCCAGCTTGTCCTCCTCCACCCCGTACACGGCGGCCCGCTGGGCGCCCCAGCCACCGGCGAAGATCCCCGAGCCGCGCACGACGCCGTCCGGGTTGACGCCGTTGACGCGGATGCCGTGCTCGCCCAGCTCGGCGGCCAGCAGCCGCACCTGGTGGGCCTGGTCGGCCTTGGTGGCGGAGTAGGCGATGTTGTTCGGGCCGGCGAAGACGGCGTTCTTGGAGGCGATGTACACGATGTCACCGCCCAGACCCTGGGCGATCATCACCCGCGCCGCCTCCCTCGACACGAGGAAGGAACCGCGCGCCATGATGTCGTGCTGCAGGTCCCAGTCCTTGGCCGACGTCTCCAGCAGCGGCTTGGAGATGGAGATCCCGGCGTTGTTCACGACGAGGTCGACCCCGCCGAAGGCGAGCACGGCGGCCTCGAAGGCGTCGGCGATCTGCTCCTCGGAGGTGACGTCCACCGTCACCGCGACCGCCTTGTCGGGCCCGCCCAGCTCCTCGGCGACGGCGGCGGCGTTCTCGGCGTCGAGATCGGCGACGACCACACAAGCACCTTCGGCGACCAGCCGCTGGGCGATGGCCTTGCCGATCCCGCTGCCGGCGCCGGTCACCAGCGCGACCCGGGTGGCGAGCGGCTTGGGCTTCGGCATCCGCTGGAGCTTGGCCTCCTCCAGGGCCCAGTACTCGATGCGGAACTTCTCGGACTCCTCGATGGGCGCGTACGTCGAGACGGCCTCGGCGCCGCGCATCACGTTGATGGCGTTGACGTAGAACTCGCCCGCGACCCGGGCGGTCTGCTTGTCCTTGCCGAAGGAGAACATGCCGACGCCGGGGACCAGCACGATCGCCGGGTCCGCCCCGCGCATCGCGGGGGAGTCGGGCAGGGCGTGCCGCTGGTAGTAGGCGGCGTACTCCTCGCGGTAGGCGGCGTGCAGCTCCTTCAGCCGCGCCACGACGTCCTGAAGCGGCGCCGTGGGCGGCAGGTCCAGCACCAGCGGCCGCACCTTGGTGCGCAGGAAGTGGTCGGGGCACGAGGTGCCGAGGGCGGCGAGCCGGGGGTGCTCGGCGCGGGCGAGGAAGTCGAGGACGGCGTCGGAGTCGTCGAAGTGCCCGACCTGCGCCCGGTCCTGGGAGGCGACGGCACGCACGTGCGGCGCCAGAGCCGCGGCCCGCTCCCGCCGCTCGCCCTCGCCGAGGGCCTCGTACCCCTCGATGACGGGACCGAAGGGATCGGCCTTCCCCTTCTCCGCAAGGAACGCCTCGGCGGTGCGGATGATGTGCAGCGAATTGCGCTCGCACTCCTCGGAGGTGTCACCCCAGGCGGTGATCCCGTGCCCGCCGAGCACGCACCCGATGGCCTGGGGGTTGGCCTTCTTCACCGCGGCGATGTCGAGCCCGAGCTGGAACCCGGGGCGCCGCCACGGCACCCACACCACGGTGTCGCCGAAGCACTCGGCGGTCAGCTTCTCGCCGTCGGCGGCACAGGCGAGCGCGATACCGGAGTCGGGGTGCAGATGATCGACATGGGCGGCCTCGACGAGCCCGTGCATGGCGGTGTCGATGGAGGGCGCGGCACCCCCCTTGCCGTGCAGGCAGTAGTCGAACGCGGCGACCATCTCGTCCTCGCGCTCCACACCCGGGTAGACGTCGACGAGCGCCCGCATCCGGTCCAGCCGCAGCACCGCCAGCCCCGCCTCGGTGAGCGTCCCGAGATCACCACCGGACCCCTTGACCCACATCAGCTCGACATCACCCCCCGTGACGGGATCGGTGCCGGCGCCCTTGGCGGAGGCATTGCCGCCGGCGTAGTTGGTGTTACGGGGATCAGAACCGAGCCGACGGGACCGGGCGAGGAGAGCGGCGGCTTCGGGATGGATAGCCATGGAAAATTTCCTTACTTCTTGAAAAAGGGCGAGTGCACTTCCCAAGGGGCGCGGGGCAGTGCCGATTTGCGGCTCCGCCGCGTGGGCGCGACCAGCCACACACCACGCGCACCCCGCATACGACAGATCAGGGCAGACGCTCACGCCCCCCAACCGGCCTGCTCCCCACCGACTCGCTCAGCAACGATCTTCTCGGCCCACCCGGACCGCGCATACGCGGCAAGGGGCTCAGGATCCAGCCCCATCTCCTCCCGCACCTCCCGCAGCAGCGGCCGCACATCGGTGTTGTACGCGTCCATCACCACGGCATTCGCGGCCAGCACGTCCCCGGCGGCCTGCGCCTCGGAAAGAGAGACGCGATCCACCAGGAGCGCCTTCGCCGTGGCCTCCTGCACGTTCATCACCGACCGGATGATCGCCGGGATCTTCGCCTCGATGTTGTGGCACTGATCGAGCATGAACGCGACCTCGGGGCTGAAGCCCCCGCCGCGGATCACCTCGTACATGATCCGGAACAGCTGGAAGGGGTCCGCCGCGCCCACCATCAGGTCGTCGTCGGCGTAGAAGCGCGAGTTGAAGTCGAACCCGCCGAGCTTCCCCTCCCGCAGCAGCGTGGCGACGATGAACTCGATATTGGTGCCGGGCGCATGGTGCCCGGTGTCGACGACGACCTGGGCCTTCGGCCCGAGCTTGAGGCAGTGCGCGTACGCCGTCCCCCAGTCTGGGACGTCCGTCGTGTAGAAGGCGGGCTCGAAGAACTTGTACTCCAGCAGCATCCGCTGCCCGTCCCCGAGCCGCTCGTAGACCTCGGCGAGACCCTCGGCCAGGCGGTCCTGGCGCCCGCGGATGTCGTCCTGCCCGGGATAATTCGTCCCGTCGGCGAACCACAGCTTCAGGTCGGTGGAGCCGGTCGCGTCCATGATGTCGACGCACTCCAGCAGGTGGTCGACGGCCTTGCGGCGCACCGCCGCCTCGGGGTGGCAGATGCTGCCGAGCTTGTAGTCGTCGTCCTGGAACGTGTTGGAGTTGATCGCACCCAGCTTCACCCCCCGTTCCTCGGCGAACTTGGCGAGAGCCGCGTAGTCCTCGACCTTGTCCCAGGGGATGTGCAGGGCCACCGTCGGCGCCACCCCCGTGAACGTGTGGACCTGCGCCGCGTCCTCCAGCTTCTCCTGGGGTGTCCGTGGCACCCCCGGTTGCGCGAACACCTTGAACCGGGTCCCGGAGTTCCCGTACGCCCACGACGGCGTCTCGACGGCCTGGGTCTTGAGCGCGGCCTTCACCGCGGCGAGGTCGGTCACTTCGGGCTCCTGTGACGTCGGGGCGGAAAGTCTTCAGAAACGCATCACTGTGAAACGATTCAAGACGGGAAGCTATGAGCCCCCCGAAGGGGTGTCAAGCCCCAGGCTCAAGCCTGTTGCTCGTGACCCGGCCGTGACCTTCGTTCATCGAAACTTTTTCGACACGGACCCATTGACGTGACATGCGTCGCATGCCTAACGTCCCGGCAATCAAGTTGAAACCTTTCACGACGTCGCGAGGGCCGTCCCGCCGACGTCGTCGAGGAGCCCCCATGACCCACCCGTCCACCACGGGTCCGGCCCCGGTACTCGCGCTCAGGGACGTGTCGAAGTCCTTCGGCGCGGTCCGCGCCCTGCGGGACGTCTCCCTGGAGCTGTTCCCCGGGGAGGTGCACGCCCTCGCCGGAGAGAACGGCGCGGGCAAGTCGACCCTCATCAAAACGCTCGCCGGAGTGCACCGGCCGGACGCCGGCCAGGTGCTGCTCGACGGCGCACCCGTCGTCTTCCACGGCCCCGGCGACGCCCGGGACGCCGGTATCGCCGTGATCTACCAGGAGCCGACCCTCTTCCCCGACCTGTCGATCGCCGAGAACATCTTCATGGGCCGCAGGCCCCGGCGCGCGTTCGGCCGGATCGATCACAAAGCCACCCATGCCGCCACGCTGGCCCTGATGCGGCGCCTCGGCGTCGAGCTCGACCCCGACCGCCCGGCGCGCGGTCTGTCCATCGCCGACCAGCAGATCGTCGAGATCGCCAAGGCGCTCTCCTTCGACGCCCGGGTCCTGATCATGGACGAGCCGACCGCCGCCCTCACCGGCAGCGAGGTCGCCCGCCTCTTCGGCGTCGTCCGCACCCTGCGCGACCAGGGCGCCGCCGTGCTGTTCATCTCCCACCGGCTGGAGGAGATCTTCCAGATCTGCCGGCGGGTCACTACCCTGCGCGACGGCGCCTGGATCGCCAGCGAGCCGATCGACGGCATGACCGAGGACGACCTGGTCCGCCGCATGGTCGGCCGTGACCTGGACGAGCTGTACCCCAAGCAGGACGTCACCCCGGGCGAGGTCGCCCTGAGCGTGCGCCGCCTCACCCGCGAGGGCGTCTTCACCGACGTCTCCTTCGACGTCCGGCGCGGTGAGATCGTCGGCCTCGCGGGGCTCGTCGGCGCCGGCCGCACCGAGGTCGCCCGAGCCGTCTTCGGCATCGACCGCTGGGACGCCGGGGAGGTGTCCGTCGGCGGGAAAGCCCTCGTCAACGGCGCCCCCTCCACCGCGATGGCCGCCGGTCTCGCCCTGGTCCCCGAGGACCGGCGGGCCCAGGGCCTGGTGATGGACATGTCCATCGAGCGCAACATCGGGCTCACCGGCCTGCGCACGACCGTCCGGGCCGGCCTGATGGACCGCGGGGCCGAGCGCAGCCGCTCCCTCGACTGGGCCGTCAAGCTCCAGGTGAAGTACGCCCGGATCGCCGACACCGTCGCCACCCTCTCCGGCGGCAACCAGCAGAAGGTCGTCCTCGCCAAGTGGCTCGCCACCCGGCCCGACGTGCTCATCGTCGACGAGCCCACCCGCGGTATCGACGTCGGCACCAAGGCCGAGGTGCACCGGCTGCTCAGCGGGCTCGCCGCCGACGGGGTCGCCGTCCTGATGATCTCCTCCGACCTGCCCGAGATCCTCGGCATGGCCGACCGCGTGCTGGTGATGCACGAAGGGCGGCTCACCGCCGAGATCGCACGCTCCGAAGCCACCGAGGAAGCCGTGATGGCCGCAGCCACGGGGAGGGCCGCCGCATGACGGTGACCACCCCCCAGCAAGCCCCCGCCCCAGAGGTGCCCAAGGCAGGCGCGACCCGACTGGTCGACCGCGTCTTCAAGATGCGCGAACTGGCCATCCTGGTCGTCTTCCTGGCGATGATCGCCGTCACCCAGGCCGGCAACAGCGAGTTCCTCACCGAACAGGGCATCAAGGACCTCCTCCTCAACGCGACGATCCTGGTGCTGGTCGCCGTCGGACAGTCCCTGGTCGTCATCACCCGCAACGTCGACCTGTCGGTCGGCTCGACCCTGGGCATCAGCGCCTTCGCCGCCGGTACGTATCTCCAGGGCGGCGGCAACCCGGTCCTGGCCGTGCTGCTCGCGGTGCTGATGGGCATCGGCTTCGGCCTGCTCAACGGCCTGCTCGTCAGCCTCGGCCAGGTGCCGGCCCTCGTCGTCACCCTCGGCACGCTGTACATCATCCGCGGCATCGACTCCATCTGGGTCGGCTCCCGGCAGATCACGGCGGCCGACCTGCCGGACGGCTTCGTCGACTTCGGCTCCGGCGGCATCTCCGCGGTGCCGTGGCTGGCCCTGATCGCCCTGGTGGTGCTGGTGGCCACCGCCTACTACCTCAAGCACTACGGCAGCGGACGCGAACTGTATGCCCTCGGCTCCAACCCCGAGGCCGCCCGCCTCGCCGGAATCCCGGTCCGCAAGCGCATCCTCGCCGCCTACACCTTCTGCGGGGCGCTGGCCGGGCTCGCGGGGGCGCTGTACCTGGCGCGGTTCGGCAACGTCGACTCCGGCACCGGCAACGGCTACGAACTCACGGTCGTGAGCGCCGTCGTGGTCGGTGGTGTCGTCTTCACCGGCGGCTCCGGCAGCGTCTACGGCGCCGCCCTGGGCGCCCTGCTGCTGACCTCCATCAACAGTGTGCTGCCCGCCCTCGGCGTCAGCTCCGTCTGGGTGCTCGCCATCAACGGCATCCTGCTCATCCTCGCCATCGCGGTCGACCGGGTCGTCGCGCTGCGCGTGGCCTCGGCCCTGAAGAAGAGGAACGCCCGCCATGCCTGAGTCCCTGCTGCGCGCGGTCCGCTGGGACACGGTGGTCGGCGCCCTGCTGATCGTGGTGCTCCTGCTGTCCTTCGGATCCGTGGACGGTTTCGGAAACGCGCTCAACCTGTCGTTCCTGATCGGGAACACCCTTCCGATCGCCTTGATCGCGCTGCCCATGACCCTGCTGGTCGTCTCGGGCGAGATCGATCTCTCGGTCGCCTCGACCGCCGGACTGTCCGGAGCGGTCATGGGCGCCCTGTGGAACCAGGGCATGACGATCGAGGCGATCATTCCGATCTGCCTGCTGCTCGGGGTGGTGTGCGGACTGATCAACGGTCTGCTGGTGACCCGGCTCGGTCTGCCGTCCCTCGCCGTCACCATCGGCACACTCGCCGCCTACCGGGGCATCGCGCAGATCGTGCTCGGCTCCGACGCGGTGACCGACTTCCCCACCCCGTACCTGGACTTCGCGTCCGGACGGATCGGCGACACCTTCATCCCGTACGCCCTCCTGCCCTTCCTGGTGCTGCTGGCCATCGCGGTGGTCGCGCTGCACGCCACCCCGTTCGGGCGGTCGCTGTTCGCCATCGGCGCCAGCCAGGAGGCGGCCCGGTTCGCCGGGATCCGGGTCAGGCGGCAGAAGCTGATCCTGTTCACGGTGACGGGCTTCATGGCCTCCCTCACCGGCATCTTCTGGGCCCTGCACTACGCCAGCGCCCGCTTCGACAACGCCACCGGACTCGAACTCTCCGTCGTCGCCGCCGTGTTGCTCGGTGGCATCGACTTCGACGGCGGCAAGGGAACGCTCGGCGGCGCGATCGCCGGTGTCTTCCTGCTCGGCGCCCTGCAGAACGTGATGAGTCTCCAGGACGTCTCCGCCCAGTCGCAGATCCTCGTCACGGGTGTGCTGCTGGTGCTCTCCGTGCTCGGACCCCGCGTCGCACGGCAGATCGCCGTCGCCCGCGCCGGACGCAGAGCCGCGGCCTCGCCGGCGGTGTCCAAAACCCCCGCCCCGACCTCGTAACCCCTTCGCTCACCCCGCCTCCCCTAAGGAAGAGCCCTCATGCGCAAGTCATCGCTCCGCCGTGCCTCCGCGGCCGTCGCCGCCGCCACCTCCCTCGCCCTCGCCCTCACCGCCTGCGGCGGCACCACCAAGGAGGACGTGGCCAAGGAGGACGCCTCCGCCGCCACCGCCGGAAAGGCCGACCCGAACGCCGAACTCGAGAAGGGCCTGACCGTCGGCTTCCTGCCCAAGCAGGTCAACAACCCCTACTTCACCTCCGCCGGCAAGGGCGGCGAGACGGCCCTCGAGCAGCTGGGCTCCAGCTACAAGGAGGTCGGCCCGTCCAGCGCCACCGACACCGCGGGGCAGGTCAGTTACGTCAACACGCTCACGCAGCAGCAGGTCGACGCCATGGCCGTCTCCGCGCAGGACCCCGGCGCCCTGTGCACCGCGCTCAAGCAGGCCATGAAGAACGACATCAAGGTCGTCACCTACGACTCCGACACCAAGGCCGACTGCCGCAACGCCTTCGTCTCGCAGGCCTCCGCCGAGGACCTCGGCCGCACCGAGGTGCAGCTGCTCGCCGAACAGATCGGCTACAAGGGCGAGATCGCGATCCTGTCCGCCGCGCAGACCGCGACCAACCAGAACGCCTGGATCGAGTTCATGAAGGACGAGCTCAAGGACCCGAAGTACAAGGACATGAAGCTGGTGAAGGTCGCGTACGGCAACGACGACGCCCAGCAGTCCTTCCAGCAGACCCAGGGCCTGCTCCAGGAGCACCCGAACCTGAAGGGGATCATCTCCCCGACCACCGTCGGCATCAAGGCCGCCGCCCAGTACCTGTCGGGCTCCAAGTACAAGGGCAAGGTCAAGCTGACCGGCCTCGGCACCCCGAACGACATGCGCAAGTACGTCAAGAACGGCACCGTCGAGGCGTTCGAGCTGTGGGACCCGGCCAAGCTCGGCGAGCTGGCCGCCCGTACCGCCGTCGCCCTGGTGTCCGGGCAGATCACCGGCAAGGAGGGCGAGACCTTCACCGCCGGCGACATGGGCGAGTACACCATCGGCAAGGACGGCGTGATCAGCCTCGGCAAGCCGACCGTGTTCAGCAAGGACAACATCGACCAGTTCGACTTCTGAGCGACAGGGGGCTGTTGATGCACCGCGTGTGCTTTCTGCTGAAGGTCCGGGCGGACCGCCTCGACGAGTACCGCGAGCGGCACGCCGCCGTATGGCCGGAGATGCTCGACGCGCTCTCGGCCACCGGCTGGCACAACTACTCGCTCTTCCTGCGGGACGACGGCCTGCTGGTCGGCTACCTGGAGACCGAGGACTTCGCCGCCGCCCAGGCCGGCATGGCAGCCACCGAGGTCAACGCCCGCTGGCAGGCGGAGATGGCGCCGTTCTTCGAGTCGCTGGACGGCGCCCGACCCGACGAAGCGATGAAACCCCTCACCGAAGTCTTCCACCTAGCCTGAGCCGGAGTTGCTTCCATGAGAAGACGCACTGTCCTGGCCACCGCGCTGCTGGCCGCGGTGGCCACCCCGGGCACGGCGCGGGCCGCCGATCCCGGCCCCTCCGTCACCCTCACCGGCACCACCACGCTCGACTCCCAGGCCATCTTCTTCGTCTCCTACGACGGCCTGGTCAACAACAACTCCTTTCAGAAGAACGGCCTGTTGACCTACAAGGGGTACCAGTACGCCGTCTGGTACACCGCCGACCGCAACGCCGTCGTCGGCCGGCGCGCGCTCGGCGCGAGCACCTGGTCGACCGTCAAGGTCGGCCACACGCTCCGCTACAACGACTCCCACAACGTCATCTCCATGGGCGTCTCCCGCGTCGACGGCCGACTGCACCTGAACATGGACTCGCACAGCGACGGCTTCACCTACGTCAAGTCGGTGGCCGGCCTGATGGACAACCCGGCCGGGCTCTCCTGGACCACCGCCCGCTTCGGCACACCCCAGTCGACGCTGGACGGCCTCACGCTGACGAGTCAGTTCACCTACCCGCAGTTCATCGCCACCCCCGAGGGCCGGCTCCAGCTCAGCTACCGGGTCGCCGTCTCCGGCAACGGCCGCAACGCCCTCGCCGAGTACGACGGCACCAAGTGGACCGCGCTGGGGGAGTGGACCAACTCCACCGGCACGTACACCAGCGAGCACGGCTCCTCGACCGCCCGCAACATGTACCTGCACGGCATCGACTACGACCGGGGCGGCCGGCTGCACTCCTTCTTCACCTGGCGCGAACAGAACGGCGCCGTGATGTGCGCCGGCGGCGGCATCACCAACCACGACACCGGCTACGTCTACTCCGACGACCGCGGCCGCACCTGGCGCACCGACGCGGGCACGGTGGCCGGCACCACCGGCGGCTCCGACAAGGTGTCCGTCACCGACGGCGGCCTGGTCGTGGACCCGCTCAACGCGGACCACTCCCTGATGAACCAGGAGAGCCAGTTCACCGACTCCGCCGGCCGGCCGCACGCGATCATCTCCTACGTCCCCGGCCGCTTCGGGCAGTGCACCACGAACTACGTCGCCGACCGCACCGCCAACGGCCGCGCCTTCCACCTCCGCAAGAACGCCTCGGGCAGCTGGCAGAAGACCGAGATCCCGGTCCCGCTCAACTCCAGCCAGCGCACCAGACTGGTCCTGGACAAGTACGACAACGCGTACGCGGTCCTCCCGTTCGGCCGGATCGCCGGCGCCTCCAAGGCGTCCGGCTACAGCGACTGGAGGCTGCTGTACGACGGCGCCGGGCTGAACGCCTTCGGCGAGGTCGTGATCGACGAGACGCGGATCGCGCAGGACCACGTCCTGTCCGTGATGTACCAGGTGAAGTCCAGCGGTACGACGCCCTCGGCACTGCGCGTCGTCGACTTCCGGCTCCCTGCCTGACCGATGCCGTCCCCGGGCGGCGCGACGGTAATGTGAAGACCCGCCCGCCGCCCCTCGTTCCCCCGGAGGTTCCTGCCTGATGGCCCAGTCGGTGGGTATCAAGGACGTCGCCCGCGCCGCCGGAGTCTCCGTCGGCACCGTCTCGAACGTCATCAACCGTCCGGACTCGGTCGCCACCGAGACCCGGGCCCGGGTGCTGTCGGCGATCGACCGGCTGGGCTATGTCCGCAGCGAGTCCGCACGCCAGCTGCGCGCGGGCCGCAGCCGCATCATGGGGCTGCTCGTCCTCGACATGGGCAACCCCTTCTTCGTCGACGTGGCGCGCGGCGCGGAACGGGCCGCGCGTGACGCCGGACTCGGCGTGATGGTCTGCAACAGCGCGCAGAGCGCCTCCGAGGAGGCCGACTACCTCTCCCTCTTCGCCGAGCAGCGGGTGCGCGGGGTGCTGCTGACCCCGGCGGACGCCACCGGGCGCAACATCGGCGCCTTCCGGCGGCACGGCATCCCCTTCGTCCTCGTCGACCGGGTCGCCGAGGGCGCCACCGAATGCTCGGTCTCCGTCGACGACGTCGCGGGCGGCGCGCTCGCCGTCCGGCACCTCGTCGACGCCGGGCACCGCTCCATCGCCTACGTCAGCGGCCCGCCCAGCCTCAACCAGGTCCGTGACCGCCGTACCGGCGCGCTGTCCGCGCTCGCCGAGGCCGGCCTCGCCCCCGAGGTGCTGCGCGAACTGCCCACCGAGCGGCTCGACGTCGCCGCGGGCCGGGACGCCGGCGCCCGGCTGCTCGGCCTAGCCGACCGCCCCACCGCCGTCTTCTGCGCCAACGACCTGCTCGCCCTCGGCGTCCTGCAGGCGATGTACGCGGCCGGGGTCGGCGTCCCCGACGACCTCGCCATCGTCGGCTACGACGACATCGAGTTCGCCGCCGCCGCGGCCGTCCCGCTCACCTCGGTCCGGCAGCCCGCCGTCACCATGGGCGCCCTCGCCGCCGAGCTGCTGCTGGAGGAGACCGAGGACGAGGGCGGCACCCGGGGCCACGAGCACCGCAGGGTCGTGCTCCAGCCCGAGCTGGTGGTCCGGCGCTCCAGCCTGTCCACCCGCTGACCGGAGATTCAGTACGATCTCATGATCCCGGCCGGCGAGCAGCGGACGGACCTGTGCTGAACTGGGACGCGGCCCGCACATCCGTCCGCCCCGGGAGCCCTGTTGACCGCGACCTACCGCCAGCCCGGCGTCGTCCTCACCGACCGCCGCTTCACCGTGCCCCTCGACCACGACGACCCGGCGGGCGAGACCATCGAGCTCTACGCCCGTGAGGTCGTCGCCGCGGAACGCGCGCACCAGCACCTGCCGTGGCTGGTCTACCTCCAGGGCGGCCCCGGCTTCGGGGCGAACCGCTTCGTCGGCCGGGAAGCCTGGCTGAAGCGGGCGCTGACGGAATTCCGGGTGCTGCTCCTGGACCAGCGCGGCACCGGCGCCTCCACCCCGGCCAACCGCCAGACGCTCCCGCTGCGCGGCGGCCCCGCCGCACAGGCCGGCTACCTCGCGCACTTCCGCGCCGACTCCATCGTCCGCGACTGCGAGGCCATCCGCCGGCAGGTCACCGGCGGAGCCCCCTGGACGGTCCTCGGCCAGAGCTTCGGCGGCTTCTGCACCGTGACCTATCTGTCCCTCGCGCCCGAGGGCCTGAGCACCGCCCTCATCACCGGCGGACTGCCCTCCCTCGACGCGACCGCCGACGACGTCTACCGGGCCGCCTACCCGCGCATCGAACGCAAGGTCGCCGCCCACTACGCCCGCTATCCGCAGGACGTCGAGCGGGCCCGGCAGATCGCCGAGCACCTGCTCCGGCACGACGTCGTCCTGCCGAACGGCTACCGGTTCACCGTCGAGGCCTTCCAGTCCCTGGGCATCCTCCTCGGCCGCGGGGACGGCAGCCACCGGCTGCACTTCCTGCTGGAGGACGCCTTCGTCCGCGCCCCGCAGGGCCCCGCCCTCGCCGACTCCTTCCAGGAGGAGGTCCAGGGGCTGCTGTCATACGCGGGCCATCCCCTGTACGCGCTGCTGCACGAAGCGATCTACGGCCAGGGCCCGGGCGCCACGGACTGGGCCGCTGAGCGGGTGCGCGGCGAGTTCCCGCAGTTCGACGCCGCCAAGGCCCTGGCCGGTGACGGCCCGCTGCTGTTCACGGGCGAATCCGTGCACCCCTGGATGTTCGACAACGACCCGGCCCTGCGCCCGCTGCGCGAGACCGCGCAGGACCTGGCCCGGAACCGGGGCTGGCCGCCCCTGTACGACCCCGCCCGCCTCGCCGCCAACGACGTCCCGGTCGCGGCGGCCGTCTACCACGACGACATGTACGTCGACACGGCCCACTCCCTGGCCACCGCGCGCGCCGTCCGCGGCCTGCGCACCTGGGTCACCGACGAGTTCGAGCACGACGGCGTACGCGCGGGCGGCCCGCGCGTCCTGGACCGCCTGCTGGCGCTGGCACGCGACGAGGTGTGACGACGCGCCGCAACCCACCGCGCGCCTGTCCCGGCCGAGGCGGACGGTCCGCGCCACGGCTAGTCTGCGAGGCATGAGCGATCCGTCGATCACCCAACTCCACCCCATGCCCGAGGACTGGCAGCGCGCCCTCGCCGTCGTCGCGCACCCGGACGATCTGGAGTACGGCTGCTCGGCGGCCGTCGCCGCCTGGACCGACCAGGGCCGTGAGATCTGCTACGTCCTGGCGTCCCGTGGGGAGGCGGGCATCGACACCCTGGAGCCCGCCGAGTGCGGACCGCTGCGGGAGCGGGAGCAGCGGGCGAGCGCGGCGGTCGTCGGGGTGTCGGTGGTGGAGTTCCTGGACCACCGGGACGGTGTGATCGAGTACGGCACCGCGCTGCGCCGGGACATCGCGGCGGCCGTCCGCCGCCATCGGCCCGAGCTGGTGATCACCCTGAACCACCGGGACACCTGGGGCGGCGTCGCCTGGAACACCCCCGACCATGTGGCCGTCGGCCGCGCCACGCTGGACGCGGTCGGGGACGCCGGGAACCGGTGGATCTTCCCCGAGCTGACCGAGCAGGGCCTGGAGCCCTGGGACGGCGTCCGCTGGGTCGCCGTCGCCGGATCCAGCTCCCCCACACACGCCGTCGACGCCACGGCGGGCCTGGACCGGGCGGTCCGCTCACTGCTCGAACACCGCACCTACATCGAGGCGTTGACCGCAGAGGACCCCGAGACCTACGCCCGCGACTTCCTCACCGGCAACGCCACGGCGACGGGGGAGCGCTTCGGCGGAAAACCGGCGGTGTCCTTCGAACTCTTCTCGCGCTGAGAGCTGTCAGATGTCCCGAACCGTTCGTATCCGGGCTCGCCGACCTTCCGCCAGCCTGCGCGGCCCGGAGTGCCAGCGGTGCGTAAGGCCGCCATGTGGCCGCTGGAGCAGTTCACGGTGTTCGACGACGCGCGCATCCACGTGGAACTGCTCGCCGCGAAGGTGACAGTCACGGCCCCTGACGAGTTGAAGATCTACGTCCGGGCGTTCGCCCGCCTCACCGAGCTGGCCGAATACGGCGCGGACGCCCGCGTCCTGATCCTCAAGGCCATCGAGACCTTGCACTCACCGCGCCGGTCACATCGGTGGCGGGCATGGCCAGCGGACCCGCGCGAGGGTGCGGATTCTGATCTCGGGGTCTTGGAGATCGCCATGCCAATGACCCAGTCCGACGTCGTGGCTTTGTGCTCCAGAAGGGGACGGCCGAGGAGCTGACCGGCCTGGCTGGTTCAATCCGTTCGGAATGGCGTCAGTGACGGCCAGTCGGTGAGGGGGCGTGGTTCTTGGAGGCGGCCCTTGCCGGAGCGGTCGCCTGCCGTGTGGACGAGTAGGTACTGGTCGCCGGAGAAGACCCAGAAGCGGTGGTCGTCACCGGGAACCGGCAGGACTGCGTCGATTTTGTCCGTGAAGCGGTCCAGGCCGCCGAACGTCTTGCGCCACTGCGCGATCGGGGCCGGCCCGCTCACCCGCCGTGCCGATGCCGGGTCCGCCCCCATCTCGACGAGCATGTACTCGCTACCGGAGAACACCCAGAACCTGCCCTGCGCACCCGGGACCGGCATCACCGCATCCACACGGTGCGAGAAGTCCGGGGTCTCTCCGATGCTGTTGCTCCAGTCGGTGAGGGGGCGTGGTTCTTGGAGGCGGCCCTTGCCGGAGCGGTCGCCCGCCGTGTGGGCGAGTAGGTACTGGTCGCCGGAGAAGACCCAGAAGCGGTGGTCGTCACCGGGAACGGGCAGGACTGCGTCGATTTTGTTCGTGAAGCGGTCCAGGCCGCCGAACGTCTTGCGCCACTGCGCGATCGGGGCCGGCCCGCTCACCCGCCGTGCCGATGCCGGGTCCGCCCCCATCTCGACGAGCATGTACTCGCTACCGGAGAACACCCAGAACCTGCCCTGCGCACCCGGAACCGGCATCACCGCATCCACACGCGAGAGTGCATGGGCACCAGTGGACGTCTGCCCGGTCGGGTGGGGCGAACCAGAACCAGAGCCGGAGTCGTCCCCGGCGACGGCGGTGATCACGCCCGCTCCGGCGAGGAGCACCACCACGGCGATCACCCCTGTGATCGCCGTGCGGCGCCGGTTCGCGCGTGGGGGCTGCACCGGCTGCCGCAGTGTCGCCCGCACCGTTCGGGGAACGCCGTCGGCTATCGACTGCAGCGCGTCTTTGAGTTGCGCGCTGGACGGGCGCTTGGCGGGGTCCTTGTCCAGCAACTGCTCGATGACGTCGCCCAGCGGGCCCCGGACGTGGACGGAGGGCGGTTCGAAGGCGACGGCGAACGACGTGGCCGTGAGGTCCCCGCGGGCGAAAGGGGTCTGACCGGAGGCGAGGAAACACAGAGTGACACCGAGGGAGAACAAGTCGCTGGCCGGTCCGGTGGGCTGATCGCGCAGGCGTTCCGGGGCCATGTACTCGGCCGAGCCGACTACGCCCCCCGTGCCCGTGAGGCCCGTGTGACCGGACAGGGCGGCGATACCGAAGTCGGTCAGCACGCTGCTGCCGTCCGCACGCAGGAGCACGTTGGCCGGTTTCACGTCACGGTGCAGCGCACCGGCCGCGTGGACCGCCTCCAGCGCGGACAGGACCTCCAGACCCACGCGGGCTGTCTCCACCGGTGACAGGAGCCCGCTCGTTCGCACGCGCTCGCTCAGCGAGCCACCTGGCACCAGTTCCATGACGAGCCAGAAACCGCCGTCGAACTCCACCAGGTCGTAGATGTCGATGACATGAGCGTGCGTCACCCGGGCGATCGCCCGGGCCTCCGACAGCACCCGCCGCATCGACGCCTGTTGCTCATACCCGCCGCCAAAGGCGTGGAGCTCCTTGACAGCCACCGTCCGCTGCAACAGGTGGTCCCAGGCGCGCCACACCGTGCCCATCCCGCCGCTGCCCAGCCGGTCGGCGAGCACGTACCTGTCGGCGACGACTCGCCCGCCCACACTTTCGATCACGACGAGACAATGTACATGCCGACTTCGAGGCGATTCCGGGTCGGGACAGTGGCACGCGGAGCACACGAGTCGAAGACGCTGTGGCCCTTTACGCTCAGGGACGCGGGAGATCGGCCGTAGGGCAGGCGTTGAACACTTCGGTGAGGACATCCGCAACCTCGGGGGCGGCTGACCACAGTGATCGCGCGGATCGGGAGCGTAGTCCCGCCGCGATTCGCCGGCCGCGCCCGGCGCCGGGTGCGGGGCGCCACCCCGTCGACCGAGCCCGACCTCGGCCGGCAGCGGCAGGTCCCCGACGCGTTCCTGGCGGCCTGCCGGGCCGGGGACTTCGACGACCTCGAGATCATGCTTTGCGGGCCGCTGACCGGCGGTGCGGCGGCGCCGAAGCTGGTGCGCGGCGCGCGTCCGGTGGCCGAACAGGCCATGCTGTTCCGCCAGTTCGCACAGTACGCCCGGTTCGTCCTGGTCGACGGGTAGCTCGGCATGGTCGGCGCCCCGATGGCACGCCGGTGTCGGTCGCCGGTCTCGTCATTGCCGACGGGGGCATCACCGGGATGTACATCCTGGTCGGCCCCGAGCCGCTGGGCCTGCCTGACCTGCGGCGCTGGGTGGGGGCAGCCGCCCGTAGGGTGGTCGGTATGCAAGACCTCACCCTTGACCCGGCCGGCCTGCGCGGTGACTGCGCGAATTGTTTCGGGCTGTGCTGCGTCGCCCTGCCCTTCGCCCGCTCCGCCGACTTCGCGGTCGACAAGCAGGCCGGCACGCCCTGCCGCAACCTCCAGGACGACCACCGCTGCGGCATCCACACCCGGCTGCGGCAGGAGGGCTTCACCGGCTGCACGGTGTACGACTGCTTCGGCGCGGGGCAGCGGGTCTCGCAGGTCACCTTCGGCGGGGAGGACTGGCGTGCCGGTTCCGCCGAGCGCGCCCGGCGCATGTTCGAGGTGTTCCCGGTGGTCCGCCAGCTCCATGAGCTGCTCCGGTACCTCACCGAGGCGCTGACGCTGCCCGCCGCCCGCCCGGTCCGCGCGGATCTGCGCCGGATGCTGCGCAAGACCGAGGAACTGGCCGGGGGCAGCCCCGAGGAGCTGTCCCGGCTGGATGTGGGCCCGCACCGGCAGGAGGTCGGCGGGCTCCTGCTGCGGACGAGTGAGCTGACCCGGGCGGGTGTGCGCGGACGCCGGAAGGACCGCCGCGGGGCGGACCTGATGGGCGCCCGCCTCAAGGGTGCGGACCTGCGCGGGGTGAGCCTGCGCGGCGCCTGCCTGATCGCCGCCGACCTCCTCGGCGCGGACCTGCGCGCCGCCGATCTCCTCGGCGCGGACCTCCGCGACGCCGACCTCACCGACGCCGACCTGACCGGCGCCCTCTTCCTCACCCAGCCCCAGCTGAACGCGGCCAGAGGGAGCACGGGGACCGGTCTGCCGGGGACGCTGACGCGGCCGGCGCACTGGGCGGGGGAGGCCTGAGGGGCGGGGTCGGTTGCCGTGTGGGTCACAGAAGCACCGGTGCCGGCGGGTTGCAGGCGGTCGCGCGGTGGCCGGTACTGGTCGCCCTCGTGACCGACCGGCTCGGGCTCAGTCGCCCGTCCCGCCCACCGGATGCGGTTGTTCCCGGGCCGCCGGGTCCACGGCGGTGCGGCGCTCCAGGCCCATCCGCAGGCCCTCCGGCATGAGGGTGAGGCGTTCCGTCACCCGCAGCCGGTACGCGGGGTCCGGGCGCAGGGTGTAGCGGCGCAGCAGCAGGCCGAGGACCAGCGTGGCCTCGTGCAGCGCGAACTGGCGGCCGATGCACGCCCGCGCGCCGGTGCCCCACGGCTTGAAGGCGTGCGGGGGCCGGGAGCGTACCGCCTTCGGGTCGAAGCGGTCCGGGTCGAAGCGCTCGGCGTCGGCGCCCCAGACCTCGGGGTCGCGGTGCAGCATCGGGGTCAGCACCAGCGCCCAGGCGCCCCGCCGCATGGGATGCTCCCCGGCCAGCACCGTGTCCTCGCGGGCCTCCCGGGCGAAGGCGGGCGCGGTCGGCCACAGCCGCAGCGACTCGTCCAACACCCGGCGCAGAAAGCGCAGTTTGGCCACCTGGTCGTAGCCGGGCCGGTCCGTATCGCCCCAGACGCGGTCCACCTCGGCGCGGGCGCGGGCGGCGACGTCCGGATGGCGGGCGAGGTAGTACAGGGCGAAGGAGAGCGCGCCCGAGGTGGTCTCGTGCCCGGCCACCAGGAACGTGATGACCTGACGCCGGACGTTCTCGGCCGACAGCCGTTCCCCGGTCTCGGGGTGGGCCGTCTCCAGCATCCGGTCCAGCAGATCGTCGTCCCCGCTCGTCGTACGGCGGGCCCGGACCAACTCGTCGACCGTGCGGTTGAGATAGGCGATGTCGGCCTCGTTGCGCCGCGCGGCGCGGCGGGTGAGGAACGCCGCCGGGACGGTGTTCAGCCGCTGCGCGTGGGCGAGCGTCCCCACCATCGCGGTCACGAAGGGGTGCGGGCGCGCGCGTTCGAAGGAGCCGAAGTCGTGCCCGAACCCGGTTCGCGCGATGGTCTCCAGGGTCAGCTTCGTCATGTCGCCGGGCACGTTCACCGTCCGCCCGGCCAGGGCCGCGCGGTCCCAGTGGTCGGTGAGCCGCCCGGCCACGTCCAGCATCGCCGTGTGGTAGCTCGCCATGGCCTCCCGGCTGAACCCGGGGGCCAGAACGTCGTGCGCGAGCTGCCAGTTGGGCTCGTGGTGGTAGGCGGTGAACAGCGCGTCCCCGACGACCGGCCGCAGATTGGCGATGCCGAGACCCACGTGCTTGGTGAACCGCGTCTCGTCCGCGAGGTCGGCGGTCAGGTCCGCGCCCCACACGAACACGAACTCCTTGCCGAACGCCTTGCGCCGGAAGATCGGCCCCAGTCGGCGGGCGAGCCGTACGGAGTCCTGGAGCGGTGTCGTCCGGCTCGCGCCCAGGAGGTCGCCCAGCAGCGGGATCCGGTGGGGCGGGTGCGGAATGCGGTGCAGCTCGGGCCAGCCCTGCTCGGCGCCGCGGAACCCCTTGGGCAGCGCGGACCCGGTCGTCTCCGCCATGACGCGATCTCCCTTGATCTTGCGGCACATTGAGCAGGCAGCGCGTGTTGTACGCCGGTTCAATAGCGCGTTTCAGTCTGGTCCGGTTGTTGAACCGGCGTCAAGTAAGGTGCGGACATGAGCGCGAACCAGGGCGAGCGCACGCGCCGTCGGCTCAGCACCGAGGAGCGCCGGGAGCAGCTTCTCGCCGTCGGGGCGCGGCTGTTCTCGGAGAGTCCGTACGACGAGGTGCGGATCGAGCAGGTCGCCGAGATCGCCGGTGTCTCGCGCGGGCTGCTCTACCACTACTTCCCGGCCAAGCGGGACTTCTTCGCCGCCGTGGTGGACCGCGAGAGCGCGCGCATGCTGCGGATGACGGCCGCCGTGCCCGGCCTTCCGGTGCGCGAGCAGCTCACCGTGAACCTCGACAGGTATCTGGCGTACGTCGAGGAACACGCCCACGGTTTCCGTGCCTTCCACCGCGCCGAGGCGTCCGGCGACCGGGCCGTGCGCAAGGTCTACCGGCAGGCCCTGGCCGCCCAGGAGAGGCAGATCCTCGCGGCGATGGCGGCGGACCCCGAGTTCGGCCCCGCCGTCGAGCGGCGCCCGGACCTGCGGTTCGCGGTGCGCGGCTGGCTGGCGTTCACCACCGCCGTCTGTCTGGAGTGGCTGCGGGGCCCGGAGGAGTTGACCCGGGACCAGGTGCGCGACCTGTGCGCCCGCGCGCTGTTGGGCGTCGTCGCCTCCTGAACGCGTCCCCGTGATTCCACGCGCTATGGCGGGGGGTGTTGGCGTGCACCCTGATCTTCGGTAAGTTAGGCAAGGCTTACCTTAGGAGGTACGGAATGGGTGACAGCCGGAGCTGGACGGCCACGCCTGCCGCGGCGGAACGCGCCCGGTCGGTGCTCGCCACCGCGTGGTCCTGCGCGGTGACCGCGGAGGGCGGCCGGGAGGAGTTCGTCGGCGCGCACAGCGTGACCGAGGACGGCCGGGTGCTCCTGCACGTGCCCGAGGACAGCGCCCTGGTGACGGCCGCGATCTGCGCCCCGCGCGGAGAACCCTCCGCGGTGCTGGAGTTCGCCGACGTCGCGCCCGTCCCGGTCCGCCACCGCATCCGGGCCCGGCTGTGGATCGCCGGATGGTTCGGGGCCGAGGAGGACCATCTCGCCTTCCGGCCCACCCGCGTGGTGCTGCGGGAACCGGACGGAGCCGTCGTCGTCGACCTCGACGAGTTCGCCGCCGCCGCACCCGACCCGCTGGCCACGGCCGAGGCCCGGCTGCTGACCCACCTCGCCGACTGCCACCCCGACGCGGTCGAGCGGCTCACCCGGCTCGTCGAGCCCGAGAGCCTGCACGGCGCGGTCCGGGTCCAGCCCCTGGCCGTGGACCGGCACGGACTGACCCTGCGCATCGAGCGCACTCGCGCCCACGGCGACGTACGCCTGCCCTTCCACCGGCCCGCCGACGACGTCGCCCAGCTCACCGAGCGCATGCACGTGCTGCTCGGACAGGCGAGCGCCGCCTCCTGCCCGCGGGCGCTACAGCGGCAGCGCACAGACCGCGACGGGTGACGCGAACGGCTCACCCGCGCGCCGCAGCTCCCCGCTGTCCTCGTCGACGCGGAAGACGCTGACGGTGCCCGACCGCTGGTTCGCCGTGAAGAGCAGCCCGCCGTCCGGCGAGAGGCTGAGCTGACGGGGGAAGTCGCCGCCCACCGGCACCGTGCCGAGCAGCCGGAGCCGGGCCCCGTCCGCCTCCACCGCGTACCGGGACAGGCTGTTGTCGCCCCGGTTGGCCAGCCAGGCGTACCGGCCGTTCGGGGTGACCACGAGCTGCGCCGGATAGCTGGTGCCCGGCCCGGTGCCCGTGGACTGCGCTTCGCCGACGGACATACGGCCCGTTGCGGGGTCGTATGCGCAGACGGCGACGGTGTTGTCGACCTCGTTGGCGAGATACGCGTACCGGCCGCCGGGATGGAACGTCAGATGACGCGGCCCCGCACCCGGGCGCGTCCGGGCCCGGGAGACCTCCGCGAGCGTGCCCTTCGCCGGGTCGAGCCGGTAGGTGTACACCGTGTCCGTGCCCAGGTCGACGGCGAGGACATGGCCGCCGTCGGGACTGGTGACGACCTGGTGGGCGTGCGGCCCGTCCTGGCCCGGACCCGGCGCCGGATCGGCGTGCGTGACCAGGTGGGTGCGTTCCCCGAGCGCCCCCGAGGCAGCCACGGGGTGCACGGCGACGCTGCCGGTGCCGTAGTTCGCGCTGAACAGCCAGCGCCCGCTCGGATGCACCGACAGATGACACGGCGCCTGCCCGCCGGTGCTCCGACTGCCCAGGACCTCGCGGTCGGACAGCCGTACGGCGGTCACGGCACCGTCCGCGCGCTCGTTCACGGCGTACAGCGTGCGGCCGTCCGGATGGACCGCGAGATACGACGGGTCGGCGAGGTCCGCGAGGACGCCCGCACCGGTGACCCGGCCCGTGCCGGGGTCGTACGACGCGACCCCGACGCCCTTTCCGCCGCCCTCCGCCGAGGTGTACGTGCCGAGGAACAGCGGGCGGGGGCCGGAAGGGCTCGCGGATCCGGGCGAGGTGCCCGGGGCTGCCTCGGGGGCCCCCGGTGCCGACGCCTCGTCGCACCCCGGGAGCGCCATCACGGCGGCGGTACCCGCGAGGGCACCGACGAACCGCCGCCTGCTCACGCCACCCCTGCCCATGCCCACACCCTCCGCTCGTCCGTCGTCGCGACAGTCACCCTGACGCGGATCACCCGGCCGGTGCAACCGAGGACGCCCGGCCCGCCGGCTCGGTCACCGGGAACGGCGGACCGAGGCGAGACGCTTGCGGCCCACCCGCACGCTGTCCTGCACGCGGGTCAGCCGCGGCATCCGCTCGCGCTGCTCGCTGGAGACGCGGTCCAGCTCCTCCAGCAGCCGGCGCGAGCGGTGCTCGGTGTCCAGCTCGTCGAGGATGCGGTTGACCTCGGTCAGCACCGCGCCGTGCAGCTGCCACTGGCGGGCGTCGCGCTGGACCTCCGCCAGCAGCAGCTGGGCGAGCTTGTCGCGGGTGGCGGCGGCATGGCGCAGGTCGGAGGTGAGCCGCTCCTCCGCCGACTCGGCGTCATCGCTGACATGGGCGGTGACCAGCACCGCGAAGCTCACCATCGCGTCCGCGATCTCGGACAGCAGCTGTTCCACCGCGGCGCCGATCTCCGGTGTGAACAGCGGGTCGGGATCGCGCTCCTTGGCCAGGTCGGTGAGGGTGCGGGCGATCACCCGCAGCACCACGGTGCAGATCTCCAGGGTGTCCAGGCCGGTGCGCAGCACCACCCGGTGCAGCAGGCCCTCGCGGACCCGTGGATTGAGCCGCAGGCTGTCCTCGGCCTGCCGCAGCGCCGCGTCCACCTGGACGATGTCGTGGTCGAGCCGCCGCGCCTCGTGCAGCCGGGCCGCGGCCCGCTCGAAGGGCGTGCGGCCCGCGGCCTCCTCACCCATGCTCAGCATCAACTGGCGCACCCGGCGCGCCAGATCCTCGATGGACTCACCCGCCTCACCCACCCACACGGGCGGGGCCAGCAGCAGATTGCAGGCGAGGCCGACCACCGCGCCGATCAGGGTCTCCAGGACGCGCGCCCACGCGTAGTCGCCGACGGCCGTCACACCGAGCACCAGCATCGCGCTGATCGCCACCTCGGGCACGTACTCGTCCACCCGGACCAGATGCCCGACGGCCAGCGAGGCCAGGATCAGCAGGCCCAGACTCCACCAGGTCAGACCCACCAGCAGACTGAAGGCGATGGCGACGAAAACCCCGGCCACCACGGCGTTCACCCGGCGCACACCGTTGGTGAGGGTCGCGTAGAGGGTGACCTGGACCACCAGCAGCGCGGTCAGGGGCGCGGTCAGCGGGGCCGCCTCGGGGCTCAGATGCAGCGCGATGACGTAGGCCACCGTGGCCGCGGCCGCCGACCGCACGGTCTGGACGATCACGGGGTCCCGGCGCAGCCTCAGCAGCCGCTCCCGCGACACCCGCCACTCACGTACGTCTTGCATCCTTGCGCTGTTCCCCTCTCACGGGGCGCCGAACATGATCACCGCGACCGACTTTGCGGATCGCAACGGTCCGCCGCCCCTGCTCATCATCCTCGGCGCTCCGACGCCCGTCCTCCTGGCGGCCGGCCCCGTCCGCTGCCCGGGACGGCTCATGCGTACAGCTTGTCCAGGAAGGCCGTGAGGTTGGCCTCGGTGCGTGCCACCTGTTCCGCTTGCGTGAGGCTCTCCTCGATCCGGGCCCCCGAGTCGGGGACCTTCTTGCCGCGGAGGTAGAGGGAGCAGGCGAGGTCGGTGCACATGTAAAGGCCGACGGAATTGCCCTCGCGCCCGGCGGCACCGGCTTTGCGCGCGGTCATCAGGGACACCCCGCCGCCCCGGTGGGTCGTCAGGCACAGCGAGCACATGCTGCGGTGCAGGAACCCGCGCTGGGAGGACGGGAAGCGGAGCGTGATGCCGACGAGCCGTCCGTCCCGCTCGGTGACCAGATAGCTGCGGTCGGACGCCCCCGGATCTCGCCAGCCCAGGAAGTCCAGGTCGGCCCAGGGGAGCCGGTCCAGGTCCCGGGGGACGGCGAGGCGCTTGGCCTCGCCCTTGGAGCAGTTGACGAACGACGTGCGGATCTCCGGCTCGGTGAGGGGTCGCATGGGGGCCTCCTGGGGTGCTGTCCTTACGTGAACCTAGTGTTCCTAGGTTTCTGGCTAAGGCTAAACGTGACTCTCCGGGAGGGGCCAGCCAATTAGGGTCCGTAGGCTGTGCCGCGAGCGCACGGGGGTGCGCGGGGCGACCGACCGAGGGGGCGACGTGGCGGACTCATGGGAGCGGGCCGGGCGGATCCTGAGCGTGGCGGGGCTGCCCCCGGGCGACCTCACCGGGGTGCGCCCGCTGACCGGCGGGACCTACAACACCGTGGAAGAGCTCCTGCTCGCCGACGGCAGCCGGTACGTGCTGAAGGTGCCGCCCGCCCGGACCGTGCCGGGGCTGCGGCACGAGCGGGACCTTCTTGTCTCCGAGGCGGACTTCTACCGCGCGGCGGCGACCGTCGGCGTGACGGCTCCGCGGGTCGTCGCCGCCACCCCGGGCGAGCTGCTGATGACGGCCTGCCCCGGCGACGGGTGGGACGACACGCTCACGGACGCCGAAGAGCGGCAGCTGCGCGCCGAGCTGGGCCGACAGGTGGCACTGCTGCACCGGGTGAGCGGGCCGGGTCACGGCTGTCCCTCCGGCGCCCTCGGTCCGCTCGCCGCCGACTGGCGGACCGCCTTCACCGGCATGCTCGACGCCGTCCTCGACGACGCCCGCCGCTATCGCCCCTGGCTGCCCCGCCCCGTCGAGGAGACGGCCCGCGCCCTCCGGGCCGGCTACCCGGCACTCGCCGCGATCACCGTCCCCCGTCTGGTCCACTTCGACCTGTGGCGCGGCAACATCCTGGTCGACCGCTCGACCGGCGCGCCCCGCATCGGCGGGCTCATCGACGGCGAGCGGATGTTCTGGGGCGACCCGGTCGCCGACTTCGTCTCCCTGGCGCTGCTCGGGGACATCGAGAAGGACGAGGCGTTCCTCGCCGGCTACCGGGAGGCCGGGGGCCTCGTCGAGTTCGACACGCCCACCCGGCTGCGGCTCGCCCTGTACCGGGCCTACCTGTACCTGATCATGCTCACGGAGACCGTGCCGCGTGCCGTCGGCGCCGGGCGGCTGCGATGGACGCGCGAGACCGTCGGGCCCGAACTGGTGGCCGCGCTCGACGAGATCGCCGAGCTGGGACGCTGAGCCGGTATCTTCCAGGTCGGACGGCGGGTCGAAGGGGGAGCCAGATGGTGGGCCGGAACAGGCGAACGGTACGTGATCTCCGCCGGGCCAACCGCGCGGTCGTCCTCCAGTGCCTCTACTTCGACGGTCCCCTCAGCCGCTTCGAGCTCGGCCCGGCCACCGGGCTCAGCTCCGGCTCGGTCAGCAACGTCGTCGCCGACCTGCTCGCGGACGGCGTGCTGGAGGAGGCCGGAAACGTCGACTCCGACGGCGGACGGCCCCGCACCCTGCTCAGGGTGGCGCCCGCCAGCGGCCACATGATCGGCGTCGACGTCGGCGAAACCCGGGTCCGGGTCGAGCTGTTCGACGTAGCGCTGACCGAACTCGCCCGCGCCGAAAGGCCGTTGGGCCCCGAGGGGTACGAGGTCGATGTCGTCGTCGGGCACATCCGGGACGCCCTCACCGAGGTGCTCACCGCCGCGGACCTCGCCCCGGAGCGGCTGCTCGGCGTCGGCATCGGCGTCCCCGGCATCGTGGAGCACACCCCGGACCGCGGCGCGGTGGTGCACGGGCAGACCATCGGCTGGGACGCCGTGGCCCTGGAGTCGCTCCTCCGCGAGCGGTGCGAACTGCCCTCTTCCGTCCCGTACTTCATCGACAACGGGGCCCGGACCCTCGGCCAGGCGGAGATGTGGTTCGGGGCCGGACGCGGCGCCCGCAGCGCGATCGTCGTCCTCTTCGGCTCCGGCGTCGGAGCCTGTGTCGTCACCCCGGAGGCCGAGGACGGACGGGCCGTGGAGGGCGGGCATCTGACCGTACGGGTCGGGGGCCGCCGCTGCCGGTGCGGCGCGCTCGGCTGCCTGGAGGCCTACGCCGGCGCGGAGGGCCTGCTCGAACGCTGGCGCGAGCAGGGCGGACGCCCGCCGGAGGGCTCGGGACAGGAGAGCGCCCTGGCCGCCCTGGTCGCCGATCCCGGGGCGCGGGCCCTGCTGGACGAGACCGCCGAGTACATCGGGGCCGGTCTGGCGGACCTGATCAACCTGTTCCAGCCCGAGCGCATCCTGATCGGCGGCTGGGCCGGCCTGCTGCTCGGCCCCGCGCTGCTGCCCGGCATCCGGCGCCACGCGGGGGCGTACGCGCTGCGGCACCCCGCCGGGCGGGTCACCATCGACCTCGGCGGGCTGGGCCCGGACGCGGTCACCGTGGGCGCCGCGATCCTGCCGCTCGCGGACTTCTTCGCCCACGGCGGCAGCCGCGCCGCCCCGGCTCCCGAGAGCCCGCGGCCCGCCTGGCAGACGGCTCTGGACGAACGTACCCCGCGCTGACGTTTCGCCGCACGGCCCGGAGGTACTCGCGTGACCTTGGCCATGTGAGGGAAGGAGGACGCCGTGACCGACGAGAACGGCGGGCCCGTCCCGCGCGATCTGCCGGATCAGCAGGCGGGCGAGGGGGAGGACCACTGGGACGTGGACCCGGCCCCCGAGGACGTGGAACAGGGCGAGGACGTCCCGGAGTCCGACGAGGCCGGCGGCCGCCGCGGCGACACAGCCCCGTTGACGGATGACCCGGAGCCGGAGGAGTCGACGGCCTGAGACTTCGGAGCGCTGAAATCCGAGAGAGCGGGACGACCAATACTGGTCGTCCCGCTCTCGGCTAGCTGGCCTTACGACCCCGCAGGGGCGCCGTGTCCGCGCCCGCACCGTGCTGGAGGCCGTGCAGGAACTCCGCCAGGACCTCGGTCGCCGTGTGCCGGGGGCTCCAGCCCAGTTCCGTGCGAGCGCGGCTGCTGTCCATCAGGGGCAGCCGCAGCACGGCGTCGAACAAATGCGGCGAGGCCGGCAACAGATGCAGCCCCCAGGCGGCGGCGATCGCCGAGCGGGCGGCCGTGCGCGGCAGCCGTACCGGACGGGCGTGGAACATCTCGCCGAGCAGGTGCGCGTCCACCGGCGGATCGGCCGCCAGGTTGAAGGCGCCGCGCACGTCCGAGCCGATCGCGAGCCGGTACGCCTCGGCCGCGTCGTCGGTGTGCAGCGCCTGCACGCGCAGGCCCGGGATGTCGGGCAGGAAGGGCAGCAGCTCCGGGCGCGCCAGTGGCCCCGGCAGGAAGCGGCCGCCGAAGATCCTGCGCTGCTCGCTCGCCGACTCCCGCTTGAACAGGAAGGCGGGCCGCATCCGCACCACGCGCACCTTCGGGTGCGCCCGGTCGAAGGCGTCCAGCGTCCGCTCCAGATACGCCTTCTCCCGGCAGTAGGCGGCGTCCGGCCAGCCGTGCGTCGGCCATGACTCGTCCACGGGGTGGTCCTTCGGACCGGGGGAGTACGCGCCGACCGACGAGGCGTGCACCAAGGTGGGCACCTTCGCCGCGGCCACCGCCTCGAAAACGCGGATGCTGCCCAGGACGTTGGTCCGCCAGGTCACGGCCGGATCGTGCGTGGGCTGGAACGCCCAGGCCAGATGGACCACGGCCGTGGCGCCGTCGAAGACCTTCACCAGATCGGTCTGCGCGGACGCCAGATCGACTGCCGCCCACTCCGTCTTCGGCGGCGACCACTCGGGAACCCTGCGGGCCAGCCCCAGTACGGAGCCGACCCCCGGATCCTCGGAAAGCAGCCGCACCACACTCGTGCCGACGTTCCCCGTGGCGCCGGTGACAACGATCCTGCTGCCCTGTGTGCTGGTCACCTTCGGCTCCTCTCGGCCGCTGCGGGGGAGTACCGAGTACCCGGAAATGCGCGAGGACACGAAGAGGACACAAAAAGGGCCCCGACCGCGACGGGGGAATCACGATCGGGGCGATCAGGGGCGGGCGCGGAGGGCGGCCGCCGGGCGTGTCACCTCATGCGAACGGGCCGTGCTCGAGGGAGGCCAGCAGGTGCGCGGGATCGTCGTAGACCTCGTCCGCGCCCGCCTCCACCAGGTCGGACCGCGGAATGCCCCCGCACAGCACGGCGACGCACCGCACCCCGGCGCGGGTGCCCGCGCGCATGTCCCACACGGTGTCCCCGACGAACACCGCCCGCTCGGCGGGCACGCCGGCCAGTTCCAGCGCGTGCTCCACCGGCTCGGGCGCGGGTTTGCCCTGTTCCACGTCGTCCGCGCTCGCCGTCGCGGCGATGGCGTCGTCCGCGTCGATGGCCCGCCGCAGCGCGCCCAGTTCGCCGCCGCCGGCCGAGGTGGCCAGCACCACCGTCCAGCCGTCCTGGTGCAGCCGCCGCAGCAGCCGTCCGGCGTCCGCCAGGGCGGGCAGCCGGTCGAAGTACTGCCCGTACAGCGCCTTGTGCGCGGCGCTCAGCTCCTCGTCGGCCTCCTTGCCGCGGTCGTCACCGAGGAGGTGGGCGATCAGGTCGTCGGAGCCGAGTCCGATCGCCCGGTGGATGGCGTGCATGGGCACCGTGTGGCCCGCCTGCCGGAAGGCCTCCCACCAGGTCACCGCGTGCAGGTGGTTGGTGTCGACGAGCGTGCCGTCGACGTCGAACACGGCCGCGCGTCCCATGCGCCGTCCCTTCGTCGTCCATGAGTCCCGGAAGTTGTCGAGTACCACGTCAGGAGCCCGCCAAGCGTGCCGGCAGGCGCCCCTCCCGGGTCCAGGCCAGCAGTTCCTCCAGCGGCCAGGTGGTGACCACCCGGTCCGCGGGCACCCCGCACTCCTCGGCCCGGGCGCAGCCGAGGACCTGCCAGTCCAGCTGGCCGGGCGCGTGGGCGTCGGTGTCGATCGAGAACAGCACCCCCGCCTCCACCGCCCGCCGCAGCAGCCGCCGGGGCGGGTCGAGCCGCTCGGGCCTGCTGTTGATCTCCACCGCGGTGCCGCTCTCCGCGCAGGCGCCGAACACCTCGTCCGCGTCGAACTGGGACTCCGGCCGCCCCCGCCCGGTGACCAGCCGCCCGGTGCAGTGCCCGAGCACGTCGGCATGCGGATTGCGGACGGCGGCCACCATCCGGCGGGTCATCGAGCGGGCGTCCATCCGCAGCTTGGAGTGGACGGAGACCACCACCACGTCCAGCCGGTCCAGCAGCTCCGGCTCCTGGTCGAGCGAGCCGTCGTCGAGGATGTCGCACTCGATGCCGGTCAGCAGCCGGAACGGCGCCCAGGTCTCGTTCAGCGCCGCCACCACGTCCAGTTGCTCGCGCAGCCGGTCCGCCGACAGGCCGCGGGCCACCGTCAGCCGCGGGGAGTGGTCGGTCAGCACCGCCCACTCGTGCCCCAGGTCGGCCGCCGTCCGGCCCATCTCCTCGATCGGGCTGCCGCCGTCCGACCAGTCGGAGTGCAGATGGCAGTCCCCGCGCAGCAGCGCCCGCAGTCCGGTGCGGTCCGCCCCGGACGGCGCCTCGGCCTCCAGCTTCTCCAGATAGCCGGGGACCTGCCCGGCCAGCGCCTCCCGCGCCACCTGCGCCGTCTTCGGGCCGACACCGCCGAGCGCCTCCAGCGTCCCGGCGGCGGCCCGCTCGCGCAGTTCCGCCTCCGGCAGCGCCGCCAGCACCCGGGCCGCGGTGCGGAAGGCGCGTACCCGATAAGTCGGCGCCAAGGATCGCTCCAGCAGGAAGGCGATCCGCTCCAGTGCCTCGACGGGATCCATCGCCACCTCCGCCTCCAGGGTTCCCCAGCGGGGCGGCAGCCGCACGGCGGGCCCTCCGTTTGCGCGCCACCCGCCCCGGGTATCGCGATGCGCAGATTTCGTCCGCCCGAAGATCCGCCCGAGGAAGAGGCCCGATATGTCCCTCCCCACCGAGTCCACCGGCAAGGTGGCCGTCATCACCGGCGCCGACTCCGGCATCGGCCGGGCCACGGCGGTCCGTCTCGCACAGGCGGGACTGGACATCGGCATCACCTGGCACGGCGACCGGCGGGGCGCCGAGGAGACCGCCGCAGAGGTCCGCGCACAGGGCCGGCGGGCCGCCGTGGCGCAGATGGACCTCACCCGGCTGCCCGAGGCGGCCGACACGATCGACGAGCTGTGCGACCGGCTCGGCCGGCTGGACGTCCTGGTCAACAACGCCGGCATCGGCACCCGCACGCTCTTCCTCGACCTGAAGCTCGACGACGTCCGCGAGGTCCTCGACGTGAACCTGGTCGGGCCCTTCCTGTGCGGACAGAAGGCGGCCCGGCACATGATCCGGCAGGGCGACGGCGGCCGGATCGTCAACGTCACCTCCGTCCACGAGCATCAGCCGCGGGTCGGCGCGGCACCGTACTGCGCGGCCAAGGGCGGCCTGGGCCTGCTGACCCAGGTGATGGCCCTGGAGCTGGCCGAGCACGGCATCACCGTCAACGCGGTCGCGCCCGGCGAGATCGCCACGCCGATGACCGGCCAGGAGGACACCGACCCGCACACCGAGCGCCGCCCCGGCGTGCCGCTCGGGCGGCCCGGCGACGCCCGGGAGGTCGCCGCCGTGATCGCTTTCCTCGCCGGACCGGACGCGTCCTACGTCACCGGTGCCTCCTGGAGCGTCGACGGCGGCATGCTGCGCATGGGACCGCAGGCCGGTTCACACCTGACCGCCGACGACTGGCGGCGGCCGTGAGCGGGCGGCCCTGCGGTCCTGACGCGCTGACCGGGTGACCTGCGAGGTTCGCGAACGGCGGATGCGATTTACGCTCTATTGCATGACCGAAATCGCGAGCCCGTACATCTCCCATCCACGGATCATGGTGCTCGGGGTCCAGCCGGGCACGCCCCCGTTCCGCATCGTGGAGATCGACGGCATTGTGGTCGGGGAGGCGAAAGCCGTCACCGACGTCCTGTCCACCGCCGCCGCCTTCGGCATCACCGTCCATGACCTGGACGACCCGGACGTGGTGCGCTGGGTGGGCGGCGACAAGTTCACCTGGACCCGGCACTAGCGGCCCAGCCGACCTTCAGCGGTTCAGCCGACCTCAGTGGCTCTCAGCCGACCGTCCACTTCTGGTTGGCGGCGCCGGTGCAGGACCAGATCTGGAGCCGGGTGCCGTTGGCCGCGTTGTGGCCGGTCACGTCCAGGCATTTGTTCGCCTGCGGGTTGACGATGTCGCGGGCCGCGGTGACCGTCCACCGCTGGGCGGCAGTGCCATTGCAGTCCCACAGCTGTACGGGGGTGCCGTCGGCGGTGCCCGCCCCGGAGACGTCCAGACACTTGCCGAGCGCCCGGATCGTGCCGTCCGCGCCGACCGTCCACCGCTGGGCGGCGGTGCCGTTGCAGTCGTAGAGCTGTACCGGGGTGCCGTTGGCGGAGTTCGCCCCGGCCACGTCGACGCACTTGCCGGCCAGGCCCCTGATCGCGCCGCCCGTGGGAGTGTCGGCCGTGGTCACGGTCACGTGGTCGACGACCATCTGCTGCGGGAAGACGGTGGAGCCGTCCGGGTCGCCGGGCCAGTACCCGCCGACCGCGAGGTTCAGGATCAGGAAGAACGGCTTGTTGAAGACCCAGGCGCGGCCGCCCAGGTCGGCCGGGGTGCGCCGCTGGTAGACGTTGCCGTCCACGGACCAGGTGATCGAGTCGGGCGCCCAGTCGATGGCGAAGGTGTGGAAGGCGTCGGCGAAGGCCTGCCCGCCCGGCAGGGTGTATCCCGCGCCGATGCCGCCCGCGCCGGAGTAGCCGGGGCCGTGGATCGTGCCGTGGACCGTGGAGGGTTCGAAGCCGACGTTCTCCATGATGTCGATCTCGCCCGAGTCCGGCCAGTTCACCGGGGTGCCGAGCATCCAGAACGCGGGCCACATGCCCTGCCCGCGCGGCACCTTGATGCGCGCCTCGATGTGCCCGTACTGCGCGGTGAACTTCCCCGCGGTGTTCAGCCGGGCCGAGGTGTACTGGCAGGTCCCGTACCAGCACTGGTAGTTGGCGGGGTTCTCGCGCCGGGCCGTGATGACCAGGTTGCCCTGGCCGTCGAGGGCGGCGTTGCGGTTGCCGGCCGTGTAGTACTGCCGCTCGTGGTTGTTGACGTTGTCGCCGGTCTCCATCTGCCACTTCGAGGAGTCGACCGCCGATCCGGCGGGCCCGTCGAAGGTGTCGGAGAACGTCACCGCGGTGACACCGGCGTCCGCGTCGGTGTCGGCCCGGGCGGGCCCGGTCGCGGCGGTCGCGACCAGTACGGCCGACAGGGCGGCCGGCAGCCAGGCGCGCGGGCCGCGGGTTCTGCGTGATTCACGGGATCTACGGGAAGAGGGCACGACTCTCCCTTCTGTCGGCACCCCAGGGGGAAAGGGCGCCGAACCGAGGTGGGGGGGTGAAAGTGTCGCCTCTTGATTTAAGGAGTGAGGTAACGGGGCGTCAATACCTTGGTACGGACCAGGAGTTACCGTTACCGACTAGCGAGCGTGCACCGCCCGGCCCATCCGTCGGCCCAGCAGCAGGTAGCCGATGAGCGCGCCCGTGGTGTTCAGGATGACGTCGTCGATGTCGAACGCGCGGCCGGTGATCATGGCTCCCTGGGCGAACTCGACCAGGAGCATCACCGTCGCGGTGAGCAGCAGCACCCGGATCACCCCGCGGGTCTTGGGAGCGACGACCGGGGCGAGCACCCCGAAGGGGATGCCCAGGAGCAGGTTCCCGCCGATCTGCTTGACCGCGTCGCGCAGTTCGGGCTGGTCCAGATAGGCCCTGAGCGACCGGCCCGGACGCAGGTTGGTGTGCGTCAGGGACTCCGAGGCGGGGGACGGTTCGAGCGTCAGCTTGGCGAGCACCACCGCGAAGCCCACCATGAGCGTGAACGCGCACAGCATCGCAAGCAACCGGCCGAGGAAGCGGAGTGGGTGGGCGGAGCGGGGTGTCTTCTCGGGTTCGGTCACCGGCGGGGGCTTGCGCGGGCGCGGCCGGAACATCTCGGCGCGGGATCGAAAGGCTGCACGGGCCATGCGGTTGGTCCTCCGGTCTTCCATGTCCCTTTGTCGCAAGGCGGTTACCCGCTGACTGCCCGAGGATGCCGCCGAGCCCCCTCGAACCCGAGGCCGCCGCCCGCGTCCTGAACGGCCGACTGCTCACGGCGGTCGCCAGGGCCCGCCCGGACCGGCGGCTTGCCGCGGCGGTCCGGGCGGTTCCGCTCAGGCGTCTTCAGGTCCGCCCCGGCGTGGACTGCTTGGCCTGGCTGATCGGCGCTCCGCACAGGGCTCGGGTGTCCGGTCACGTGGTGCCGAAGACGACCTTCACCTCCTTGAAGCCGAGCGAGCGCAGCAGGCCCTTGAGCATGCCGGTGGTGTTGCCCTCGGCGCGCCGGGTCAGCTCGCTCTCCTTCGCGGCGTCGCCGATGTGCTTCGCGGCGAGCTTCTGCACCGCCTGCTCGCTGTTGGGGTTGTCCGAGAACAGGTCGCCGAACCGGTCGAGCAGCCCGCGCTGCTTGGAGACGGCGTAGGAGCGGTCGGGGTCGAGCGCGGGCTCGCCGAGTTTCGCGTGCGGCAGCCGGATCGTGGCCGACGTCCGGTCCTCGTTGACCTTGACGTCGTTGTCGCCGACCTTGCCGAGGTCGACATAGGCGTCCACGCTGCCCGCCCCGACGTACAGCGTGCGCGAGCCGCGGATCGCGTCGGGCAGGTACTTGGCGTCCTTCTCCAGGTCCACCACGACCTGGAAGTTGCCCGAGGCGGCGTCGTAGCGGCTGATGTCCTGGATGGACTGCAGCAGCGCGGGACCCGATCGGTCGTGGGTCTCGGTGCCGAAGAGGTCCTTCAGCCCCGGGAGCACGGTCAGCCCGATCCCGGCGAACAGCACGGCCAGCACCAGCACTACGGCGCTCACGGCCTTCGCCCAGCCGGGCATGCGCCTGGGGAGGCGTCTGATGGGAGTCGACATGGCGACGGCCCTCCTTCCTACCGTTCGAATGCCCCCCAAAAGCCGTGCGAGACCCGGGGCTTGTCCGAAGGGCACACCCGGCGGAGGCAGGCGGGGCGCAGGGGCGCGAAGCCGGTCAGTAGCATGAGGCGCGCCAGCCGGAGTGATCATGCGAGGAGCGGTTCGTGCGAGACATCGCGGTGTTCAGCGGTAGCGCCCACCCCGACCTGGCGGCGGAGGTCTGCGCGCACCTGGGCGTGCCGCTCAGCCCCACCCGGGTCAGCCGGTTCGCCAACGACTGCCTGGAGGTGCAGCTCCAGGCCAACTGCCGGGAACGGGACGTCTTTCTCGTCCAGCCGCTGGTCGCGCCGGTTCAGGAACACCTGGTGGAACTGCTGCTGATGTGCGACGCGGCCCGCGGCGCGTCCGCCGGCCGGATCACCGTCGTCATGCCGCACTACTCCTACGCCCGCTCCGACAAGAAGGACGCGCCCCGGATCTCGCTCGGCGGGCGCCTGGTCGCCGACCTGATGGTCGCGGCCGGGGCGAGCCGCGTGCTCGCCATGACACTGCACTCGCCACAGGTGCACGGCTTCTTCTCGGTGCCCGTCGACCACCTGCACGCGCTGCGCGAACTGGCCACCCACTTCCGCCACCACGACCTGTCCCGCACGACCGTCGTCTCGCCCGACCTCGGCAACGCCAAGGAGGCCGCCGCGTTCGCCCGGATGCTCGGCGCCCAGGTCGCCGCGGGCGCCAAGCAGCGTTTCGCGGACGACCGGGTCAGCATCAACTCCGTGATCGGTGAGGTCGCCGGCCGCGACGTCATCGTGCTGGACGACGAGATCGCCAAGGGCAGCACGGTCCTCGAACTCCTCGACCGGTTGCGGGAGCTGGGGGCGCGGTCCATCCGGGTGGCCTGCACCCACGGCCTGTTCACGTCCGGCGCGCTCAAGCGGATCGGTGAGCAGCCCGACGTACTGGAGATCGTGTGCACCAACACCGTGCCGGTCCCGGACGAGGAGCGCACCGACAAGCTGCGGGTGCTGACCGTCGCCCCGCAGCTCGCCGAGGCCGTACGGCGCATTCACAACGGTGAGTCCGTCAGCGCCCTGTTCGACGCGCCGCGGAGCGAATAGACAGGGGACAGCGGGTATCCGGCGATCCGCGAGGGCGGGCGGACCGTGGGCGCCGGACAGGTCACCAGGGTCGTGACGTAGCCGCCGGGTCACACCGAGCCGGACGCGGCCTCGGGCCGGCCCAGGGCCGCGTCCAGCGTCGGATGCGGAGGCAGCAGCCGGGAGAGCCCGGTCAGCCGCAGCACGCGCAGGGTGAGCGGATGGACGCAGACCAGGAAGAGCTGGCCGCCGTGGTCGAGGACCCGGCCGCGCGCCCGGTACAGCAGCCGCAGCCCTGAGCAGTCGAAGAACTCCGCGGGCCGCAGGTCGATCACGATCCGCGGGTGCGGGCCGGCCGTCAACCGGTCGAGCCAGGGAAGGAGTTCGACCGCCGCGGCGATGTCGATCTCGCCGTGGAACTCCAGGACCGTGTGCCCCCGGTCCTGGCGGACGCGCAAGTGGCGGGTGAGCGGCGCAGGCTCCTGCTGCACGACGACATCGCCTCCAACTTGCGGCCAGGGCGGCGGGGTTGTGGGTGGAACGAAAGCGTTCCCGCACTGCAAGTTACCCTCGATGGCGTGCATTTGAGCATGTTCGATTGACATATGTCTTTGAATCGAGCGCCGGAGTGCGCCGGGTGGCGCGGTCGACGACTCGAACCGCACCGCCCGATCGGCGGCCGTCCGTTCGCGGACCTCGATCAGGCGGTGCGGGAGACGAGCGCGCGGGCGGCGCCGGTCGAGCCGGCGCCGCTGGTCCGGGCCCGGTCACTCGCCGAGCAGGACCAGCTTTCCGGTGGTCCGGCCCGTGTCGCCGAGCCGGTGCGCCTCGGCGGCGTCGGCCAGCGGGAAGGTACCGGCGATCGTGGCCCGCAGGGCGCCCCGCTCGACCAGGTCCGCGACGGCCCTCATCCCGGAGTGCGAGGCGTCGACGAGCATCCGCAGGGCACGCACGCCCAGCCGCTCGGCCTCCTGGTACAGCTCGTCCGAGCCGACCGGCAGGATCGACACCAGCAGCCCGCCGGGGCGCAGCACCCGCAGCGAGCGCAGGCTGTAGTCGTCACCGATGGTGTCCAGGACGACATCGACGTCCCGCACGGCCTCGGCGAAGTCCGTCGACCGGTAGTCGATCAGCTCGTCCGCGCCGAGCTCGCGCAGGAAGTCGTGCTTGCCCTCGCTCGCCGTGCCGATGACGTAGGCGCCGCGCGCCTTGGCGATCTGCACGGCCACGTGCCCCACCCCGCCGGCCGCCGCGTGGATCAGCACCCGCTGCCCGGCCTGCAGGTCGGCCGTCTCGGCCAGCGCCTGCCACGCGGTCAGCGAGACCAGCGGCAGCGCGCCCGCCTGGACGTGGTCGATCACGGCGGGCTTCAGGGCGAAGGCGCGGGCCGGACCGGTCACGAACTCGGCGTGCGAGCCATGGCCGAAGGGGTACGGCAGCATGCCGAAGACCTCGTCGCCGGGCTGGAAGCGGGCGACGCCGATGCCGACCTCCTCGACCACTCCGGAGACGTCCCAGCCGAGGACGAAGGGCGGCCGGCCCAGGAAGCCGCCGTGGGCGCGGTGCTTCCAGTCGGTGGGGTTGATCCCGGCCGCCCGCATCCGGACCAGGATCTCGTTGGGGCGCGGCGACGGCCGCTGCAGCTCGACTTCCTTGAGGACCTCGGGACCGCCGAGGACGTCCTGACCGATGGCGCGCATGGTGTTCACAGTGTTCATGGTCATCCAGCCTGGCGGGTGCCGCCCGTCCGGACAATGGCAAGATTGCCACCGTTCGATAGGATCGTGCCATGCAGCGAGAACATGCGGAGCGGGGAGTGGAGCGGGTCGTCGTCCTGGCGCTGGAGGGTGCCTACCCCTTCGAGCTGGGCATCCCGGCCCGGATCCTGGGCGCCGCGGAGGGCCGGTACGAGGTGCTGACGTGCAGCGTCGACGGACAGCCGGTGCGCACCAGCGCCGACTTCACCATCGGCGTCGCCCACGGTCCGGAGATCCTGGCCACCGCCGACACCGTGGTGATCACCGCGATCGAACCGGCGCACATCCCCGACGAGCTCCCGGACGAGATCGGCGCCGCCCTGGCGCTGATCCGCCCCGAGGCGCGCGTGGTCTCCATCTGCACCGGCGCCTTCGTGCTCGCCGCGGCCGGACTGCTCGACGGCCGCAGGGCCACCACCCACTGGCAGGTGACCGACTGGTTCCGCCGCAGATTCCCGCGGGTCGACGTCGACCCCGATGTGCTGTTCGTCGACGACGGCCGCATGCTCACCTCGGCCGGTGCCGCCTCCGGTGTCGACATCTGTCTGCATCTGGTCCGCAAGGACCACGGCAGCGAGCTGGCCAACCGTGTCGCCCGCCGCTGTGTCGTGCCGCCCTTCCGGGACGGCGGCCAGGCCCAGTACATCGAGCAGCCGGTCCCCGACCAGGGCGCCGCCGGCACCGCGGCCACCCGGGCCTGGGCCCTGGAGCGGCTCGGCGAGCCGCTGACGCTGGCCGACCTCGCCGCCCACGCCCGGATGAGCCGGCGCACCTTCGCCCGTCGCTTCAGCGACGAAGTGGGTCTCAGCCCCGGCCGCTGGCTGATCCAGCAGCGGATCGTCCGGGCCCGTCATCTGCTGGAGGCCAGCGACCTGCCGGTGGACCACATCGCCGGCGAGGTCGGCTTCGCCACGGGCGCCTCCCTGCGCCAGCATCTGCACGCGGCGATCGGCGTCTCACCCCAGGCGTACCGGCGCACGTTCCAGGAATCGCGCCGCGCCTGAACGTTCCCGGTGCGGCGTGCTTCGAGACCGAGCAGCCGAATGTGCCTCGCACCGGCTGCCGCGAGGGCGGCAGGGTGCTGCACTCGAGCCGGTTCCTGCTTACTCCCCTTGAGCTGCGTAGACCCGCGCGCCCCCCACATAGGTCCGTGCCACCCGGGCCTGCGCGATCTCCTCCGGCGGCCCGGCGAACGGGTCGCGGTCCAGGACCACGAGATCCGCCAGCGCCCCCGGCCGCACCGCACCGGTGTCGTCGAGATGGTTCGCGTACGCCGATCCGGCCGTGTAGGCGGCCAACGCCTCGGCGAGCGCGATGCGTTCGGCGGGCAGGAACACCGGCCCGGTGCCGCCGGGCGCCACCCGGTTCACCGCCACATGGATGCCCTCCAGCGGGTCGGGGCTGCTGACCGGCCAGTCGCTGCCCGCCGCGAGCCGGGCACCGGAGCGCAGCAGCGCGCCGAACGGGTACTGCCATCCGGCCCGTTCGGGCCCGAGGAAGGGAATGGTCAGCTCGTCCATCTGCGGTTCGTGCGCCGCCCACAGCGGCTGGATGTTCGCCGTGGCCCCGAGCGCCGCGAACCGCGGTACGTCATCGGGGTGCACGACCTGGAGATGGGCCAGGTGCGGCCGTGTGTCGCTCGGCCCGTTCGCCCCGCGGGCCGCCTCGATCGCGTCCAGGGCGTCGCGTACCGCCCGGTCGCCCAGCGCGTGGAAATGGCACTGGAAGTCGAGCGCGTCCAACTCGGTCACGTACGCCGGGAGTCGGCCGGGGTCGATGAAGCTGGTGCCCCGGTTGGCGGTGGCGCAGCCGCACCGGTCCAGGTAGGGGTCGAGCAGGGCCGCGGTGCCGTTCTCGGCGACCCCGTCCAACATCAGCTTCACGGTGCCGGCCCGGAATCGGCCGTCGCTCAAGGCCCGTCGGCGCTCGACGAGTTCGGGGATCTGCTCGGCGCCGCGTCCGCGGTCCCACCACAGGGCACCGACGACGCGCGCGGTCAGTGAGCCGTCGCGGGCGGCCGCCAGATACGCCCCGGCCGGGTCGTCCATGCCGGGGAAGTCCCCGACGAGCGCGTCCTGCCAGGCGGTGATGCCGAGGGAGTGCAGATGGCGCTGGGCGTGCAGCAGCGCGGCGAGCCGGTCCCCGGGCGTGGCGGGCGGGGTGAGCCGGCCGACCAGGTGCATCGCCCCCTCCTGCAAGGTCCCGCTCGGCTCGCCGGAGGCGTCCCGCTCGATCCGCCCGTCGGCCGGGTCGGGCGTGTCACGGGTGACCCCGGCCAGTTCCAGGGCGCGGCTGTTGACCCACGCGCCGTGGTGGTCGCGGTTGGGCAGATACACCGGCCGGTCGGGCACCACCGCGTCCAGCAGCTCCTTGGCCGGCGTACCGCCCTCGAACGCCTCCATGGACCAGCCGCCCCCGGTGATCCACTCCCGCTCGGGGTGCGCCTCGGCGTACGCGCGCACGGCGGCGACCGACTCGGCCGCGGTCTTCGCCCGGGTCAGATCGCACTGGGTCAGTTCGAGCCCGGCCGGCACCGGATGGACGTGCGCGTCCTGGAAGCCGGGCAGCAGCAGCCGTCCGGCCAGCTCCACCACCTCGGTGCGAGGCCCGGCGAGTTCCAGGACCTCGTCCCCTCCTACGGCGGTGACGCGGTCGCCGGTGACGGCCACGGCGGTGGCGGTGCGGCCCTCGGGGGTGAGGACGGGGCCGCCGGTGAAGAGCAGATCTGCGTGCATACGGGGTTCCTTGCAACTAGGAGGGTGACAGCGCCGCCTCAGGCCCGGTGACCGCACATGAAACTGGCCGCCCGCTGCACAAGTCAACAGTGTTGTCATAAGGTGCGCCCACCAGGCCACAGGGCATCCGGCCCCCCGGTCCCCAGGAGGCACCCATGAGCGACCGCGTCGTCCCGGCCGGCGGCCGTCGGCGTCGGCGCCCCACCAAACAGGGCGTCGTGCTGTCCGAGGAGCTGATCGTCGCCACCGCGCTCCGGCTGATCGAGGAGCACGGCGCCGACGCGCTGTCCGTACGCCGGCTCGGCCGTGCCCTGGGCGCCGACCCCAGCTCCCTGTACCGCTACTTCCGGCACACCGACGACCTGATGCTCGCCATCGCCGACGAGTTGATCGGCCGCACCCTGCGGACCTGGCGGCCGACCGGCGACTGGTGCGCCGACCTGCGCGACCTGGGCCTGCGCATGCACGCGGGGGCGCTCGCCCACCCCCGGGCCGCGGTGCTCAGCGCCTACCGGGTGACCGGGCGGGTACACGAGATCCGGGCCGTGGAGACGATCCTCGGCGTGCTGCGCGGAGCCGGCTTCCCCGACCCCGACGCGGTGCGCGTCTACCACGCCTTCGTCGACCAGGCCCTCGCCTTCGGCGCCCTGGACTCGGCGAGCACCGCCCTGCCGAAGGCCGCCCGGGACGCCGAGAGCGCCGTCTGGGAGGCCACGTACGCCCGGCTGCCCGCCGACACCCACCCGCACATCGCCGCGACCGCCCGCCATCTCGTCGCCGACATGCGCCGCAGCTCCTATCCGGCCGCGCTGGACCTGCTGCTCGGCGCGGCGGCGGCCCGGCTCGCGGAAACCCGGAGACGTACGTGATCACCCGCTGTCACACTGGTCCGCACCGACCGACGTCCCGCCCGGAGGCTGTCCCCGATGACCCCGCCGCCCGCACGTCCCGCGAAGCAGCGCAAGCTCGACACCCTGCGCCGCCTGGAGCACGACGAGGATCTGTGGGTCGCCACCGCCGGCACCGGCGGAGGAGCGCCGTACCTCGTGCCCCTGTCCTTCCTCTGGGACGGCGAGACGCTGCTCCTCGCGACGCCCGCCGCCAGCCCCACCGGCCGGAACCTCAAGGCCACCGGCACCGTGCGGATCGGCCTCGGGCCGACCCGGGACGTGGTGATGATCGACGGCACTGTCGACGCGCTCACGGCCGACGGACTCCGGGCGAGTGAGGGGGACCGGTTCGCCGCCCGGACCGGCTTCGACCCGCGCGAACTCACCGCGGAGTACCTGTACTTCCGGGTGCGGCCGCAGCGCGTGCAGGCCTGGCGCGAGGCGAACGAGCTCGCCGGGCGGGAGCTGATGCGCGACGGGGTGTGGCTGGTCGCGGACTGATTTCCGCGGGCGGGGATATCCGAACGGGTAAGGGCGGCGGGGCAGTTCGGCTCCGCGCCCGCGACCGTACGGAGGAGACATGACGCTGGTGAAAGCGGGGGTCTTGGTGCTCGACTGCGCCGAGCCCGAGAAGCTCGCGGTGTTCTACAAGGAGCTGCTGGAGGCCGAGCAGACCGAGGCGAACGCCAACCGGGTGGAGATCAGGGGCGCCGAGGGTACCCGGCTGGCCTTCCGACGCGACGTGAACGCGACGCCGCCGAGCTGGCCCCGCCCGGAGAACTCCCTCCAGACGCATCTGGACTTCGTGGTGGAGGACCTGGACGAGGCCGAGCGCAGGGTGATCGGCCTGGGCGGCCGTCCGCTGGAGACCAAGGACGCCTCGGGCCCCTTCGAGGAACGCGGATACGCCGACCCGGCCGGCCACTCCTTCACCCTGCGCCTGGTGACGCCGACGGCGCCGAAACAGGGCTAGGGGCAATGCCGTTGCATTACGTGGTTGAGGGTTGTGGTCGTTTGATGCGGACTGCTCGGGCGCCGGTGTGGGTGGGTTGGGGCCAGGTGTGGTGTTCG
>NZ_JBSFVG010000018.1:0-160909 GCF_053592195.1 Streptomyces sp. NPDC002776 | reverse complement strand
GGCAACGGCTCCAGCACACCCGACTCGAACAGCCCCATCAACGCCCGCAACATCTCGCCGATCCGCACCGGACCCGCATCAAGCATGTCGAACGCGACGTACTGAACACCCGGCTGCTCCACAGCCCCCCGGACGTCCGTCTTGCCCATCTCCAGGAAACGGCCACCAGAGGTCAACAAGTCCAAGGAGGCGTCGACATACTCGCCGGCCAGCGAGTTCAGCACGACATCCACACCCACCCCGGCGAAAGTCTCCCGGAACCCCAGATCCCGCGACGACGCGATCTGGTCATCCCCAAGCCCCAGCCCGCGCAGCACCTCCCACTTCCCCGGACTCGCCGTCGCCAGCACCCGCGCACCCAGATGACGGGCCAGCTGCACAGCAGCCATCCCCACCCCACCCGCACCCGCGTGCACCAAAACCGTCTCCCCGGCCCGCACACGACCGAGATCCACCAGCCCGTAATACGCGGTCAAGAACACCACCGACACGGTCGCCGCCTGTTCGAACGACCACCCCTCCGGCGCACGGACCACCACCCGCGCATCCGCCACCGCCAACGGACCGAAGCTCTCCAGGACCAGACCCATCACCCGGTCGCCAGGGGCGAAGTCGGAGACGTCCTCCCCCACTTCGAGAACAACACCCGCGGCCTCGCTGCCCAGCACAGGGCGCCCCGGGTACATCCCGAGGCTCATCAGTACGTCGCGGAAGTTCACCCCGGCCGCGCGGACGGCGATCCGTATCTGACCGGGCTCCAGCGGCGCGGACGCCCCCGGTGCCGGAACCAGAGCCAGCCCTTCCAGCGTGCCGGTGCCCGACGTATCGAGCCGCCACGCGGACTCCCTCGCCGGAACCGCCAGACTCCCGCCCGACCCGGCCGCGCGCACCAGACGCGGCACCAGCACCCGGCCCTCACGGAATGCCAGTTGGGGCTCACCACTGGCCAATGCCGCCCCTACAGCGGCCTCCTCGACGGCCTGATCGGCGTCGAGAAGCACAATGCGGCCAGGGTTCTCGGACTGCGCGGACCGCACGAGCCCCCATACGGATGCGGTCGCCAGATCAGCGAGGTCACCGCCGTCAGTCGCCACCGCGCCCCGCGTCACCACGACAAGCCGCGACCCGGCCAACCGCTCCTCTGCCAACCAGCCCTGCACCAGCGCCAGCACCTCAGCAGTGACCCGGGCGGCAGCGTCGGCGAGCTCTGAGCCGTCGCCGGCGCCGGAGACCTCGACCAGCGCCGCCTCGGGGGCCGCGTCACCCGCGTCGAGTGCGGCGAGTAGGGCGTCGATTCCGGCATACCGCGTCGGATGCAGCGAACCGGCGTCGGCGACCGGAGCCGGCGTCCACTCCAGCCGGTAGAGGGAGTCGGGGCCGCTCGTGGCCGCTGCGGCCAGCTGGTCGATGGCCACCGGACGCAGCATCAGCGACTCGGCTACGGCTATCGGAGCGCCGGTCGCGTCCGCCAGCTCCACGGAGACCGTGTCCCCACCCAGGGGCGCGATACGGACGCGAGCGACGGTGGCACCGGACGCCAGGAGCGACACGCCCTCCCACAGGAACGGGAGCCGCAGCCCTTCTCCCAACTCCGAGGTCGCCAGCACCGCATGCAGCGCCGAGTCCAACAGCGCCGGATGCACCCCGAACGCCCCCGCCCGGCCATGCGCTTCCTCAGCCAGCTCCACCTCGGCATAGACCTCGTCGCCCAGCCTCCAGACGGCCGACAGACCCTGGAACACCGGCCCATAGACATAACCGGCAGCCTCGGCCTCCGCGTAGAACCCGGACACATCCACCGGCTCCGCCCCGGCAGGCGGCCACACCGACAGATCCGCGGACGCCGCGACCGGAGCCTCCGCAAGCACACCCTCCGCATGCAGCGTCCACGCACCACTGGCCTCGGTCGACTCGGGACGCGAGTACACGGTGATCGGGCGCCGCCCGTCCTCCTCGGCTGCACCGACGACGACCTGGATCTGCACACCACCCTGTTCAGGCAGGACCAGGGGCGCCTGAAGCGTCAGCTCGCGCACACTCCCGCAACCGACCTCGTCACCGGCACGCACCGCCAGCTCCACGAAGGCCGTCCCCGGCAGCAGCACAGTCCCCGCCATCGCGTGATCGGCGAGCCAGGAATGCGTACGGGTCGACAGCCGGCCCGTCAGCAACACCCCGTCCCCACCCGCCAACGGAACCGCCGCACCCAACAACGGATGCCCGGCCTCACCAAGCCCGAGCCCGACGGGGTCACCCGTCGTGGCGTCATCGGTCAGCCAGTAGTGCTCGCGTTGGAAGGGGTACGTGGGCAGGTCGACGCGGTGCGGGTTGCGGCCTTCGAAGAGGGCGGCCCAGTCCACGTCGACGCCACTGACCCAGAGCTGGGACAGGGCCTGCGTGAACGTCTCCACCTCAGCGTGGCCCCGCCGGGTGGCCGGGACGAACAGGCCCTCGACGCTCTCGGCGGCCATCGCGGTCAACGTGGCGTCGGGGCCCAGCTCCAGGAACTTCGTCACCCCGGACTCGGCCAGCGCAGCGACCCCGTCAGCGAAACGGACCGCTTCGCGGACATGCCGTACCCAGTACTCGGGGGTACGGATCTCCTCGCCCGCCACCCGGCCCGAGAGGTTGGACACCACCGGGATGCGGGGGTCGGCGTAGTCGACGCTCGCGGCCACCTCGGAGAAGTCGGCCAGCATCGGCTCCATCAGGGAGGAGTGGAAGGCGTGCGAGACCGCCAGCCGCCGCGTCTTGACCCCGGCCGCCGTCAGCCGCTCCCGCACCACCTCGACATCCGCCTCGGCGCCCGAAACCACCACCGACGTAGGCCCGTTGACGGCAGCCACATCAACCCGCTCCGCGCGAACGTCCTCGACACCGGCCTGCACCGCGAGCATCGCCCCGCCCTCGGGCAGCGCCTGCATCAACGAACCGCGGGCAGCGACCAGGCGGCAGGCATCCTCCAGCGAGAACACCCCCGCCACATACGCGGCGACCAACTCACCGATGGAATGCCCCATCACGAAGTCCGGACGAACACCCCAGGACTCCGCGAGCCGGTACAGCGCCACTTCCACCGCGAACAGCCCAGCCTGCGTGAACACGGTCTGGTCCAACAGGTCGGTATCGGTCGAAAGCACGTCCGCCAGCGACTCCGGCAGCAACCCCTCGAACCCGGCACACACCTCATCCAACGCCCGGGCGAACACCGGGAACTCAGCCGCCAGCTCCGCACCCATCCGCGCCCGCTGCGACCCCTGCCCCGTGAACAACACCGCAAGGCGACCGTCCACCACACCGCCGCTCGACTCCACCGAAGCCAGCCCCGCCGTCAACTCCGCACGGTCCCGCCCCCACACCACCGCCCGATGCCCCAACCCGGCCCGACCGGTCGCCAGCGACCACCCCACATCCACCGGATCCAGCGCCCCGACCACCCCGGACAGCCGCCCGGCCTGCGCCACCAACCCCTCAGCGGACCCGGCGGACAACACCCACGGCAGTACCCCACCCACCGGAGACGGAGACGCCACCTCCTCCGCGACCTCCGGCGGCTCCTCCAAAATGACGTGCGCATTCGTCCCGCCGATGCCGAACGCCGACACCGCAGCCCGCCGCGGACGACCTGTCTCGGGCCACTCGACACCCTCGGTCAGCAACTCGACGGAGCCCATCGTCCAGTCGACGTGCGGGGACGGTTCATCGACGTGCAGCGTGCGCGGCAGCACCCCCGCCCGCATCGCCATCACCATCTTGATGACACCCGCGACACCGGCAGCCGCTTGCGCGTGCCCGATGTTCGACTTGACCGACCCCAGCCACAACGGCCGATCCACCTCACGCCCCTGACCGTAGGTGGCCAACAGCGCCTGCGCCTCGATCGGATCACCCAGCGTCGTACCCGTGCCGTGCGCCTCCACCGCATCCACATCAACGGTGGAGAGCCCAGCGCTGCCCAGTGCCTGTCGGATCACGCGCTGCTGCGACGGCCCATTGGGCGCCGTAAGACCATTCGACGCACCGTCCTGATTGATCGCCGAACCCCGCACCACCGCCAGCACCTGATGGCCGTTGCGACGCGCGTCCGACAACCGTTCCAGCAGCAGCACACCCGCGCCCTCGGCCCACCCCGTACCGTCCGCCGCAGCCGCGAACGACTTGCAGCGACCGTCCGCGGCCAGCCCACGCTGACGGCTGAACTCCAGGAAGGTGCCGGGGGTGGGCATCACAGTGACACCGCCGGCGAGCGCCATGTCGCACTCACCGCTCCGCAGCGCCTGAACGGCCATGTGCAGCGCGACCAGTGAGGAGGAGCACGCCGTGTCGACGGAGACCGCAGGCCCCTCCAGGCCGAAGGTGTAGGCGAGGCGGCCGGACAGGACGCTGGCCCAGCTGCCGGTGCCGAGGTAGCCCTCGACCTCCTCCGGGACGTGGTGCAGTCGGCTGGCGTAGTCGTGGTACATCACGCCCGCGAAAACTCCGGTACGGCTGCCCCGCACCGAGTCCACCGCGATGCCCGCCCGCTCGAACACCTCCCACGACGTCTCCAACAGCAACCGCTGCTGCGGATCCATCGCCACCGCCTCACGCGGCGAGATCCCGAACAGACCGGCATCGAACTCGGCGGCGTCGTAAAGGAATCCGCCCTGCTGGGAGTAAGTGGTACCGGCGTGCGCCGGGTCGGGGTGGTAAAGGTCCTCCAAGTCCCAGCCCCGGTCGTCGGGGAAGTCCCCGACCGCGTCCCGGCCGTCCGCCACCAACCGCCACAGATCCTCCGGCGACGACACACCACCCGGATAACGGCAGGCAGCCGAGACGATAACCACCGGATCATCCATCACCCCAGCGGCAACCACAGGAGCCGCACCACCGGAGTCCACCCCGTCGGCCGCTCCCACCAGCTCGCTCAACAGCAGCCCCGCCACCGCCGCCGGCGTCGGATAGTCGAACACCAACGTCGCCGGAAGCCGCAGCCCCACCGCCTCACCCAGCCGGTTCCGCAGCTCCACCGCCAGCAGCGAATCGAAGCCCAGCTCCTTGAACGTCCGGTCCGTGTCGACCGTCCGGTCCGCGGCATGCCCCAGCACGAGCGCCACACTGGACCGGACCACACCGAGAAGTTCGTGCTGCTGCTCCTCGCGGGAGAGCCCGGCCAGCCTGCGGGTGAGCGAGTCGGCGGCAGCGCCGCCCTGGAGGCCGGTCGCCGTGCGGCGCGCGGCTCCCCGCACCAGCCCGCGCAGGAGCGGCGGTACGACACCGTCGGCGGCCTGGGCGCGTACAGAAGTGGTGCTCAGCCTGGCAGTGACGAGCAGCGGTTCGTCCGTGGCGAGCGCGGCGCCGAAGAGGGCCAGGCCCTGGTCGGCGGGGATGCCCACGATGCCGGCGCGCGCCATGCGGGCGACGGCGGTCTGGTCCATGTGCCCGGTCATCCCGCTGGCGTCGGCCCACAGCCCCCACGCCATGGAGGTCGCGGGCAGCCCTTCGGCCCGGCGCCGCTGGGCGAGGGCGTCCAAGTAGGTGTTGGCAGCGGCGTAGTTGGCCTGTCCGGGGCCGCCGAAGACGCCGACGACGGAGGAGAAGAGGACGAAGGCGGAGAGGTCGAGGCCCCGCGTCAGCTCGTCCAGGTTCACGGCCGCGTCCACCTTGGGACGCAGGACCCGGTCGAAGTGCCCAGGGGTCAGCCCGGTGACCACGGCGTCGTCCAGGACGCCCGCAAGATGCACCACGCCCGTGACGGGATGCGAGGCGAGCAGCGCCGCCAACGCCTCACGATCGGCGGCATCACATGCCACGGCCTCGGCCACCGCACCCGCGGCCGTCAGCTCGGCCACCAACTCCGCCGCCCCCGGAGCCGCGGGCCCCCGACGACTGGCCAGCACCAGCCGCCGCACGCCATGCTCCGCCACCAGATGCCGGGCGACCAACCCGCCCAGCGTCCCGGTACCGCCCGTGACCAGCACCGCCCCGTCACCGAAGTCGACCGGCCCGGCAGAGGCGGTGGAGCGGGCCAGGCGTGGGGCGAGTACGTGACCGCCGCGCACCGCGATCTGCCACTCCCCCGCCCCGAACGCAACAGGGACAGACGCGAGTCCATCGGTGTCGACGTCCAGGTCGAGCAGGCCGAACCGCCCGGGATTCTCCGCCTCGGCCGAGCGCACGAGCCCCCACACCGCCGAGGCCGCGAGATCGGTGGGCCCGCCGCTGTCCGTTCCCACGGCACCCCGCGTCACCACCACCAGACGCGACTCGGCGAACCGCTCGTCCGCGAGCCAAGCTCGGGCGACCTCCCAGGTGTTCAGCACGGCACGGTGAACGGCGTCGGCGGATCCGGAGCCGCCGCCGTCCACGGGGACAGCCACCACGGAGGGTACTTCTGGACCGTCCGCGATCTCGTTCAGGCTGCCGAAGGAGGGAACCCCGAAGCCGAACGGGTCGGCGTCGCCGAGCAGCGCCCAACCGGGCTCGTCCTGCCCGGCCGCAGCGGCGAGGGGAGTCCACTCCACCCGGTACAGAGCGTCCCGTACGGCGGAACCCGCCTTCTCCAGCTCCTCCACCGCAATCGGACGCAGCGCCAGCGACTCCACGAAGGCCACCGGAGCGCCCTCGGTATCGGCCACCCACACCGACGCCGCGCCCTCTCCGACCGGAGCCAGCCGCACTCGCACCGCCGACGCCCCCACCGCCGACAACGACACACCCGACCACACGAACGGCAGCCGGGTCTGGGTGCCGTCCACCGGCAACACCGCATGCAACGCCGCGTCCAGCAAAGCGGGATGGATCCCGAACCTGGCCGCCTCGCCCTGCTGCCCCTCCTCCAGCACCACCTCGGCGAAAACCTCGTCACCACGCCGCCACACCCCACGCAGCCCCTGGAACACCGGCCCGTAGTGATAGCCGGTGTCGCGCAGACGGGCGTACCGGTCGCTGATGTCCACCGGTTCGGCACCGACCGGAGGCCAGGCCACCATGTCGACCGAGGGGGCCGCCCCCGCCCCCGGCTCCTCGGCGCCGAGGGTGCCCTCCGCGTGCAGGGTCCACTCCTGGTCGGGAGCGGCGTCCTCGGGACGGGAGTACACCGCGATCGAGCGCTGTCCGTCGCCCTGCGCGTCCCCGATGACGACCTGCACCCGCACTCCGGCGCTTTCGGGGAGGAACAGCGGCGCCTGGAGGGTGAGTTCGGTGAGGCAGCCGCAGCCGACCTCGTCCCCGGCGCGGATCGCCAGTTCCACGAACCCGGTACCGGGGAAGAGGACCGTACCCGCGACCGCGTGGTCCGCGAGCCAGGGGTGCGTGCGCAGAGACAGCCGCCCCGTCAGAAGCGCGCCGTCCCCGGCGGCGAGGCTCATCGCGGCCCCGAGCAGCGGATGATCGGTTGCGGCCAGCCCTGCACCGCTGACATCGGCGGTGCCCGTGCTGGGCTCCAGCCAGTAGCGCTGGTGTTGGAAGGCGTAGGTGGGCAGGTCGACATGGCTTACGACGCGGCCCGCGTAGACGGCGGACCAGTCGATGTCGGTGCCGTGGACCCACAGTTCGGCCGCGCTCGCGAGGAAGCGGGCGTCCTCGTCCTCGTCCCGACGCAGGGTGCCGACGACCGTGACCCGCTTCTCCGCAGCCTCGGCAATCGACTGCACGCCCATGGTGAGCACGGGGTGCGCGCTCACCTCGATGAGCCGCAAGTGTTTCTGTGTCAGCGCCACTTGCACTGCTTCGGTGAAGCGCACGGGCTGACGCAAGCCCTCGTACCAGTACGAGGCGTCCATGGTCTCGGTGTCCAACAGGCCACCGGTGACCGTGGAGATGATCGGCACCCGCGACACCTGCGGCACCACCGGGGCTAGGGCCTCCAGCAGCCGCTCACGGATGTCCTCCACGTGGGCGGAGTGCGAGGCGTAATCCACCGGAACCCGCCGGGCCCGTACACCAGCGGCCTCCGCCCGCGCCGAGATCTCATCCAGGGCTTCCGGATCACCGGCCACCACCGTGGCATCCGGACCGTTATAGACGGCTATCGAGACCCGATCACCGTACGACGACACCCAAGCCGAAGCCTGCTCAGCACCCGTCGCCAGCGACAACATCCCACCACGACCGGCCAGTTCATCCCGAATCGCGGCGGACCGCAGCGCCACCACCCGCGCCGCATCCTCCAGACTCAACGCACCGACCACCGCAGCAGCGGCGATCTCCCCCTGCGAGTGACCGATCACGGCAGCGGGCTCGATGCCCAACGACTCCCACACAGCCGCCAGTGACACCATCACGGCCCACAAAACGGGCTGGACCATGTCCACCCGCCACATCCACGCGTCATCGTCACCGGTGAGCACCTCGGTCAGCGACCAGTCCACGAACGGCCCCAGCGCCGCCTCGCACTCCCCGATCCGCCCCGCGAACACCGGCGAGGAGTCGAGCAGCCCCCGCCCCATCCCCAACCACTGCGACCCCTGGCCGGGGAACACGAACACCACACCCGCGTCCGAACCCACCACCCCGGCCACGGCATTGCCGGCCGCACCGCCCGACGCCAGCGCCTCCAGCCCAGCCGTCAGCTCAGCACGCTCCCGCCCCCACACCACCGCCCGGTGCTCCAGCGCCGTACGCCCAGAAACCAGCTGCCAGCCCACATCCACCGGCTCACCCGACACCCCCGCCAACCGCCCCGCCTGCGCAGCCAACGCCCCAGCCGTACGCCCCGACACCAGCCACGGCACCACCGCCGACCCCGACAACCCCCCAGCACCGGAGACCACGACCGGACCCAACCCGGCCTCAACCGGCGCCTCTTCCAGGATCACGTGCGCATTCGTCCCGGAGATGCCGAAGGACGACACCGCGCCCCGGCGCGAGTGGCCGTCCGCCGACCATTCCCGTTCCTCGGTGAGCAGGGAGACATGGCCTGCCGCCCAGTCCACGTGGGACGTGGGCTCGTCCACGTGCAGGGTGCGGGGCAGCACGTGAGCCCGCATCGCCATCACCATCTTGATGACACCGGCGACGCCGGCCGCGGCCTGGCTGTGCCCGATGTTCGACTTCACCGATCCCAGCCACAACGGCCGCTCAGGCTCTCGCCCTTGGCCGTAGGTGGCGAGCAGCGCCTGCGCCTCGATCGGGTCGCCCAGGGTCGTCCCCGTGCCATGGGCCTCCACCACGTCCACCTCGGTGGCCGGGACCCCGGCGTTGGCGAGTCCGGCGCGGATCACCCGTTGCTGCGAGGGACCGTTGGGGGCGGACAGGCCGTTGGACGCGCCGTCCTGGTTGATCGCCGAGCCCCGTACCACCGCCAGCACCTGGTGACCGTTGCGGCGCGCGTCCGACAGGCGCTCCACCACCAGGATGCCGACGCCCTCCGCCCAGCCCGTGCCGTCGGCCGCCGCCGCGAAGGGCTTGCACCGGCCGTCGGCGGCGAGACCGCGCTGGCGGCTGAACTCCACGAACATGCCGGGGGTGGGCATGACCGTCACACCACCCGCCAGGGCGAGGTCGCACTCGCCGTTCCGCAGCGACTGCACCGCGAGGTGCAAGGCCACCAGCGACGAGGAGCAGGCCGTGTCGACCGTGACGGCCGGGCCCTCCAGGCCGAGGGCGTAGGACAGGCGGCCGGAGACGACGCTCGCGGCGTTGCCCGTCAGGGTGAAGCCCTCGACGGGTTCGGCGGCCTCGTGCAGCCGGTCTCCGTAGTCCTGGGACATGGCTCCGGCGAACACGCCGGTCAGGCTGGAGCGCAGCGAGCCGGGGGCGATACCGGCCCGTTCGATCGCCTCCCAGCTGGTCTCCAGCAGCAGGCGCTGCTGCGGGTCCATGGCCAGCGCCTCGCGCGGCGAGATACCGAAGAACTCGGCGTCGAACCCGGCGGCGTCGGCCAGGAAGCCTCCCTCGCGGGTGTAGCTCGTGCCGTGGTGGGCGGGGTCGGGATGGTAGAGCGCGTCGATGTCCCAGCCGCGGTCGGCGGGGAAGGGGGAGACGACGTCGAGTCCGTCGCGGACGACGCGCCACAGGTCTTCGGGGGAGGCGATGCCGCCGGGGTAGCGGCAGGCCATGCCGACGATGGCGATGGGCTCGCCGGTGTGGGCGGTGGTGGGGTGCGCGGTGCGGGGGGTGTCCGTGACGCCGAGGAGTTCGGCGCGGAGACGGTCCGCGAGGGCGGTGGGGGTGGGGTGGTCGAAGAGGAGGCTGGAGGGCAGGCGCAGGCCGGTGGCGGCGCCGAGCCGGTCGCGGAGTTCGACGGAGGTGAGGGAGTCGAAGCCGAGGTCCTTGAACGTCCAGGTGACGTCGAGGGTGTCGGTGTCGTCGGGGCTGTGGCCGAGGATCATCGCGATGTCCTCGCGGACCTGGTCGAGGACGGCACGGGTCTGCTCGGCGGTGCTGGTGAGCCCGGTGAGACGGGCCCGCCAGCCGGTGGCGGGGCCATCGCTCACGTCGGTGATGACAGAGCCATCGCCCGCGTCGGTGGTGGCGGGGCCACCGCCCGCCGGGACGGTTCCGGTGTCCTGCGCGGGTGCCGAGGCGGTGTGCCCGTCCCCCGTACCGGCGTTCTCGCTTCCCGTCAGCCAGTAGCGCTTGCGCTGGAAGGCGTAGGTGGGCAGGGGTACGCGGCGTGCGTCCGGGCCGGCGGCGAGGCCGGGCAGTGCCGGGGCGGCTCCGCGGACGTGCAGTCCCGCGACCGCGGCGAGCAGGGTCTGCGGCTCCGGGCGGTCGCGGCGCAACGCGGTGAGGAAGGCGGTGTCCGCCGGGCGGCCGTCGTCGGGGCGGGCGGCGAGGCATTCGCGGGCCATGGCCGTGAGGGTGCCGTCGGGGCCGAGCTCCAGGAACGTGGTGACGCCGTGGTCCAGCAGCCAATCGACGCCGTCGGCGAAGCGCACGGCTCGGCGGACGTGTCGTACCCAGTAGTCCGGGTCGCACAGTTCGTCGGCGGAGGCGGGACGGCCGGTCAGGTTGGAGACGACGGGGAGGGTGGGCGGGTGGAAGGTGAGGTCCCGTGCGACGGCGCGGAACTCCTCCAGCATGCCGTCCATGTGGGCGGAGTGGAAGGCGTGGCTGACCCGCAGGGCGCGGGTCTTGCGGCCGCGCTCGGCCCAGGTGGCGGCGTACGCGGTGACGACGTCGGCATCGCCGGAGACGACGCAGGCGCCGGGGCTGTTGACGGCGGCGATGGTGATGTGGCCGCCGACGGTGGCGAGTTCGGCGCCGACCTCGGCCTCGGTGGCCTCCAGGGCGACCATGGCGCCGCCCTCGCGCTGGGCCTGCATGAGCCGGCCGCGTGCGGTGACGAGGATGCAGGCGTCGGCGAGGGAGAGGACCCCGGCGACATGGGCGGCGGCCAGTTCCCCGACGGAGTGGCCGAGCAGGTGGTCCGCGGTGATGCCGAGGGATTCGGCGAGGCGGTACAGGGCGACTTCGAGGGCGAAGAGGGCGGTCTGGGTGAGGGCGGTGCGGTCCAGGCGGGCGGAGTTGGCGGGGGTGGGTTCGGCGGTGAGGAGCAGCTCGCGGACCTCGGGGTCGAGGTGGTCGCAGACGGCGTCGAGCGCGCGGGCGAAGGCGGGCTGGGCGGCGTACAACTCGCCTCCCATGCCGAGGCGTTGGCTGCCCTGGCCGGAGAAGAGGACGGCGGTGCCGCCCTCGGTGACGGTGCCGCGGATCACGTCGGACGAGGGGCGGCCGGCGGCGAGGGCGGCGAGGGCCTTGGCGCCCCGGTCGCGGTCGGGGGTCAGGACGACGGCGCGATGGGCGAAGGGGGTCCGGATGGTGGCCAGCGAGTGGCCGAGGTCCGCGGCGGTGTGCTCGGGGTGGGTGTCGAGATGTTCCCGGAGGCGTCGGGCCTGGGCGCGCAGGGCGGTGGCGGTACGGGCGGACAGCGGCCAGGCGACGGGTACAGCGGGCCCAGCAGGCATAACGGGCTCGAGGGCGGCGGGCTCGGAATCGGCGGCCGGTGAGGGTGGTGCGGCCGGGGCCTCGGCCAGTACGACATGGCAGTTGGTGCCGCCCATGCCGAAGGAGCTGACTCCGGCGCGGAGCCGTTCGTCCGGCCGGGGCCAGTCGCCGAGCGCGGTGTGGACGCGCAGTCCCAGCTCGTCCAGGGGAATGTCGGGGTGGGGCTGCTCGAAGTTGAGGCTGGCGGGCAACTGGCGGTGGCGCAGGGCGAGGACGGTCTTGAGGAGTCCGGCGATACCGGCCGCGCCTTCGAGGTGCCCGATGTTGGTCTTGACGGAGCCGACGGCGACAAAGCGGCCGGCGGCCCGGGCGGCCGTGCCGACGGTGGCGCCGAGCGCGGCGGCCTCCACGGGGTCGCCGCGCCGGGTGCCGGTGCCGTGCAGTTCGACGTACTGGATGCCGGTGGGGTCGATGCCGGCCCGCCGGTACGCCTGGGTGAGGACGCGGCGCTGGCCCTCGGAGGTGGGGACGGTCAGGCCCTCGCCGCCGCCGTCGTTGCCGGTGGCGCTGCCCTCGATCACGCACAGGACGTGGTCGCCGTCGGCGAGGGCGCGGGAGAGGGGTTTGAGTACGACGAGACCGGCGCCCTCGCCCCGGACGTAGCCGTTGGCGCGGGTGTCGAAGGTGTAGCAGCGGCCGTCGGGCGAGAGGGCGCCGAACTTGGCGGCGCTGATGGTGCTGTCGGGGATGAGGTTGAGGTTGACGCCGCCCGCGAGGGCGATGTCGCTCTCGCCGCTGCGCAGGCTCTCGCAGGCGAGGTGGACGGCGACCAGGGAGGAGGACTGGCCGGTGTCGACGGTCATGCTCGGGCCGCTGAGCCGGAGTGTGTAGGAGAGGCGGTTGGCGATGATGCTGCGGTGCAGGCCGGTGACGCTGTGCGCGCCGATGGCCGAGGCGCCCTGGCGGTGCAGCAGGGAGGCGTAGTCGTCCCAGATGGCGCCGACGAAGACGCCGGTGCTGCGGTCGCCGAGGGTGTCGGGGAGGATTCCGGCGTCCTCCAGGCTCTCCCAGCCCAGTTCCAGCATCAACCGCTGCTGGGGGTCCATGGCGGCGGCCTCGCGGGGCGAGATGCCGAAGAAGGCGGCGTCGAAGCGGTCGACCTGGTCCAGGTAGCCGCCCCGCGTGGTGTTGATCTTGCCTTTGGCGGTGGGATCGGCGTCGAAGTGGGCGTTCGCGTCCCAGCGTTCGGGTGGGGTGGTGGTCACCGCCTCGCGGCCTTCGCGCAACAGTGTCCAGAAGGCAGCGGGGTCCGGGGCGCCGGGGAACCGGCAGGCAAGGCCGATCACGGCGATCCGCTCGGGCTGTGCCGCGTGCGCGTCCGCGGAGTTCGCGTGTCCGACAGAACTTCCCGTCTTCGCCACCAGGTCTCCCATTGACGCTCGGCTCCCGTAACGCGGAGCCGAGTAGCGGTTCGGACCGGACCGAGGTGAGGTGTCCGGGAGCGGAGCACCGATCCCGGGTGGCTCGAAACGCGGAGTTCCGGCCACCCGGACAAGTGGTGCGGTGGTTCTGTGGCCCGGCCTTTTCGTCACCCCGTTGCTCCGGCCAAGATGGCCCCACACTAAGAACCCCTGAGGGATGACCCAACCCCTGATCTCATGTTCCGCGGGCACGCCATACAGGGGTGGCGGGAATAGGGGTGGGGCCGGGTAGGGGTACCGCGGCCCGCGGCCCGGCTGTGACACTGCTCCGGTCCGTGTGCTGCCGAGCCGTGAGGGACGTGGACCGTGCCCGACGAAGCGACGCGCAAAGCCCTGGCCATCGCGCACTGTGAGCGCATCAACGCAGGTGACGTGGAGGGGCTCTTGGCTCTGTACTCCCCTGCCGTGCGCTTCGAGGACCCGGTGGGTGCCGGTCCGCGCGTCGGTCACGGGGCGCTGCGTTCGCACATCGGGGGCGCGGTGGCCGCCGGGGTCCACGATGCCTATGGCGAGCCTGTAGCGGCGCCCGACGGGCGGCATGCCGCCGTTCCCGTGACCTCCACGGTGAATTTCCTGCCGAACGGGCCGCTGATGGTGCGTCACGGAATTCTGGCGGCTCCCGAGGAGCCGGAAAAGGCGCGTATGGAGTTCACCTGCATGCTGGTCATCGAGGTCGGCGAGAGCGGGTTGATCGAGGAGATGCGCGCTTATTGGGGCAGGTCGGACGTCCGGTTTCTCGAATGACTCCGCGCTTTCAGGAAGGTGTGCCGCGATGCTGGACGAGACGAAGCGCAAAGCGGTGGTTCTGGAGTACTGCCGGCTGATGAACGCCGGGGATCTGGACGGTGTTCTCGCCCTCTTCACGCCCGATGTGCGGTTCCAGGACCCGGTGGGTGCCCCGGTGCTGGTGGGGCGGGAGGCGCTGCGGCGGCATCTGGGGGCGGCCGTCGCCGCGGGGATCGAGGAGCGGCCGGGCACGCTGACGGCGGCGCTGGACGGGTCGAGTGTGACCCTGGAAGTCTCGGGGACGATGTCCGTGCCGGGCGGCGCCGACGGTGAGCGGATGGCGTTCCGGCTGGTCAGTCTGATGCGGGTGGACGAGACGGGACTGATCTCGGAGGCCCGGGTCATCGCGGGCGGTTCCGATCTCACACCGGTGACCTGAGGGGTACGACATCCCGGCGTACGCCGGTCAGTTGAGGCGTACGACTCCCCCGTGCGCGCCGGTCACCTGGGACGTATGACATCCCCGCGCCCGGTCAGCGCAGCAGCGCCCACTCCGCGTCGGTGAGGGGCGGCTCGGTCAGCGGTGGCTGGGCCGGGCCGGTCCGCAGGGCGTTGAGCACGGCGGGTGACTGGAGGCTGGAGACGGGCGCGGCGAGCGTGGTGACGCCCGCGGAGGCGGCGCTGACCAGCGGGTCGGACAGACCGACCGTGCCGACGCGCTCGGAGAAGTCCTGCCGGCTGTGGAGCTCTTCGGACAGGCGGGGGTCCTTCGCCTCGACCCGGCAGTCGGGGTAGAAGACGTCCTGGGAGGCGGCGAGGATCCACGGGTCGTCGATGGCGGTGGCGATGCCGCGCATCACGGTGGCCGCGAGCTCCGGCTTGCCCAACTGGCGGCGCAGCGTGCGGTCGAGGACGGCGACGGAGCGGGCGGCGGAGCTCATCCCGTGGCCGTAGACGGGGTTGAAGGCGGCGAAGGCGTCTCCGAGGACGACGAGGTTGTCCGGCCAGCGCTCCAGCCGGTCGTAGTGGATGCGCCGGTTGGCGGTGGAGCGGGAGCCGCGGACGGGGCCGTCCGGTTCCGCGGTGGCGAGGACCTCGCCCACCAGGGGGTGGCGCAGCCCTTCGGCGAAGGCCGTGAACCCGGCCTCGTCAGTGGGGGGTTCGGCGCCCCGGGTGCCGGAGAGGGTGACGATCCACCGGCCGTCCTCGATGGGCAGGATCAGCCCGCTGCGGCCGGGGACTCCGGACCGGTGGTCGGCGTACACGCTGACCATGGGGAAGCGGGCGGCGGCCCGTTCGGGCGCGCGGTAGACGCGGGTGGAGTAGGTGATGCCGGAGTCGACCACGTCCTCCTCCGGCTGCGGGACGCCGAGAGGGGCGGTCCACTGGCGCAGCCGCGAGCCGCGTCCGCTCGCGTCCACGACGATCTCGGCGTCCAGTGCGGTGGTCTCGCCGCTGTCGAGGGCGCGGACCGTGAGGCCGGTGAGGTGCCCGCTGGTGCCGCGCAGTTCGTGGACCTCGGTGCGTTCCAGGACGGTGATGTTCTCGTCGGCGAGCACCTGGTCCCGGACGGTCCAGTCCAGCAGGGGCCGGCCGACCGCGATGAGGAACTGCGTCTCGGGGAAGCGCCGTTGCCAGCCGTAGGGGGACAGGTTGACCAGGTCGGACTGGACGCCGATGCGGTGCGCGCCCGCGGCGCGCAGGCGTTCGACGGTGCCCGGCAGCAGTGATTCGACGATCCGCGCGCCGCCCGACCACAGCAGATGGGCGTGGCGAGCCTGGGGGACGCCCTTGCGTAGTTCGGGGCCGCCCGGGAGGTCGTCGCGGTCGATGACGGTGACCCGGTCGAGGTGCCTGCGCAGGGCCCGGGCCGTGAGCATTCCGGCGAGTCCGCCACCGATCACCATGCCGTGGCTGGGCTTTGTCGACACTGGGGATTCCTTCCGCCGCCGCCCGGATCAGGTCTCGAAATGTAGGGAGCCGAAGGCGGCGGACCAACCCCTAAAGTCCCCGCTCCCCTATCGCGCGCCACTCCCTCATACCGGGCTGAACAAGCGGCTCGCCGTCAACCCCTAAACGAATCAACAGGGGTATGCGATCACCCGCCATCCGGAATATGTCGTACCGGTACAACAGAGTGTCGGAGAGCGACATAAGAAGCCATGAGTCGGCAAAGATTCGGCAAGTATCCGGCCCTTGATCTGTCGTAAGCTATCGGCCCGGACGGCACTCAACGACGGCCCCGTGGCGCAAGCCTGACCAAGCGGGGCGTACGGGCGGACAGTCGGAGGTGGTCCCGAAACCAGCGTGGTCGAGCCGTATACGCGAGCCTCCGCTCCGCTTCGACTCGGACTCCACCACGCGAGGACTACCGTCGACCGCACCTGGAGAAGCACTCGGCGTATCCCGTCACCGGGAAGCGCCGGCCGCCGCGCGCGGCCGAACGAACATGCATGGCAACGCACATGGAAAACGGCGATTCATTCCATGTCATTGCGTTCGAGGGGGACAAAACGCGAGTGGACCTGATACAGCGGGAAGCACAGCTCGATCGGCTGCGCAGTTCATTCGACCACTGCAATGAACAGCACGACGGGCAGGTATGCCTGATCAGCGGCGGCGTCGGCAGCGGCAAGACCACGCTGCTGGAGGCCTTCGCCCGCCACGTGACCGGACGCTCGGCCCAGTTGCTGAGCGCGGTCGGCTCACGAGCCGAACGCAGTCTCCAGTTCGCCGTGATGGACCAGCTGATCGACAGCTCCGGCCTCAGCCGCGCCTCGATGCGCCAACTCGCCACCGCCGTACGCCATCTCGCGCTCCCCACGCCCCAGGCGCCGCCCGGCAACGCCGCAGCGGGAAGGGCCGGTACGTCGGCCGCCCCCGCGGACAGCACGGCCCCTACGGCGGCGGAAGCGGCCGCCGCCTTTCCGCCGACGCCGTCCTTAGGCACCGAACAGCCGCACCCCTCCCCCGTGCCCACCGCGCACGCCACGTTCGCCTCCCTGCTCGACCTGTCCCGCCCCGCGCCCCTCGTGATCACCGTGGACGATGTGCACCACGCCGACCAGGCGTCCTTACAGTGTCTGCTCTACGCGGTCCGCCGACTGCGGCACCGGCGGATCATGGTGGTGCTGACCGAGTCCTCCACGCTGTACACCCCTCACCCGCATTTCCGCGCCGAGTTGATGAGCCAGCCGTGCTTCTCTCGGATCGACCTCGCCCCCCTCACCGACGAGGCGCTGGGCCTGCTCGCCGAGACCCACCCGCTCCCCTCGGCCCGCCCCCGCATCGCCCGGCGGGCCCCCGCGCTGACCGGCGGCAGCCCCCTGCTGATGCGCGCCCTGCTGGACGACCCCGCCGCGACCGGCACCGCCCAGCAGCCCGCCGCGCTGGTGGCGGGCGCCGCCGGGCCCGACCCCGCGGTAGGCGGCAGCGACGGACCGCTCGCTCAGGCCGTGCTCCGCTCGCTCTACCGCCACGAGCCCGAAGTCCGCGCCACCGCCCAGGCGTTGGCCGTACTGGACCGGCCCACGCCGCTTCCGGTGCTGGCCCGGCTGCTCTCCCTGACCCCCGACCTGACGGCCCAGGCGCTCCAACTGCTCGGCCAGTCAGGGCTGGTGGACGGCGACCGGATCAGACGCCCGCTCGTCGCCGCCGTCCTCTCGGACCTGCCCGCCGAGGACCGGCGCCGGCTGCACCGCAGAGCGGCCGAGGCGCTGCACGAGTTCGGTGCCGAGCCCGAGGTGCTCGCCGGTCATCTCATCAGCGCCGACTGGGCCGAGCCCGACTGGGCGGAGCCCGCCCTGTTCCGGGCCGCCGCCCAGGCACTGGACTCCGGACGCCCCGACATCACCTCCGCCTGCCTGCGGCTGCGCCGGCGCCGGGGACCGCGCACTCCGTGGTGGACCTCGTCCGACAGCCTGCTGCTGCGCTCCCGCTGGCAGTTGAACCCGCTGTCCGCCACCACTCACCTCGGCACGCTCGCCGCCGCCGAGCGGCCCGACGACTACCCGCCGGCCGCGCTCGCCGGGGTGCCCGCGCTGCTGTGGCAGGGGCACAGCGAGACGGCATGCGCGATCGTCGCGGCCGTCGCGGCGCTGCCCGACCCCACCGCCGAGACCCGTACCCGGCTCGCCACGGCGCGGCTGCTGATCTCGCTGTTCCGCCCTGACCACTGCCGGCAGGCCCGCGCCGAGGCGCGGGCCATCACGGACTCCGGCATCGCCACCTCCGTCACCGGCCGCTATCTGGACGCGCTGGTGCTGCTCGCCGACACCCTCTTCCCCGGCGAGGCGACCGGCGACGCGGCGGCGAGCGCCGAGCTGATGATCCAGCGCTACCTCGACGACGACGGTGCGCTCGGGCTGCTGTCGGCCCTGCTGCTGGCGATGGTGTACGCGGGGCGTCCCGCCCCGGTCCGCGAGTGGACACGGATGCTGCTGGCCCGGCCCTCGGTGGGACACGTGCCGAGCTGGAAGGCGGTCCTGCACGCCATCCGGGCCGAGGCCGCGCTCCGGCTCGGCTCCCCCGAGGAGGCCGAGGACCAGGCGCGCGCCGCGCTGACCGTGATCACCCCGCAGGCGTGGGGGGTCGCGGTGGTCGCGCCGCTGGGCACCCTGGTGGCCGCGGCCACCGAGGCGGGCCGGTTCGAGGACGCCGACCGCTGGCTCGCCCGGCCCGTCCCCGCGGAGTCCTTCCGCACCCCGCTCGGACTGCACTATCTGGCGGCACGGGCCCGGTATCAGCTCGCCGTCGGCTCCCGCCGCTCGGCCGCCGACGATCTGCGGTGGGTACGGCGGGAGATGGCGGCCTGGCGGATCGGCTCCGCGGCCCTGGTGCCGTGGCGGCTCGACCTGGCCCGGGTGCACATCGCCCGCGGGCAGCGGCAGGAGGCCGTACGACTGCTCCGGGAGCAGCTCGATTCCGCCCGCCCGGTGGACGACCGCACCCGGGGTTCCGCGCTGCGGCTGCTCGCCGGTCTGCTGCCGCCGGAGCAGGGCGCTCCGCTGCTGGCGCGGGCGGTGGCGCTGCTGGAGTCCTGCGGGGACCGCCGGGAGCTGGCCCGCGCCCTGGCCGACCGGTCCCGGACCCCACGGCAGGGGACCGCACCGGACCCGACGGGCGCGGCCGTCCCGCCCCCGGCCCGGCGCTCCCACTCCCGGGCCCCGGCGGAGGTGACGTACTACCCCGGCAGCCTGCACCCGGAGCGACAGGAGGGGCGGGAGGGGCGGGAGCGGCCCGAACGCCCCGAACGTCAAGAGGTCCGGGAGCGGCCCGAGCGTCCGGAACAGCAGGAGGGCCGGGAGCGGCCCGAGCGCGCGGAACCGGTGGGCGGGCTGAGCGAGGCGGAGAGCAGGGTCGCCGCGCTGGCCGCGCAGGGCCACACCAACCGGCAGATCTCCAGCAAGCTGTTCATCACCGTGAGCACGGTCGAGCAGCATCTGACCCGCATCTACCGCAAGTTGAACGTCAAGCACCGCAGAGACCTGGCAACCCGCCTGGCCGCCGCGGGCGCACTCGGCAAGTAACGCTCGCGACAGGACGACGCCGACCGGGCGAGCGCCGACGCTCTCCCAGCCCTCGCCCAGCCACGCCCCGCGCATGGGCCTGGCCCAGGAGAGCCCAGCACGGAAGGAATCCCCCCAACAAACCCCGCCCGGACGCACCCGCCCCAGGCACGCCCCGCGCATGAGCCCCGATCAGGAAAGACCGGCACGGAAGACACCACCCCTCGCCCCCGCCCAGGCCCGCCCCGCATGGGCCCGGCTCAGCAGAGACCAGCACTGAAGGCATCACCCCTCCCCCAGACCCCGCCCGGACACCCCCGCCCAGCCACGCCCCGCGCATGAGCCCGGCTCAGGACCACGTCGGGGCCCCCGCGGAGCGGAATGCGGCGACGCTCTCGCGGATAGCCGCCGTCACGGCCCCCGGCTGGGCGTTGAGGTAGAAGTGACCGCCGGGGAAGGAGCGGAAGCGGAAGGTGCCGCTCGTCAGCTCCTGCCAGGCGCGGGCGTCGTCGAGGGACACCCGGGGGTCGCTCTCGCCGGTCAGCACAGTGACGGGCGCGGCCAGCGGACGGGCACCGGCGTCGGGGCGATACGTCTCCACGGCCCGGTAGTCGGCGCGCAGCGCGGGCAGCACCATGCGCAGCAGTTCCTCGTCGTCCAGGATGCCCGGCTCGGTGCCGCTCAGCTCACGGATCTCGGCGATCATCCCGTCGTCGTCCCGCAGATGGACCGTCTCCTCGCGGAAGCGGTGCGGGGCGCGCCGCCCGGAGGCGATGACGCCCAGCAGCTCGCCGCCGCCGGAGTCCTCCAGGCGGCGCGCGATCTCGTAGCCGAGAACGGCGCCCATGCTGTGCCCGAAGAGCACCACGGGTCCGGCCGGGGCCGAGACGAGTGCCTTGTACACCTGGTCCGCGAGGTCTCGCAGATCGGTCGCGGGGGGCTCGCGGTGCCGGTCGAGCCGCCCCGGGTACTGGACGCACAGCACGTCCAGCTCCGACCCGAGCGCCCGGGCCAGCGGCAGGAAGTAGGGGGCGGAACCACCGGCGTGCGGCAGCGCGAGGAGCTTGACCGCACCGGCCGGGCCGGGCTCGTACCGGCGGAACCAGGTGTCGAACTGACCGGAAACTGCCGGCATACGGGCCCTACCTCCTGCGATCGGCGTGCGACGGAACACGCGGACGGAACGCCAGATGATCACCACCCTACGAGCGGAACGGCCGCGGCAGAACCCCTTGCCACCCCTACTCCGGGAAACCACTCGATCCGAGCCGCTCTGCACGGGACAGCTGCTGCATACGAATGAATATGACCAGCATGTGTTTTGAGGAAGTAGCCTTTCTGCAGGTCGCGGGCATGATGGAGGGGCGTGCCCCCACCGGAAGTACCGGCGGGAATACCAGAATCGATGGGTTTTCATGGGATCTCCAGTCGCCGAGAAATTCACCGAGGATCGCCTGAAAGGTCTTCTTCAGTCCTACTTCCAGATCGATCCGGAAAAATTGGAGGGGTCGGTCAGGTTCTCGGATCTGGAGCTGGATTCGATTGCCGTGATGGAACTGGTCGTGGTGATCGAAGAGCAGACCGGAGTCGACGTCCAGGAAAGCCTCCTCGAACAGATGACCCTCGACACCACGCTCGCCCAGGCCGTCGAGGCCGTGGACCAGGCCTTGTGCACGAGCGGGGCCGCAGCGAAGAACGACGCATGAACCGGCACGCGGTGGCCGTTACCGGACTGGGTATGGTCACGCCCGCAGGAGTCGGCGTCGGTGCCACCTGGGACCGCCTGTGCAGCGGCGACCCCACGGCCACCCACGATCCGTTGCTGGACGGGCTGCCGGTGTCGATCTCCTGCCAGGTGGCTGATGCCGACCTCGAGGCTGTCCTGGCTCCTGGCCTGGCATGGCGGACCGACCGGTTCATCCGATTCGCTCACGCGGCGGCCAAGGAGGCCGTCATCGACTCCGGTCTCGACTCCGCGCTGTGGGACGGCAGTCGCGTCGCGGTGGTGATCGGTACCGGAGGCACCAGCTTCGACGGCACCCTGAAGGTCTGCCAGATCATGGAGAAGGGCCGTCTCCTGGCCCTGTCGCCCGCCGCGCTGCCCCGCAGTCTGCCGAACATGGCCGCCGGTGAGGTCGCGACCATGCTCGGGGCGCTGGGTCCCACCCTGGGCATCAGCACCGCCTGTGCGTCCGGTGCCACCGCCATCGGCATCGCGAGCATGCTGATCCGGACCGGTGCGTGCGACATCGCGGTGGCCGGCGGGACGGACTCCGGCCGCAACCGACCGGCCTCGGCACTGTTCTGGCGGATGGGAGCGCTGTCCACCCGCGTCCACGACCCGGTCGGCGCCTCCCGTCCCTTCGACACCGACCGCGATGGCTTCGTGCTCTCCGAGGGCGCCGGAATGCTCGTCCTCGAAAGGGCCGAGCACGCTCAGGCCCGGCGGGCCAAGGAATACGCGCGGCTCACCGGCTACGGCCTTTCCGGCGACGCGCACAATCCCACGGTCCCCCACCCCGAGGGCGCCGGCGCGGTCCGGGCCATCAACGCCGCTTTGTCCGGTGCCGATCTGGCGCCCGGCGACGTAGGGCACGTCAATGCCCACGCCAGCGCCACACGGCTGAACGACCGCGCAGAAGCCGCAGCGCTCAGCAGGGTCTTCGGCACCCCGCCCCCCGTTACCGCGGTCAAGAGCATCCTGGGGCATCTGCTCGGCGCTGCCGGAGCCGTGGAAGCCGTCGTTTCGGTGCTTTCGCTGCATCATCAACTCATCCCGCCCACCGCCAATCTGGACAAGATGGACCCCGAGATCGACCTCGACGTCGTCACAGGCCTGCCACGGCCCTCCCGCCAGGAGGCGGTGCTGTCGACCTCGTTCGGCTTCGGCGGCCAGAACGCGGCCCTGGTGTTCCAGCGCTCCTGAACCGCTGCACGAGTCTTGCGAGACGCGGGCAGCCTGCCCCGGCAGCCCCCGTCGGACAGGGCCGCACCCGATGCCGACCGCCCGCCCGGAGGCCGAAAGTCCCTGATGACCCTTCCTCACGATCACCTGTCCGAACTGGAGCCGACCGTGGCCCGGTTGCTGGACCGCCATCTGGCCACCACACCGGACTGGTTCCCCCACGCCTACATCCCCTGGAGCCAGGCCACCGACTTCGACGGCCTCCTCGACGGCACCCCTTGGCACGCCGACCAGTCCCAGCTCCCGCAGGCCGTGGCGGATGCGCTGACGATCAATCTGCTGACCGAGGACAACCTGCCGAGCTACCACTTCGAGATCGCCACCCTGTTCGGCCGCGACGGCGCCTGGGGCGCCTGGGTGCACCGCTGGACGGCCGAGGAGGACCGCCACGCCCACGCACTGCGCGGCTACCTCCATGCCCGCCGCGCCGTGGACCCCGTCGCCCTGGAGCGCCGGCGCATGCAGCACGTGTCCGCCGGCTACACCAGCAACCATGCGTCCCTGCTGCACAGCCTGGCCTACGTCACCGTCCAGGAACTGGCCACCCGAGAGGCCCACCGCAACACCGGCCTGGCCTGTGCCGACCCGGTGGCCCGTCAGCTGACCGCGCGGATCGCAGCCGACGAGAACCTCCACATGATCTTCTATCGCGACTTGTACGCCGCCGCGGTGGAGCTGGATCCCGACGGCGCCGTGGCCGCCCTCGCCGACGTCATCTGCGCCTTCGACATGCCGGGTACCACCATCCCCGGCTTCCGGCAGGGCGCCCTGCGGATCGCCGCATCCGGCATCTACAACCTCGACGTCCACCGCCGTCACGTGCTGCAGCCCCTGCTGCGTGCCCTGGGCGTGATGACCCGCTCCGGTTTCGGCGCCGCCGGCGAGCAGGCCCTTGACCGCATCGGGCGCCACCTCGACGAGCTGCAGACGCGGGCCGAACGCGCCGGCCGGCTGTTCGACCGGATGAGAGAAGCCGCTTTCGCTGCTCCCCTTCCTCGCCCGGCCTCACCCCTTCCCCACGACGAGAGAGGCGGCCCGTGAACTCCCGGACCGACCAGCCGCATCGCGCAGGCGCCACCACCGCGGACATCGAGGCCCACTACGACATCGGCAAGGACTTCTACGCCCTGTGGCTCGACCCCGGCCTGACCTACTCCTGCGCCCTGTGGGACGGCATCGAGGGCGCGCCCGGGAACACGGACGTGCTCAGGAAGGCCCAGCAGGCCAAGCTCCGCTACCACCTCGGCCAAGCGGGCATCACAGCGAACAGCCGACTGCTGGACATCGGTTGCGGCTGGGGCAGTCTGCTGCGGATGGCCACGGAGGAGACCGGTGTACGGCACGCGGTCGGGCTCACCCTCAGCACCGACCAGCACGCACATGTGCGCTCGCTCGGGCTGCCCGGGGTGGATGCCAGAGTCGAGGACTGGCGCGACCACGAGCCGGACGACGTGTACGACGGCATCGTCTCCATCGGCGCGTTCGAGCACTTCACCCATCCGGCCATGTCCCGTGACGAACGGATCGAGGCCTACCGTGCCTTCTTCGCGCGGTGCGCGGGATGGCTGCCGCCGCTCGGCCGGCTCAGTCTCCAGACCATCGCGCTCACCGACCACGCCGACGCCGACCACGACGACTCGGTACCCGCCTTCTTCGCCCGCGAGATCTTTCCCGGATCAGCACTGCCACGGTTGTCCGAGATCGCCACCGCCTGTGAGCCGTACTTCGCGATCACCGGCCTGCGCGAGGACGGCGCGCACTACGCGCGCACCGTGCGCGCCTGGTCCACCCGCCTCTTCCAGGCCCGGGAACAGGCGCAACTGCTCGTCGGCCCCGACATCTACCGGCGGTACCGCACCTATCTCCGAGCCAGCGAGATCGTCTTCCTGCGCCAGGCTTCCACGCTGTACCGCCTCACGCTGCGCCGCTGGCCCGCCCGCCGGGGCCTCGCAGGGCCGTCAGGCAGTCAGGCTCTCCCCAAGTGACCGCAGGAGCTTGCGACGGTGCGGGTCGGTGTTCTCCATGGAGAGCAAGAGGTAGAGACTGGCCTCGTTGTGGTCCGGGTCGTACGCGAACTCGCTGCACACCCACGCGCCGGCCAGCAGGTACCCGCGCAGCTTGGGGGCGATCTGGAGACCGGGCCGGCGGTCGGCCGCGGCGGGATCCCACACGGTGTGAGGGCGAACGCGATAACGCTCAGGTGCGAAATAGCCGCCGGCCACCACGTGGTCCCAACAGGCCGCGGCCAGCGCCCCGCCGTCGAAGAGGGGGACCGTCATACGTCCGGTGAGCCAGGTGTGACCGCTGCGGGTCATGTACCGGGTGATTCCGCCCCACAGCATGGTGATCACGGCTCCGGCGCGGTGGTCGGGGTGAACGCAGCCTCGGCTGAGTTCGACGAGGTCCGGCTCCAGGGCGCGATGCGGACTGAGGTCGAACAGCGCCTCCGAGGTCAGTCCGCCGGTCCGGGCCGCACCGTCGGGCGGGAGGAGGCGGTACATGCCGACCACCTCACCGGTGTCCGTGCGCCGAACGAGGAGATGATCGCAATGCGGATCGTATCCGTCAATCTCCCGGCCCCCCTCCGCGTGGTAGGGACTTTTGAGTTCTTCATTGAAGACCAGATAACGCAGCTCCTGGGCTTCACGGATCGCATTTTCGTCGCGCGTGACAGAGACCGTGTAGCGTCTTTCCTCGTGAATACGGGGCGCGGCGGAGATACTCATATTTGTCCTCGCGGCGGGTTCGGCGATGACGCGCAGGGCGCGTCGACCATTCGATACGACCTGTTTACCATGCACCTCCGGACCCGTTTCGGAGACGGGCTGACATCCGGCGGAGGAATCCGGATACAGTCGCCCTCATGCTCTCGGTCAATTGGATTCTCAGGCATCCGTGGCGGGTTCTCTTGGTGGTCACGGTGCTGGGGTTGGCTCTGCTACCAGCGATGATCGGATGTTTTGCCCGGTTGACCCCGTCCGGATTCACCGCCACCGGGACCGAATCCGAGCGAGCTGACCGTGTGGTCAAGGAACAGTTCGACGAGCCCGCCGCCGACTTGCTTTTCCTGGTATCCGGCCCGACTTCGATGAAGCACGGAGAGGTGGCCGCGACCGGCCGCGCTCTTGCCCGTTCGGCGGCCGATCAGCCGGGAGTGGCACGAGTATGGAGCTATTGGGACACGGCTGATCCCGCATTGCTGTCCCGTGACGAGCGGAAAGCCCTGATCGGTGTCGAACTGACAACAACGGGGGCCGAGGCCGTCAAGACGGCGGAGCGAATTGTTCCGGGGCTCGCGGGAAAGCGAGGGGAAGTCGCCGTAGCCGCGGCTGGACCCGTGTGGAGCAGCGCGGAGGCGGTCCGGCTGAGCAGAGAGGACTTGCGCACCGCCGAGCTCCTCGCCGCACCGGTGGTGCTGCTCATCCTCATGGTGACCCTGCGCTCGGCGGCCTTGGCATTGCTGCCGATGGCGATCGGAGTCGTCTCGGTCTCGGCGACGCTGGGAGTGCTCGGCGCGCTGACGTCGGTCATGCCGGTCTCCGTGTTCGCCGTGAATGTCGCAGCGGCCCTCGGGTTCGGCTTGTCGGTGGACTACGGCCTCCTGGTCATGATGCGGTGCCGCGAGGAGATGGCGGGCGGGACGGAGGTGGGAGAAGCCGTCGCCCGCTCGGTCCGTTCGGCCGGACGCGCTGTGCTGTTCTCCGCCGCCACGGTGGTGGCCTGCATGGCAGCGCTACTGATCTTTCCCGTGCCGTTCTTGCGTTCACTGGCGACCGGTGGCATCGCGGTTGTGGTGTTTTCCGCGTTGACCACGGTCCTGATCTATCCAGTGCTGCTGCGATTCAGTTTGCTTCCCGCTTCTCGGCTCGACCGGTGGTTGTTCGATCGGGTACGCCAATTGCGCCCGGGGCGAGAATTCTCCGTCAGGCCGACAAAGGGCCCGGCCGTTCCCGGTTACAGCAGAGCGTGGGCATGGCTGGGAAACAAGGCGACGAAGCGCCCAGTGCTGGTCGGCGCTTGCGCGACAATGCTCCTGCTGATGTGCGCTATGCCTTTGGACAGGGCCCAGTTCGGCATTGCCGACGAACGCGTCCTGCCAGCGTCCACGCTGGTGCGCCAGACCGCTGAGCGAGTGCGCGGGGAGTTCCCGGAGGCTGTCGGGACCAAGATCCCCGTCGTGCTCAGCGTGGCTGATCCGCAGTCTGCTCAGGTGACGGCGGGGGTGGACCGTTACGCTCGTCAGCTGTCAGAAGTCAACGGTGTCGCCCGGGTGGACTCAAGTACCGGTTCCTACCGTGACGGCAACCTAGTCGCCCCTGCGACTCGGGCCCATCAGGCGTTCGCCGGTGACGGTGTGACGCTGCTGAATGTCCGCGTTCCCACGGATGCGCAAGCGTCGAGTTCCGAGCGAGTGTTGGAACGAATTCGCGCGCTGCCCGCCTTTGCGCCGCGGGTGGTCGGAGGAGCTACCGCGCGCACCGCGGACACCAAGATGGAGCTGTCCCGACGTCTTCCTCTCGCCGCACTCCTGGCCGGGGTCAGTGCACTCCTGGTGGTCATGTCGTTCACCGGAGGCCTGCTCGTGTCCGTCAAGGCGGTTGCCCTGGCCGTTCTCAGCCTCAGCGCCGGCGTGGGATGCCTGGTCCCCCTCACCGGGCAGCTGGAGATCAGCATGCTCCTGCTGATGATCTGCCTCGCCCTCGGCCTCTCCGTCGACTACGAGATCTTTCTGCTGGCGCGGATCGAGGAACAGTACCGATCGACGGGAAACGTCCGCTCCTCGATCGTGCATGGAATGGCCAGTACGGGGCGTCTCATCAGTGCCTCCTCCTTGGTGGTGGTGACGACGATGAGTGCCTTGGCGATGTCCCGCATCACCTCGCTGCAGATGCTGGGTGCCGGTTTGGCGTTGACGGTCCTGCTGGATGCGACGCTGGTCCGCGCACTCCTGGTGCCGGCGGCCATGCAGCTGGCGGGGCGGGCGAATTGGTGGCGACCGGCGTGGCTCCTCAGCGCACCCGCCCGCGCGGCGTCAGCGGTGTCACCGGCAGCGCAGGGACAGGCAGCGGAACACCGCCGTACCCCTTGACCTCCCCGAACCGTCGCAGTCGCACGTAGAACAGCTCTCCTGCCGGATCTCAATTGACCACCTGAGCCGCGGACGTTGGGGGCAAGTGCGGTGTGCCTGCCCCCGAACAGAGCCGCTCCGCACTACAGCGGTTCCGGAGGCCGGAGGCCGGCGGCGGGCGTCTGCGGGACGGCTGTCAGCACCAGACGCGCGTCCGTCGGCGCGCTGGGCTCCCCGTCAGCCTGGGCCGGGGGCAGTCGCACCCATACCTCTGCACCGACCTCTGGAGCAGCCCGTCACTGTCGCCGTGATCATGATTGCGTTCATCGGCGTCGTGTCGAACCGGTCGTACGGCCATCACTCTCTAGTCTTGGCCCGGTTTGTCCATGTATGACACGACAGCGGCCCTTGAGAGGTGCGGTGGACCAGGCAGCAGGAGACCGACCAGCCGTCACCCCGGTGATGGAGCGGTTCCGACTGACGGGCAAGGCGGCGGTGGTGACCGGCGGCAACCGCGGGCTGGGGCGGGCCTTCGCGCTCGCCCTGGCCGATGCCGGGGCGGACGTCGCCGTGCTGGCCCGCGACGGCCACCGCAATGCCGACGTGGTCCGGGAGGTCCAGGAGCGAGGCGTCCGCGGGACGCACCGGGAAGTCGACCTGACCAAGAAGGAAGACCTGCGGCAGGCCCTGGACGAAGTGGCCGAGGAGTTCGGGGCTATCGATGTCCTGGTGAACAACGCCGGCGTCTGCGTGCACACCCCGTCGCTGGACGCCGACGACGCCGCGTGGCGGGCGGTGTTCGCCCTCAACGTCGATGCCGTGTGGTGGTGTGCCACCACCGCCGCCCGGCACATGGCGGCCCGCTCCGGGGGCTGCATCGTCAACATCGGCTCGATCGCGGGGCAGGTGGCCCTGCGCCCCCAGGCCCAGGCCGCCTACGACGCCTCGAAGGCGGCGGTGCACCAGCTCACCCGCTCCCTCGCCGTGGAGTGGGCCCCCGTCGGCATCCGGGTCAACGCACTCGCCCCGGGCTATGTGCGCACCCAGATGGCCGCCGTCGACGACCCGCGGTTTCGCCGCCGGTGGATCGACGACGTCCCGCAGCAACGCTGCGCGCTCCCCGAGGAGATCGCCCCGGCGCTGGTCTTCCTCGCCAGCGAGGCATCCGCCTTCATGACCGGCCAAGTGGTCTTCGTCGACGGCGGCTACACCGCCGTGTGACCGGCTCGTCGACCCGCGGGGTCTCATGCCCCACGCTCCGGTCGCTGTGTCCCCCGCACGTCCGCGTACCGGCCGAGCCGCGTACCGATCAACAAGAAGGCACCCCATGGGACTTGCATACCTGCGCACGGACGCCGACCGCGCGCTGAGCATCGGCCTCGCACGCGTACTGCTGCGTGAGACGGTCGGCTGCGGCAGGGACATGGCCCTCGCCCTGCGCCGCGGCCAGGGGACGAGCAAGGCGACCGCACCGTACTGGATGGCCCGCCGGTTCCTGGGCGCGGCGGGACGTCCGCTGGACGCCGACGAACCGGTGTGCCTGCAACTGGCCACCCCACGGCGGCCGGCCCGGGTGCGGATCCGCAAGAACCAGAGCGACCTGCTCATCCTGTGGCAGGTCTTCCTGAAGAGGTTCTACGAACTGGGCGCCCACTACCGGCTGGCCGAGGACATCGACACCCTGGACACCATCGTCGACCTCGGCGGCAACACCGGCCTGGCCGCCTCCTACTTCACCGCCCGCTACAGCCCCCGCACCCTGCTCACCGTAGAACCGATTCCCGAGAACCTCCGCGTCCTGCGTGGCAACGCGGCCCTGTCCGGCCTCGACTGGAGGATCGAGCCCGCCGCGGTGGCCGCCACCGCCGAACCCTTGGAGTTCACGGTCAGCGGCTTCTGGGACACCTGTACGGCCGTGCCCGCCGTGGCCGACCTGCGGCGCACCCGCCCCTACCGGCTGGAGAACGTACTGGCCCGCCCGAGCGTGCGGGTACCCGCCAGCACCGTGGGCGAGCTCCTCGCCAAGCACGGCATCGACCATGTCGACCTGCTCAAGGTCGACATCGAGGGCAGTGAGGCCGACGTGTTCGCGACGGTCCAGCCGTGGATGGAGCAGGTCGACCGGATCGTCCTGGAAGTCCACGACAAGTACATCGACGGCGCCGCCGTGCGCGCCACCCTGGGCGCGGCGGGATTCCGGCACGTTCCGCCACGCCTCCCCGAGCCGGCCGGGTTCAACCCCGTCGAGCTGTACGTGAAGCACTGAAGGACCGCACATGACGACACAGGCAGCCGATCTTTCGGCACTGCACCGGCTCGCCCCGCCCGCCGCCGTGGTCTTCGACTGCGACGGCACCCTCATGGACACCGAGCCCTGCGCCGACGCGGCGCGCAGTGCCGTCCTCACCCGCCGCGGGCGCGTCTACGACGTCGCCGCGCGCGACGCCCTGATCGGTCTGGCCGTCGGCCCCGGCGGTGAGGTGCTGTCCCGTCTCGTCGGCGGCTGCGCCGTACAGCTGGCCCACGAGCTGACCGAGGAACTCCTGTCCGCGGTCACGGCGGGGGCCCGGCCGATGCCCGGTGCCGTCGAGCTGGTACGTCAGGTCGCCGCCGCGGTGCCGGTCGCGGTGGCCAGCAACGGCCCCCGCCCCCTGCTGGACAGCTCCCTCAGACAGGGCGGCTTGTCCGACCTGCTGCACATCACCGTCTCGGGAGACGACGTCCCCGCCCCCAAGCCCCACCCCGACTGCTACCTCGCGGCCTGCGCCGCCCTCGGCGTACGGCCCGACAGGTCCGTGGCGGTCGAGGACTCCCCCGTCGGCGCCCAGGCGGCCGTGGCAGCCGGGATGACCGTGCTCGGCGTGGGCGCCCTGGCCGAAAGCCCACACGTACACGCCTACGTCCCGACCCTCGACGACCCTGCGCTCCAGCACTGGCTCACCAGCTGGTGACCCGTCGCCAGGGGGCCTGCGTCGGGCACGGCACGCAGCGCTGGGGAACCGGTCCCGGCGCGCACGGAGCGCGAGTTGAGCCTCCGCGTCAGTCTGCTGTGTGGTTTAGCCAACGCTCCCGACGGGAGGCAGCCACCCTCCCTCTATCTTCCTTTGTGTAGTCGGACGACTACAGCAAGTGAAAGGAGAGAGGGATGCGTTTCAACACCTTGGGCCGACTGGCGGCCGTCGCCTCGACAGTCCTGCTGCTGCTCGGCGGCGCGGCCACCTCCGCGCAGGCGGAGCCCGGGCCCGTCGTGTACTCGATCGACTTCTCCAACCCCCAGGAACGCGACGACAACAACCTGCCCGAGCCCTACGGCAGGGTCTACCTCCAGGCACCCTGGCCCCAGCAGACCACTCTGTGGGAGCACCCGGACGTCGGCATCAACACCCCGACCCTGCCTCGCTATCCGGACTCCGCTCCCTACGAGATGAGGTTCGTCGACCACCTCGTCCTGGAGGTGTGCGCCTTCGTGGACGAGGACGACACCGGCATCAACATCGACGACCAACTCGCCGCCGGTTGCGTGCCGTTCGAGGGCCCTGGTGAATACACCATCTCGGGCGACGACGGGTCGGTCACCCTCCACCTGTACCGCATCTGACCGACCGCACCGGACTCATCGACCGTCGGCCTCGCTCCAGCCCGTGAATGGCTGCGGCGAGACCGACGCTTGCCACAGGACCAACCGGCAGAGATGCCCGAAACCGCTCGAACGCCGCAAATGGGCTGTTGTACTGCCGCCCATGACAGATCAGAAGCGGTGCACGGTGGTCCGCGCGGGCCGGTACGAGGGACTGCAGGGCGGCACGTTCGGGGTGGGCATCAGCGCGCAGTCCGCCGGATCCGAGCGGCTTTGTCTCCACCGGCTCGTGATACCCGCCGGGACACGGGGCCGCCCTCACCTGCACGAGGGTCACGAGTCGGCCATCTTCATCCAGTCCGGCCAGGTCGAGGTGTGGCACGGGGAGGACCTGACCGAGCATGTGGTGCTGCGCGCGGGCGACTACATCCACATTCCCGCCGACACCCCCACCTGCCGGTGAACAGCGGCGCCGAGGACATGGTGTGCCTAGTGGCGCGGACGGACCCCGACGAGCAGGAGGGCGTCCGGCTGCTGGATCTGCCGGTCTGGCTCGAGTCCCGGGTCGACGGGCTGAGCGTCGGAGCCGGCTGATCTCCGTACCGCAGGTCAGCGCACCCGTCCGCGCGGCTTCAGCGGTGTCACCGGCAGCTCAGGGGCGGGCAGCGGAGCACCGTCGTACCCCTTGACCTCTCCGAACCGGTTCCCTTCCATCCAGTCCTGCCGCGCCTGCTCGATCTCCTCCTGGGACCGTCCGATCCAGTTCCAGAACATGATCAGTTCCTCCTCGAACGGCTCGCCGCCCAGGAGCATCAGGCCCGCCTCCGACTCGGCGCGCAGCGGGAGTTCGGTGCGGCCGCAGCCGAGGTAGAGCATCGAGCCCGGCAGCACCGGCACCCCGTCGACCTGGGCCTCCCCGGACATGGACAGCACGGCGTACTCGAAGTCCGGCTCCAGCGGCAGGCGTACGTCCGCGCCGCGGGCGAGTGCCAGGTCGGCGCCGACCAGGGGCGTGTACGTCGTTCCGGGTGAGCGCGCGCCGTCCAGGTCGCCGAGGATCAGGGTGGCGGTGATCCCGGGCGCCGTGACGACGGGCAGCTCGGAGTGGTGCTCGAAGCGCGGCTGGGTGTACCGGTCGCTGTCGGGCAGGGCGACCCACAGCTGCGCGCCGTGCAGAAAGCGGGCGTGCGACCTCGGGCTCTCCTCGGAGTGGCTGATGGCCCGGCCCGAGGTCATCAGGCCCAGCTCGCGGGGGCGGATCGTCTGGAGGCTGCCGGTGGAGTCGCGGTGCAGCACCTCGCCCTCGTGCAGCCAGCTCACCGTCTGCAGGCCCATGTGCGGGTGCGGAGGGACCTGCATACCGGGCTCGTCGGCGATGTCGTCAGGGCCGTAGTGATCGACGAAGCACCACGCGCCCACCATGCGGCGGCCCAGGTTGGGCAGCAGTCGGCGCACCTCGGAGGACTCGCCGAGCCGGACCCGGCGCGGGCTGAGGAGTTCCCGCACGGGCTCCGCCACGACGAAGCCGCGGCCGCCGCACACCGAGGGCACTGCCTCGCGATCAAGATTGCTCATGTCGCCCAAACTAGCCGCGCCGGGGCCACCGCGTCAGGCCGACTCCGGCGGTTCACGCCCCGCGCTCAAATTAGTAGCCATGGATATAGTAGCCATGTACTGTATCGGTCATGAGTACGGCATCCGCGGGCGCTACGCCCGGCTTCCTGGTCTGGCGTCTGTCGATGAAGTGGCGGGTCGCGGTCGACCGCGCGGTGGCCCCCCTGGGGCTGACCCACGCCCAGTACGCCCTGGTGGCCTCGCTGTACGGCATGCACCGCACCGGACTGCGCCCCAGCCAGCGGCGCCTGGCCGACCACACCGGACTCGAACCGCTCTACGTCTCCAAGCTCGCCCGCGCCCTGGAGTCCGCGGGCCTGCTGGAGCGCACCCGCGACCCGCAGGACCCGCGCGCCGTGCAGCTCGCCCTCACCGAAGAGGGCAGGGAGGTCACCCGGAAGGCGATCCAGGTCGTCCACCGTCTCCTCCAGCAGCTGCTGGAACCGCTCGGCGGCCTCGACAGCCCTCGGGCCCGGGAGTTCACCGCCGACCTGGCCACCCTGCTCGACACACCACTCGATCCGTTCAGCGAGAACCCAGCCGATCCCAGGAACAGCACCGCAATCACCGAGGAGCAGTCATGACCACCACCACTCCCCTCGTCGACCCCCGCGTCATCGCGCTCGCCCACTACGCCGCCCGCGCGGTTCTCGAACGCGTCCTGGCCCGCCACGGCATGACCTTCCAGCAGTCCGTCGCCCTCCGGCTCGCCGCCGTCGCCGACGGGCCGACCGAGCGCGAGCACCTCGTCGACGGCCTCGTCGGCTCGCTGAAGATCGACGCGGCGGACGCGCACGGCGTGCTCGACGAGCTGCTCGCCGCCGGACTGCTCGCTCCCGACGGGGCGTCCCGCGTGCGGCTCACGGACGCCGGGCGGGAGCGGTTCGACACCACCTCCGCCGAGACCGCCCCCATCACCGCCCGCGTCTACGCCGACATACCGAAGGAAGACCTGGCCGTCGCGGGCCGGGTGCTCACCCTCATCACCGAGCGGGCCGATGCCGAGCTGGCGGCGCTCAGCGAGTAGCCGCCCGCCCGCGCCGGTGGGCGATCTCGCCGAGCACGATGTCGACGGCGAGGAAGGCCAGCAGCGAGATCCCCAGCAGCGGGACGAAATATCCGATCACCGCGACCACGACCGCCAGCGGCACCAGGATCTGCGGCGGCACCTGCTGCCAGGCACCGCGCGGGACCGGCCGGCCGAAGGCGGAGCCCCGGCCGCGCTGCCACCACATCCGGTAGCCCCAGAGAATCAGCACGATGAGCGAGAGCGCGAGCAGCATCAGGGCGATCTGGCTGACCAGGCCGAACAGCACTCCGGTGTGCAGGTCGATGCCCCAGCGGGTCAGCTTGGCGAGCACCGGGTAGTCGGCGAACCGCAGTTCGTCGGTGACCTGACCACTGGCGGGGTCGACGGCGACGGAGTCCTGCTTGGTGGGCCAGCTGCGCTGGATCTGCTTGACCACGTACGCCGATTCCGCGTCCGCGGGCGGCACGATCTCGACCGGGTCGCCGAGGCCCTTGGCGCGGGCCGCCGCGAGCACCTTGTCGAGGCCGACGCCGTGCGCGGCGTCCCCGGCGGCGGCCGAGGCTCCGTGGCCGGAGTGCTCACCCCCCGCACCCGCAGAGATCGACGGGGTGGCCCCGCCGAGGGAGGTGCGCAGTTCGTCGATGTTGGCGCCGGTGTACTGCGACCAGGTCAGACCGGTCGCCGACAGGAACAGGAAGCCGGCGGCGGCCCAGGCGCCGACCGTGCCGTGCAGGCCCAGGGTGCGGCGGCGGCCGGTGGTGCCGCGCAGCTTGCGGCGGGCCCGGCGCCGGGAGAACCACAGCACCAGACCGCCCAGGGCGACCACCCACAGCCAGCTCGCGGCGAGTTCGCTGTACAGCCTGCCGGTCTCCCCCAGCCGCAGATCGCGGTGGAACTCGTCGATCCAGGTCCGCAGCGGCAGGGCGCCCGTCGAGCCGTACTGTTCGAGCGAACCGCGGACCTCGGCGGTGTAGGGGTCGACGAAGACGGCGAGGGTGTAGTCCGCGTCGACGCCCTCGACGCCGGACAGCATCACCCTGGTGGTCGCGTCGTCCTCCGGCGAGGGGCGTACGGCCGCGACCGCGCCCTCGGGGTGGGCCTTGCGGGCGGCGGCGACCTGCTCGGAGACCGGCAGCTTCTCGTCGCCGACGGGGACGGTCAGCTCATGCGCGTACACGATCTTCTCGGCCGGGAAGGAGGCGGCGTAGAGAAAGCCGGTCGCGGCGGCGAGGAGCAGGAACGGGGCGATGAGCACTCCGGCGTAGAAGTGCAGCCGCAGGATCAGCGGGCGCAGGGGCGCCCAGGTGCGGCGGGCCGGCGCCGGGTCGCCGTCGGTTGGTCGGGGTCCCCCCGCTGGAGCGGAGCCGGACGTGGGGGAGGTCGGGGGAGCGGTGGACATCGGCGGGTGCCTCTCCGGGGACTGGGGACGCTTGATGTGCGGTAGCGGTCCAGTAGTCGGGGCGCACGACCCCGGAGTTCCCAGCGAGGAAAGTGACTTGGGTCACACAGGTCGGGCTCATGGCATCCTGGCCCGATGGCATCACCCCACGCCCACGCGTCCTTGGCCGAGCAGGTCGAGCAACTCCTTTCCGCAGGCGGCCCGTTGCCGATCGTCGCCGCGGGTGATCCGGTGCTGCGGCGGGAAACCGAGCGCTACGACGGCCAGTTGGGCCCCGCGCTGCTGGCCCGGTTCATCGAGGCCCTGCGTCTGACCATGCACGCGGCACCGGGCGTGGGCCTGGCGGCACCGCAGGTCGGCGTCCCCTTGCGGATCGCCGTGCTGGAGGACCCGGCGCCGGTGCCGGAGGAGGTACGCCTGGCCCGGGGCCGGGTGCCCCAGCCGTTCCGCGTGCTGGTGAACCCGTCGTACGAACCCGTGGGCCCGGCCCGGGCCGCCTTCTTCGAGGGCTGTCTGAGCGTGCCGGGCTGGCAGGCGGTGGTGGCGAGGGCCGCCGAGGTACGCCTGACCGGTGCGGACGAGCACGGCCGCGCGCTGGACGAGGTGTTCACCGGGTGGCCCGCCCGGATCGTGCAGCACGAGACGGACCACCTCGACGGAACCCTCTACCTCGACCGGGCCGAACCGCGCTCGCTGTCGTCGAACCAGGCGATGGCCGACCGCTGGGCCCAGCCGACCCCGGCCAGGGCCGCCGCGGCGCTCGGGTTCGACCTGCCTGCCTGAGCTCAGCTGTCCCGGTACGTCTCCAGCAGCCTGAGCCACACCTCGCTGATCGTCGGGTACGACGGGACCGCGTGCCACAGCCTGCTGATCGGCACCTCGCCCGCGACCGCGACGGTCGCCGAGTGGATGAGTTCGCCGACGCCGGGGCCGACGAAGGTGACGCCGAGGACGATCTCGCGTTCCAGGTCGACGATCATGCGGGCGCGGCCCCGGTAGCCGTCGCCGTAGAGCGAGGCGCCGGAGACGTTGGCGAGGTCGTAGTCGACCGCGCGGACCCGGTGGCCCGCCTGCTCGGCCTCCGCCAGGGACAGACCCACGGCGGCTGCCTCGGGGTCGGTGAAGACGACCTGGGGGACGGCCGCGTGGTCGGCGGTGGCCGCGTGGGCTCCCCACGGGTCCGTCTCCAGCAGCGGCACCCCCGAGGCGCGGGCGGCGATCGCGGCGCCCGCGATCCGGGCCTGGTACTTGCCCTGGTGGGTCAGCAGCGCGCGCTGGTTGACGTCGCCGACGGCGTAGAGCCAGTCGCTGCCGGTGACGCGCAGGCTGTCGTCGACGGGCAGCCAGGAGCCGGGGTCGATGCCGATGGAGTCCAGGCCGATGTCGTCGGTGTGCGGGGCGCGGCCGGTGGCGAAGAGGATCTCGTCGGCCTCGATCCGGTCGCCGCCGTCGGTGACGACCACGACGGTGCCGTTCTCGCGGGTCACGGACCGCACCGAGGTGCCGGTGCGGACGTCGGCGCCCGCCTCGGTGAGCGCCTCGGCGATCAGTTCACCGGCGAACGGCTCCATCCGGGGCAGCAGGCCCTTGCCCCGGACCAGCAGGGTGACCCGCGAGCCGAGGCCCTGCCAGGCGCAGGCCATTTCGGTGGCGACCACTCCCCCGCCCACCACGACCAGGCGTGCGGGGGCCAGCTTGGCGCTGGTGGCCTCCCGGCTGGTCCAGGGCTTCACGTCGGCGAGTCCGGGCAGGTCGGGCAGGACGGCGCGGGTGCCGGTGCAGACGGCGACCGCGTGCCGGGCGGTCAGGACGCGTTCGGTGCCGTCGGATCCGGTCACGGTGACCGTGCGGGTCCCGGTGATACGGCCGTGGCCGCGGTGGAGGTCGGCGCCGATGGACTCCAGCCAGCCGACCTGGCCGTCGTCCGTCCAGTGGGAGGTGAAGCCGTCCCGCCGGTCCGTCACCTCCGAGGTGTCGAGGGGGCCCTGCACGGCGGCGCTCAGGCCGGGCAGGCGGCGGGCGTCGGCCTGGGCGATGACCGGGCGCAGCAGGGCCTTGCTGGGCATGCAGGCCCAGTACGAGCACTCGCCGCCGACCAGCTCGCTCTCCACGACCGCGGTGGACAGACCGGCCGCGCGGGTGCGGTCGGCCACGTTCTCCCCCACGGGCCCGGCCCCGAGCACCACGACGTCGTACGCGATGGATTCCGTTTCCGTCATGGGGTCAGTCTGGTGGGTGGTGTGCGCCATGGCCACATGGGTACGTGCGCCGATGCGTGCCTGTCCGCGCACGGAATACCCGCCGGTCCGGCCGTGTTGTGCCGACGGCTTCGCCCGACACCAGGAAGAGGGAGCACGCCATGAGCAGCACCGTGGAACTCACCAAGGAGAACTTCGACCAGACGGTCACGGACAACGAGTTCGTCCTGATCGACTTCTGGGCGGCCTGGTGCGGCCCGTGCCGGCAGTTCGCCCCGGTCTACGAGAAGGCCGCGGAGGAGAACCCCGATCTGGTGTTCGGCAAGGTGGACACCGAGGCGCAGCCGGAGCTGGCCGCGGCCTTCGGTATCCAGTCCATCCCGACGCTGATGATCGTCCGGGACCAGGTCGCCGTGTTCGCGCAGCCGGGCGCGCTGCCCGAGGCCGCCCTGACGGACGTCATCGGGCAGGCCCGCGCGCTCGACATGGACGAGGTCCGCAAGTCCGTGGCCGCCCAGCAGGCAAAGGCCGAGCAGGCGCAGTCAGGGCAGGCGCAGCCCCAGCAGGACGGCCAGTAGCTTCCGGTCCTAGAAGGGGTACGGCGCCACGTCGCCGCGTACCGTCGTCCAGCGCACGTCGGTGAAGGCGTCCAGATTGGCCTCGCCGCCGAACCGCGCGCCGGTGCCGGAGGCCGCCGTACCGCCGAAGGGCGCCACCGCCTCGTCGTTGACGGTCTGGTCGTTGATGTGCACGATGCCGGTCGGGATGCGCTCGGCGAGGTCCAGGCCGCGGGCCGCGTCCCTGGTGACGATGCCCAGGGAGAGGCCGTAAGGTCCGTCCGCCGCGAGGGCGGCGGCCTCGTCGGCGGTGCTGAAGGACCGTACGGGCGCGACGGGTCCGAAGACCTCCTCCGCGTAGGCGGGGGTGTCGTCGGCCGCGTCGGCGAGAACCGTCGGCCGGTAGAACAGCGACTCGTGCGTGCCGCCCGCGGCGAGCCTGGCGCCGCGCGCGGCGCTGGCCTCGACCAGACCGTGCACCTTGGCGAGCTGGTGGCGGTCGATCAGCGGGCCGAGATGGACCTGGTCGCGGTATGGGTCGCCGACGGCGAGCGAGTCGGCCTTGGCGGCCAGCCGCTCGACGTACTCCTGGTACAGCGACCGGTGGACCAGGTGGCGGCCGGTCGTCATGCAGATCTGGCCCTGGTGGAAGAAGGAACCCCAGGCGGCGGTGGAGATCACCGCGTCCAGGTCGGCGTCCTCCAGCACGATCAGGGCGGAGTTGCCGCCCAGCTCCAGATGCGCGCGCTTGAGATGGCGCCCGGCGGCCTCGCCGACGGCCCGGCCCGCCGCGGTGGAGCCGGTGAAGGAGATCACCGGCACCCGCGGGTCGGCGACCAGGGCCGCTCCGGTCTCCGCGCCGCCGGGCAGCACGTGCAGCAGGTTCTCGGGCAGGCCCGCCTCGGCGAAGAGCGCGGCGAGGGCCAGGCCGCCGCAGACGGCGGTGCGCGGGTCCGGCTTGAGGACGACCGCGTTGCCGAGGGCGAGAGCGGGGGCCACGGAGCGGATGGAGAGGATCAGCGGAGCGTTGAACGGGGCGATCACGCCCACCACGCCGACCGGGACCCGGCGGGTGTAGGACAGCCGGGGCACCTCGCTGGGCAGGACGTGCCCGGCCGGGCGGGAGGCCAGGGCGGCGGCCTCGTAGCACTCCTGGGCGGCGACGTGCAGCTCGAAGTCGGCCTTGCCGGGGATGGAGCCGGACTCGCGCACCAGCCATTCGCGCAGCTCGTCGGCGTGCGCGGCGAACAGGTCCCCCGCCTTGCGCAGGACCCCGGCGCGCACGAAGTGCGGCAGCCGCGCCCACTCGGCCTGTGCCGCGCGGGCGGCCTCGGCGGCCGGTGCGACGTCCTCGGCGGCGGCGAGCGTGACCGTGCCGAGCGCGTCGCCGGTGGCGGGCTCGGTGACGGTGTGCTCGGGGCCCGCGAGGGGGCGGGGCTGCCAGGACTTGGGGTCGAGCAACGACATGACGGCTCTCCGTTCGGTCACCGCGGGACTCACTCGGGGAGCGGGAGTCCCGTGTAGTTCGCCGCCAGCTCGGCGGCCGCGTGGCGGGATGCGGTGATCCGGCGCAGACGTGCGAGCTGCATCCGCTGATCGAACGCATCCCCGTCTGGTTGAGCGTGCAACATCTTAGTCATGTCGTACGAGAAACGCGTCGCCTGCCACACGCGTGCGAGACACACTTCCGAGTATCTGTCGAGCAGTTGTGTCTCGCCTGTGGAACGCCAGGCGGCGAGCGCGCGGCTCAGCACGCGGACGTCGGAGACGGCGAGGTTGAGGCCCTTGGCGCCGGTCGGCGGGACGATGTGGGCGGCGTCCCCGGCCAGCAGCAGCCGCCCGTGCCGCATCGGCTCGTGGACGTAACTGCGCATCGGTGTCACGGACTTCGCGGTGATGGGCCCACGCTCCAGGGTCCAGTCGCCGTCGATGGCGAAGCGCGCGGAGAGTTCGTCCCAGATCCGGCCGTCGGGCCAGTCCCGCGGGTCGGTGCCGACCGGCACCTGGAGGTACAGCCGGGAGACGGACGGCGAGCGCATGCTGTGCAGGGCGAAGCCGCGCTCGCCCCGGGCGTAGATCAACTCCTCGCATGAGGGCGGCACTTCGGCGATGATCCCGAGCCAGGCATACGGGTGGTCGTGGGCGTACGCCCGGCTCACGGCGGCGGGTACGGCCTCCCGCGACACCCCGTGGAAGCCGTCGCAGCCGACGACCCAGTCGCAGGTCAGCGTCTGTTGTCGGCCCGCGCGCAGGTACCGCACGACGGGCCGCTCGCTCTGTGCGCCCTCGACGGCCGTGGCGCGGGCCTCGAACAACAGCGGGGGCCCGTCGGCCAGGTGGAGGGCGATGAGATCCCGCACGATCTCGGTCTGGGCGTAGATGGTGACGGTACGGCCGCCGGTGAGGGACGGGAAGTCGATGTGGTGCCGTTCCCGCTCGAAGCGCAGCTCGATGCCCCGGTGGACCATGCCCTCGGCCCGCAGGCGGTCGGCGGCGCCCGCCTCCCCCAGGGTGTCGACGGTGCCCTGCTCCAGCATGCCCGCGCGCTGGCGCTGCTCGACGTACTGACGGGTTCTGCTCTCCAGGACGACGCAGTCGACGCCGGCGCGGTGCAGCAGACGGGCGAGGAGCAGCCCGGCGGGGCCACCGCCGATGATGCCGACGGTCGTGCGCATGGACTGCCTCCCGTGCGTCAGCTGGAGTCGCGGTGCACCACCGATGCCCCCAGTACCTTGTGCGTCTCGGGCGCTGCGGCGGGGTCGCGCACCGCGCGGTCGACCAGTTCGGCGAGGTCGCGGCCGGACGGCAGCTCGATATGGACGGTACTCAGTCTGGGCCTCAGCAGCCTGCCGAGCATCAGGTCGTCGGCGCCGATGACGGCCGTGTCCCCGGGCACCGCCACGCCCTCGTCCTGCAGGGCCCTCATCAGCAGCATCGCGTACTCGTCGTTGTAGGCGAACACGGCGTCCAGGCCGAGCTCGCGCCAGCGCGCGGCGAGAAGGGCGGCGGCCTGTTCGTCGTAGCCGAGGGGCAGCTCCGTCACCGTGGCGTCGGTGCCGGTCAGGGCGCGCCGCACACCGGCGAGGCGGGGCCCGGAGAACGCCTCGAGGCCGGGCGCGGCGGGCACCACGACGCCGATCCGGCGCCGACCGCGTTCGTAGAGGTGGCGCCCCGCGCTGTGGCCGACCGCCGAGTGGTCCATCTGGAGGGTGTGGGCGCCCTCGACGCACTCGGGGCCGATGGTGACCACGGCCCGGGCGCCGGAGCGCTTGAGGACCGTCACGCCCTGCGGGCCGAGCCCGGAGCCCGGCACCAGGACGGCGACGGGACGCAGTTCCGCCCAGGCGCGGGCGGCCTCGTCGCCGTGCAGGCCGACGCTGCCGTACTGCACGACGGTGTAGTCGAGGCGGCCGAGGGCGGACTGGAGGTCGCTGATGAACTGGCTGTACAGGGGGCCGACCGGGAAGGCCGGGGCGGGCATCAGGACCATCCGGCTGTGCCCGGCGCGCAGGCTGCGGGCGGCCGCGTGCGGGACGTAGCCCAGCTCCTTCGCGGCCTCGTGCACCCGGCGCCGGGTGGGCTCGCTGATCCGTACGGCACTGGTGTTGTTGAGGACGTAGGAGACGGTCGCGCGCGAGACGCCGGCCAGGCGGGCCACATCGGCGCTCGTGGGAACCGAGCGCGGTGCGGGAGACGCGGACGCGGACGTATTCGGTATCTGCACCATGACGTACGGCATCTTTGCAGAAGCTGTGAAGAGACGTCCGGGCGGGGCTGTCACGCCGTCAGCAGGGCGGGGCGGCCCTCGTGAGGCGGTCGACGAGATCCAGCCAGCCCGCCTCGACGCGCTCCTGCGACATCCCGCGGACCTTGCTGCGGTAGTGCACCATCGGGGGATCGAGATACGCCATCAGGGTCAGGGCGAGCAGTTCGCAGTCCGCGTCGGGGACTGTCTGGCGCAGCAGGATCAGGACATGGCCGCGCAGGAAGCGGCGGGGGGCGATGTCGTAGCGGCGCTGGGGGTCTGCCTCGGCGGCGAGCTGGAGCTCCAGCTGGTCGACGCAGCGGCGCAGCAGGGCGAGGCCGAACGCCCTGAGCCGCTCCAGGGGCGGCGCGCCGGGGCCCAGGGGCGGGGGGCCGGAGATGACCGCGGCCTGGAAGTTCTTCTCGGAGTGGTCGAGCAGGGCGGTGAGCAGGCCGGTGCGGTCGCCGAAGCGGCGGAACACCGTCCCCTTGCCGACCTGGGCCGCCGCGGCCACCGCCTCCATGGTGACCCCGGCCGCGCCGTGCTGTGCCACCAGCCGCGCGGCGGCCTCCAGCAGCCGGGCGCGGTTGCGGGCGGCGTCGGCGCGCAGGCAGGGCTCGTCCTCCGGGGAGCCCAGCTGGAGCAGTTCCGGCTCGCCGAGGGGCTCCTGGGGCAGCGGGAAGGGCGGCAGGGAGGCGGACATGAAGCCAGCGTAAAGCATCGGGAATGAAACTGGACCGCGGTCCGCTTAGGATGCTAGAAACTAAACGGACCCCGGTCCGCTTGCTTTCCCGTCGCTGTTTCACACCTGGAGTTCGCATGTCTGTTCGCATCCTCGCGCTCGTCGGCAGCCTTCGCGCCGGTTCGCACAACCGCCAGCTCGCCGAGGCGGCCGTGCGGCTCGCGCCCGAGGGCGCCGAGGTCGAGCTCTTCGAGGGCCTGGCCGAGATCCCGTTCTACAACGAGGACATCGACGTCGAGGGCAGCGTCCCGCCGCCCGCCGCCAAGCTGCGTGCGGCCGCGCAGGCCGCCGACGCGTTCCTGCTGTTCTCCCCCGAGTACAACGGCTCGATTCCGGCCGTCCTGAAGAACGCCATCGACTGGCTGTCCCGCCCCTACGGCGCCGGCGCCTTCGGCGGCAAGCCGGTCGCCGTGGTCGGCACCGCCTTCGGCCAGTACGGCGGTGTGTGGGCGCAGGACGAGACCCGCAAGGCCGTGGGCATCGCCGGCGGCAAGGTGCTGGAGGACGTCAAGCTGTCCATCCCCGGCTCCCTCACCCGCTTCGCCGAGACCCACCCGGCCGACGACACCGAGATCGCCGCGCAGCTGACCGAGGTCATCACCCGCGTGCACGAGTACGCCGGCGAGACGGCCGCCGCCTGAGACACCTCCCCCGAGCGGGGCGGGAACGTGACGGTTCCCGCCCCGCTTCGGCATGTCAGCCCGCCACGGTGGCCGACAGCTCCCGCAGCTCCTCCAGCGCGGCGGCGACCGCGGGCCGGGTCCGGCAGCCGCTGCGGGTGGCGCTGAGCAGCTTGCGGTGCGGATCGCCGACACAGCGCAGCCGCGTGACCGGCAGATGCGGGGTCAGCTGAGCAAGGCGCGGGATCAGCGCGACCCCGAGCCCGTGGGCCACCAGATGGGCGGTGGCGATCCAGTCCTGCGCGTGATGGACCACGCCGGGGGTGAATCCGGCCTCCTGGCACGCCGAGATCACATGGGTGCGGCACGGGTTTTCCGGCACCGGCGCGATCCAGTCCTCGTGCGCGGCCTCGGCGAGCTCGATGGCCGCACGCCCGGCGAGCGGGTGATCCTCGGGCACCACCAGGTCGTAGGGGTCGTCGAGCAGGGGTTGCTGGTCGAAACGGGCGTCGCCGAGCGGCGGGTTGTACGGCGTCGCCTGGACCACGGCCAGGTCCAGCGCCCCCTCGAAGAGCAGGTCGAAGCTCTCGGTCACCGCGGTCTCCTGGATCAGCACGCGCAGCTTGGGGTGCCGCTCCCGCAGCCGTACGGCCATGGGCGCGAGGAGCACCGACACGGCGACCGGGAAACCGCCCACGCGTACGGGCCCGGCGGGGGCGCCGTCCTCCGCGCGCAGCTCGAGTTCGGCCTCCTCCCAGCGGGCCTGGATGGCGTCGGCATGGGCGAGCAGGCTCTCCGCGGCGGGGGTGAGCCGTACCCCGCGCCCCTGTGGTTCCAGCAGGTCGACGCCCAGGTCGCGGGCGAGCTGCCGGATCTGCTGGGAGGCCGCGGACGGGGTGAAGTGCAGGGCCCGGGCGGCCGCGGTGACCGTGCCGTAGTGGGCGACGGCCCTCAGGACGTGCAGTCGGCGCAGGTCGATCATGAAGCCCACGCTTCAAGGTGTCGTGCAGAAAGTCAACCTGGACGTACATGATCCCGGGGCCGCACGCTGGTCAGTGAACCGACCACGGCCTACGAGGAGTTGCCATGACCAGCACGACCGGCACCGCCTGCCCGCACTGCGGCCGGCCCGACGCGGCCGAGCCCTTCCAGGTGGTCTCCCGGCACGACACCGCGGCGGGCCGCACGGTGTGGACCCGGTGCGGCTGCGGTTCGCTCCAGGTCCGGCTCGTCGAGGCGAGCGGGGTCCGGATCGTCTCGCGCAGCCGGCCGCCGGCGACCGCTCAGGCCGGGCCGTATCACCAACTCCGGAACGCCACCCGCCCGTTGTAAAGCGTTCAAACAGGGGACCGATTCCGGTCAACTCTGCCAGGGTGGGCGGATGCAGACCCTTTACCGCAGACTGCTCCGGCTGATGCCCCGCCTCGGCGTGCGGGTGACGGACCTGGCCCCGGGGACCGCGCTGGTCTCCCGGCGCGGCCGGTACACGGTGAGATCCGTCGGCACGGACGCCTGGATGGTCCTCCGCGGTGCCCCCGGCGCCTGGACCACCGTCCCGCTGGGCGAGAGCGGGGCCCGGCTCGTCCTCGGCGAGACGTCCGCGGCGGACGAGCGCAAGCTGCAGATGGCGGCGGCCGAATACCTGTGCACCCAGCACGTCACCGCGATGTTCGAGCTGTACGGCGTGAACTGCGTGCTGGACGTGGGCGCCAACCACGGCCAGTACGCCAAGAGGCTGCGCAAGCACGGCTACCGGGGCCGGATCGTGTCCTTCGAACCGACCGCGGAGGCCTTCGCCAAGCTGAGCAAGGCAGCCGAACACGACCCCCGTTGGCAGGTGCACCACTGCGCCCTGGGCCGCGAGGACACCACGGCCGAGATCCACGTCGGCTGGAACACCATGAACTCCCTTCTCCCGGCGAGCGATTACGGCCGCGACCGCTACAAGCGCTTCCACACCACCCGCACCGAACAGATCCGCATCCGGCGCCTGGACGCCGTACTCGACGAGGCCCTCGACGGCATCGAGGACCCGCGGCCCTTCCTGAAGATGGACACCCAGGGCTACGACCTGGAGGTGTACGCCGGTGCCGGGGAACGGATCGCCGACTTCGTGGGCCTGCAGTCGGAGGTCGCCATGCTGCGCCTGTACGAGGGCAGCCCGCCGATGAGCGAGTCCGTCGCCGCGTACGAGGACGGCGGCTTCGAGATCACCGGCATGTACCCGGTGACCCGCGAGGCGGCCACCGGGCGGGTGGTGGAGTTCGACTGCGTGATGATGCGGGCGAAGGCTCTTCAGGGTCAGAGGCCGGCCCGGAAGGTGATCGAGACGAGTTGAGCTGCGGAGGGCGGGGGCATTCGGGAGCGCGCGCAGCCCTTCGCGCGCCCTCCACGGGCGCTGGCTTCGCCTCATCAGCCCCAGGCGCCGCACGCAGCATGGCCCGTCCCACCGGCTGTTGCCGTCCGGCCGAAGCGGGCGCATGGTGCGTGCCATCGGCAACACCGTCCGCACCAGGAAGGTACAGCTGTGCCCGTTCCTCACCCGTTCAAGCGGCGCAGATCAACACCGGGGTCGGGGACCCCCGTCCCCGGTGGCTGCGGCGGATGACGCCGCGTTGCTGACCTGCCCCGGCTATCAGACGGTCGGCTGGAACCCCGGTCTGCGGCTGACACCGCAGCCCATCACCACGTCCGGCAGCACAGCTCTGGGTCCGTGTCTGGACGTGGCGGGGGAGATCAGCTCGGGGAGTTCCTCGTTCACCTCCAAGGAGGAGCTCTCCTGCCTGTCGGTGCTCACGACGAGCCCCGGCAGGGAGACCATCACCTGGAACACGGGAGAGAAGACCACCTTCTCGTGGACCGCGGCGGAAGCCACGGCCACCAACGCCGCCGGCGCTCTGGTGGTCACCATCAGCACGGACATCGAGTCCGGCAAGTTCGCCGGCCAGCATGTGCTCTACGTGATCACCTCCGCCAGTCTCGACCTGCTGGACTGCCTGAGCCCGCAGGGCCTGCAAGGTGCCGCGGGACCACTGGATCTGACCATCCTGCCCTGACCCGGACACGTCGGCCCGCGGCCGGCTGGGATGCGCGGAAGGTGCGCCGGTAGGTGTCCGGGGGCACTCCGAGGGTGCGGTTGAAGTGGCGGCGCAGGGTCGTGGCGGTGCCCATGCCGGTGGCGGTCGCGATGGCGTCGACGCTGTCGTCGGTGGTCTCCAGCAGTTCCTGGGCGCGGCGGATGCGCTGGTTGAGCAGCCACTGCAACGGTGTGGTGCCGGTGGCCGCCCGGAAGTGGCGGCCCAGGGTGCGTGAGCTGGTCCGGGCCCGGCGCGCCAAGTCCTCCACGGTCAGCGGCTGGTCGAGGCGTTCCATCACCCAGGGCAGCAGGGCGGCGAGCGGATGGTCGTCCCGGGCGGGCACCGGAGTGGTGACGAACTGCGCCTGGCCGCCGGCCCGGTGCGGGGGCACGACCAGCCGGCGGGCGACGGCGTTGGCCACGGTGGAACCGCGGTCCTGCCGGACCAGGTGCAGGCACAGGTCCAGGGCGGCGGCCTTTCCGGCCGAGGTGAGCACGCTGCCGCTGTCGACGTAGAGCACGTCCGGGTCGACCTCCACCCGGGGGTGGCGGGCGGCCAGCGCGTCGGTGTGCGCCCAGTGCGTGGTCGCACGTCGGCCGTCCAGCAGGCCCGCGGCGGCCAGCACGAACGCGCCGGTGCACAGGGAGGCGACCCGGCTGCCCGCCTCGTGCGCCGCGCGGACCGCGTCGACCAGTTCGGCGGGCGGGTCGACGTCGATGTCCGCCCAGCCGGGGACGATCACCGTGTCGGCGTCCGCGAGCCGGTCGAGCCCGTGGTCGGGCTCCAGCCGGAACCGGCCGACCCGCACCGCACCGGGGCCGCACACCGTCACGTCGTACCAGGGTCCCGGGACCGCGTCCGGGGCGTCGCCGAACACCTCCTGCGCCACGGACAGTTCGAAGTGCAGCATCCCGTCGGTGACGGCGAACGCGACTGATCTCATGTCCGGAATTGTATGGGCGGTGTCGTTCCGGACACTCACGGTGGGGTGCCCGTCCTTGCCAGGATGATCACAACGGAACGGCAAGAGGACGGGGAGAGATCATGGGACAGCGGATTGCGGTGTTCGGCGCGTACGGGCACACCGGGCGGTTCGTGGTAGCGGAACTGCTGGAGCGGGGGTTCGTGCCGGTGCTGTCCGGGCGGGACGCCGAGAAGCTGCGGGCGTCGGCGGCGCCGGGCCTGGAGGTCCGCCCGGCGTCCGTCGACGACGCGGTCGCGCTGGACCGCGCGCTGGCCGGAACGGCGGCCGTGATCAACGCCGCCGGGCCGTTCGCGACGACCGCCGCGCCGGTGATCGAGGCGGCGCTGCGGGCCCGGATCCCGTACGTGGACGTGGCGGCCGAGATCGAGGCGAACGACGACACCTTCACCCACTTCAGCGAGCGCGCCCGGGCCGCGGGCACGCTGGTCGTCCCCGCGATGGCCTTCTACGGCGGACTCGGCGACCTGCTCGTCACCTCGGCGATGGGCGACTGGACGAGCGCCGACGAGGCCCACATCGCGTACGGCCTGAACGGCTGGCACCCCACCGCCGGGACACGGATCGCGGGCGAGGTGTCCCGGGAGCGGCGCGGGGGCCGCCGGGTCCGCTTCAGCAAGGGGCGCCTGGAGTACCACGACGACGCGACGACCGTCGTCGACTGGCCGTTCCCCGAGCCGCTGGGCGAGCGCCCGGTCGTCGCCGAGTTCACGATGGCCGACGTCGTCACCGTGCCCAGCCATCTGACCGTGCCCGAGGTGCGGACCTACATGACGACCGAGGCGGCCACGGACATCGCGACCCCGGACACACCCGCGCCGACGGCCGCCGACGAGCGGGGACGCTCCGACCAGACCTTCCTCGTCGACGCCGTCGTCCGCTCGGCGGGCCGCGAGCGCCGGGCGGTGGCCCGCGGCCGGGACATCTACGCGGTCACCGCGCCCCTCGCCGTGGAGGCGGTGCACCGGATCCTCACCGGCCGGACGAGGACACTCGGCGTCGCCTCGGCCGGGGCGGCCTTCGACGCGGCGGACTTCCTCGCGTCACTGTCGGAGCACGTGTCGGTGGAGGTGACCCGCTAGGGGCGGGTCACCAGGCCAGCGCCGGAACTCGTGCACGACCTCGATCGTGCCGACGATATGGGCATTGAACTCGTCGAGCTCCTCGGCCGGCACCCACAGCTCCAGGATCGTCTCGCCGCCCGCCTGCTGGACGGGGTAGCGGCTGAGGAACCCGGACTCGACCTCGAAACGGGTCACGAAGCCGGTGCCGCTGTGCTTGACGTTCCAGTCCCGGGCGATCTTCACCGCGTAGTCCTCGTTGAGCACCGGGTAGAAGATCGGCTGCTCCGGCAGGCGCGGCGGCCAGGCCCGCCACTGCAGCTCTCGGACCAGGGCCAGCTCCTCCGGCCCGGTGGGGCGCCAGAGGGTCGTCGTCGCGGGCGGGCGGCTGTTCATCGGATCGGTCGCTTTCCTCGTGGCCGGAGATCATGACCGTAGCGGCGGAGGACGACGGGGCACCATCGAGTTTGCCGTAGGTACTTGCGAGCGATCAATAATTGCGCACGATGGCAATTTCACGGATGGCATATCCTGGGGACCAGTCACACCGGGACGGAGGAGCCAGGCCCCATGACCGCCACAGACCCCGCACTCACCGCCCTCGCCCAGGGCTGGTGCGCGCTCTCCCTGCTGCACGGGCGGATCGAGGCCCACATCGAGCGCGCCCTGCAGTCCGGGCACGACCTCAGCGTGCGGGAGTACTCGCTGCTCGACGTCCTGAGCCGGCAGCACTCCGGCGAGGGCGGCCACCTCCAGATGAAGCAGGTCGCCGACGCCGTCGTCCTCAGCCAGAGCGCCACCACCCGACTGGTGACCCGCCTGGAGGACCGCGGCCTGCTCTCCCGCTACCTCTGCCCCACCGACCGCCGCGGCATCTACACCGACGTCACGGAAGCGGGCCTGAAGCTGCTGGAGGAGGCCCGCCCCACGAACGAGTCCGCCCTGCGCGAGGCCCTCGACGAGGCGGCCCGGAACCCCGAACTCGCCCCCCTGGTCAAGGCCGTGGAGACCTTGCGCGTCCCCGCCTGACCACGTCAGCGCGTGAGCACCGACCGCGCCGCCGCCAGCGCCTGTTCCGCGTAGCCCCGGCCGAAGAGCACCGCGTGGACCAGCAGCGGGAAGAGCTGGTGCAGGGCGATCCGGGCGGGCCAGCCGTCGCTGAGCGGTGCGGCCTTTTGGTAGCCGTCCAGGATCCGGTCCAGGTGGGGGCAGCCGAAGAGATGGAGCATCGCCAGGTCCGTCTCGCGGTGACCTCCGTGGGCGGCCGGGTCGATCAGCCAGGCGTGCCCGTCGGCGCCCCACAGGACGTTGCCGTTCCACAGGTCGCCGTGCAGCCGGGCCGGAGGTTCGGCGGGGCCCGCCAGATCGGGCAGGCGGGCGCAGACCCGCTCGAACTCCACCGCCTCGCGGGCGTCCAGCGTGCCCCCGTCGACCGCCCGGCGCACATACGGCAGCACCCGGTGCTCGGCGTACCAGCGCGGCCAGTTCGTGCCGTCGACGTTCCCCATCGGGGCCAGGCCGATGTACGCGTCCCTCGGGCCGCCGGGCGGCGGCGCCCCGAACTCCGGGGCGCCCGCGGCGTGCAACGCGGCCAGCTCGCGGCCCAGTTGCTCCGCCGCCTCGGGGTTCGGGCGGCCCGCCGGGACGCGGTCCGTCACCAGCCACTCCTCGTCGTGCCCGTGCACGGTCGGCACCCGGACCGTACCGGACTCCCCCAGCCAGCGCAGCCCCGCCGCCTCGGCCCGGGTCGCGCCGGGCCCGCCGTCGCCGCGCTTGACCATCACCACCCGCCCGCCGTCGAGTGTGACTTCGGCCAGCGTGCCGGACAGGCGCCGTGCGCCGACCACGGCACCGCCGGTGAAGCGGGCCGCCACGGCAGCCGCTTGCTCCTGTGCATCCCTCATGACGGCAGCGTAAGCCGCTGCCCCGCTGGGCACGGGGCTCACCGAGCGGTCAGAGGGCGGCGAGCAGGTCGTCGAGCGGGGCGGGAACGCGGTCGGGGTCCAGGGCCTCGACGAGGACCCGGCCGTAGTGGATCTTGCGTCCCTTCTTCGTTCCGAAGAAGCGCCTCAACTGCTGCTGCGGGGCGCGGCCCTGCTGGGCGGGCTGGCGCAGGAAGGTCCGCAGGGGGCGCGCGTCGCCCTCCTCGTGGACGAGCTCCTCGATCCGGGGCACGCCCAGCGCGCGGATGAGCTCGTCCTCCAGGTCCGCCGCACAGACGAAGAAGTCCCGCTCCGCCGCGCCGGCCCGGGTGAAACCGCGGGCATAGTAGGGGCGTTCCGCCTCGTCGCACAGGCCCGTGAGGCGCAGGCCCAGGCCGGGTGGGCCGAGGAGTTGGGCGTAGCGCCCGACACTCATCGCGCCGCCGATCGACAGGACGCAGACGCCGTCGTCCGCCAGATCCCGGCCACGGCTCTCCGCCAGGGCGTCGACCGCCGCGACGTCGCTGAGCCCTTCGAGCAGGACGACCGTCCGGACGGTGTGCCGCGCGGCCAGCTCATGGGCGGGGCCGGCGGGGCCGCCCGCCGCCCACGCGGTGACCGCGTCCCGGAACGCCCCCATGTCCACCATGAGCCGAGTCTCGGCCAGTTCCGCCCCCGACGCGAGGGATTTACGGCCGTCCCGCCGAAGACGCGTCGAGCTACGGCAGTTTCACGAACGGCGACAGGAAGGACCGTGCTCCCGGGGTGTCCAGACGGTACGTCACATTCGTCGCGTAGCACGGGGTGTCACCCGTGATCGTGGTGGCCGCCAGGATCCTCTTCCCGCCCAGCGTCACGAAGTTGGGGCCGCCGGAGTCGCCGTAGCAGGCACCGCCGTTGCCCTGCGGTGCGGTCATGCCCAGGCGGACCCAGGAGGGGTTGAGGGCGTTGAAGGTGACGGGCGCCTTCATGCGCACGCCGCCGCCCGGGTGGGTGTGGCCGCCCGGTCCGCGCACGGCCTCCTGGGTGCCGTACCCGGCGACGAGCCAGTCGGCGGAATTGAGGTCCTGGGTGCCGAGCTGGTTCGCGGTGGGCAGGGTGGCGGGCGTGAAGCTCCAGCGGGCCGCCATCCTCGCCGCGGGCACCTCGACCACGGAGATGTCACGGGTGTCGGAGGCGGGGCCCGGGTAGCCGGGGTGATTGTGGGCGGTGCCCGCGACGGCGACGGCGTTCGCCTGCGCGGCCGGGTCGCCCGGGTACTTCGCCGCGGCCGCGTCGAGCCCGGACTGCACGTCCTGGTCCAGGGACACGTGGAAGCGCACGTTGTCCGGCCAGTCGGTGGTGCAGTGCGCCGCCGTCAGGAAGGTGTTCGCGTCGATCATGGTTCCGGAGCAGACCCAGTCGACCCGGTCGGGGGTGGTGGGGTCGTCGTCGTGGTCCCACGTCGCGACGAGCGCGCCGACCTCGGTGCGCTCGGGTGCGGGCGTCGCGTTGTAGGAGTTGATGGCCGAGGACGGCAGTGCGGTGGTGAGCACGGCCGCACAGGCCGCCGCGGTGACGGCGGTGGCACGGATCGCTGACAAAAGAACTACCCCTTCTGCAAGGTGGGCTCGGGTGTTCTCCTGTGGGAGGTGCGCCAAGTGAAGCGCCTGCGTGAGGCGGTGGCAAGGGGTGCACGGTGATCGCCGACCGGACCGAGACCCTGGCCGGCGCGGCGTCTAGGCGCAGCAGCCGCCCGTGTCGAGCCGGCAGAAGCAGGACGACTCGATCGGTACGTCCGCCAACGCGGCGGCGATCTTCAGCTGTTGGGCGACGATGCGGGCCTCGCCCTCCTTGCCCTGGCGGGTGAGGCATTCGTGGAGGCCGTGCAGCGCCCATACGTTGCCGGGGTGCTGGCACGCCCTCGGCAGGGTGCCGTCCAGGCCGAGGTCGGCCCGGTAGACCGCCTCCGCCTCGGCGATCCGGCCCTGTTCCAGGAGGAGGGCGCCGTAGGCGTGCCGGGTGGGCTGCATCCAGCCCCACGGTTCGTCGTAGGGGAGGTGGTCGTCGAGGTCGATCGAGCGTTCCAGGGCGGCGAAGGCGGCCTCGAACCGGCCCTTGCGGTACTCCAGTTCGCCTTCCAGCATGGCCGCGGCGATGGCGAGGATGTCGGCGCAGGTGTTGTTGAACAGCATGCGGGTCTCGGGCACCCTGGCCGCCGCCTCCTGGAACAGGCGCTGTTCCGTCTCGGCCTCGGGGATCCGGCCGGTGGCGGAGAGGGCGACGCCGCGGGCGTAGTGGAGCATGGCGGTCGTCATGCAGTACAGCCCGGGGTCGGCGGGCCTCGGCAGCCGGAGGATGTCGGACCAACGGCCGAAGCGGATCAGTACGTGGACCCGCATGGCGAGGAAGGCCTCCAGCCAGTCCGCCATGGGCGGGCTCTGCACCCGCAGCAGATCCTCCGGTACGGCGGCCTCCAACTGGTCGGCGGTCTCCAGCGCGACCCGGGACTGGCCGAGGAACATGGCTCCGTAGATCCGGAAGTGGTAGTTGTGCGCGCGGTACAGGGTGTAGAAGTTCATCGCCCCGGAGCGCCTGAGGACCTTCTCGTCGGCGAGGATCGCCGTGGTGTTGTCCGAGACGACCCGCCGGTAGTCCCCGCACAGCACCTCCAGGTGGGAGGGCATGTGGTGGAGGTGTCCGGCGTCGGGGACGAGTCCGCGCAGCCGGTCGGCGGCGGTCAGCGCGGCCTCGGGCGTCGGGGACATCTCCATGAGGTGGATGTACAGGTGCAGCACGCCCGGGTGCAGTCGGCCCTGGGGTGACTCCACGACCCGCTCCAGCACCTCCCTGGCCTCGGTGGTGCGGGCGCCTTCCGCGGGCTGTCCGGTGCGCAGGTCCCACAGGTGCCACGGCGTGAGGTTCATCAGCGCGTCGGCGTACAGAGCGGCGATGTCCGGGTCGTCCGGGGCGAGCTCGTGGACGGCGCGCATGGCGTCGGCGTAGGGGGCGTTCCACACCGAGCAGTCCTCGACCGCCTCGGCCTGGGGGTAGCGGGCGCGCAGGGCGCCGATCAGGGCCTGTTCGACGGGGGTGCAGCCGGCCGCCTTGGCGTGCGCCGACTCCACGGCGTGGTGGGTGCGTTCGACGGTGCGCAGCAGGTCCCGTTCGTCGAAGAACTCCCAGGGCTTGTTGTAGTTCGGGCCGAGGGCGTAGGCGATGCCCCAGTGGGCCATGGCGCAGTCGGGGTCGGCCTCGGCGGCCCTCCGGAAGCACTCGGCGGCTTCCTCGTGGTGGAAGGCGTACGTCCAGGTCAGCCCGCGGTCGAACCAGAGCTGCGCCGCGGGCGACGCGGTGGTGACGGTCCGGCCGTGCGGGCCGAGGTCGTAGTAGTCCACGAGTGTCTCCTGACGCCGACTCGGAATCAGGATTCTTGCGGAGTTCCCGGAACCCGCCCGGGAACTAACGCTTTTGTCTCACTCGTACGAGGGGCTCGGCGCCCCGCGCGAGGAGGGCGGCCCCGACCAGCGCGCCGACGGCGACGAGCGTGGTGCCCCGCATGCCGATGGCGTCCAGCAGCGGCCCGGCGAGGGCGGTGCCGAGGGCGCCGACGGCGAAGTACAGCACCAGGTAGGCGCCGCTGAGGCTGCCGGAGTTGGCGGGGTCGATGCCGATGACGAGGCTCTGGTTGGCGGCCTGCGCGACGAAGCAGCCCGCGTCGAACACCGCGAGGCCGACGGCGATGGCCGCGAGGTGGTCCGGGGCGAGGGCGATCAGCAGGGTGCCGCACGCCGCGACGGCCACGGCGCCGGTCATCACGGTGTGCGGGCCGTGACGGTCGACGAGGCGCCCGGTGAACGGCAGGACGGCGAACCCGAGCAGTCCGGCCAGGCCGAACAGGCCGATGGCGGTGGGGTCGAGGGAGTGCGGGGGCCGGGCCAGGGAGAGCGCGAGGCCGACCCACAGCAGGGTGAAGGCGAGGTACCACAGCCCTCCGGTGGCGACCGCCCGCCGCAGCCGCGCCTCGCGCAGCGGAAGCCGGGGCAGCATGGCCAGCGCGGAACGGTAGGAGTCACGGGCCCGGGGCCGTTCGCGGGGCAGGAGTGCCGCGGCCGTGGCCGCGCCGAGCAGGGCGAGGGCGGCGCAGGCCAGGAGCATCGCGCGCCAGCCGAGCAGATCGGTGAGGGCGCCGCCGACGAGTCGGCTGAGCAGGATGCCGGCGGACAGGCCGGTCGCCACGAGCGCGACGGCGGCGCCGCGGCGGCCGGGTGCGGCCAGGCGTCCCGCGATGACACTCGCCTGGGCGGCGACCGAGGCGGCGGCGCCGATGATCAGGTGGGCGGCCACCAGCACGGCCGCGTCGGCGGCGGTGGCGGCCAGGACGAGGCCGGCGGTCAGGGCGGTGAAGTGGGCGGCGACCAGGCGGTTCGGGGCGATGCGGTCGGCGAGGGGCAGCAGCAGGGCGAAGCCGGTCATCGAGCCGGCGAGGGCGGCGGACGGGACGAGGCTGATCGCGGAGAGCGGGACGTCCAGGTCGGCGGCGACGACGGTGAGGGCGGGCTGGAGGGTGTAGTTGTCGGCTATCGCCGTACCGGCCATGGCGGCGAGCAGGGCGGTGCCGCCCCGGCGAGGACTACGGTTCACGGCCGGGCGGTCCGGCTGAGGACTACGGCGTAACGGCAGGCGTCCGTGCCGGTGTTGGCGAAGACGCGGGGGGCGGGGTCGCCGAGTTCGATGATGTCCCCGGCGCCGAGTTCGTGGACGGTGTCGCCGTCCTGGAAGGTGAGCCGGCCCTCCAGAACCCACACGAGCTGCTGGAGGAAGGCGAAGGCGGCGGCCGGGTAGGGGACGCGGGCCCCCGGCGGCAGGTGGATCTCCGCGATCTCGGCGGGGAAGCGCGGGGAGGTGATCTGGCGGCGCCGGTAGCCGGTCTCCGGGTCGGTCCACTCGGCATCGTCGGCCCGCCGCCGTACGCCCATCGCCTGCGTCTCGGCCGGGGGCTCCTCGGCCTGCGCGAGCAGGGATGCGACGCTGATCCGGAACGCCGCCGACAGCTTGCCCAGGACGACGGCCGTGGGGTTGCTCTCGCCGCGCTCGATCCGGTTGATCATCGCCCGGGAGACCCCGGAGGCGTCCGCGAGCTGCGCCAGCGTCCACCGGCGGCGCTCGCGCTCCGCACGGATGCGGGTGGCGATGCGCTCCACCAGAGGATCTATCATATTGGACATGATTCCAGTATATGAGAAGCGAGGGGGTGTCACGGTCCGCGCGGCACGGCCCGAGGACACCGAGGCCGTCGTCGCGATCCGCAACCACGCCGTCGAGCACTCGACGGCCCTGTGGACGCAGGTCCCGCACTCCCCCGCCGAGGGCCGGGCCTGGTTCGCCGACCATCTCGACCGCGGCTCGGCCCTGGTGGCGGAGGTGGCCGGGGAGATCGCCGGATACGCCTCCTACGCCCCCTGGCGGGCCCTGGAGGGCTACCGCCACACGGTGGAGGACTCGGTCTACGTCCGCGACGGCCACCAGGGTCTGGGCATCGGCGGCTCCCTGCTCACCGCGCTCATCGCCACGGCGCGCGCGACGGGCCAGCACAGCATGATCGCCGCGATCGAGTCGGGCAACGGCACCTCCATCCGGCTGCACGAGCACCGCGGGTTCGTCCATGTCGGCACCCTGAAGGAGGCCGGGACGAAGTTCGGCCGCTGGTTCGACCTGACGCTGATGCAGCTGCGGCTCGGCGAGTAGTGGCCGGTCGTTCCGAGGGCGGCGCATGAGCCCGGGCGGGGCGGGAACACGGTGATCACCGCAGTCCGTACGCCACGAATCCGGAGAGTGCCATGAGTCTGCTGCGTGTAGCCGGACGTCCGATGCTTGCCTCGATGTTCGTCACCGGAGGTCTGGACTCCCTGCGCAACCCCAAGGACGTGGCCCCGGCCGCGGAGCCCGTCGTCCAGCCGATCACCGAACGGGTGGAGGTCCTGCCGGACCGCACGGAGCAGCTGGTGCGGCTCAACGGCGCCGTCCAGGTCGCCGCGGGCGTCATGCTCGGCATCGGCCGGATGCCCCGGATCGCCGCGCTCGCGATCGCGGCGACGCTCGTGCCGACCACGCTGGCCGGGCACCGCTTCTGGGAGGAGGACGACCCGGAGCGGCGGTCCCAGCAGCGCATCCATTTCCTGAAGAACATGTCGATGCTCGGCGGCCTGCTGATCGCCGCCGACGACACCGGCGGTTCCCCGTCCCTGGCCTGGCGCAGCCGCCACACCGCCAAGGGCCTGCGCCGCGACGCGCGCCTGGTCAGCCGCTCCATGCGCGCGACGGCCCGCCCGGCGGCGAGGGCGGCCAGCACCCGAGCCAAGCTCTCCCGCTGACGCCGCCCGGCGCTATGCAGGGCCAAGGTTCGGTCGGGCCGTACGACGGCCAAGGCTGACCGCCGCAGACCACGGCGGTGACCGGGCGTCGCCACCGCCAGTTCCGGCCTGCGGTCTTGCTGACCGCGGTCCCCACCTGACCGGCGCCGGCCGCCGCGGTCACCGCACGTCCGCCCGGGTTCGGGCACCCCGGTTCTTATCCGCCCGGCGCGCACCGCACAGGCGGGAGCGGCGCAGCGGGCCTCGTCCCCGAATGCCCGCTGTGCCGTGGAGTGTTGGGCCCGCGTCAGCCGCCCAGCGCCGCCAGCACCACCGACCTGGCCTCCTCCTGGACCTGGCGCAGGTGGTCCGCTCCGCGGAAGGACTCGCCGTAGATCTTGTAGACGTCCTCCGTGCCCGAAGGCCGCGCCGCGAACCAGGCGTTGGCGGTGCACACCTTGATGCCGCCGAGGGCGGCGCCGTTGCCCGGGGCCTCGGTCAGGACCGTCGTGACCGGGTCCCCGGCGAGGGTGTCGGCGGTGACCTGCTGCGGTGACAGCTTCGCGAGGAGCGCCTTCTCCTCGCGGGACGCGGGGGCGTCCACGCGCGCGTAGGCGGGCGAGCCGAAGCGTTCGGTGAGTTCGGCGTAGTGCCGCGACGGTGACTTGCCCGTGACCGCGGTGATCTCGGAGGCGAGCAGCGCCAGGATGATGCCGTCCTTGTCGGTGGTCCACACCGAGCCGTCCCGGCGCAGGAAGGACGCGCCCGCCGACTCCTCGCCGCCGAAGCCGAGGCCGCCGTCGGCCAGGCCGTCCACGAACCACTTGAATCCGACGGGGACTTCGACGAGCGGGCGGCCGACCTCCGCCGCGACCCGGTCGATCATGCTGGACGACACCAGCGTCTTGCCGATCCCGGCACCCGCCGGCCACCGCTCGCGGTGCGAGAAGAGGTAGGAGATCGCCACGGCCAGATAGTGGTTGGGGTTCATCAGACCGCCGTCGGGTGTGACGATGCCGTGCCGGTCGGCGTCGGCGTCGTTGCCGGTGGCGATGTCGTACCGGTCGCGCTGTTCGATGAGCGAGGCCATGGCGTACGGGGAGGAGCAGTCCATGCGGATCTTGCCGTCCCAGTCCAGCGTCATGAAGCGCCAGGTGGGGTCGGTGAGCGGATTGACCACCGTGAGGTCGAGCCGGTGCTGCTCGGCGATCCGGCCCCAGTAGGCCACCGAGGCGCCGCCCAGCGGGTCCGCGCCGATGCGTACGCCCGCGGTCCGGATCGCGTCCAGGTCCAGCACGTTCGGCAGGTCGGCCACGTAGGTGCCGAGGAAGTCGTAGCGGCCGGTGCCGGGCGCGGCCAGGGCGCGGGCGTACGGGATGCGCCGTACGTCCTTCAGGCCGCCGGTGATGATCTCGTTGGCACGGTCCTGGATCCAGGAGGTCGCGTCGGAGCCGGCCGGGCCGCCGCTCGGCGGGTTGTACTTGAAGCCGCCGTCGGCGGGCGGGTTGTGCGAGGGGGTGACCACCACGCCGTCGGCGAGGCCGGAGGTGCGGCCGCGGTTGTGGGCGAGGATGGCGTGCGAGACCGCCGGGGTGGGCGTGTAGCCGTCGGTCTGGTCGATGAGGACGGTGACGTCGTTGGCGGCGAACACCTCCAGCGCCGTGATCCGGGCGGGCTCGGACAGGGCGTGGGTGTCGGCGCCGAGGAAGAGGGGCCCGTCGGTGCCCTTCGCCGTGCGGTATTCGCAGATGGCCTGGCTGGTGGCGGCGATGTGGTCCTCGTTGAACGCCGCCGCGAGGGACGAGCCGCGGTGTCCCGAGGTGCCGAACGCCACCCGCTGGCCCGGCTCGGCCGGGTCGGGGTGCAGCGCGTAGTACGCCGTGACCAGGCGGGCCACATCGATGAGGTCCTCGGGCCCGGCGACCTGCCCTGCTCGCTCGTCCTGCATCTCCGGCTCCTCAGCACGCTTCGACCGTCGGTTACGGACCCCATTCTTCCCTGCTGGGCGCGGGGACGCGCACCGGGCCGCCGTTGTGGCGCGAGTCCGCAGGGTGCGACGATACGGGCCGCCGAGCGAAGGGATGCGCGACGTGCCGTACGAGGAGCAACGCCCGCCCGCCGCAGCGCTGTTCGACGCGCTGGGTGCCGACTACGAGAAGGCGTTCGCCCACGCCCCCGCCCATCTGTCCGCCCTGGAGTGGCTGCTCGAACGGCTGCCGCCCGCCGCCCGGACGCTGGACGTGGGCAGCGGCACCGGACGGCCGACCGCGGCCGCGCTCACCGCGGCGGGCCACTCGGTGCTGGGCGTCGACGTCTCCCCCGTCATGGTCGAACTCGCCGCCCGGCAGGTCCCCGGGGCCGAGTTCCGCTGCGCCGACATCCGTGAACTCCCCTTGGAGGAGGGCTCGTTCGACGGGGTGTGCGTGTTCTTCTCGCTGCTGCAGATGACCCGCGCGGAGCAGACGGCGGTGGTGGACCGGCTGGCCCGGGCTCTCAGGCCCGGTGGCCATCTGGTGCTGGCGACCGTGCCCGCGGACGTGGCGGACGTCGAGGTGGTCTTCATGGGCCGTCCGGTGCGCGCGACGAGCTTCGCGGAGGCGGACCTCGTCGCCGTGGTGGAGGCGGCGGGGCTGACGGTGCTGTCGCGGAACAGCACCGTCTTCACCCCGGACCACCCCGGAGCGGGGCCCGAGCCCCACCTGTTCCTGTACTGCCGTCGCTGACCTCAGCCGATCTCGGCCAGCAGGTCACCGCCCTCGACCTGCTGGATCCGGTTGACCGCGAGCCGGGAGACCGTGCCGTCCTTGGCGGCGGTGATCGACGCCTCCATCTTCATCGCCTCGATGGTCGCCACCGTCGCCCCGGCCGCCACCTGGTCGCCCTCGGCGACCGCGAGGGTCACCACGCCCGCGAACGGCGCCGCGACATGGCCGGGATTCGAGCGGTCGGCCTTCTCGGTGGCCGGGATGTCCGAGGCCACCGCCCGGTCGCGGACCTGGATGGGCCGCAACTGGCCGTTCAGGGAGGACATCACCGTCCGCATGCCGCGCTCGTCGGCGTCACCGACGGCCTGCAGCTCGATCAGCAGCCGCACCCCGGGTTCGAGGTCGATGGCGTACTCCTTGGCCTGGCGCAGGCCGTAGAAGAAGTCCTTGCTGTCCAGCACGCTGGTGTCGCCGTAGGACTGGCGGTGGGTCTCGAACTCCCGGGTCGGGCCGGGGAACAGCAGCCGGTTGAGGGTGGCGCGCCGGTCCTTGACCAGGCCCGCGCGGTCGTCGGCGGTGAGGCCCGCGGGCGGCTTGGCCTCGGCGCGGCCGCGCAGGGCCTTGCTGCGGAACGGCTCGGGCCAGCCGCCGGGCGGGGTGCCCAGCTCGCCGCGGAGGAAGCCGATGACGGAGTCGGGGATGTCGAACCGGTCGGGCTCCGCCTCGAAGTCTGCCGGGGAGACGCCCGCGCCCACCAGGTGCAGGGCCAGGTCGCCGACCACCTTCGAGGACGGGGTGACCTTCACCAGCCTGCCCAGCATCCGGTCGGCGGCGGCGTACATGGCCTCGATGTCCTCGAAGCGGTCGCCGAGGCCGAGCGCGATGGCCTGGGTGCGCAGGTTGGACAGCTGACCGCCGGGGATCTCGTGGTGGTAGACCCGGCCGGTCGGCGCGGGCAGGCCCGACTCGAAGGGGGCGTAGACCTTGCGGACGCTCTCCCAGTACGGCTCCAGGTCGCCGACGGCCTGGATGTCGAGGCCGGTCGGGCGGGCGGTGTGGTCGGTGGCGGCCACGATCGCCGACAGGGACGGCTGGGAGGTGCTGCCCGCCATGGACGCGACCGCCCCGTCCACGGCGTCCGCCCCGGCCTGGACCGCGGCGAGGTAGGTGGCGAGCTGGCCGCCGGCGGTGTCGTGGGTGTGCAGGTGCACCGGCAGGTCGAACTCCCGGCGCAGCGCGGTCACGAGGGTGGCGGCGGCCGGGGCCCGCAGCAGTCCGGCCATGTCCTTGACGGCCAGGATGTGGGCGCCCGCGTCGACGATCCGCTCGGCGAGGCGCAGGTAGTAGTCGAGGGTGTAGAGCCGCTCGTCCGGGTCGGACAGGTCGGCGGTGTAGCACAGGGCCACCTCCGCGACGGCGGTCCCGGTCTGGCGTACGGCGTCGATGGCGGGGCGCATCTGGTCGACGTCGTTGAGGGCGTCGAAGATGCGGAAGATGTCGATGCCGGTGGCGGCGGCCTCCTGCACGAAGGCGTCGGTGACCTCGGTCGGGTAGGGGGTGTAGCCCACGGTGTTGCGGCCGCGCAGCAGCATCTGCAGGCAGATGTTCGGGACGGCCTCGCGCAGGGCGGCCAGCCGCTCCCAGGGGTCCTCGGCGAGGAACCGCAGGGCGACGTCGTAGGTGGCGCCGCCCCAGCACTCCAGGGAGAGCAGCTCGGGCAGGGTGCGGGCGACGACCGGGGCGACGGCGAGCATGTCCTTCGTACGGACCCGGGTGGCGAGCAGGGACTGGTGGGCGTCGCGGAAGGTGGTGTCGGTGACGCCGAGGGTGGGCGCCTCACGCAGGTTCCGGGCGAAGCCCTCGGGGCCGAGTTCGACGAGCCGCTGCCGGGAGCCCGCGGGCGGCAGTCCCTCGGGTACGGGGGGCAGCTTGGCCATCGGGTCGGCGAGGTCGGGCCGCTCGCCGTGCGGCCGGTTCACGGTGACGTCGGCCAGGTAGGTCAGCAGCTTGGTGCCGCGGTCGGCGGAGTGGCGGGCGGTGAGCAGATGCGGGCGCTGCTCGATGAACGAGGTGGTGACCCGGCCGGCCTGGAAGTCCGGATCGTCCAGCACCGCCTGGAGGAACGGGATGTTGGTGGACACCCCGCGGATGCGGAACTCGGCGACGGCACGCCGGGCGCGGCCCACCGCGGCGGCGAAGTCCCGGCCCCGGCAGGTGAGCTTCACCAGCATGGAGTCGAAATGGGCGCTGATGTCCGTACCGGCGTGGGTGGTACCGCCGTCGAGGCGGATGCCGGAGCCGCCGGGTGAGCGGTAGGCGCTGATCCGGCCGGTGTCGGGGCGGAAGCCGTTGGCGGGGTCCTCGGTGGTGATGCGGCACTGCAGGGCGGCGCCGCGCAGGGTGACGGTCTCCTGGGAGAGCCCGAGGTCGGCGAGGCTCTCGCCGGCGGCGATGCGCAGCTGGGACTGGACCAGGTCGACGTCGGTGACCTCCTCGGTGACCGTGTGCTCGACCTGGATGCGCGGGTTCATCTCGATGAAGACGTGGTTGCCGTCGCGGTCGAGGAGGAACTCCACGGTGCCCGCGTTGCGGTAGCCGATCTGCCGGGCGAACCGGACGGCGTCGGCGCAGATCCGGTCGCGCAGGGCCGGGTCGAGGTTGGGGGCGGGCGCGAGTTCGATGACCTTCTGGTGGCGGCGCTGCACCGAGCAGTCCCGCTCGAAGAGGTGGATGACGTTGCCGTGGCCGTCGGCGAGGATCTGCACCTCGATGTGGCGGGGTTCGACGACGGCCTTCTCCAGGAACACCGTCGGGTCACCGAAGGCGGACGCCGCCTCGCGCGAGGCGGCCTCGATGGACTCCCTGAGCTGGGCGGGGTCCTCGACGCGGCGCATCCCGCGCCCGCCGCCGCCCGCGACGGCCTTGACGAACACCGGGAAGCCGACGTCCTCGGCGGCGCGGACGAGTTCGTCGATGTCGTTGGAGGGCGCGGAGGAGCGCAGCACGGGTACGCCGGCCTCGCGGGCGGCGGCCACCGCGCGGGCCTTGTTGCCGGTCAGCTCCAGGATGTCCGCGTCCGGTCCGACGAACGTGATGCCCGCCGCCGCGCAGGCCCGGGCCAGCTCGGGGTTCTCGGAGAGGAAGCCGTAGCCGGGGTAGACGGCGTCCGCGCCGGCGCGCCGGGCCGCGCCGACGATCTCGTCGACGGAGAGATAGGCGCGCACCGGATGTCCCGGTTCGCCGATCTCGTAGGCCTCGTCGGCCTTCAGCCGGTGCAGCGAGTTGCGGTCCTCGTGCGGGAAGACGGCGACGGTCCGCGCGCCCAGCTCGTAGCCCGCACGAAAGGCCCGAATCGCGATCTCGCCTCGGTTGGCGACCAGCACCTTGCGGAACATTCGTGATCCCTTCGCCTGCGGGTGAGGTGCACCATGGTGTCGGCCCCGTCGCGCCGACGCCATGTGAACCTGGCCACGGCGAGCCCTGACACCCCTAGTAGCCGAACACCTGGGTCCAGGTCCAGTCGTCCTCCACGAGGCCGATGCCCATGGTGGTGAGGGAACAGTTGAGGATGTTCTCGCGGTGGCCCTGCGAGTTCATCCACGCCGCCATCACGGCTGCCGGGGTGGTCTGGCCGCGGGCGATGTTCTCGGCTCCGGGCGACGGATGTCCCTGGGCGGCGGCCCGGTCGGCGAAGGTGCGGCCGTCGAGGCTGGTGTGGTCGAAGTACTGGTTCTGCGACATGTCCTCGCTGTGCAGCTGAGCGGCCCGGGCGAGGCGGCCGTCGTGCGTCACAGGCCCACAACCGGCTTTCGCACGCTCGTTGTTGACGAGGGCGAGGACCTGCGCGGAGGGTGTGCCCGCGGGTGCGGTGGCGGGGGTCGCCGACGGACGGGGCGGGGGCGTCGTCGCCTTCTGCGGCTGCGGCTGCGGCTTCGTGCGTGAGGCTGTCGGCGTGGGCTTCGGGGACTTGGTGCTGGGCTCGGGTGAGGGGGACTTGCTCGGCGACTGGGACGGGGAGGGGGAGGGGGCCGCCGAGGTGGTGGGGGGAGCCGAGGAGGGGGCCGGGGGTGTGTCGGCAGCGGACTGCACCTTGTCGCCCTCGCCGTCCGGCTGCAGGCTCAGGGTCGCGACGGTGCCTCCGGTGATCAGTACGGCGACCGCGGCGGCCACGCCGGTGATGCGGCGGCGCTGGGATATTCGTCTGCGTCGGCCGTGGCCGTGGCGCCCTCGGGAGGGGGCGGTGCGCACCGGCGCGAGTACGGCCGTGGGGTCACCCTCTGCGGCTGCGGTGCCGGACTCCGGGTGGGTGTGAGCGGAGGCGTGCTCTGCCGGGGCCCCGGTGTGGCCGCGATCCGGATACCCCGGCACACCCGGGACCGCGCCGTGCCCGAACTCCGGATACCCCGGCCCCCCGGAGGCCGCACCGTGACCGGCGTCCGGATACCCCGGCACACCCGAAGCAACACCGTGACCGACGTCCCCATGCCCCGCCACACCGGAGGCCGCGCCATGACCGGCGTCCGGATACCCCGGCACACCCGAAGCAACACCGTGACCGACGTCCCCATACCCCGCCACACCGGAGGCCGCACCGTGACCGAAGTCCCCATGCCCCGCCGCACCCGAAGCCGCACCATGACCGAAGTCCCCATACCCCGCCGCACCCGAAGCCGCAGCCGCGGTTTCGGTGGTCGCGAAGGCGGTCAGTGCGGCGAGGCCGGTGAGCGCGGCGGCGACGGGCACCAGTCCCAGGCCGACCAGCAACCCCTCGGCCGGGACCAGCCCGCTCTGGTGGCCCGAGCACGGCACGCAGTCCCGGGCGTGCCGGGCGATGCGCTTGCGCCACAGCGGTGACGGGCGGCCGTCCCAGTTGCCGATCACCTGGCCGAGGTGACCGCACGGCGGCGTCGCGGCGAGCGCCCGTACCACCAGGCGGGCGGTCTCCAGCTGAGCCTTCATCCGCTGCACCCGCACCGCCGTGTGCTGCTGGGACAGCTCGAGCGCCGCGGAGACCTCCGCCCGGCTCAGCTCGCCGACGGCCTCCAGCCACCACAGCGACAGCAGCATCCGGTCGTCGCCGTCCAGCCAGCGCGTGGCCTGCGCCACCTCGCGCCGCTGGCCGTCCAGACCGAGGCGCAGGATCGTCAGGTCCACGAAGTCCGCGCCGGGGTCGGCCACGTCGTAGGCGTCCTCCAGTTCCGAGCCCGCCAGTGCCGTCTGCTGCCGGTACTGGTAGGTGCGGATCTGGTTCATCGTGATGGCCACGAGCCAGGACCGGAAGCTGGCGGGGTGGTGCAGCGAGCCGAGCGCGCGCAGGGCGCGGAGCATGGTCTCCTGCACGACGTCGTCGACGTCGGCATGTCCGTTCAGCGCCCGGCCCACGATGTTGTAGACCAACGGCAGATACGCGCCGACCAGCTCGTCCTGCGCCCGGAGGTCACCCCGCCGAGCCGCCTCGACCACGGCGCACTCGTGCTCTCCCATCGCTGCCATGCCTGACCACCACATCCGTTTCGGTTGCCGCATTCTTTCGCCCGGTACAAGGGGAGACCTCCGGCAGGGGGGTGCCATAACAGAAACCCCAGCGGGAACAGAAACCCCGCCGCTGACCTGCGGCCGCCGAATCGGCTGCCCCTGCGTGGTTCGTAGCGATGCGCTCCGCGGTACGCGACCATACGGACGCCGACCCGACACGAAACGGACACGGTGACAGGAAGAAGGACAATCATGCCCGGCAGTGAGAGCGAGAACCCGGTAATCCCCTCCCCGAGTCCCACCTCGACTCGGCCCAGGACGAACCGGGACTGGTGGCCCAATCAGCTGGACCTCCAAGTTCTGCACCAGCACTCGTCCCGCTCCAATCCGATGGAGGAGGACTTCGACTACGCGAAGGAGTTCGCGACCCTCGACGTGGAGGCGCTGAAGCGGGACGTCCTCGAGGTGATGACGACGTCCCAGGACTGGTGGCCCGCCGACTACGGTCACTACGGGCCGCTCTTCATCCGGATGAGCTGGCACGCCGCGGGCACGTACCGGATCGCGGACGGCCGGGGCGGCGGCGGCAGCGGTGCGCAGCGCTTCGCCCCGCTCAACAGCTGGCCGGACAACGCGAGCCTGGACAAGGCGCGCCGCCTGCTGTGGCCGGTGAAGCAGAAGTACGGCCGGAAGATCTCCTGGGCCGATCTCCTCGTGTTCACCGGCAACTGCGCCATGGAATCGATGGGGTTCAAGACGTTCGGATTCGGTTTCGGACGCGAGGACATCTGGGAGCCGGAGGAGATCTTCTGGGGGCCCGAGGACACCTGGCTCGGCGATGAGCGCTACAGCGGCGACCGGGAACTCACCGGTCCTTTCGGTGCCGTGCAGATGGGCCTGATCTACGTCAATCCCGAGGGGCCCAGCGGCAACCCGGATCCGATGGCCGCCGCCCGGGACATCCGCGAGACGTTCGGGCGTATGGCGATGAACGACGAGGAGACGGTCGCGCTCATCGTCGGCGGCCACACCTTCGGCAAGTGCCATGGCGCGGTCGACGTCAGTTACATCGGCCCGGAGCCCGAGGCAGCCCCCATCGAGCAGCAGGGGCTCGGCTGGCGGAACACCTACGGCCGCGGCGTCGGCCCGCACGCGCTCACCAGCGGGCTGGAGGGCGCGTGGACCTCCGAGCCGACCAGGTGGGACAACGGATACCTCAACAACCTGTTCGGGTACGAGTGGGAGCTGACGACGAGCCCGGCCGGTGCGAAGCAGTGGACTCCCACGGATGCCGCGGCCAAGGACACCGTGCCCGACGCCCACGATCCGTCGAAGCGGCACGCGCCCATGATGCTGACGACGGACCTCGCGCTGAAGGTGGACCCGGTCTACGGGCCGATCGCGAAGAGCTTCCACGAGAACCCGGACAAGCTCGCGGAGGCGTTCGCCAAGGCGTGGTACAAGCTGCTGCACCGTGACATGGGTCCCCTGTCGCGTTACCTCGGCCCGTGGGTTCCCGAACCGCAGCTGTGGCAGGACCCGGTGCCCGAGGTCGACCACGAGCTGGTCGGGGACGAGGACATCGCCGCCCTCAAGGCCACGATCCTCGACTCGGGGCTGTCCGTGTCCCAGCTGGCCACCACCGCGTGGGCGGCGGCGGCGAGCTTCCGCGGCACCGACAAGCGCGGCGGGGCCAACGGCGCCCGGATCCGGCTGGCACCGCAGAAGGACTGGGAGGTCAACGACCTGCCCGAGGTCACCGATACGGTGGCGGCCCTGGAGCGGATCCAGCGGGACTTCAACGCCTCGCAGACCGGCGGTACGAAGGTGTCGCTCGCCGACCTGATCGTCCTGGGCGGCTGCGCGGCCGTCGAGCAAGCGGCGAGGAACGCCGGGCACCCGGTCACGGTCCCGTTCGCCCCCGGCCGCACGGACGCCTCCCAGGAGCAGACCGACGCGGAGACGTTCGCCATGCTGGAGCCCCAGGCGGACGGGTTCCGCAACTACCTGCGGGCGGGCGAGAAGCTGTCGCCGGAGACCCTCCTGCTGGACCGCGCCAACATGCTCACCCTGACCGCGCCCGAGATGACGGTGCTGATCGGCGGCATGCGGGCCCTGAACACCGGCTTCAAGCAGTCCCGGCACGGGGTCCTCACCAACCGGCCGGAGACCCTGACCAACGACTTCTTCATCAACCTGCTCGACATGAGCACGGAGTGGAAGGCGTCGGCCGCGGACGAGAACGTCTTCGAGGGCCGGGAGCGCGCCACGGGCGAGGTCAGGTGGACCGCCACGGCCGTCGACCTCGTCTTCGGTTCGCACTCCCAGCTCCGGGCCCTGTCGGAGGTGTACGGCTCCAGGGACGCGGAGGAGAAGTTCGTGCGTGACTTCGTGACGGCGTGGGACAAGGTGATGAACCTGGACCGGTTCGACCTGTCCTGAGCGGAGCGGGCCGCCGTACGACTCAACCCCAGGCCGCTACCGGCACGAAGGAGCTGTCCTGCCGGAACAGGTCCGTCCCGTCGGACCGTTCCACCCGCAGCTGATAGCCGTAGTGCCGCAGGTAGCGGCCCGGGTAGTTGTACGACTCGAAGCGCAGCGCGCCCGTCGCCGTGCCGGTGCGGGCGATGAACGTGGCGTCCCGGGCGAACGCCGCGGTGCCGTTGTCCGGGTCGAAGCGGGCGCGGAAGTCGTAGTGGCGCAGGTAGGCGCCGGAGGCGTCGCGGAAGGAGTAGCCGCCCGCGTCGGCGAGGCCCGCGGTGACCGTGAAGGTGGCCGCCTGCTTCTCGGCGGTGGTGCTGGAGGCGCTCACCACGGGGAGGTTGAGCAGGGCCGACTGCTGCTGCCAGTGGCGGGTGGGGTAGTTGGCGGACCGGAAGGAGCGGGTGGTGCCGCGGGCCAGGCTCGGACCGCCCGGCACGGTCTCCTTGACCACCGTGAAGTGCCGGGCCGTGCCGGAGATCGCGGGCAGTGCGGCCGGTGCCGACCAGGTGGCGAAGGTGTCGTGGCTGTCGCTGTAGTAGTACCTGCCGTCGCCGTAGCCGTCGAAGAACATGCGCCAGGCGCCGTTGTCGAGCTGGACCAGCGCCGGGCCCTCGCGGTAGCTGCCCCAGCCGGCCCAGTCGCCCGTGCGGGAGATCGTGTAGGGCCCGGCGAGGGAGGTCGCGGTGCCGTACTCGATGTACTTCGTGGTCTCGTTCTTGGTGAAGGCGTGGTAGGTCGAGCCGGTCCGCACCAGGAAGGTGTCGATGTGGTTGGCGCCGATGCCGGTCAGGGCGACCGGTGAACTCCACGCGGTCAGCGCGGAGTTGGTGGCCCTGAGCCGGTACGGCGTGAAGATCCACTCGTCGTTGGTCGTGGAGCAGGACACGATGACGTGCACGCTGCCGTCGCCGTCGACGAAGAACTCCGGTGCCCAGGCGCGGGAGAGGTTCGCGATCGGGACCGGATGGTCGTAGAGGAAGGTCCAGTTGACCCGGTCCGTGCTGCGCGCGAAGCCGATGGTGGTGCTGGTGTCCTGCCAGGTGCGGGTCGTGTAGGTGACGTAGTAGTAGCCGTCGGTGTGCCGGATGACGCTGGCGTCGCGGATGCGGCCGGCGGGCGGGGTGTAGGCGGCGGAGCGCAGCAGCCGGAAGTCGGTGGCGTCGTCGGACTGGTAGACGTTGACCGTGCCGTCGTTGCTGTTGAGGAACGGCACGATGGTGTAGCGGGTGGCGGAACCGCTCGGCGGCGCGGCGGCGGCGGCCGTGCCGAGCAGTCCGGGCGCCTCGGACAGCAGCAGGGCCGAGGCGGGCAGGGCGGTCATCGCCCGGAGCAGGGTGCGGCGGGACGGGGTGGGGCGTTGCGGGGTCATGGGCGGCTCTCCCTCTGACGCGTGGGGCACACACCGAGTTGTTCGACTTACCGAACTCGGTTCGGAAGATCGGTCAGAAGGTAGGGGTGGGACGAGAGTGCGTCAATGGTCCGCGCACCGCTCGACACAAGCCGAGGCAAAGGCCGCCCCAGAGGCTACTGTTCAGTAGACAAGGCCGTCACCGGAGGTGCCCCGTATGACGTTCGACCGTTCCGCAGGGCTCACCGAGTCCGCCCGTGCGCTGGCCGACGGGGAGGTGAACTCCCAAACCCTGGTCGAGCGGGCGCTCGCGCGCATCGAGGCGACACGGGGCTCCCTCAACGCCTTCCGGATCGTCCGCGCCGAGGCGGCGCTCGCCGAGGCGGACGCGGCGGACCGGGAACTCGCCTCGGGCGGACGGCGGCCGCTGCTCGGCGTGCCGGTCGCCGTCAAGGACGACATGGACGTCGCCGGGGAGCCCACCGCGTTCGGCTGCCAGGGGGAGTTCCCGCCGGTCGCCGAGGACGGCGAGGCGGTACGGCGGCTGCGCGCGGCCGGGGCCGTGATCGTCGGCAAGACCAACACCTGCGAACTGGGGCAGTGGCCGTTCACCGAGGGCCCGGCCTTCGGCGAGACCCGCAACCCGTGGAACACCGAGTACACGCCGGGCGGTTCCTCGGGCGGTTCGGCCGCCGCCGTCGCCGCCGGGCTGGTCCCCGCCGCGCTCGGCTCGGACGGCGCCGGATCGGTGCGGATCCCGGCGTCCTGGACCAACCTGGTCGGCATCAAGCCGCAGCGCGGCCGGATCTCGACCTGGCCGCGCGGCGAGTCCTTCCAGGGCATCACGGTCAACGGCACGCTGGCCCGTACGGTCGCCGACGCGGCCCTGCTGCTGGACGCGGCGAGCGGCAACCACGCCGGGGACCCCTGCCGTCCCCCGGCCATCGACGCCTCGGCGGCCGTGGGCCGCGACCCCGGACGACTGCGCATCGCCCTGGCCCTGAAGCCCCCGTTCACCGCGGTACCCGCCCGGCTCCGGCCCGAGGTGCGCGACAAGGTCGTCGAACTCGCCGAGAAACTGGCCGCGCTGGGACACATCGTCGAGGAGGCCGATCCGCCGTACGGACAGATCGGGCTGGCCTTCGTGCCGCGGGCCACCATGGGGATCGCCGAGTTCGTGAGCGAGTCGCCCTTTCCCGCGCTGCTGGACCGGCGCACCCTGGGCGCCGCCCGGCTGGGCCGGCTGCTCGGTGGGGCACCGCTGCGGGCGGCCCGGCGCGCCGAGGCGGTGCTGCACCGCCGTATCGGCACGTTCTTCGAGGCCTACGACGTGATGCTCGCGCCGACGACGGCCGCTCCCCCGCCGCGGATCGGCGCGCTGCTGGGGCTCGGCGGGCTCGCCACCGACCGCGCGATGATCGCCGCCTGTCCCTTCGCCTGGCCGTGGAACGTGCTGGGCTGGCCCGGCGTGAACGTCCCCGCGGGCTTCGTGGAAGGCGGTCTGCCGGTCGGCGCCCAACTGCTGGGACCGGCCCACAGCGAGCCCCTTCTGCTGTCGCTCGCCGCCCAGTTGGAGGCGGAACTGCGCTGGCACGAGGCATGGCCGCCGGGGCAGCTCGCCTCGGACATCCCGGCCGGATAGACCGGCGGGGTGCCCGGCGCCCGTTCGCCTCCGCGCAAGCCCTACCGTGATCCCCGTGACTGCGTCCACCGAAGAGAACATCCCCGGCCGCCAAGGCCCCTTCGCCACCGTCGAGGCCGACCCCCGCGAGGTGGGCCGGGTGCACACCGAGTACTCGCCCGCGCACGACGGCGACCCGGATCCCGGGGAGATCGTCTGGACCTGGGTGCCGTACGAGGAGAACGACGGCCGCGGCAAGGACCGGCCCGTGCTGGTGGTGGCCCGGGAGCCGGGCGGCACCGTCCTGGCCGTGCAGTTGTCCAGCAAGCGGCATGACGCGCACCGGGACTGGGTGGCGATCGGGCGCGGGCCCTGGGACCGGTCCGGGCGGGACTCCTGGGTCGCCGTGGACCGGGTGCTGCGGCTGCACGAGCGGGGCATGCGGCGCGAGGCGTGCGCATTGGACCGGATGCGGTTCAACGCGGTCCGCCACCGGCTGCGGGAACGCTACGGCTGGAGCTGAGGCTCCGGACACGGGAACGGGAACGGGAACGCTACGGCTGAAGCTGCGGCGCCGGGAACGCCCGTTCGAAGGCCGCTCGGGTCGTCGTCCGCGGGGTCCGGTCGAGGATGCCGAACACGACCCGCTCGAAGCGGCCCGCGAACCGTCCGCCCGGGCCCAGCAGCGCCCGGAACGCACCCGCCACCTGCCCCGGTTCGTTCTGGAACACTCCGCAGCCCCAGGCGCCGAGCACCAGCCGCCGGTAGCCGTGGACGGCGGCCACCTCCAGCACCCGCTCGGCGCGCACCGCGAGGGCCCCGGGGAGGTCAGCGGCGCGCTCCGGTGCCGTACGCCTGACGACTCCCGCGTTCGGCGCCGCGGAGGTGAGGAATCCGGCCGTGTACGGCGCGTCCAGCAGGCGTCCTCGGTCGTCGCGGAAGACGGGCACGCCGGGTGAGTGGATGACCCGGTCGGTGTAGAAGGGGTCGCGGTGGGCCCGGTGGTGGTCGTAGAACTCGCGGACCTCGATCAGGCAGGCGTAGAGCGCGGAGGCCCGGCACAGGGCCTCCTCCTGGGCCTGGGCGCCGTTGAGATAGCCGCCGCCGGGGTTGCGCGCCGAGGAGAAGTTCAGGACGGCCGTCCCGGGGCCGAGGCGGCGCGCCGCCTCCAGGCTGCTCTCACCCGTGACCTCGATGTGCGTGTCCACCGGGGAGGCCGGGGGCACCGGCACAGGGCCGGGCCCGTACCTGCGCGTGCCCTGCCTGGCGGCTTCCACCGCCGCGGCGATCGACACCTCACGGCCGTCGGACGCGGGGTAGGAACCCGCGGCCACGATCCGCTCCGTCTGCTGTGCGAGCTCCCGCAGGCGCGCGCTCATGGCGCCACCCCCGTGAGCGCCTTGAGCGCGCGCCGGGCGCACTCCCCCGTCGTGCTCATGTACGCATCGTGGGCGATGGGCCACGGGTGGTGCAACGGAGTTTTTCCGGCCCGCGAACGGGCCCCGAAACCGGCGGGAACCGGATGTGTCCGATCCGGAACATCCCGGGAGGCGCCCTTGTGCGGAGCCCGCTCAGCGTCTTGGGTGGGACGAGTGTGCCGTCCCGGCCCACCCGAAATGCCGGGCCGGTGGCATGGTGGAATATCAGGAGGATTCCGATATGCCAGATTCATCCGGCGGTTCGCCGCCGAGCGGCTGTACCAAGCCCCGGACCTCGGTGTCCGAGGCGGAGGTCGAGGCCCTCGTCCGCGGCATCTGCTTCAAGACCGGCCCGCCGCGCACCCTCGGGGTCGAGGTGGAATGGCTCGTCCATGAGCTGCGCAGCCCGCAGCTTCCCGTCACACCCGAACGACTGCGCGCGGCCTACGCCGCCCTGCGGACCGTGCCCCTGAGGTCGGCGCTCACCGTCGAGCCCGGCGGCCAGCTGGAGCTCAGCTCGCCGCCCGCCGCCTCCCTGATGGAGTGCATCGGTACCGTCTCCGCCGATCTTGACGCCGTCCGCGCGGCCCTGCGCGAGCACGGTCTCGGACTGGTCGGCATCGGCCAGGACCCCTGGCACGAACCCCGCCGCTATCTGCGCGAGCCCCGCTACGACGCCATGGAGGCCTGCCTGGACCGCAGAGGTCCGGCCGGGCGCGCCATGATGTGCACCTCGGCCTCCGTCCAGGTCTGCCTCGACGCCGGCCACGAGGAGCCGGGCCCGCTGGGTCACGTACGGCGCTGGTGGCTCGCCCATCAGCTCGGCGCGGTCCTGGTGGCGGCCTTCGCCAACTCCCCCCTCGCCGGGAACGAACCCACCGGCTGGCGCTCCACCCGGCAGATGCTGTGGATGGAGATCGGCGCGGGCCGGGCGGGCGCTCCCCCGCTGGACGAAGATCCGCGCGCCGCATGGGCCCGGCATGTGCTGGACGCGCCGGTGATGTGCGTACGCCAGGACAGCGGGCCGTGGGAGATCCCGGAGGAGCTCACCTTCCGGGAGTGGACCAGGTCGGCGGTGCCCAGACCGCCCACCCGGGAGGACCTCGGCTATCACCTGACGACCCTGTTCCCACCGGTCCGGCCGCGGGGCCATCTGGAGCTGCGCATGATCGACGCGCAGCCGGGCGAGGACGGCTGGATCGTCCCGCTCGCCGTGACGGCGGCCCTGTTCGACGACCCCGCGGCCGCGGAGACCGCCTACCGCGCGGTGAAGCCGCTGGCCGAGCGGGCGGTGCCGGTGCCCGCGCCGCACAACCCGCTGTGGACCGACGCGGCCCGGCACGCGATGAGCGACCCCGAACTGCACGAGGCCGCCGTCATCTGCTTCGCCGCCGCGCTGGAGGCGCTGCCCAGGATGGGCGCCACCCCCGAGGTCACGGAAGCCGTCGCGGCCTACCGGGACCGCTACATCGCCCGGGGCCGATGTCCCGCCGACGACCTGCTCGACCGCCTGCCCGGGAAGGACATCCGCACATGACCGACCCCGCCATCGATCCCGAGACGCTCCGGGAGCGGGCCGTGACCACGCTGGTCACCGCGCGGGACCGCACCACCCTGCTCACCAGTTGCGTCGAGGACCCCGACCTCACCGCGCAGCACTCCCCGCTGATGTCGCCGCTCGTGTGGGACCTGGCGCACATCGGCAACCAGGAGGAGCAGTGGCTGCTGCGGGCCGTGGCGGGCCGGGAGGCCATGCGCCCCGAGATCGACAGCCTCTACGACGCCTTCGAGCACCCCCGCTCCGAGCGCCCCACCCTGCCGCTGCTGCCGCCCGCCGAGGCCCGCCGGTACGCCGCCGACGTGCGCGGCCGGGTCCTGGACCTGCTGGAGAGCACCGCGTTCCACGGCACCCGGCTGACCGAGGCGGGCTTCGCCTTCGGGATGATCGCCCAGCACGAACAGCAGCACGACGAAACCATGCTGATCACCCATCAGCTGCGCAAGGGGCCGCAGGCCCTCACCGCCCCGGACCCGGAACCGGCCCCGCTGTTCACCGGTCCGGCCGAAGTCCTGGTCCCCGGCGGCCCGTTCACCATGGGTACCTCCACCGAGCCGTGGGCGCTGGACAACGAACGCCCCGCGCACCGGCGCGAGGTGGCACCCTTCTTCATCGACACCACGCCCGTCTCCAACGGCGCCTACCAGGCGTTCATCGAGGACGGCGGCTACGACAACGAGCGCTGGTGGGCCCCGGTGGGGTGGGCCCACATCCGGCAGCACGCCATCCAGGCACCGCTGTTCTGGCGGCGGGACGGCAAGCAGTGGCTCCGGCGCCGGTTCGGGGTCACCGAGGTCGTACCGTCCGACGAGCCGGTGCTGCACGTGTGCTGGTACGAGGCCGACGCCTACGCCCGCTGGGCCGGCCGCCGGCTGCCCACTGAGGCCGAGTGGGAGAAGGCCGCCCGCCACGACCCGGCCGGCGACCGCTCCGCCCGCTACCCCTGGGGCGACGCCGACCCGGCCCCCGAGCACGCCAACCTCGGCCAGCGCCATCTGCGTCCGGCGCCGGTCGGCAGCTACCCCGAGGGCGAATCACCTCTCGGCGTACGGCAGTTGATCGGCGATGTGTGGGAGTGGACGGCGAGCGACTTCCTGCCCTACCCCGGGTTCGTCGCCTTTCCGTACAAGGAGTACTCGGAGGTGTTCTTCGGGCCGGACCACAAGGTGCTGCGCGGCGGTTCGTTCGCCGTGGACGCGGTCGCCTGCCGGGGCACGTTCCGCAACTGGGACTACCCGATCCGCCGGCAGATCTTCGCCGGGTTCCGCACGGCCCGCTCGGAGGCGGTCTGATGTGCCGTCATGTGGCGTATCTGGGACCCGAGAAGCCGCTCGCCGACTGCCTGGTGCACCCTCCGCACGGCCTGTACCGCCAGTCCTGGGCCCCCGGACGGCAGCGGTACGGGACGGTCAACGCCGACGGTTTCGGCGTCGGCTGGTACGCGGCCGGTGATCCGGTGCCGGCCCGGTACCGGCGGGCCGGGCCGATCTGGGCGGACCTGTCCTTCGCCGATCTCGCCCGCGTCGTCAGGACGACGTCCCTGCTGGCCGCGGTGCGGGACGCGACGCTCTCCGGGGCGGACGCGGAGGCCGCGGCGGCGCCCTTCGCCTCCGGCACCTGGCTGTTCAGCCACAACGGCGCCGTCCCGGGCTGGCCCGGCTCCCTCGCACCGCTCGCCGGGACCCTGTCCGCGACGGACCTGCTGTCGCTGGAGGCCCGCAACGACTCGGCGTTCGTGTGGGCGCTGGTCCTGGCCCGGCTGCGCGCCGGGGACGGCGAGGCCCGGGCCCTGGCCGACACCGTCCGGGAGGTCGCCGAGGCGGCCCCGGACGCCCGGCTGAACCTGCTGCTGACCAGCGGCGACAGCATTACGGCAACCGCCTGGGGCGACACGCTGTGGTACCTCACCGCACCCGGCCGCGGCACGGTCGTGGCCTCCGAACCGTACGACGACGATCCGCTCTGGCACGAGGTCCCGGACCGCACGCTCCTCGTCGCGAGCCGCACGGACGTCACTCTCTCCCCGCTGAAGGAGCCGGGCGAGTCCTCGGCCCCCGCACCGTCGAAGGAGCCCCGCACGTGAGCCCGTTCCTTCTCACCCGCCAGCTGCCCGAGGACGCCACGGAGGCCGCCCTGCGCGCCGACGTCCTGCACGGCCTGACCCGCACCCCGAAGACACTCCCGCCGAAGTGGTTCTACGACGCCCACGGCAGCGAACTGTTCGAGCAGATCACGGAGTTGCCCGAGTACTACCCCACGCGTGCCGAACGGGAGATCCTGGTCGACCGCGCCGACGAGATCGCCGCGGCCACCCGCGCCCGCACCCTGGTCGAACTCGGCTCCGGCTCCTCGGAGAAGACCCGGTACCTCATCGACGCGCTCACCGACCTGCACACGTACGTCCCGGTCGACGTCAGCGAGAGCGCCCTCACCCAGGCCGGGCACGCCCTCATCGGGGAGCGGCCCGCCCTGGACGTGCACGCGCTGATCGCCGACTTCACCGGCGGGCTCACCCTGCCCGACACCCCGGGCCCCCGGCTGATGGCGTTCCTCGGCGGCACGATCGGCAACCTGCTGCCCGCCGAGCGGGCGGCCTTCCTCGCCCGGGTCCGCGCGCTGATGGCGCCGGGGGACGCCCTGCTGCTCGGCACGGACCTGGTCAAGGACGAGCAGGTGCTGGTCAGGGCGTATGACGACGCGGCCGGGGTGACGGCCGCGTTCAACAAGAACGTCCTGACCGTCGTCAACCGGGAACTGGGCGCCGACTTCGATCCCGGCGCCTTCGCGCACGTGGCGCTGTGGGACGCCGGCAACGAGTGGATCGAGATGCGGCTGCGGTCCCTGGCCGCGCAGACGGTGAAGGTGCCCGCCCTGGACCTCGCCGTCGACTTCGCGGCCGGCGAGGAGCTGCACACCGAGGTGTCGGCGAAGTTCCGCAAGGAGGGCGTGCGCGGCGAACTGTCCGCGTCGGGGCTGGAGCTGACCCACTGGTGGACGGACCGGGACGGCCGGTTCGCGCTGTCGCTGAGCGTGGCGCGGTGACGGACGGCTCGCGCGATGTCCCACCGTGGGGCACCGTGGAATGACGCGTGTGAGAGGAGCACCCACATGTCGAACCACACCTACCGGGTCACGGATATCGTCGGCACCTCGCCCGAGGGCGTGGACCAGGCCATTCGCAACGGTATCGAGCGGGCTTCGCAGACCGTGCGCAACCTGGACTGGTTCGAGGTGACCGAGGTACGCGGCCAGCTGAACGACGGGCAGATCGCGCACTGGCAGGTGACCATGAAGGTCGGCTTCCGCCTGGAGTAGACCGGCCGGCGGGCGTGCCGCCCCGGTCCGCTCAGGTCCGCCCCTCCCGCTCCTGCGCGGTCTTCAGCGCGGCGGAAGGGGCGGTCCAGCGCGCCCGTACGACGGTGAACCCGGCCTGTTCGGCGTCCGCGCACACCAGCTCGTCGTCGTCCACCAGGACCCGGATCCGACGGGTCCTGGCCAGGCGGCGGAGGATCTCCAGCTTGGTGCGCCGGGCGGGCCTGCGGTCGGTGTCGCGCCGCATGTACACACGGCCCTCGGGCAGTTGCTGGGCCGCGAGCCACTCCAGGGTGTCCGCACGGCAGCGTTCGGGCCGCCCGGTCAGATAGACGACCTCGCACTCCTCGGCGCTGTCCAGCACCAGCGCGATGCCCTCGGGGATCGGCGGGTCCGCGGGCGCGGCCGCGAAGAAGGCGTCCCAGTCACGGGGCCGGGACTCCAGGAACCGCTGCCGGTGGGCGGTGTCGGCGAGCGTGTTGTCGAGGTCGAACACGGCGAGCGGGCGCTTGCTGCTGTCGGTCACGCCGTCCACCCTACGCAGCGGCCGCCCGGTGACCGGGGCGGCCCCGGCAGGCGCCACACTTCTGTCATGCCTTTGACGCGCCGCACCTCCCTGACCGCTTCCGCCTGCACGCTCGTCGTCTGCCGGGGCTGCTGCTGCGGCAACGCCCGCAAGCACCCGGGCACCGATCACGAGGGGCAACTGGAGGTGCTGCGCGCCGCGGCCGCGGAGCACGGCTTCCGGATCCGTACGACCGACTGCCTGGGCCCCTGCGATCAGGCCAATGTCATCGTCGTCGGCCCCTCGGCGGCGGGCCGGCGTGCCGGAGGGCGGCCGACCTGGGTGGGGTTCGCCACGGATTACGACAGCACCGAGGAGATCGTGCGCTGGCTGGCGGCCGGCGGACCCGGTGTGGCCGAGCCGCCGGTCGCGCTGGAGCTGCAGTTCATCGACCCGCCGAAGGACGCGCGGGTCCGCTCCCGCCGCTGACCACCGGCTTCAGTTGTTAATGGGATCCATTTTCATGTAGCGTCCTCGACGTTCACCCACCGAGGAGGTTCGTCATGGCCGTCCCCAAGCGGAAGATGTCCCGCAGCAACACCCGCCACCGCCGAGCGCAGTGGAAGGCCGCCACCCCGACCCTGGTGCCGGTCACCGTCGACGGCGTCCGGCACCTGGTGCCGCAGCACCTGGTCAGGGCCTACGAGCGAGGGCTGCTGCACCCCGAGGGCTGAGCGGAGAAGCGCTCGCCCGGCGGGAAGGAATCCTGACGCCGGCCCGGTGTTGTACCCGGTATGAGTTCCGTGATCGCGCAGACCCGCTTCTCCGTCCTCGACCGCTCCCGCACCCGCGAGGGCCACTCGAACGGCGAGGCGCTGCGTGACACCATCGCCCTGGCGCGGGAGCTGGAAGGGCTCGGTTACCACAGGCTGTGGGTCTCGGAACACCACGGCGTCCCCGGCGTCGCCGGTTCCGCCCCGACCGTACTGGCCGCCGCGGTCGCCTCGGCCACCCGCACGATCCGGGTGGGGACCGGCGGGGTGATGCTGCCGAACCACCAGCCCCTCGTCGTCGCGGAACAGTTCGGGGTGCTGGAGTCCCTCTTCCCGGGCCGGATCGACATGGGCCTCGGCCGTTCCGTCGGCTTCACCGACGGGGTGCGCCGGGCGCTGGGCCGGGACAAGGACGACGCCGAGGACTTCACCGGGCAACTCGACGAACTGCTCGGCTGGTTCCGGGGCACGTCGCCCACCGGGGTGCACGCGCGTCCCGCCGAGGGGCTGACCGTGCCGCCGTTCGTGCTCGCGATGGGGGAAGGCGCCGCCATCGCGGCCCGCGCCGGGCTGCCCCTGGTCATCGGTGACCTCAGGAACCGCCCGAAGATGCAGCGCGGCATCGATCACTACCGCGCGAACTTCCGCCCCTCCCCCTGGGCCGCGGAACCCTACGTCGTCGTCTCCGGCACCATCGCCGTGGCCGCCACCCCCGAGAAGGCCCGGCGCCTGCTGATCCCGGAGGCCTGGTCGATGGCGTACTCCCGCACGCACGGCACCTTCCCGCCCCTGCCGCCCGCCGAACGCGTCGAGGCACTGACCATGACCGCCAAAGAGCGCGGCTTCTACGAGCAGGGCCTCACCGGCCACATCGCCGGCACCGAGGAGCAGGTCGCCGACGAGCTGGACATCCTGCTGAAGGAGACGGGCGCCCAGGAAATCCTGGTCACCACCAGCACCTACGACCGCCCGTCCCTGCTGGACTCCTACCGCCGCCTCGCCGGGATCAGGGGAGCTTCCGGGTGACCGATGCCGCCTCGGCGTCGTGGACCCGCGGACGACTCTTCGGGCCGGTCCCGTAGAATTGCGGAGTTTGTCCCCTCGATCCACGGAGTCCCCTCCATGCCCGAGCCTCACGACCCGTACGTCCGTGTCCGGGGCGCCCGTGAGCACAACCTCAAGGGCGTGGACGTCGACATCCCGCGGGACGTGCTGGCCGTGTTCACCGGCGTCTCCGGTTCGGGGAAGTCCTCGCTCGCCTTCGGCACGATCTACGCCGAGGCGCAGCGCCGCTACTTCGAGTCGGTGGCGCCGTACGCGCGCAGGCTGATCCATCAGGTGGGGGCGCCGAAGGTCGGGGAGATCACCGGACTGCCGCCCGCGGTCTCCCTGCAGCAGCGCCGCTCGGCGCCCACCTCCCGCTCCTCGGTCGGCACGGTCACCAACCTCTCCAACTCGCTGCGCATGCTCTTCTCCCGCGCCGGCGACTACCCGCCGGGCGCCGAACGGCTCGACTCCGACGCCTTCTCCCCCAACACGGCGGCCGGGGCCTGCCCCGAGTGCCACGGCCTCGGCCAAGTCCACCGTACGACGGAGGAGTTGCTGGTCCCCGACCCCTCGCTGTCGATCCGGGACGGTGCCGTCGCCGCCTGGCCGGGCGCCTGGCAGGGCAAGAACCTGCGGGACATCCTGGACGCGCTCGGCCACGACGTGGACCTGCCCTGGCGGGAGCTGCCGGCCGAGCAGCGGGAGTGGATCCTGTTCACCGACGAGCAGCCGGTCGTCACGGTGCATCCGGTGCGGGACGCCGAACGGATCCAACGGCCGTACCAGGGCACGTACATGAGCGCCCGGCGGTACGTCATGAAGACGTTCTCCGACTCCAAGAGCGCGACTTTGCGTGCCAAGGCGGAGCGCTTCCTGGTCAGTGCGCCCTGTCCGGCCTGCGGCGGCAGCAGGCTGCGCCCGGAGGCCCTCGCGGTGACCTTCGCCGGCCGGACGATCGCCGAACTCGCGGCGCTGCCCCTGGTCGAGCTCGCCGGGATCCCGCACGGCACCTCCGAGACCGCCCGCGTCCTCACCGAGGACCTCGCCTCCCGGATCGCCCCGGTCCTGGAGCTGGGCCTCGGCTACCTCAGCCTCGACCGCGCCACCCCCACCCTCTCCGCGGGCGAGCTCCAGCGCCTGCGCCTCGCCACCCAACTGCGCTCCGGACTCTTCGGCGTCGTCTACGTCCTCGACGAGCCGTCCGCCGGACTGCACCCGGCGGACACGGAGGCGCTGCTGACGGTGCTGGCACGGCTGAAGGCCGCCGGGAACTCGGTGTTCGTGGTGGAGCACCAGCTGGACGTGATGCGCGGCGCCGACTGGCTGGTGGACGTGGGCCCGCGCGCGGGCGAGCACGGCGGGCAGGTGCTCCACAGCGGACCGCCGGAGCGGCTCGCCGCGGTCGAGGAGTCGGCGACGGCCCGTTTCCTCTTCGACCGCGCCCCTACCCCCGTACGCGAAGTGCGCACCCCCACGGGGCAGTTGAAGGTCGGCCCGGTCACCCGGCACAATCTGCGCGCGGTGACGGCCGAGTTCCCGCTCGGGGCGTTCACCGCGGTCACCGGGGTCTCCGGGTCCGGGAAGTCCACCCTGATCGGGGAGATCACGGAGGACCTCGCGGGCGTCGGGCGTCTGGTCTGCGTCGATCAGAAGCCCATCGGGCGCACCCCGCGCTCCAACCTTGCCACCTACACGGGCCTGTTCGACGTCGTGCGGAAGGCGTTCGCGGCCACGGACCAGGCGCGGCAGCGGGGTTACGGTGTCGGCCGGTTCTCCTTCAACGTCGCCGGCGGGCGCTGCGAGACCTGTCAGGGCGAGGGGTTCGTCAGCGTCGAGCTGTTGTTCCTGCCGAGCACGTACGCGGCGTGCCCCGACTGCGGGGGCGCGCGCTACCGTCCCGAGACGCTGGAAGTGACGTACCGGGGGCGGAACATCGCGCAGGTGCTGGACCTCACCGTGGAGGCGGCGGCGGACTTCTTCGCGGACACCCCGTCCGTCGCCCGCAGCCTCGGCACGCTGCTCGACGTCGGCCTCGGCTATCTGCGGCTCGGGCAGCCCGCGACCGAGCTGTCCGGCGGCGAGGCCCAGCGGATCAAGCTGGCGAGCGAACTCCAGCGCGGCCGGCGCGGGCACACCCTGTACCTCCTCGACGAGCCGACGACCGGACTCCACCCGGCCGACGTCGAGGTACTGATGCGGCAGCTGCACGGCCTGGTCGACGCCGGGCACACCGTGGTCGTCGTCGAGCACGACATGGCGGTGGTGGCGGGCGCGGACTGGGTGATCGACCTCGGCCCCGGCGGCGGTGACGCGGGCGGCCGCATCGTGGCGACGGGGCCGCCGGCGGAGGTGGCACGGACGGAGGGGAGCGCCACGGCGGGGTATCTGGCCCGCGCGATGGCCGCTTCCTAGCCGATCAGGCTCCTAGAGCAGGCTGAGGGCCCGCATCGCGTCGCGTTCGATGCGGGCGAGCTCGTGGAGGATGGTTCCGGCCTGCTCGAGGTTCTCCACGTCGCCCGATTCCCCCGCTGTCGCGACGAGCCCGGCCACCTGGGTCCAGAGGGTGGCGGCCTCGGAGTACAGACGGTGCCCGGTGCGCAGGTGGCTGTTGTCGATCAGCTGGGCGGACTCGGCGAGGAAGTCCCGGTAGAGATTGCGGAACAGGGCGCCGCCGGTGCCGGCCTTCTCCATGAGGACGGCCGCCCGGGGCAGGTCCTCCTGCGGATTCGCGCTGCGCCGCAGCCACTTCGGTACTTCTTTGGCCGCTTTCTCGATGCCCCGGTCGCCCAGGTTCGCAATCGGTGGGTTCAGGAAGGCGTGGGCGCACTTCTTGATCGCGGGGATGATCCGGTCCTGCGGTGACGGCGCGTTGCCGGGCGCCGTGATGGTGAAGGAGCGGTGCCTGGCGGTCATGGGGCCGCGCTCGGCTCTGGCCCTGGCCAGCCCGGCGAGCCCGGTCGAGACGGCTCCGCCCTGCGCGGCGGTGTCCACCAGGTAGGCGTCCTGTTCGTCGTAGCCGTACATGGCCACGACATGCCCGCCGAAGTGCACCTTGGTGCTGAAGTAGTCCAGGTGGTAGCTGTCGAGCTGCAGGCCGACCGGCCGGCCGGCGTCGAGGGGTCCCGCCACGTCCTGCCACGCCTTGCGTGCCGATGTGGTCTCCCTGACCTGCAGTTCGAGCCCGAGTTCGGCGGCCAGGTTCCTCGTGAGTTCGAACGGCTTGACGCGGCCTCCCAGGAAGGGAAAGCCCATGGCTTTGCTGTCCCAGTAGAGGAAGGACAGCCCGGAGCCGAGGCCGAACAGCGCGGGCTCGGACAAGTCGAGTCCTGCATGCCGCAGCAACACGCCCAGCGCCGTCGTCTCGCAGTGCTGCATACCGCGGACGTCGATGTCCTTCACCATCGTCATGCCGCTCATTCTTACTGTCCCTCTCATTCTTACTGTCCCGCACGCCCCCTCGGCCCCCGCGACCGCTCCGCCGCCGGCGCCGCGTGCGCCCAGGAGAGTTCTCCTCCGGCCGGTCGCGGCTGGGCCGCCCGTGCCAGGGAACGGCGGTCGGGGTGGGTGCCCGCCGGGATCTCGGGGCGGATCTCGACCTCGGCGACCAGGCGGCGGGCCATGACCACCCGCCACAGCGAGGAGAGCAGGGAGTCCTCCCCGACGAAGGCGGGCGCGGTGCTCGCCGGACCGCCGTCGAACCGGTAGCTCAGCCGCACCGGCTGCACCGCCACACCGGCGTCCAGCGCGGCCTGGAACACCGCCCGGCGGAAGGGGCCCTGCGCCCGGCCGCACCAGGTGCTGCCCTCCGGGAAGGCGACCACCGCGGCACCGGAGCGCAGGGTCCCGGCGATCCGGGCGACCGTGTCCGGCAGCGCGCGCAGCCGGTCCCGCTCGATGAACAGGGCGCCGCTGCGCGCGGTGAGCCCGCCCGCCACCGGCCAGCGCCGGATCTCCGCCTTGGCCAGCATCCGGGCCGGGCGCACCGCCGCGAGCAGCGGGATGTCCAGCCACGAGATGTGGTTGGCGACCAGCAGCAGACCTCCCTGGGGCGCCGCCGCACCGGTGATGCGCACGCGTACCCCACTGGCCCGGACCACGGCCCGGCTCCACCACCGGATCAGCGGGTCCCGGCGGGTGGCGGGGACGGCCCCGAACACCGGCAGCAGGGCGATACCCACGGCCAGCGTGACCAGCAGTGCCCCGAGCCGCAGGGTCGCGCGCGGCACGTCGGCCAGGGAGCGGGCGGAGGCGACGCAGACCTGCGGGGAGCAGGGCGCGGTCGGCAGCCAGGCGCTCGACGGCACGACCGGGCGGGGCACGGCCGCCGCCACCCGGCGCTCACTCCGCGGGGGCAGGACCCGCACCCCCACCGGCACCGTGCGCAGCATGGTCATCAGGCCGGGACGAGCGAGAGGAAGTGCTTCAGATAGCGCGCGTTGACCCGGCGCATCGACAGCAGCACGTACAGGTCGGCGACCCCGAAGTCCGGGTCGTGCGCGGGCTCCGCGCAGACCCAGGCACCGAGGCGGAGGTAGCCGCGCAGCAGCGGGGGCAGTTCGGTACGGCCCTCGGGGCGGGCCACGCCCTCGGCGTTCCAGGGCAGCAGCGGACGGACCCGGTACTCCTCGGGCGCCAGGTGCTTGTCCCGCACCCGGTCCCAGGTGCCGGCCGCGAGGGCGCCGCCGTCGGCGAGCGGGACGGAGCAGCAGCCGGCCAGCCACTCGTGGCCGTTGTCCACCATGTAGCGGGCTATCCCGGCCCAGATCAGGCCGATGACCGCGCCGTCGCGGTGGTCGGGGTGGACACAGGAGCGCCCCACCTCGACCAGGCCCGGCCGGATCGGGTCGAGGGGCGCGAGGTCGAACTCGCCCTCCGAGTAGAGCCCTCCGGCGACCGCGGCGCGGTCCGGAGGCAGCAGCCGGTAGGTGCCCACGACCTGGTCGGTGAACGTGTCCCGGACCAGCAGGTGGTCGCAGTACGCGTCGAAGGCGTCGATGTCGTGCCCCGGCTGCGGGGTGGACAGCAGGGCGCCCATCTCCCCGGCGAAGACGTTGTGCCGCAGCCGCTGGGCGGCCCGCACGTCGTCCTCGGTGCGGGCGACGCTGACGGTGTAGCGGGTGGGGGCCGCCGGCTGCGGGGGGCGGTCGAGCGTGGAAACGCCGGTCATGGCTGACTCCTGGTCACGGGCCGGGGACGGTTGAGCGGCCGAACCAGTTCTTCCGACACCGGGCGTCCGGGGCGTGACCGGCGTCAGGAGCGGGGATGTGAGGTTGTTGAACGGAACGCTCGGGCCGCCGTCACCGGGGCGGCGCGCACCCCTCCAGCCAGTACCGCGTCTCCGCGGCGTCGAGCACCCGCTCCAGGACGAGGTCGCCCTTCATGTGCGGGAAGAACCGGCCCGAGGGCCAGCTGCGCTCGTAGGGCGGCGGGTCGAGGACCAGCAGGCGTACGCCGTCGACGACCGGGATGTCGGCGGGCGTGCCCTCGTTCCACACCCACTCCCCGCCGGGCGCCACCAGGTTGAACGATCCCACGGTGTGCACCTGCCCCGGCGCGTCCCGGCAGACCGCCGCCTCCTGCGGGGAGGGGGCCCGGCCGGGCACATGGCCGCCGCCGACGAGGACGTCCGCGAGCAGGGTGTGCAGCTGGAAGTTGTCGCCGATCCCGCTCATCCGCAGCCGGTAGCCGGTGCCGGTGGGGCGGTGCAGCACGACCAGCGGCTCGTCGTCGAGGACGAGCAGGGCGTACGTCAGGCACTTGAACTCGTGGCCCGACGCCTCCGCCACGGTCCGCACCGCCCGCAGCAGCCGGGCGCGCAGCGAGCCGTCCAGCGCGGTGCGCACGGCGGGGTGGTTGAGCATGGCGAGGGACGCCATCTCCCACTGGGGCATCGACAGCCAGGCCAGGGCAGGCTCCCACCCGGCGCGTTCGAAGAGCGCCGGGTCCGCCTCGCCGGGCTCCGGATCGGGGAAGTCCCCGCCGCCGGTCTCCGCCCAGCGCTCGCAGAACTCCCCCACCGCGGCCAGCGTCTCGGCCAGCTCCACGAAGACGTACGGCGCGCAGGGCGCCGGGTCGGCGCCGCGCTCCACGCAGGCGCCGACGATGACGGCTATGGTGGCGCGCGGCCCCGGGGGCACCTCGGGCAGCAGCGCGGCCAGCCGCGGGGCGGCCTGGGCGGCCTCCTGCGGTGCCGCGTCCTGAAAGCTCCGGTACAGCTCGTGGAACGCGTCTTCCGCCCGGTCCGGTTCCTGTGCGCGCACGGCGGCCTCGAAACGGCCGACGGCCTCAACCAGCCACTCCCGCTGGTGACTTCCCATGATCATACGGGCAGCGTAGCGAGCCCGGTCAGGCGAAACGGGGCCGGGGAGCACCCTCCCGGCCCCGCTCGTCCGCACCTGTCGGCGAACGTTCACCTGGCCCGCGGCGCTACCGCTTGCCCACCTTGCGGGTGGCCCGCAGCCACTCCTTGTTCATGCTGGTGATGGAGACCAGTGGGATGCCCTTGGGGCAGGCCGTGGCGCACTCGCCGGCCAGCGTGCAGCCGCCGAACCCCTCGTCGTCCATCTGGGCCACCATGTCCAGCACCCGGGTCTCCCGCTCGGGAGCGCCCTGGGGCAGCACGTTCAGGTGGTTGACCTTGGCCGAGGTGAACAGCATCGCCGCGCCGTTCGGACAGGCGGCGACGCACGCCCCGCAGCCGATGCACTCGGCGTGCTCGAAGGCGAAGTCGGCGTCCGGCTTGGGCACCGGAGTCGCGTGCGCCTCGGGCGCCGCCCCGGTCGGCGCGGTGATGTAACCGCCGGCCTGGATGATCCGGTCGAACGCCGACCGGTCCACCACCAGGTCCTTGATCACCGGGAACGCGGATGCCCGCCACGGCTCGATGTCGATCGTGTCGCCGTCCTGGAAGGACCGCATGTGCAGCTGACACGTGGTGGTCCGCTCGGGGCCGTGCGCGTCGCCGTTGATGACCAGGGAACAGGCGCCGCAGATGCCCTCACGGCAGTCGTGGTCGAAGGCGACCGGGTCCTCGCCGCGCAGGATGAGCTCTTCGTTGAGCGTGTCGAGCATCTCCAGGAACGACATGTCCTTGGAGATCCCGTCCACCTCGTACGTGGACATGGCGCCGTCGGCGTCGGCGTTCTTCTGCCGCCAGACGCGCAGGGTGAGCTTCATGCGTAGCTCCGCTGAGTGGGGTGGACGTACTCGAAGACCAGGTCTTCCTTGTGCAGGGCCGGCGCCTCGCCGGTCCCGGTGAACTCCCAGGCGGCCGCGTAGGAGAACTCGTCGTCACGGCGCTCGGCCTCGCCGTCGGGGGTCTGGGACTCCTCACGGAAGTGGCCGCCGCAGGACTCGGCGCGGTGCAGCGCGTCGAGGCACATCAGCTCGGCGAGCTCCAGGTAGTCGACGACGCGGTTGGCCTTCTCCAGCGACTGGTTGAACTCCTCGCCGGTGCCGGGCACCTTGATCCGCCGCCAGAACTCCTCGCGGATCTGCGGGATGCGCTCCAGCGCCTTGCGCAGCCCGGAGTCGGTGCGGGCCATGCCACAGAACTCCCACATCAGTTCGCCGACTTCGCGGTGGAAGGAGTCGGGGGTGCGGTCGCCGTTCACCGAGAGCAGGAGGTTGATCCGGTCCTCGGTCTCGGCCAGCACGTCCTGGACGACGGGGTGGTCGGTGGTGACCGCTTCCTGGTGCGGGTTCCTGGCCAGGTAGTCGTTGATGGTCGCCGGCAGCACGAAGTAGCCGTCGGCCAGGCCCTGCATCAGCGCGGAGGCGCCGAGGCGGTTGGCGCCGTGGTCGGAGAAGTTGGCCTCGCCGATCGCGAACAGGCCGGGGACGGTGGTCTGCAGGTCGTAGTCGACCCACAGTCCGCCCATCGTGTAGTGCACGGCGGGGTAGATCCGCATCGGCACCTGGTACGGATCCTCGTCGGTGATCCGCTGGTACATGTCGAAGAGGTTGCCGTACTTGGCCTCGACGGCCTTGCGGCCCATGCGCTTGATGGCGTCGGCGAAGTCGAGGTAGACGCCCTGCCCGCCCGGTCCCACTCCGCGGCCCTCGTCGCAGACGTTCTTCGCGGCGCGGGAGGCGATGTCACGGGGCACGAGGTTGCCGAAGGAGGGGTAGATGCGCTCCAGGTAGTAGTCGCGCTCGTCCTCGGGGATCTTGTTCGCGGGGCGGTCGTCGCCCTTGGCCTTCGGCACCCAGATCCGGCCGTCGTTGCGCAGCGACTCGCTCATCAGCGTCAGCTTGGACTGGTGGTCGCCGGTGCGCGGGATGCAGGTCGGGTGGATCTGGGTGAAGCAGGGGTTGGCGAAGTAAGCGCCGCGCCGGTGGGCCCGCCAGATCGCGGTGGCGTTGGAGTTCATGGCGTTCGTCGACAGGTAGAAGACGTTGCCGTAACCGCCGCTGGCGAGGACGACGGCGTCGGCGAAGTACGTGTCGATCTTGCCGGTGACGAGGTCCCGGGCGACGATGCCGCGGGCCCGGCCGTCCACCACGATCAGGTCGAGCATCTCGGTGCGCGGGTGCATCTCGATGTTCCCGGCGGCGATCTGCCGGCTGAGGGCCTGGTAGGCGCCGAGGAGGAGCTGCTGGCCCGTCTGGCCGCGGGCGTAGAAGGTCCGGGAGACCTGGACGCCGCCGAAGGAGCGGGTGTCGAGGAGGCCGCCGTACTCGCGGGCGAAGGGCACGCCCTGGGCGACGCACTGGTCGATGATCTCCACCGAGATCTGCGCGAGGCGGTGGACGTTGGACTCCCGCGCCCGGAAGTCGCCGCCCTTGACGGTGTCGTAGAACAGCCGGTGGACGGAGTCGCCGTCGTTGCGGTAGTTCTTCGCGGCGTTGATGCCGCCCTGCGCGGCGATGGAGTGGGCGCGGCGCGGGGAGTCCTGGTAGCAGAACTGGACGACGTGGTAGCCCTGTTCGGCGAGCGTGGCGCCGGCCGAGCCGCCGGCCAGACCGGTGCCGACGACGATCACCGTGTGCTTGCGCCGGTTGGCGGGGTTGACCAGCTTGGCCTCGAAACGGCGCTTGTCCCAGCGCTCGTTGACCGGGCCCTTGGGCGCCTTGCTGTCGACGACCGGCTCGCCGGTCTGGTAGTCGGTGTAGGTCATCTCAGCTCACCACTCCGGTCATGACGCCCACGGGCACGGCGAGGAAGCCGCAGGTGAGCACAAGCGCGAGAACGTTTGCTACGGCCTTCAGGGCGCGGTCGCGGGTGCGGCTGCCGGCGCCCAGGGTCTGGGCGGCGCTCCAGAAGCCGTGCCGGATGTGCAGGCCGACGGCGAGCACCGCCACGATGTAGATGACGTTGCCGTACCAGGTGGAGAAGGTGTCCACGACGTTCTGGTACGGGCGCCCCTCCTCGAATCCGCCCGAGTGCACGGTGCCGGTCGTCAGGTCGAGGATGTGCCAGACGATGAACAGGGCGAGGATGATCCCGCCCCAGCGCATGGTGCGGGTGGCGTAGCTCGCCCGTGGCTTCTTGTGCACGTACTTGCTGGGCCGCGCCTTGATGTCGCGGCGGCTGAGCTGGTACGCGGAGACGCCGTGCGCGATCACGGCGACCACCAGCACGACGCGGACGAGCCAGAGCGTCCACTCGTAGTGCATGAAGGGCTCGCCGACCGTGCGCAGCCAGTGCGCGTACTCGTTGAACTCCCCGGCCCCGAAGAAGATCTTCAGGTTTCCCATCATGTGGACGACCAGATACGACAGCATGATCAGCCCGCTGACCGCCATGACGGTCTTCTTGCCGACGGAGCTGTCCCACACCGTGCGTGCCATGGACGGTCGTCGGTCCGTCCGCGTTGCCAGAGCCATGTCACCAGACGGTACGGGGCGGGTGACCGATCGGTCCAAGACATCATCCGGCTCGTTTCCATAGCCAACGGCTATCGTGGGTGCCATGCAGTTCCAGCAGCTCCAGTACTTCGTGGCGGTCGCCGAGACCCGGCACTTCACCCGGGCCGCCGACCTGGTCCACGTGGCGCAGCCGTCCCTGTCCCAGCAGATCAAGGCCCTGGAGCGGGAGCTGGGCGCGGACCTGTTCCTGCGGGCCCGGGGCAACATCACGCTCACCGACGCGGGCGAGGCCCTGCTGCCGCTGGCCCGGCGCATCCTGGCCGACGCGGATACAGCGCGGCTCGAGGTCCAGGAGCTGGTGCAGTTGCGCAGCGGTCGGGTCCGGCTCGGCGCGACCCCGAGCCTGTGCACCGGTCTGCTCCCCGACGTCCTGCGCGCCTTCCACGACCGCTACCCCGGCATCCGCCTGCTGATCGAGGAAGGCGGCTCCCACGACCTGGTACGCGAGCTCGCCCGCGGCGCGCTGGACCTGGCGTTGGTGGTCCTCCCGCTGCCGACCCCGTCACCGGCCCTGGCGACGGTGGAGCTGCTGCGCGAGGACCTGGTCGTGGTCTCCTCCCCGGACGCCCCGAAGCCCGGCCGGGGCAAGCGCGCGATCAGCGTCGCCGACCTGGAGGGCGAACGCCTGGTGATGTTCCGCCACGGCTACGACCTGCGCGAACTCACCGTCGCGGCCTGTCGCGCGGAGGGCTTCGAACCGGACTTCGCGGTGGAGGGCGGCGAGATGGACGCGGTCCTGGGCTTCGCGCGGGCGGGGCTGGGCGTGGCGGTGGTCCCGCGGATGGTGGCGGCGCGGGCGGGGCGGGGCCTACGGGTCACCCCGCTGGCCCGTCCCGGCCTGCACCGCACGATCGCGCTGGCCCACCGCAGCGATGTGGCTCCGCCTCGGGCCGCGCGGGAGTTGCAGCGGATGTTGCTGGAGCGGTGACGTCCCGGGGGGCGTCTGCTCGGTGGATCGCCGTTGCGGGATGCCGATCGTCTGTGGTTGCTCGCGCAGTTCCCCGCGCCCCTTGGGGGTTTTCCCAAGGGGCGGTCGGGAAGCTCAACCCGTCGCGTCGACCAGCGCCAGCTCGTGCAGGCGCTCCGGGGGGCCCGGGCGGGCGTAGTACCAGCCCTGGGCCGTGTCGCAGCCGAGTATGCGCAGCTGTTCGGCCTGGGCGCCGGTCTCGACGCCCTCCACCGTCACCGTGAGGTCCAGGCTGTGGGCGAGGGAAACGATCCCTTCGACGATCTTGAGGTCGACGGGGTCCGCCGGGAACTGCTGCATGCTCTGGGTGAAGGAGCGGTCCAGCTTCAGCACGCTCACCGGCAGCCGGCGCAGGTTGGCGAGGTTGGAGTAGCCGGTGCCGAAGTCGTCCAGGGCGATGTCGACGCCCATCTCGGCCAGCCGGCGCAGCGGCTTGAGCAGGTCGTCGTCTGCGCCGATCAGCGCCGACTCGGTGACCTCCAGGCACAGCGCGTCGGGGTCGACGCCCGTGCGCTCCAGGATGTCCACCGTGTCCTGCACCAGGCCGGGGTGGGTGAGCTGGCACGGGGAGAGGTTGACGTTGATGCGCAGCGGGCCCGCGTCCGAGTGCCGGTCGCGCCACTCCCGGGCCTGGCGCACCGACTGCTCCAGCACCCAGCGGCCGAGCGGAACGATCAGTCCCGTGTGCTCGGCGAGCGGGATGAACCGGTCGGGACCGAGGACGCCGTGCTGCGGGTGCAGCCAGCGCACCAGGGCCTCGGCGCCGCGGACGCTGCCGTCGCCGAGGTGCACCAACGGCTGGTACTCGATGAAGAACTCGCCCCGGTCCAGGGCGGTCGGCAGCGATGTCGTGAGTCCGTGCCGGGTGATGGCGCGGGCGTCGGCCTCGGGATCGGCCAGCTCGTAGCGGTTGCCCCCCGCCGATTTCGCCCGGTACATCGTGATGTCGGCGCTGCGCAGCACCTCCGCCGGGCTGCGCTCGCCCGCCGCTCCCTCCACGATGCCGATGCTGCCGCGCACGGTCAGCTCCCGGCCGTCGACGCTGATCGGGGCGACCAGCGCGTTCATGATCCGGGCGGCCAGCTCGTCGACCTCGCGGGCGGTGTCCGGTCCCGTGGTCAGCGCCACGAACTCGTCGCCGCCGAGCCGGGCGACCATCTCACCGGGCGCGGTCGCGCAGGCCTGGAGCCGGTCGGCGACCTCCACCAGCAGCCGGTCGCCGGCCGCGTGGCCGAGGCTGTCGTTGATGGTCTTGAAGCCGTCCAGGTCGAGGTAGCACAGCCCGAACCGCTGGCCCTCCCCCGCACCGAGGGCCTTCTCCAGGCGCTCGAAGAACAGCGTGCGGTTGGGCAGCCCGGTGAGCGCGTCGTGCGTGGCCTCGTAGCGCAGCCGGAGGTTGAGCAGCCGGCGCTCGGTGGTGTCCTCCATCAGGGCGAGCTGGTACTCGGGGTTGCCGTCGGCGTCGCGCAGCAGGGAGACGGTCAGATTGGTCCACAGGACCGTGCCGTCGGGACGGTAGAACGCCTTCTCCACGTGGTAGTGCTCGCGCTCGCCGCGCACCAGCTCCTCGTAGAGCTTCCAGACCTGCGGCGCGTCCTCGGGATGCGTCCAGTCCATGACGTTGCGGGCCCGCACCATCTGCTCGGCGCCGCCGAACATACGCACCAGGGCGCCATTGACCTGCAGTATGTTGCCCCCGAGGTCGGCGATGCCGATCCCTATGGCGGCGCCCTCGAACACCGCCCGGAAGCGGGCCTCACTGGCGTGCAGGGCCTGCGCCACCACGCCCTGCGCCTTCAGGGCGGCCACGGAGATCGCCTCCTGCTCGGCCAGCGTCCGCTCGCGCAGCGCCTGGGCGTACCCGGCGGCCATGGCGTGCTGGAGCCGCGCGGAGCGGGCCCGCAGGTCCTCCCGGGGGCCGTCGCCGCCGCAGTACAGCACCAGATAGGCCTCGACGCAGTCGAGACTGCGGCTGAGCGCCTCGGGGTCGGTACAGTGCGCGCCCACCAGGGCGGCGCCCACCGCCCGGCCCTCCTCGGCGTCGAAGGTCCTGGCCCTGAGCGCCACGCTCAACCGGCGGGCGAGCGGCAGCAGCTGCTCCTCGAACTCCGGGCGGGTCGACGACGTCGAGGTCACCGGGAACACCGCCCGGCTCCAGATGGTCGCGAACCGGCGCAGTCTGTCCTCCGGCCCGTCCGGCTCCGCGCTCACGCCGTACGCCCCACGCCCGCGAAACCGGAGAAGGCCCAGGGGTCCTCATCCTCCGGTGCGGTGTCCGGCCGCCACCGCGGCATCGACACCAGTCCGGGTTCCACCATGTCGTACCCCTCGAAGAACCGCGCGATCTCCTCGCGCGAGCGCATGATCAGCGGGTTGCGAATGTCCTTGTATACGCCCACCGTGCCCTCGGCCCGCTCCGCGGGAAGCGGGATTCCCTCGTACGAGGCATGCGTGAGGATCAGCAGGCTGCCGGGCGCGAGCGCGTCGCGCAGCTCGGCCACCGCTGAGTACGGGTCGTCCGCGTCTTCCACGAAGTGCAGTATGGCAACGAGCAGCAGGGCCACCGGACGGTTCAGGTCGATCAGCCGCTCGACCTGAGGGCTCGCCAGAATCTCCCGGGGCTTGCGCAGATCGGCCGCGACGACGTCGGTGTGCTCGTCGCCGTCCAGGACCGCCTGGCTGTGCGCGACGGCCACCGGGTCGTGGTCGACGTAGACCACGTGCGCGCCGGGGCTGGCCGCCTGGGCCACCTCGTGGACGTTGCCGAAGGTCGGGATGCCCGAGCCGATGTCGAGGAACTGGGTGATCCCCTCGCTGGCCGCGTAACGCACGGCGCGGCGCATGAACGCCCGGTTCGCCTGCATGATCTTGGGGAGGCCCGGCATGAACCCCATGGCCTTGCGCGCGGCTTCCCGGTCGACCTCGAAGTTGTGCGAACCGCCCAGGTAGTAGTCGTAGATTCGCGAGACGCTCGGCACCGAGATGTCGATGCTCCGTGGTGCCCAGGCGGGACGCTCCATCTATCTCTCCAAGGCTCAGGCGATCCGGTGTTCGAGCTGAGGCTACTGATCGCCCGCCAAAGGAGCGAGCGGAAACGGAAATTGACCATCCGTTCCCGGTCACTGCCTGCGGCACGTGCCGAATTCGCCCGCACCACGACCCACGGGTCCACCCCCTCCGTGCGGTGCGGAGGGGGTGGACCCGTGGGCGCGCGCCGGCCGTTCGTCCGCATCTCTCGCCTGCGAAGTACCCGCCTTCTACTTCTTTTCCGGCGCGCCGACCGGCTTTCCGTCGGGGGCCACGGCGTACCAGGTGCCGCCGACGCCCTGACCGTTGGTGTCACCGGGAGCCTTGTCACCGGCGAAGGTGTAGATCGGCCAGCAGTCGACCGTCTGCTGCTTGGCGCCGTCGGGCCGGGTGAAGCTCATCAGGCCCTTCTTCTCCACGCCCTTGGTGTCGTTGTTCGCCACCGGCGCCACCACCGGCCACTTCTCCAGGCAGGCGCCGGTGCAGGCGGAGACCGGCTCCGGCCAGGCCTCGTCCTTCATGAAGCGGTAGACCGTCATGCCGTTCTTGTCGACGACGATCTCGCCGAGGCCGGGGTCCTTGCGGGTGGACAGGCCGGGAGAATCGGCCAGTTGGGCCTTCTTGCCGTCGGGGGCCAGCGCGTACCACGTGCCGCCCACGCCCTGCCCCTTGGTGTCGCCCGCGTTGACGTCCTTGGCGTAGCGGTACGCCGGCCAGCCGCCGATCGTCAGCTGCTTGGTTCCGTCGGGCCGGGTGACCTCGCCGAGCTGGGACTTGTCGACACCGGCGCCGGCGCCGGCGTCGTCCGCGGGAACCGGAGGCCAGGTCGTGGCGCAGTCGCCCTCGCAGTTCGTCTTGGGCGGTTCGGCGGTGTCCTTGTCGAAGCGGTAGAGGGTGAGCCCGGCGCTGTCGGTCAGCACCTGGCCGAGCTCCTCGTCGGTGGAGACGGCCAGCTCACCGGCGGGGGTCGTCTGGGTCGCGGCACCCTGCGCACCGGCCCCGGCGGTGCCGGACTCGGCGGCGTCGCCCAGGCCGGTCCCCGCGGTTCCGTAGTCTCCGGCCGCCGCTGTCGCACCGACGTTCTGGCTGCTCGCCGGCGGGGTGGTCTCCTGACCGCACGCCGTCGTCAGCGCCAGTGCTGCCACGGCGCTCACCACGAGCGAAGCGCTCCGCCACGAGGTCTTCATCGTCAACTCCCCATATATGTACGGGTGTTGCAGCGCCCTGCTGCGCCGCCGCACGACACTGGGTACGCACGGGAACCCCGGCTGTGTTCAACCGGGGCGCGATTTTCTTTCCGGAACCTGTGACACCGGCCGCCCTCGCACGGGTGATCGGGTCGGCGGACGGGCGAGCGGGCCATCCATCAAACGGCCCGCCGCTCCCGTCCTCCCTTCGGGGCATTCCCCTGCGAAGAAAGGTTTCTGGGCGTCGGCCGGGCCGCAAGATCCTGTGTCGTGCATGCACCCGAAACGACCCAATCCGCCCTCGCCGCCCGGATATTGGCCCTGCTGGCGCTGAGCTGGCTGCTCGTGGGGGCGCCGGCCGGTCCCGCGGCGGCCGACGCCTGCGCCTACGCCTCGACCGGACCGGGCGGCACCGAGGCGGTGGCGGTCGCCGGGAGCGCCGCCTGGCCCACTCCCCCGGCGTGCCCCCCACCGCCGCCGCCTCCCCCTCCGCCCCCTCCTCCCCCGACGCCCTGCCCGACCCCCACGCCCACGTCCGCGCCGCCCAAGCCGACCCCCACCCCGGAACCCCCGCCGAAGCCCACCCCGAAGCCGCCCGAGCCCATCCCCGCACCCACCCCGCCACCAGCACCGAAGCCCCCACCGCCCCCAGCGCCCGCAGCCCTCCTCCCGCAACCGCCCCCGCCCACCAGCCCCACCCCACAGCCCGAGCCGAAGCCGACTCCGACGCCGTCGGCCACGCCCGCCCCGGGTCCCTCCGCGGCCCCGGTGCACTATCCGCGCCACCGCCCCACCGCCCAGCGGCCGCCCACCCGCAGCGCCACCGCCCCGCTCACCTTCGTCCTGCTCATCGCCGCGCCCGCGATCGTCGCCGTCGCCGCGCTGCGCCCGCGCTGATCCTGGAGGCACCCCTTGCCGGAATGGCTTGTTCTCACCCTCGCGATGCTGGCCGCCTGCGTCGTGGTGGTCGCCATCACCTTCGTCCGCCATCGCACGGCGGCGGAGGACGAGGACCCCTCCGAGACGCCGGACGTCATCGAGTACATGACGATGTGGATCGGCGTGGTCTACGCCATCGTCCTGGGCCTGGCCATCGCCGGGGTGTGGGAGGGGCGCAGCGCGGCGCAGGACCACGTCCAGTCGGAGGCGATCGCCCTGCACGAGATCTCCGAGCGGGTCCGGGTGTACCCACCGGAGGTGCGTGACCGTATTCGGGAGGATGTCAACGCCTATGTCGGACACGTCGTCACCACCGAGTGGCAGGCGATGGCCGACCACGGCGAGGTCACCGAGCGCGGCACCCAGCTCCTCCAGCGGGTCCGCGAGGACGTCACCGACTACGAGCCGCGCACCGACTTCGAGGCCCAGGCCTACCAGCCGATCGTGGACCAGGTCGCCGCCGCGGACCAGGCGCGCAACGCCCGGGCCAACTCGACCGGGGAGACCATGCCGGGGGTGGTGTGGTTCGGGCTGATCGCCGGGGCCGTCGTGACCATCGGGATGATCCTCGCCCTGCAGATCCGGCGGACCCCGCGTGAGCTGATCCTCGCCGTGCTGTTCTCGGCGCTGATCGCCTTCCTGCTCTTCCTCATCTGGGACTTCGACGCGCCCTACAGCCGTGGCATCACGGCATCCGCTGAGCCGTTCCTGAACCTCTTCCCCGACGCCAAGGGCTGAGGGGAACGCACCCGGGGGACGAAGGCGCCACGCCGCCACCGTCCCCCGGCCGCAGGAACGGCTGTCCCCCGAGCGGCCCACACGCTTGCCCCATTTGTACGACTGCGTTCGCGCGGGTGTGCGCACCTTCCTAGCGTTTCGATCATCGAGGTGCATTTCTGGCGCAAGCGGAAAAGGTCCGCAGCTGCTCCTCGGGGACCCGGAGGAACCACCATGCGCGCGATACGCGTCGCTTCGGCCGCGCTGCTGGGCGTGACCGCCCTGACCCTCACCGCGCCGGCCGCCCTGGCCGCGGACGAGGAGAACATCACGCCGTTCGGCTTCAGCGTCCTGCCCTCCACGATCGCCGCGGGCGGGCAGGTCGCACTCAGACTCGAACGGGACGGCGGCTGCAGAGGACCGGCGACGGTCACCTCGGCGGTCTTCGACACGGTCACCATCCGCCCGCATCAGTCCCAGGCGACAGCGGTCGTGGACTGGGACGCCAGGCCGGGCGCGACGTACAAGGTCACGTTCTCCTGCGACAACATCAGCGGCTCGACGGATCTGACCATCGCCGGCGGCCGCACGCCCACCCACCGCCCCTCGCCCCAGCCGCACCCGCACCCGCACCCGCACCCGCAAAAGGGCGTCCACGCGGGCGAGGGCGGCACCTTCGCCGGGTTCGACCTCCAGGAGATCGGGCTCGGTGCCGCGCTCATCGCGGGCTCCATCGGGGCGGCGTACCACCTCTCCCGCAAGCGCACCTCGGAGGACGGCGGCTGACGCCGGCAGCGCGCACAGGCCTTCGCCCCGGTTCCCCCCGCAAGGGGGGCCGGGGCGAAGGCCTTCACTGACGTGCGATCCCCGAACGGCTGCGGATCAGATCCCCTTCTCGGACCTGCGGCGCATCCAGAACAGTCCGCCACCGACCACGGCGGCGGCCACCAGACCGCCACCGATGGCGATGTCGGTCGGCGTGGCCCCGGACGAGGAGCTGCCGCCGATGCCGCCGCGCACGCCACCGATGACGGTGAACGCGGCCGGACGGGTCAGGGTCCTGCCGGAGCAGGTGACGGTGATGTCGTAGGTGCCCGGGCTCGCGTGGCTGTTGATCGTCGCGGTGCCCTTCGAGGTCTCGTTGGCGCCATGGATGGGCGACAGCCGGGTCGAGGGGAAGGCGTTGGAGGTCGCGGTGCCGCCGTCCCGGCAGCCGTCGACGGTGATGGTCATCTGGCCCCCGCGGGCGATGACACTGGGCAGGGCGACGATGTTGCTCGGCTGGTCCCAGGCGACGGCCGCGGGGGCGGCGAGCCCGAGGGCGGCGACCGCCGCCGCTGACACCGCCAGGGCACGAGAGTTGCGCATCTGATCCTCCGCGGAAGACGCCCCGGGAACCGTCCCCGGTCGATCGGCGAGAAAGCGCCTCCCAGACAGACCCTCAGATGCCGATCAGGAGGCCGCATTTCGGGAATGGTCCGTCCTGGTGAGAGGACACGCCGGGAGAAAAGCGCACAATCGGATATTGTCGCAGGTCACGGCCGGTCAGAAAATTCCTTTCGACGGCAACTCGGATGGCGCACCACCGGATGCCGAAAGGAGTCGGGGCCACCCGTTCGCAGCCGCACCCGTCGCCGGTTTCCCGCTCGGGACTTAGCGTTCTCGTATGCGCGAATGACGGGGCGACGGCCGCGTCGAGAGGGGTAACGAATGTCTGGGTCCGAGCTGGCCGAAGAGGAGGAGCAGCGGAAGAAGCGTGCTCCTTGGGGCGTGATAGCGCTTGTTCTGCTGACCGGCCTCGCGCTCATTCGGAATGGTTCGGGGGAATTCGACGTCGGCCCTCCGCAGCCCGCGTCGGCCGCCGCCGCCGACAGCCGGGTGCAGGGCGCCACCACCTTCGGGGGCGCCCCCGCCCCGCTGCCGTACGCCGTGCCCGACCGGGTCCGGATCCCCGCGATCCAGGTCGACGCGCCGATGCTGGCCGTGGGTCTGGACGCCGAGGGCTGGGTGGACGCCCCGCCGCCGGAGGACCCGAACCTGGCGGGCTGGTTCACCGGCGCCGTCTCGCCCGGCGAGAAGGGCACCGCGGTCGTCGTGGGCCATGTCGACAACAGCCAGGGGCCCGCCGTCTTCTACGGGCTCGGCGCCCTGAAGAAGGGAAATCGCGTCGAGGTGGCGCGCAAGGACGGAAAGACGGCCGTGTTCGAGATCTACGGCATCGAGGTGTTCGAGAAGAACAACTTCCCCGGCGACCGGGTCTACGGCTCCAAGGGCGCCGCGGAATTGCGGGTCATCACCTGCGGCGGCGGTTTCTCCAAGCAGAACGGCTACGACGGCAATGTGGTGGCCTTCGCCCGCCTGGTCGAGGTCCGCTGAGCGTTCCCCGGCCGGGCGGGCGGGAGCCCGTCAGGCGTACTGCCGCCGGGGGACGGTGACGTGATAGCCGGCGTCCAGCAGGTCGGGCAGATAGTCCCGCAGGGCGTGGACGCTCTGGGAGCGGTCGCCCCCGGCGTCGTGCGAGAGCACCACGACGCCGGGGGCGGCGCCGTTCTCCACCCGGCCGACGATGGTCCGGGTGCCGGGGGTGGTCCAGTCGAGGGTGTCGACCGTCCAGGCCAGCGGCTCCATGCCCAGTTCGGCGCCGAGCTGGAAGGCGGCGCGGTTCCAGGCGCCGTAGGGGGCGCGGAACCACTGGGGGCGTTCGCCCCAGGCCTCCTCGACGATGTCGCAGGTACGTTCCATCTGGGAGCGGATCTGACCGCGGGTCAGCCGGGTCAGCAGCGGGTGGGACCAGGTGTGGTTGCCCACGACATGGCCCTCCTCGGCCATCCGGGCCAGCAGATCGGGGCGGGCGGCGGCCATCTCTCCGCACACGAAGAACATCGCCCGCACCTGGTACTCCGCGAGGGTGTCCAGGATGGCGGGTGTGTAGCGCGGGTCGGGGCCGTCGTCGAAGGTCAGCACCATGGTCCGGCCGCGGCCGGAGACCCGCAGCAGCGGGGTACGGCGGACCAGGGTGCGGCGGGGCGCCGCCCGGGGCGGGCCGTAGCCGGTCAGGGGCTGGAGTCGGTAGGAGGAGGGCTTGAGGGCGCTGCGCGCCTGGGGGCCCGCGGCCGGGGCGGCGGAGGGCCTGACCGGTTCGGTGTCCCCGCCCAGGGCGAACAGCCCGGCGGTGCCGGCCGCCCCGACGGCGGTGACGCCGGCGAGCAGGGCCCGGCGGCGGGTGAGCAGCCGGGTGAGCAACGGATCCTTCTGCATGACTCATCAGTCGCCCGGCCGGGCACCGGCGCACCACGACGACACCTCAGCGGCGGCACGATTCCACCCGCCCGGCCCATGACGGACCGTCAGCGGCGGCGCATCAGGGGGAACCGGGGGGAACGGGAAGGCCTCCCGAATGGTCAGGCCGCCCCGGCGCGCGGCCGCTGCCCTGCTGGTGCGCGGCTGCCGCTCTGCCGATGCCGGACGCGGACCTGTGCGGACAGGTCCGCGTCCGGCTCGACGCGCCCGGCCTGGTCCCCTCCGGCGAGGCCGAACGCCGTCGGCGCGCGGCACCGCGGTGCACGCGGGGCGCGGGCCGTCGTTCGGGTGCCCGTTTTCGCGGAGTTTGCGCAGGGGCGTACGCGGTGGTGCGGGACGGGGTGAACGGGACGCGAGCGGCGGGGGCTTCGCCGAGGGGACGGAGCCGGGCGGCCTCCGCGGGGGCGGCGGCGTTCTCGCCGGTCGAGCCTCCCCTCGGGGGCCGGCCCGCGGGGAGGACGAACGCCGTCGGCGCGCGGCACCGCGGTGCTCGCGGGGCGCGGGCCGTCATCCTCTCCCCGGGGACCGGCCCGTGGGCTCCGATAGCCTCGGCGCGTGACGGAACAGCACACGCACCGGTTCGAGCGGGGCACGGACGGACCCAAGGTCATCCTGGTCGGGGTGGACGGCTCCGACTCCTCCCTGCGGGCGGCGGCGTACGCCGGTGGCCTCGCCCGGCGTCAGCACGCTCTGCTCGCCGTGGTGTATGTCCAGCCGGTGATGGCGGCGGGGGCGGCCCTCGGGGCGCCGGTCGCCGAGGTGACCGACGAGATCGCCGAGGATCTGGTGGCGCAGATCCGGGACGCGACGGAGCGCACGAGGGGGATATTCGATGTGCGCTGGGAGTTCCACACCTTCCGCGGCGACCCCTACAACGGCCTGGTGAAGGCGGCCGACGACCTCAAGGCGGACGCCGTGGTGGTGGGCGCCTCGGAGCAGGCGGGGCACCGGATCGTCGGCTCGGTCGCGATCCGGCTGGTGAAGGCGGGGCGCTGGCCGGTGACTGTGGTGCCGTGACCGGCCCGGCCGGGGTCTCACGGGGCGTCAGAGGGAGCGCAGGAACTCCAGCACCACGCGGTTGAAGGCGTCCGGCCGCTCCATGGAGAGGTAGTGGCCGACGCCTTCGACCGTCTCCGCCCGCCCGTGCGGGACCTCGCGGACGAGACGTTCGGCGGCGTCGATCATGTCGGCCGGTTCGAGGGTGCCGTTGAGCGCGAGCACGGGTACGTCGATCGTGGCCAGCCGGGACCAGGAGTCGGTCACCCGCACGTGCCAGTCCTTCTCCCCCGGCGTGTGCTTCATGATCGTGTGCAGGGCCATCTCCCTGAGCCGGCGCAGGATCTCCGGGTCGATGTCCGCGGCGCTACGGTGTTCGCCGGGCACGACCCGCAGGAAGGCCGCGAGCCAGCCCTCGATGTCACCGGCGCCCAGGGTGCGCGCGAACTCGGCCTGGATCTCGCGGGTCCACGGGTCCGTGTACTGGTGATCGCCGGTCGCGGCACCGCACGTGACCACGGCGCGGACCAGTTCGGGGTGTTCCAGCACCGTGTCCGTGGCGATCACCCCGCCCATCGACACGCCGACCAGGACCGCGGGCCCCGCGTCGAGGTGGCGCAGCAGTCCGGCGAGGTCGTCGGCCCAGCGGAACGGCGCGCTCGCGTTGGCCGAGAAGCCGTGGCCGCGTGCGTCCGGCGCGATCACGCGGTACTCGGCGGCGAGCGCCGGTATCTGGTCCGCCCAGTAGCGGTGGTCGACGAACCCGCAGTGCAGGAGGACCACCGGATCCCCCGCGCCGGTGTCCAGGTAGGCGAGGTCACCGTCGGCGGACGGGAAGAAGCGAAGCTCCGAGGCAGCAGTCATGACAACCAAGGTGTCATTCTCTGGATGGTTTGACAACCTGGTTGTCATGATGGGGCGGTGCATGATGTCCGGGTGAACGACAACGACGCCCCGCTTCCCCCCGACGCCCTCGGCCACCATGTCTCCGAGGTGTTCGACCTGATCGGCGCGGTCTACCGCCGCGGGCTGCGGAAGGTCGAGCAGGGCGAACAGGTCGAGGGGGTCTCCGTCGGTGTGCGATCCGTCCTGGGGCTGCTGCGCCGGCACGAGGCCATGACGGTGCCCCAGATGGGCCGACTGATGACGCTGTCCCGGCAGTTCGTGCAGCGGATGGTCAACGACGCGGTGGCCGAGGGCTGGGCGGAGGTCACGCCCAACCCGGCGCACCAGCGCTCCTCGCTGATCCGGATCACGGCCGCGGGCGAGGCGGTGATCGACGCGATCCTCGCCCGCGAGCACGCCCTGAACCGGCAGGTCGGCGGCGATCTGACCGACGCCGAACTGCGGGCGTGCAAGCGGGTGCTGAAGGAGATGCTCAAGACCTTCGACCACGTCGACATGGACTGAGTGCCGCCCCCGGCGCAGGGGCCGACCCCGAGGGCATCGGGCCTACTCCCCCATCACCAGCCCGTCCTCGGCCGCGCCCCGGCTGAACACCACGTCCCGGATCCGGTCCCGCACACCCGTGACGTCGGCGCCCTGTCCGAGCGCCTGGTTGAGGTCGACCACCCGGCCGGCGTCGACGTCGAACAGCTGGGGCACGAATTCGGCCTTGGTCACCTCCCAGCGCCCGCCGGGGCGCTTCGGCGGGGCGAAGGTGAAGCGGCCGAGCGTGGACTGGTTGCCGCGCGGGTCGGGGCTGCCCGCGTGGTTGAACATCTGGCCGGCGATCTGGTCGCCCATGCCGTAGATCACCCAGGTTCCGTTCACCTTCTCGTAGGCCTGCGGGACGTGCGCGTGGGTGCCGAGGATGAGGTCGACGGCGGGGCGGTCGCCGGTGCGGGCCGCGGTGAGCGAGCGGGCCAGGGTCAGCTGCTGCCGGTCGGGTTCGTCCTGCCATTCGGTGCCCCAGTGCAGCGATACGACGACCACGTCGGCGCCCGCCCGGCGGGCGGCCCGGGCGTCGGCGAGGATCCGGCCCTCGTCGATCAGGTTGACCGCCCAGGGCTGTCCGGGCGGGAGGGGATAGCCGTTGGTGTCGTAGGTGTAGGCGAGGTGCGCCACCTGCGCCGGGCCGGCGCGCAGCACGGTGACCGTGCGCGCCTCGGCCTCCGCGCGGGCGGATCCGGCATGCCGTACGCCGGCCCGGTCGAGGGCGTCCAGGGTGCGGCGGATGCCGTCGGCGCCGTCGTCGAGGCTGTGGTTGGAGGCGGTCGAGCAGCCGTCGTAGCCGGTGGCGGCGAGGCCCGCGGCGACTTCCGGCGGGGACTTGAAGGCGGGGTAGCCGGTGTAGTTCCCGTTCTCGCCGTAGACCGTCTCCATATGGCACAGGGCCAGGTCGGCGCGGGTCACGAGGGGTTTCACCCCGGCGAACATGGGGCGGAAGTCGTAGCCCCGGCCGCCCGCGTCGAACCGGGCGCGGTCGATGATCGAGCTGTGCGGCAGGACGTCGCCGGAGGCGACGAGAGTGAAGCCACCGGAGCCGGTGGCGGAGGGGGCGGGACGCCCCGGGGCCTCATGGCGGTCGGCCTGGCAGGCCGCGCCCGCGGCCAGGACCACGGTGAGGGCCAGGGCCACCTGTCTACTGCGTGCGATCATCTCTCACCCCGATGTAGTCGTATTTACCCATCAATAGGTAAGAATCAGCACACATCGGTACCTGGTTCCGACACGCCTCTTAGCCCGTCCGGCCCTGCGCCGGTGATGGCCGAGACCGTTCGTCGAACCGTTCGTCGACGCGATCGACCGTCCGTCGCAGACCCTTGTGCGCGGCCTGTCCTCGACGGGCGCCCTGCGATGCCATACGGCCATGACGGCCGGAACCACTCTGATGAACGGGACGACCGCCGAGCACGAGCTCGCCGCACTCCAGCGCGAGCACGGCCGGCCCCTCTTCGCGCTGCTGCTCAGGCTCTGCGACGGAGACCGGCAGCGCGCCGAGGATCTGGTGCAGGAGACCCTGGTCCGCGCCTGGCAGCATCCCGAGGCCCTGCGCGCCGACGACTTCGACTCCGTACGGCCCTGGCTGCTGACCGTCGGCCGGCGGCTCGCCATCGACGCGCGGCGGGCCCGGCAGGCGCGGCCACCCGAGGTCGGCGACGCGATCCTGGAGAACGCCCGGGTCTGCGCCGACCACGCGGAACGAGCGGCCGCCGCCCTCGATGTGCGGGAGGCTGTGAAGACACTCACTCCGGAGCACCGTGAAGTCCTGGTGCTGGTGTACTTCCAGGGGGCCAGTGTGGCGGAAGCCGCGCAGACCCTCGGCATCCCGCCCGGTACCGTGAAGTCCCGCGCGTACTACGCGCTGCGCGCCCTGCGCCGGGTGCTTCCCGGATACGCGGCCGACCTGCGGTGAAACCCAAGGCCGGGTCAAACCTCCGTAAAGCGCCTTGCCGTGGACCATGGTTGAGTAATCGGCTGTCTTCATCCGTGTTCCGGACCGGAAGCCCGGTTCGGGCGACGCGTACGCACCGGAGGAAGGCAGGAAGGGATGCAGCACAGAGGCCAAGAGAGCACCGACGGCACCGACGGCGGTGAACTGACCGTTCCCATGGCGTGGTTGTACGCCGAGTACATCGCCGACGAACTGCTGCGGACCGGCGATCTGATGCCGCCGACGTCCTTCGAGTTCCGCGCCGGCCGGGACGCGCTGGCGCTGACGATCTTCCTGTCCGACGCCGGGGGTGAGCTCTCGGGCATCCGCGTCGTCTCCCAGCTCGACACCTGGCTGTCGCTGACGGCGTACGACCAGCCGTGGCAGGACTGGGTGCGCGAGCGCATGGCGAGGAGGGCCGCCGAGGCGATCGAGTCCGGCGCGCCCGCTCCCGATCTGGACCTCGCCGAGGCGGCGTGGCGCTGGCTGGAGGAGACCGAACTGCTCGCACCGGACCTGAACGCGGTGCCGGGCGGCGGCGCCCCCGGGGGCGAGGACGAGGGCCCCAAGGTGTGGACGCCGGCCTGGCAGCTGGGGCTGCCGCTCGGGCACTTGGCGATCCACCTGTTCTAGGCGCGGCCGAGCGGCCGAAGCCCCGTGGAAAATTTTCCGGGACGGGACCAATCCGCCGCCCCGGCCGCTCCGAAACCCTTGGTCGGGATTCTGTGCGGTGCTTGAGTGATTCGGCTGTCCGGTGCGTACGGGTGGGAGCAAGGAGTAACCCACCCCGCACCCAACGGCACGAGGATTCCGCATGAGGTCCCTGGAGAGGCATCGCGACGTCGCCGCGTACGCGCTCGGCGTGCTGGACGAGGCGGACGCCTTCCGCTTCGAGGATCACCTCATGGAGTGCCCCAGCTGCGCGGCACACGTGACGGAATTCGGCCCCGCGACACGGCAGTTGATGCTGTACCGCAGGGCGACTCCGCGCTCCGTGCACCCGATGGCCGGCCCGGGCCCCCGGCTGCTGGACCGGCTGCTGGGCGAGGTGGCGGGACGCCACCGCACCGGCCGCAGGCGCCTGCTGTCCGGCCTGGCCGCGTCGGCGGCGGTGGCGCTGGCCGCGCCGGGGGTCGCGATGACGGCGGCGGACGGGGGCTCGACGGCACGACGGGTCTCGGCCACCGACGAACGCTCCGGGGTGTGGGCACAGGTGACGGCCGAGAGCGAGCCCTGGGGCACCCAGGTCGAGCTGAAGGTCAAGGACGGGGCGGGCCCCCGCGCCTGCCGGCTGATCGCCGTCGGCCGCGACGGCTCGGCGCAGGTGATCACCAGCTGGAGCGTGGCCCGCCACGACGCCCGCGAGAACACGATGATGGGCGCCGCCGCCTTCCGGACGCACGAGATCGCCCACTACGAGGTCCGCACCTCGGACGGGGAGCATCTGGTGACCCTGCCCTCCCGGTGACCCCGTTGCCTCCGTCGGCGGGCGGGCCCGGCACCCCGGTGTGACACTGCTGGGGACACACCCGAGAGCCCAGGTCCCGACGAGGGGAGCGCAGGTGGGGACGCCCGACGCCGACGACGGTCCGCTGGAGGAGTTCCTCGCCGACCCGGCCAACGCCGCGCTCGAACTGGCCACCGCCGTGGCCCGCTGCTCCAAGGCCCTGGGCCTGCAGCAGTCCGTGGTCTACCTCGCCGACCTCCAGCAGCATCAGCTCGTCCCGCTCACCGACGTGGCCGAGGCACTGGAGATCGACACCACCCTCGCCGGCTGGACGTACCGCACGCAGTCCCTGCGCGTGGAGGAGTCCGAGAACCGCGGCCTGACGGCCTGGTTCCCCCTGCTGGACGGCGCCGAGCGGCTCGGCGTCCTCGCGGTGCACGCCCCGTCCCTCACCTCGCGGACCCTGCGCCGCGGCCGGGCCCTGGCCGCCCTGCTGGCCATGATGATCACGTCCAAGCGGTTGTACAAGGACTCCTTCGTACGGCGCACCCGCTCCGAGCCGATGCAGCTGCCCGCGGAGATGCTCCGCGCCTTCCTGCCGCCGCGCACGATCGGCACCGCGCACGTCGTGTCCACCGGGGTGCTGGAACCGGCCTACGAGATCGGCGGCGACGCCTTCGACCACTCGCTGACCGAGACGACCCTGCACATCGCGGTGCTGGACGCCATGGGGCACAACCTCGCCTCCGGGCTCACCACCGCGGTGTCGCTCGCCGCCTTCCGCAACGCGCGGCGCACCGGCGCGGATCTGCCGGACCTGGTGTCGTGCGTGGACGACGCGCTGGCGGAGTGGCTGCCGGACCAGTTCTGCACCGGCATCCTCGCCCAGCTCGACCTGGAGAGCGGGATGCTGCGATGGAGCAACTGCGGCCACCCCATGCCCCTGTTGATCCGCGATCGGCGGCTGATCGTGGACGCCATGGAGCGCGACCCCGAGCCGCCGATGGGCCTGCCGGGCCGGTTCTCGACGCGGCCGCGGCAGACCCATGAGCTCGCCCTGGAACCCGGCGACCGGGTGCTCATGTACACCGACGGGGTCATCGAGGCACGGACCGAGGACGGCGGCGAGTTCGGCCTGGAGCGGTTCGCCGACTACGTCATCCGGGCCACCTCGGCCGGCGAGCTGGCGCCGGAGACGCTGCGCCGTCTCATCCACTCGATCACCGACACCCCCAGCAACCGGCTGCGGGACGACGCGACCATCGTGATGTTCGAGTGGTGGCCCCGCACCAAGTGACGGCCAGCGCGGACTACTTGAGGAGCCGGGACAGCCGCCGGTCGGCGAGGACGTGCCCGCCGGTCTGGCAGGTCGGGCAGTACTGGAGCGAGGAGTCGCTGAAGGACACCTCGCGGACGGTGTCGCCGCAGACCGGGCAGGGCTCGCCGGTGCGGCCGTGGACGCGCAGCCCGCTCTTCTTCTCCGCCTTCAGCCGGCCCGCCGCCAGGCCCCGGGAACGCTCCACCGCCTCGGTCAGCGTGGTGCGCAGGGCCCGGTAGAGGGTGCCCGTCTCCGCCGGGGTCAGCTTCGCGGCCAGTTTGAAGGGGGACATCCTCGCCGCGTGCAGGATCTCGTCGCTGTAGGCGTTGCCGACGCCGGCGATCAGGCTCTGGTCCCGCAGGGCGCCCTTGAGCTGACGGCGCTCGTCCTTCAGGAGGGCCGCCAGGCGGGGCTCGTCGAAGTCGTCGGCCAGCGGGTCCGGGCCGAGGCGGGCGATGCCCGGGACGTCCTGCGGGTCCTGGACGACGTAGACCGCCAGGCGTTTCTGGGTGCCCGCCTCGGTCAGGTCGAAGCCCTCGCCGGTCTCCAGCGCGACCCTGAGGGCCAGCGGGCCCTTGCCGGGCCGGGGCGGGCCGTCGGGGAGGCGGTCCTTCCAGTGGAGCCAGCCGGCGCGGGCGAGATGGGTGATCAGGTGGGGGCCGTCCGCCGTCTCGAGGTCCAGGAACTTGCCGTACCGGCGCACCGCGCAGACCTCGTGCCCCTCGACGGCGGCCAGGGGTGGGTCGTACGTCTTCAGCACGCTGATCGCCACGGGCAGCACCCGGACGATCTCGTGGCCGACCAGGCGCTCGGTGAGGAAGTCCTTGAGCGCTTCCACCTCGGGGAGTTCCGGCATACGTCCAGAGTGCCACCGGGGACGGCTCAGTTCCGCCCGGGCACCACGAACTCGCACCACACGCACTTGCCGCCGCCGCGGGCCTCCACTCCCCAGACGTCCGTGAGCAGCTCCACCAGGAGCAGGCCGCGGCCGGACACCCCGTCGTCGCCCGCCTCCCGGCGCCGGGGCAGGGCGCTGGAGGAGTCCTCGACCTCCACCCGCAGCCGGCGGTCGGCGCCGGTGAGCACCCGCAACGTGACGATCGCGGCCCCCTCGGTGTGCATGAGGGCGTTGGTGATCAGCTCGTCTGCGACCAGCTCGATCTCGTCGTCCCGCTCGCCGGAGCCCCAGGCCCGCACGGCGGCGCGGATCATGTGGCGGGCCTGGGTGAGCGCCTCGGGGTCGCCCGGCGCCACGTGCTGCTGCAGCCGCCCGCCGGTCTGCGGGGCGTCCAGGCCACGGCGCCGCAGCAGAAGCAGGGCGACATCGTCGTCGCCGCCGCGCTCCTCGGCCACCTCGATCAGCCGGTCGGCGAGTTTGCGCACGTCGTCCGGGCCGTCGGCGACCAGGGCGGTGAGCGTCTGCATGCCTTCGTCGAGGTCCAGGCCGGGCTGTTCCACCAGACCGTCGGTGCACAGCAGCAGGGTGTGCCCGGGGTCGAGTTCCAGGGTGCGCACCGGGTACTCCAGGCTCCCGAACTCGGCCGACAGACCGAGCGGCAGGCCGCCGTCCACGGCCACCCGCCGGCAGGTGCCGTCGGGCTGCCGGACGAGCGGGTCGATATGGCCGGCCCGCACCACCTGCACCACCCCGGTGGACAGGTCGGCCTCGGCGTACAAGCAGGTCGCGAACCGGTCGGTGTCCAGTTCGTGCAGGAAGACCGAGGCGCGGGCCATCACGGTCGCGGGGGTGTGCCCCTCGGCCGCGTAGGCCCGCAGCACGATGCGGAGCTGGCCCATGACGGCGGCGGCATGGGTGTCATGGCCCTGGACGTCGCCGATGACCGCGCCGACCCGGCCGCCCGGCAGCGGGATCAGGTCGTACCAGTCGCCGCCGATGTCCCGGCCGAGGGTGCCCGCCGCGGTGCCGGCCCGGTAGCGGACGGCGACATCGGCGCCGGGGACGCTCGGGATGGTGCGCGGCAGCATGGCCTGCTGGAGGCCGGTGGCCAGGTCCTTCTCCTGCTCGTAGAACATGGCCCGCTGCAGGCTCTGCGCGATGCTGCTGCCGAGGGCGACCAGGACGTTGCGGTCCTCGGGCGAGAAGCCGCGCCGGTCGCTGTAGAGCAGGCCCATGGCGCCGATCGGCCGGGCCTGGGCGATCAGCGGCAGATAGGCGGCCGAGGTGATGTCCAGGCCGGTGATGTGCTGCCACAGCCGGGGATAGCCGTCCGCGAACTCCTGCGGTGACTCGATGAACCGCGGGGTGAGGGTCCGCACCACCTCGCTCATCGGGTACGGCTCGTCGAGGCGGGTGACGCTGGTGCCGGGGACGAAGCTGCCCGCCGGGCCCTCGGCGATCAGCCGGATCCGGCCTGCCTCGACCAGGCCCATGACCAGGCTGGTGGCGCCCAGATGGGTGAGGCCGTGGGTGTCCTTCAGTACGTCGATGACGTCCTGGACCGTGCGGGCGTGCGCCAGCGCGGCGGTGGTCAGCTCGACGACGTTGGTCTGCTGCCGGCGCGCCTCGTCCGCCTCGGCCCGGTCCCGGCGTGCGGCACTCTCGGCCAGTTCGTCGGTGGCGTCCCGGACGATGCCGATGATGCGGCGCGGGCGGCCGGTCCCGTCGCGCCGGATGTAGCCCTGGGTGTGGGTCCAGCGCAGGCTGCCGTCGCGGCGGCGCAGGCGGAAGTAGGCGCCGTAGTTCTCGCTGCCGTCCTTGATGGCCTGGGCGACCATGGTGTCGAGGCGGTGCCCCTCGGCCGGAGGGACCCGGACGCCGAGGCTCTCGGGGCGGCCGTCGTACTCGTCGGGGCGCAGGTCGAAGACCTCGTGGGCCTGGGCGTCCATGTGGAACAGACCGCTGTCCAGGTCCCAGTCGAAGCTGCCCATGCGGTTGAGCGCCAGGATCGGATCCGGGTGGGCGGGCCAGTCGTCCGGGAGTGACAGGGCGCTCGCTCCCCGATCAACCATGCGCCCACCTTGCCAGGAATTGTCCGATTCTTCGACCGGGAAGGGCGGACTCGGGGAGCGAGCCGTCAACTGGTGAAGACATCCGTCGGGCTGCCGAAGATGCTGCCGGAGGCGGACCGCTCCCCGGGCGCGTCGGGGATCAGCCCGCCGGCGTCGGGCACGTCGGGCGTGTCCGGCACGGTTCCCGGGCCGATCTCGTCCGAGGCGTCGAGGGAGAGCTCCGGCTCGTCGGGCATCGAGGGCTCGGTCCCGGTGTCCTCGTCCGAGGGCGCCGGCGGGCGCTGCGGCTCGGTCGGCGGCGGGGTGGCCGTGACGGTGACACTGGGGCAGTCCGTCGGAGTCGGCGGTTCCGCGGGGGCGTCCTCGGTGGCGCCGGGGGTGACGGTGACGGTGGGGGTCGCGCAGTCGGCCGGTGTGCTCTCCAGCGGTCCCTCGGGCGCTCCGTCGGGGACTCCCTCAGGCGTTGCCTCGGGCGTGGTGGAGCCGGTGCGCTCGTCGAACGGCTCGGCGCTCTCGTCGTCCGGGGCGAGGCTGTCGTCGGGGCTCGGGGTGCCGGGCGTCGAGGTGCCGGGCGTCAGCGGTTGCGGCCGCGGTACGGGGCGGTCGTGCCGCACGTCGTGGCCGACCCGGCGTTCGATCCAGGTGTTGCTGACGACGTCGATGATCGTGATGTCGGCGATCACCTGGGGTGCCGGAGTCACCACGACGACCTGGGCCGGACGGAAACCCGCCCACGCGGGGCCGCTGACGGCGGGGCTGCCCTGGGTCGCCGCGGGCGGCTTCAGCGGGTTGCCGCAGGCGCAGCGCACCCTGGGCACGCCCCGGTCGTCGACGAGGACGGCGGTGCCGGCCTGGAGGACGGATTGGTAGGTGGTCGTCCGTCCGGCGCGGTACCCGTGGTTGGTGACCCGAGTGTCGGCGCGCAGCACGACGGGGGCGAGGCCGCGCAGGTACTGCGGAATCCCGGCTTCGGAGATGCCGGCAGCCCCGGCGAAGGCGCGCGCCTTGCCCTGGTCGGCGGTGAGATAGCCGATCTGCCGGTTCACATCACAGCTGCCGACGCGCTCGGTGCCGCTGTACAGGCCGGGTGTGGACCCGGAGTAGGAGCGCACGCCGTCGGAGGTCGGGGTGGACTGCGGCGTTCGGGTGACGGGCGGCGGGGTAGCCGTCGAGGTGGCCGTGGAGTCCGTGAAGGGATCGGGTCCCGGTGCCGCCACCGGCTGGAGGAAGACCTCCCCGCTCGCCGCCGTGCCCTTGTCGCTCTCCGAGCCACAGCCGGTGACCAGCAGCGCCGCGGCGAGCGCGCCGGCCGTGACCAGGGTTCCTGTGGGGGTTCGCACCGCACTCTCCCGCCTCTTATCGGGCAGTTCGCCACTCATTGTCTGCTTCACCCGCATGGGTTACGCAACCGGAGGGGTGATGCACGCAGAGTGACCGAACGGCGGAGGCTGGCAGCACAACGGATCGAAGGAGCGCAGGCCGTGGAGTGGTTCACCGCACCCGAGTACTGGCTGAGCCGGCTGGTCTTCCAGCGGGCGCTGGCCGGCGTGTACCTCGTCGCGTTCCTGACGGCGGCGCTCCAGTTCCGCGCGCTGATCGGCGAGCGCGGCCTACTGCCGGTGCCCGCTCACGTGGCGCGGGTGCCGTTCCGGGCGGCACCGAGCCTGTTCCACTTCCGCTACACCGACCGGCTGTTCGCGGTGTGCGCCTGGTCGGGCTGCGCGGTGTCGGCGGCGCTGCTCGCCGGAGTGGACGGGCTGCTGCCGCTGTGGGGCGCCATGCTGCTGTGGCTGGTGCCCTGGGTGCTGTACCTGTCGATCGTCAACGTGGGGCAGACCTGGTACTCCTTCGGCTGGGAGTCCCTGCTGCTGGAGGTGGGTTTCCTCGCCGTCCTCCTCGGCAACGACGAGGTGGCCCCGCCGATCGTGGTGCTGTTCCTGCTGCGCTGGGTCCTGTTCCGCGTCGAGTTCGGGGCGGGTCTGATCAAGATGCGGGGCGACGAGTGCTGGCGGAAGCTGACCTGTCTCGACCACCACCACGAGACCCAGCCGATGCCCGGCCCGCTGAGCTGGTTCTTCCACCGTCTCCCGCGACCGCTGCACCGCGTGGAGGTGGCCGCCAACCACGTCACCCAACTCGTGGTGCCGTTCCTGCTGTTCACCCCCCAGCCGGTCGCCACGGCCGCCGCGGCCCTGATGATCCTCACCCAGCTGTGGCTGGTGCTGTCGGGGAACTTCTCCTGGCTGAACTGGATCACCATCGTGCTGGCGCTGTCCGCGCTCGCGCTTCCCGACACCTCCCCATCGGCGGTGCCGGACGCCCCCGCCTGGTACCAGGTCGTGGTCCTCGCCGTCTCCGCCCTGCTCCTCGCCCTCAGCTACCGCCCGGTCCGCAACATGCTCTCCCGCCGCCAGGTCATGAACCGCTCCTTCGACCCCCTCCACCTGGTCAACACCTACGGCGCGTTCGGCAGCGTCAGCCGGGTCCGCTACGAGGTCGTGATCGAGGGTACGGACGAGGACGTACCGCGCGAGGACTCCGACTGGCGGGAGTACGAGTTCAAGGGCAAGCCCGGCGATCCCCGGCACTGGCCGCGGCAGTTCGCGCCGTACCACCTCCGGCTGGACTGGATGATGTGGTTCGCCGCGCTCTCCCCCGCCTACGCGGGCGCCTGGTTCGGCACCCTGGTGGAGCGCCTCCTGGAGAACGACCCGGCCACCCTGAAACTGCTGCGCCGCTCCCCCTTCCCGCCCGACGCGCCGCCCCGCTACATCCGCGCCCGCCTGTTCCGCTACCGCTTCACGACGTGGCGCGAGCTGCGGGAGACGGGCGCGTGCTGGGACCGGACGTATGTGCGGGAGTATCTGCCGCCGACCCGGCTGGCGGGGGTGTCTCACAGGTCGTAGACGCGGCGGGCGGTGCCGCCGAAGATATCGTCCCCTTCGGCCAAGTTCCGGGTGAGGGCGAGCACTTCACCGTAGGGGGCGAGTGGGGTGCACACCGGCCAGTCCGAGCCGAACATCAGCCGGTGCGGCCCGAAGGCATCGAGCACGGTGTGGGCGTACGGGCGCAGGTCGTCCACCGTCCAGGAGGCGGGGTCGGCCTCGGTGAGCAGGCCGGAGAGCTTGCAGACCGTGTTGGGCAGCGCGGCCAGGGCGCGCAGGTCGGTGGCCCAGGGTTCGAGGGCGCCGGAGGCGACGGGCGGCTTGCCCGCGTGGTCCAGGACGAAGGTGAGTCCGGGCAGGGCGGCGGCCGCCTCGGCGCAGGCGGGGAGCTGAGAGGGCAGCACCACGAGGTCGTACACCAGCCCGGCCTCGGCGACGGCGGCCAGGCCGCGGCGTACGTCCGCCCGCAGCAGCCACCGCGGGTCCGGCTCGCCCTGCACCTGGTGGCGGATGCCCTTGAGGTACCGGCCGCCGGGGAGTGCGCGCAGACGGGCGAGTTCCTCGGCCACGCCGGGGCCGGTCAGGTCGGTCCAGCCGACCACCCCGGTGACGAGGTCGTGCCCGGCGGCCAGGGCCAGCAGCTCCGGGGTCTCCTCCGGCACGGTGACGGTCTGGACGAGGACCACTTGCTCCACGCCTGCCGCGCGGGCCCGAGGCGCCAGCTCCGTGACGGTGAAGTCACGTCGGAGCAGGCTGCCCGGCGCGATCCAGCCCTGGTCGCGGACGGACAGCTCCCAGACATGGACATGCGCGTCCACGACCGTCACGGCAGCTCCCCCACCCCGCCCAGCAGGCCCATGTCCCGCAGTTCCTGCCAGAAGGAGGCGGGCACCTCGGTAGCGAAGTGGTCGGCGCAGTCGTGCACTTCGGCTGCCGAACGGGCGCCGACGAGCACGCTGGTGACCGCCGGGTGGGCCGCGCAGAAGGCCAGGGCCGCGGCGCGCAGGGTGATGCCGTGGCGCTCGGCCGTCTCCTTCATGCGCAGGGCGCGGTCCACCAACTCCTGCGGCGCGCGGGCGTAGTTGTACGTCGCTCCCGGCCGCGGATCCGCCAGCAGACCGGAGTTGAAGGGCCCGCCGATCACCACCGACGTGCCCCGTGCTGCGGCGGCGGGCAGGAGGTCGGCGAGGGCGCTCTGGTCGAGCAGGGTGTAGCGGCCGGCGCAGAGGACCACGTCCACGTCGGTGTCGCGGACGAAGCGGGTGAGCATCTCCGCCTGGTTCATCCCTACGCCGATCGCGCCGACCACGCCCTCGGAGCGCAGCTTCTCCAGCGCCGGATATCCCTCGCGGAAGGCCTCTTCGGCGTGGTCGTCGGGGTCGTGGAGGTAGACCAGGTCCACCCGGTCCAGGCCCAGCCGTTCCAGGCTGGAGTCCAGGGTGCGGCGGATGCCGTCGGCGGTGAAGTCCCACACCCTGCGGTGGGCGGCGGGGACGGCGAAGCCGTGGGCCAGGTCGTCGCCGTCCCCGTCCGACGGTTGCAGGCGGCGGCCCACCTTCGTCGAGATCGTGTACTCCTCGCGCGGCCGCTCGCGCAGGGCGGCGCCCAGGCGGCGCTCGGACAGGCCGAGGCCGTAGTGCGGGGCGGTGTCGAAGTAGCGGATGCCGCGGTCCCAGGCGGCGCCGACCGCCTCGTACGCCTGCTCGTCGCTGATCGGGGTGTAGAGGTTGCCGAGGGCTCCGGCGCCGAAGCCGAGCCGGGTCACGGGGTCACCGGCCGCAGGCGCAGGCCCTGCATGCCGCCGTCCACGGCGAGGGCGGTGCCGGTGGTGGCGCCGGACAGCGGGCTGGCCAAGTAGGCGATGGCGCCCGCCACTTCCTCGGCCGTCACCAGGCGTCCGGTGGGCTGGCGGGCCTCCAGTGCGGCGCGCTCGGAAGCGGGGTCGGGGGCCTGGGAGAGCAGCCGGCCGATCCAGGGGGTGTCCGCCGTACCGGGGTTGACGCAGTTGACGCGGATGCCCTCGCGGACGTGGTCGGCGGCCATGGCGAGGGTGAGGGCGTGCACGGCGCCCTTGGTGGCGCTGTACAGCGCGCGCTGGGGCAGGCCCGCCGTGGCGGCGATCGAGCAGGTGTTGACGATCGCCGCGTGCCGCGACTCGCGCAGCCGCGGCAGGGCGGCGCGGGCCGTGCGGACCATGCCGACGACGTTGACGTCCAGGACGCGGTGCCACTCGGCGTCGTCGTTGTCCTCGACGGTCCCCTGGGCGCCGATGCCCGCGTTGTTGACCAGCACGTCGAGGCCGCCGAGGTCGGCCACGGCGGCGGCGACAGCGGCCCGCACCTCGGCGTCGTCGGTGACGTCGGCGCGGTACGCGAGCAGCGGCTCCTCCACCGGGGCCGGGTCCAGGTCGAGGACGGCGACCCGGGCGCCGCGCGCGGCGAACAGGTGCGCCGTGGCCCGTCCGATGCCGGAGGCGCCCCCGGTCACCAGCGCCTTGAGTCCCGCGAAGTCGTTCATGCGGCGTGCCCCTTCTCCTCGTCGAGGGCGGTGGTCCAGTAGAAGCCGTCCGGGAAGGTGTACCGGGCGAGGGACTCGGGGCGCATGGCCGCCGAGAAGCCCGGAGCGGTGGGTGCCGCGTAGTGGCCCTCGCGGATCACCACGGGGTCGAGGAAGTGGTCGTGCAGATGGTCGACGTACTCGATGACCCGGTTCTCGGTGGTCCCGGTGACCGCGACGTAGTCGAACATCGACAGGTGCTGGACGAGTTCGCACAGTCCGACCCCGCCGGCGTGCGGGCAGACCGGCACGCCGAACTTGGCGGCCAGCAGCAGGATGGCGAGGTTCTCGTTGACACCGCCGACGCGGGCCGCGTCGAGCTGGACGATGTCGACGGCGCCGGCCTGGAGCAGCTGCTTGAACACGACCCGGTTGTGGGCGTGTTCGCCGGTGGCGACCTTCACCGGGGCGACCGCCTCGCGGATCGCCGCGTGGCCGAGGATGTCGTCGGGGCTGGTGGGCTCCTCGATCCAGTACGGGCCGAACTCGGTGAGGGCACGGGTCCAGCGGATCGCCTCGGCCACGTCCCAGCGCTGGTTGGCGTCGAGCGCCAGGCGGATCCCGGGGCCGATGGCCGAGCGGGCGACGCGGCAGCGCCGGATGTCGTCGGCCAGGTCGGCGCCGACCTTGAGCTTGATCTGGCGGAACCCGTCGGCGACGGCCTCGGTGGCGAGCCGGGTCAGCTTCGCGTCGTCGTAGCCGAGCCAGCCGGGGGAGGTGGTGTAGGCGGGGTAGCCCGTGCTCCGGAGTTCCGCCGAGCGCTCGTCGGCGCCGTCCCGGCCCCGGCGCAGAAGTTCCAGGGCCTCCTCGGGCGTGAGGGCGTCGGTGAGGTACCGGAAGTCGATCTGGCGGACGATCCACTCGGGTTCGGCGTCGGCCAGGAGCCGCCACAGCGGCTTGGCGGCGCGCTTGGCGGCCAGGTCCCACACGGCGTTGACGACCGCCCCGATCGCCATGTGCATCACGCCCTTCTCGGGTCCCAGCCACCGCAGTTGGCTGTCGCCGGTCAGGTCGCGGCTCAACGTCCCCGGATCCGCGCACAGTTCCTCGACGGACCGTCCGGTCACCTGACCGCGCAGGGCGTCGATCGCGGCGACCTGGACCTCGTTGCCCCGCCCGATGGTGAAGGCGAAGCCGTGCCCCTCGTGCCCGTCGGCGGCGTCGGTGCGCAGGACGACGTAGGCCGCCGAGTAGTCGGGGTCCGGGTTCATCGCGTCGGAGCCGTCGAGCTCCCGGGAGGTGGGGAAACGGATGTCGTAGGTGTCCACCGCGGTGATGCGATTCATACGACCATTCTCCGCCCACAGGCCCCCGAGGGGGCGGATTTCGCGGAATTCTGTCTCAGAGGTCCGATCAATCGGCGGGGAGGACGCGCACCTGGGCGGCCGGGAGCTTCTTCCACCAGTGGCCGTAGCGGCTGTAGACGCGCGGCTCGCGTGCCGCCAGCAGCGCCGGCAAGGACGCGGCCTCCCGGGCCAGTTCCTCCCACACCCCGGGCGGCAGCTCGTGGAAGGCCGTGGCCTCGATGCCGCCCTCCACCGGGCGCCAGACGCCCGCCACCTGGCCGTCGACCAGGAGCGTCGGCAGCACATCGCCGTTGACGCGGATCACCAGCGGGCGACAGGCGGGCGGGATCACCCGGGCGCGATCGGCGTACGCGAGCAGCACGCTGTCCCACATCGCCATCAGCCGGGGCGGCGCCGGGGTGTCCCCGGGCGGGCGCGGGGCGCCCGGGACGTCGTGGAGGACCGTGCCGTCGGGGCCTTCCAGCTCCTCCAGGGATCCGGCGAGCGCGCGCAGGGCGGTGCGGACGCGGGCCCGCTGCACCGTGGCGAACTGGGCCAGGTCGGCGATCGAGGCGGGCCCGAAGGAGGCGAGGTAGCGCAGGGCGAGGGCCTGCAACGCCTCCTCGGGCCCGCCCTCGGCCCGGCCCTCCGGCCCCGCGACGTACGCCGGCGACGTACCGAAGGACCACGGTCCCCCGGTCACCGCGTGCACGAGCGGGGTGAAGGACCGCAGCCCCCACCACGCCCCCTCCTTCCGCTCCTCGCCGACCCGTTCCCCGAGCCACGCCGTCATCTCGCCGTTCGACCGCGGCTCGGCCGCGAACTCCATCAGCCCCGGCTCCAGTTCGGCGGCGTCGGCCGGGGTGAGCCCGGCGGCGGCGAAGCGGTACCCGAGCCGGGAGGCGTGCAGCGTCGGCCGCATCGCCTCCCGGAGCATCCGGTAGTCCTCGTGGTGGACGGCGTGCAGGGTGATCCGCAGCAGGGTCGCCTTCAGGAGGGTGCGGTCGGCGAAGGCTGCGTCCAGATCGGCCGGCGCGAAGCCGGCGAGCCGGTTCCACAGCGCGAGATACGGCGACGCCGGCTGCTGCGCCTGCACCGCCAGGATCCGCCGTACGGCCTCGGCCACCCCCAGCGGCTCGCGGCGCAGCAGCAGTTGGCGGCCGAGGGTGGCCCGGTTCAGTTCCCGCGCGCTGATCTTCACAGCACGGATTCTGCCCTCCGGAACCGCAACGTCACCAGCTCGAACGGCCGCAGCCGTACGGCGACACGGTTGCCGTCCCGCTCGACGGCACCGTCCGCGAGCGGGCGCTCCAGCAGGTCCGTGGCGGTGACGTCCGCGACCTCGAAACCGGCGGTGAGGGTCGCGCGGGAGCGGCCTCCGTGCGCTTCGTGGAAGCGGACGACCACATCGCCGCTGCCGTCGTCGGCAAGCTTGACCGCGGTGACGACGACGGCGTCCCGGTCGACGCCGACCAGTGGGACGACCTCCCCGGCGCCGGTGCGGCGCCGCTCGGGCAGGTTGATCCGCCAGCCCTCGCGGACGGCGTCCCCGATGGCCGCGCCCGGCACCAGGGCGTGCCGGAAGCGGTGGACGCCCTGGTCGGTCTCGGGGTCGGGGAAGCGCGGGGCGCGCAGCAGGGAGACGCGCACCGTGGTGGTCGTCCCGCGGTCGCCGCCGGTACGGACCGTGCGGGTCACGTCATGCCCGTACGTCGAGTCGTTGACGATCGCCACGCCCCAGCCCGGCTCCTCCAGGTGCACGAACCGGTGGTTGCACGCCTCGAACTTCGCCGCCTCCCAGGAGGTGTTGGTGTGGGTGGGCCGGTGGACGTGCCCGAACTGGGTCTCGGCGGCGTACCGTTCGGCGTGCACGTCGAGCGGGAAGGCGAGCTTCAGGAACTTCTCCGTCTCGTGCCAGTCGACCTCCGTGTCCACGAGCAGCCGCCGCTCCCCCGGCGCGAGGGAGAGCACCTGCGTGACGCGGGAGCCGCCGAAGGACCGTACGATCCGCACCGCGTGCCCGTCGGGGACGATCTTGTCCACCTCGGTGAGATCGGTGACCGTGTTCCGGTAGAACTCGTCGACGTCCCAGGCGTCCCACATGTTGGGGAAGTCCGGGTGGAGCTGGAGGAGGTTCGCGGCGCTGCCCGGTGCGATCGTCTCGCGGTCGGCGTCGAGGTCGTAGGCGGAGACGACCAGCCCGCGCGCGTCGATCCCGACGCGCAGCAGGCCGTTGTCGAGGACGTGCCCGCCGCCGGGCCCCGAGGTGAGCCGGGTCCGGCCCTCGTCGGCCGGGGTTCCCGCGCCGCCCGCCGGGACGCCGTCGCGGGGGTGCGGGGCGGCGTTGAAGGCGAGCGGGGTCGAGCCCTCCCCGGCCAGGGCGCCCTGGGCGGCGTCGATGATCCCGTTCAGCTCCGCGGCGAGGCGCTCGTAGGTCGCCCGTGCCTCCCGGTGCACCCACGCGATGGACGAACCGGGCAGGATGTCGTGGAACTGGTGGAGCAGCACCGTCTTCCAGATACGGTCCAACTCCTCGTACGGATAAGGTAATCCGGTGCGTACCGCGGCCGTCGCGGCCCACAGTTCGGCCTCGCGCAGGAGGTGTTCGCTGCGCCGGTTGCCCTGCTTGGTCCGCGCCTGGCTGGTGAGGGTGGCGCGGTGGAGTTCCAGGTAGAGCTCGCCGACCCAGACCGGCGGGTTCGGGTACTCGGCCTGCGCCTTGGTGAAGAACTCCGCCGGGGTCTCCCACACCACCGTCGCCGAGCCTTCGAGGTCGCGCAGGCGGGCCGCCTTGGCGATCATCTCGCGGGTGGTGCCGCCGCCTCCGTCGCCCCAGCCGGTGGGCGCGAGGGAGTGCCGGGCGACGCCCTTCTCCCGGAAGTTACGGGCGGCGTGGGCGATCTCGGCGCCGTTCATGGAGCAGTTGTAGGTGTCGACGGGCGGGAAGTGCGTGAAGATCCGGGTGCCGTCGATGCCCTCCCAGCTGAAGGTGTGGTGCGGGAAGGGGTTCGTCCGCGACCAGGAGATCTTCTGCGTCAGCAGCCACTTGGAGCCCGCCGCCCTGATGATCTGCGGCAGGCCCGCGGCGAAGCCGAAGGTGTCGGGCAGCCACGCCTCGTCGTTCTCGATGCCGAACTCGTCGAGGAAGAAGCGCTTGCCGTGCACGAACTGCCGGGCCATCGCCTCCGAGCCCGGCATGTTCGTGTCCGACTCCACCCACATCCCACCGGCCGGCACGAACCGCCCGTCCGCCACCGCCTTCTTCACCCGCGCCCACACCTCGGGCCGGTGCTCCTTCACCCATGCCCACTGCTGTGCCTGGGACATGGCGAACACGAACTCCGGCTCGTCCTCCAGCAGCGCGGTCATGTTGGCGGTGGTGCGGGCCACTTTGCGGACCGTCTCGCGCAGCGGCCACAGCCACGCCGAGTCGATGTGCGCGTGGCCGACGGCGCTGATGCGGTGGGCGGAGGGCACGGCCGGTTCGGACAGCACCGTCTCCAGACGTGCCCGCGCCTGCGCCGCCGTGCCGTTGACGTCCTGGAGGTCGATCGCGTCCAGCGCCCGGTCCACCGCCCGCAGGATCTCCCAGCGCCGCGGGGAGTCCACGGGCAGCGCGGCCATCAGCTCACCGAGCACCTCCAGATCGAGCACCAGCTCCCACACCGTCTCGTCGAGGACCGCGAGATCCATCCGGGCGAGCGTGTACTGGGGTGCGCTGCCCGCGGTGTGCTGGTCGCCCAACGGCGTGGGCACGAAGGGGTGGTAGCCGAGGACGACCGGGTTGGAGGCGGCCTCGACGTGCAGCCGCACCTCCTCACCGCCCTCGACGGGCGCGCCGATCCGTACCCACTGATTGCGCGGGTTGAGTCCTTTCACCGGGCTGCCGTCGGGCCGGTAGACCAGGCCCTCGCACTGGAAGCCGGGCATGTTCTCGTCGAAGCCCAGGTCGAGCAGGGCCTCGACGGTCCGCCCGGCCCACGCCTCGGGGACGGTGCCGGTGACCCGGAACCAGCTGGTGCCCCACGGAGCACCCCAGCTCGCGCCCACCTCGATCGGCTCGGGCTCGGCCGCGAGTCCCTCGGCGACCGGCACGGGCTCACCGGGCGCGTGCCACACCGCCACCTGGAGGGGTACGGACTCGGGGTACACGGCGGGACGGATGCGCTCGTCGAGGACGCGCTTGAGGCGGCCTTCGACCAGGCTGCGGTCGTCATGCATACGGGGTCTCCGTAGGTCGTCCGGGCGGGGTTCCGAGCGGGAGACGGCCACCGGGAGCGGGTGACCGTCTCAGGGGCTGACCTGGTGTACAGCTCCCCTGCCGCACCCGCTTCGAACCGGCCCCGGGGAAACCGCTCCCCGCCGGCGCCCCGCAGGGGGACAATGGCGGCATGCGGCTGCGGGGACTGGCCTGTGCCGCCGCCGGGCTGTCGCTGCTGCTGGCGGCGGGCTGCACCGGCGGCGCGGACGAGGACGCGCGCCCGACGGCGTCCGCGAGCGCAAGCCCGCGTACGACCTCCGCCGCCCCGGCACCCTCCCCCTCCCCCGTGGACCCCGTCTCCCTCCAGGCCCTGATCCAGCGCGAGCACCGCGGCTCCGGCCTGCGCCTGGGGACCGTCCTGGCGCGCACCGCCGCCTACACCTCGTACGCCGTGACGTACGAGAGCGACGGTCTGACGATCTCGGGGCTGATGAACATCCCGGCGGGCAAGGGCCCCTTCCCGGCGCTGGTGCTCGCGCACGGCTACATCGACCCGGCCGTCTACACCACCGGCCGGGGCCTGGCCCGCGAACAGGACCTGCTCGCCCGCGAGGGGTACGTCGTCCTGCACACCGACTACCGCAATCACGCCCGCTCCGACGACGACCCCGACAACGACGTGAACCTGCGCCTCGGTTACACCTCGGACGTCATCGGCGCGGTACTGGCACTGCGCGGCTCCGGCCGGCCGGAGATCGACGGGGACCGGATCGGGCTGCTCGGGCGCTCGATGGGCGGCGGGGTTGTGTACAACACGCTCGTGGTGACGCCCGGTCTGGTCGACGCGGCGGTGGTCTTCGCGCCGGTGAGCGGCCGGCCGCAGGACAACCTGGAGCGGTTCCAGCGCGGCGAGGGCGACCCGATCGCCGCCGAGATCGACGCGGCGCACGGCACGCCCGAGGAGAACCCGCGGTTCTGGCGGAACGTCTCGCCGCTGACCTTCGCACACCGGGCGACGGAGCCGCTGCTGATCCACCACGGCACCGCCGACGACACCTGCCCGCTCGCCTGGTCGAAGCGGACGGTGGCGGCGTTCGAGGCGGCCGGGAAGGACGTGGAGCTGCGCCGGTACCGGGGCGAGGGGCACACCTTCGGACCGCGGTGGCCGGACTCGATGGAGGCGACGACGGCGTTCTTCGAGCGGCACCTGCGCTGAGCGGCGCCGGGCCGCGCTCTCGACGCCGGGGCGCTCGGCGGGCAGAGTTCTCTCCGACGTACCCGCGAGTAATCCTCCTGCGCAGCACCCGAAGGAGCCCCCTGTGAGCAGCTGGGTCGGCCGGACCGCCGTCGAGATCGCCGCCGCCGTACGGGAGAAGCGGACCACGCCCCGGGAGGTGGTCGCCGAGCACCTCGACCGGATCGCGCGCCTGGACGGCCGGATCGGCGCCTTCCGCACGGTGCGCGCGGAGGCGGCGCTCGCCGAGGCCGACGCCGTGGGCGCCCGCGGTGACCTGGCCGAACTGCCGCTGGCGGGCGTGCCCGTGGCGGTCAAGGACAACCTCGCGGTCTGCGGCGAGTCACTGCGCGTCGGCTCCGCGGCGACATCGCGGGCACCGGCCGCCGACGACCATGTCACGGTGGCCCGGCTGCGGGCGGCGGGGGCGGTGGTCGTCGGGCTGACGAACGTGCCGGAGCTGTGCGTCTTCGGCACCACGGACGGGGTGCACGGCATCTCCCGCAATCCGTGGGACACCTCGCGCTCGGCGGGCGGTTCGTCGGGCGGCAGCGCGGCCGCGGTCGCCGCGGGCCTGGTGCCGGTCGCCCTCGGCAACGACGGCATGGGCTCCCTGCGCATCCCGGCGGCCAACTGCGGCCTGGTGACCCTGAAGCCCGGCCGCGGAGTGGTGCCGGCGGGCATCGGTGAGGGCGACTGGTTCGGCATGTCGGAGAACGGGCCCCTCGCGACGACGGTCGAGGACGCGCGCCTGCTGCTGGCGGTGATGGCCGACGGGGAGCTCCCGCCCGCCTCGACGCGGGGCGGACGGCGCGTCGCGGTGTCGCTGCGCAGCCCGATCGCGGGAGTCGCGGTGAGCGCCCCGTACCGGGCGGCGGCGCGCGAGGCGGCGGGCGTGCTGATGAAGGCGGGCCACCAGGTGCGCCGGGCGGATCCCCCGTACCCGATGACGCTCGGGCTCACCGCGCTCGCCCACTGGACGGCGGGCACGTCGGTCGACGCCCGGGGCCTGGACCCGCGGTCGCTGACCCGCCGCACGAAGGTGCACGCGGCGATCGGCAGGCGCTTCGCGGGTCAGGCCCGCAAGGGCACGGCCCGGGAGGAGTTGCGCCGGGTCCTCGACCCGTTCTTCGAGCGCTACGACATCCTGCTCACCCCCGCCCTGGCCCGCCGCTCTCCCGAGGCCGCGCCCTGGCACGAGCGGGGCTGGCTGCGCAACATCGTGGCGAACACCGCCTGCTCCCCCTTCACCCCGCCCTGGAACCTCACCGCCTGGCCGGCCATGAGCATCCCCGTCGGCGCCCTGCCCTCGGGCGCCCCGTGCGCCGTACAGCTGGTGGGCCGCCCGGGCGCGGAGACCGATCTGCTGGAACTGGCGGCCCAGTTGGAGCGCCTGCGGCCGTGGCGGCGGACCGCGCCGCTGGACCGAGCCGGGTCTTCTACAGGGCTCGGTACATGATGTGCAGGCCCACCAGCCCGTGCCGCGGATGCTCGAACGCGTCCGGGACCGTGCCGAGGATCGTGAAGCCGAGGGACAGCCACAGCGCGACGGCGGGGTTGGTCTCGACGACGGCGTTGAAGACCATGCCCCGGTAGCCGTGCGCCTTGGCGGCGGTCAGGACGTGCTCGGCGAGGAGGCGGCCGATGCCGCGGCCCGTGTGCGCGGGGTCCACCATGAAGCCCGCGTTGGCGATCCGGGCGGCGGGGCCACCGTAGTTGGGGGTGAGGTACGCGGAGGCGACGATGGCGCCGGTCTCGTCCTCGACGACGTACACCTGTTTCGCCGGGTTCGTCCACAGGACCCGGGCCGCCTCCTCGGAGGTGCCCGGGTCCCAGGCGTAGGTCTCGCCGGCGGAGACGATGCGATGCCAGAAAGGCCAGATCCGCGGCCAGTCCTCGGCCGCGGCTTCTCTGATCAGCATGGGCGCCAGTCTCGCACGCCCATGCGATCGTCGATCGCGAAGGCTTCTCGGGCCTTCAGTCCACGCTCGGCAGGATGTGGGGCTCGGCGAGGTCGTCCTCGTAACCCGCGAGGCGGATCGGGGCCGACCGGGCCCACACGTCCAGGCTGCCGAGTTCGCCGGGCCGACGGCCCGCGCGTTCGGGGCGATCCTTGGGGCGTTGTTCGCGCTTCGTCTTCTCCGGTGTCACCGCGCACTCCTTATGTGTCGGGTCACCCTCGGGACCACTGCGCCGGGCCGATCCGCCCGTCGCCGGTAGCCCGCTCGGGTGTGAGTCGAAAGACCGTTCGGACGCGGTGGCGCCGGTTCTTCGTACGGAGCAGACCGTTGTGAACCGGCTGTCCCGGGACGGACCGTGGGTGTGGGTGGGACCCATTTCTGCTGTCCGTCCGCTACAGAGTAACCAAATGAGCGGGTACCCGCTCGATGGGGCTGAAAACTCGGGGTTACTGTCTGAAGACGTCCTGTTTCCTCCCCTGTTGGTTCACCCCTGCGTGGGACCGAGGCGAACGGGTGCCCTGCACGGGCCGTTGGGATGCCGTTGGGATGCCCTCCCCGTCGCACGTATCGCGCCGCCGCCGCACGCCGCGCAGTTCAGGTCCCGTTGGCCGAATCGCAAGCCACCCATGGTCTGCTGGCGGACGGCAACGGCTGTCCGGCGGGAGGACTGGCGCATGGAGCTGCGCAGTGTCGAGGAGCTGATGGATCTGCTGTACGCCTGCCGGGGCGCATGGGTTGCCCCCGGTCGCGTCGGCGCCGCCGGAACCGATCTGCACCAGCACGCGCTGCGCACCGCCGCGCTGCTGCGCCGGTGCCGCCCCGCCGACAAGGAACTCCAGGCGGCCGGGCTGGTCCAGGCGATCGGCCCGCTGCTCGGGCCCGGCGACCGGGCCGCCGACGCCGTACGCCCCCTGCTCGGCGAGCGGGTGGCCCGGCTGGTCCGCGCCCAGGGCCCCGGTGCCGACCCCGCCGACGACGACCTGCTCCGGCTGCGCCAGGCGGCCGAGGAGAGCCGCACCGCCGGTTTCGACGCCGGGGTCCTGGAGGACTGGCGCACCGTCCTGGAACTGCTCGCCGCCCGGAACTCCCGCCTCGGGGCTGTCGACTGACGATCCGTCATGAGACGGTACGGCGATGATGCCGCCGTACGGACTCCAGGGCAGGGCCGCCGTGGTCACCGGTGCCACCCGCGGCATCGGTCTCGCCGTCGCCCGCGCGCTCACGGAAGCGGGCGCGCGGGTATGCGTGACGGCGAGGGACGCGCAGGACGTGCGGCGCACGGCGGCGGAGCTGGGCGGTGCGGGGCTGCCGGGTGACGTGGCCGACCCGGCGCATCCGCGGGCGCTGGCGGACTTCTGCGTACGGGAACTGGGCCGCCTCGACATCGTGGTCAACAACGCCGCGACGAACCGGCCCTACGGCCCGCTCATGGACGTCGACCCGCTCGCCTGGCGCACGGCGTTCACGGTGAACGTGGAAGCCCCGCTGCGGCTGGTCCAGCACGCCTGGCGCGCCTGGATGCGCGACCACGGCGGCACGGTCGTCAACATCTGCACGGAGGGCGCCGGACACGTGGGCCCGCACATCGGCGCCTACGGCACCAGCAAGGCCGCCCTCCTGCACCTCACCCGCCAGCTCGCGGGCGAACTGGCCCCGAGGGTGCGCGTCAACTCCGTCTCCCCGGGCCTGATCCGCACCGACATGGCCCGCTTCGTCTGGGAGCACGCGGAACCGCAGCTGGCCGCGGCCCTCCCGCTCGCCCGCATCGGCTCCCCGCGGGACGTGGCCCGAGCCGTCGTCTGGCTGGCCTCGGACGCGGCCGAATGGGTGACCGGCGCCGACCTCCTGGTGGACGGCGGCACCCGGGTCCGGGCGGCGTCCGCGTCAGCGACCGGCTCGCCCCTCCAGGACCGTCTGCGCGACCAGGCGCCGACGGGACCGTGACGGCGGCCCGTGGCGAGCCCGGTCACCCGGTGGGATCATCGACCCCGAAGCCCTCCGGCCGGCCGCGCTGTCACCACTTGCCGGGCGCGTAGTCCTTCAGGAAGACGCCGTACACGTCCTCGCCCGCCTCGCCGCGCACCACCGGGTCGTAGACCCGGGCCGCGCCGTCGACCAGGTCCAGGGGGGCGTGGAAGCCCTCCTCGGCGAGGCGGAGCTTGTCGTAGTGGGGGCGCTCGTCGGTGATCCAGCCGGTGTCGACCGAGGTCATCAGGATGCCGTCCGACTGGAACATCTCCTGGGCGCTGGTCCGGGTCACCATGTTCATCGCGGCCTTGGCGGCGTTGGTGTTCGGGTGCCCCGCGCCCTTGTAGCCGCGGCCGAACACGCCCTCCATCGCCGAGACGTTGACGACGTACGCGCGGCCCGAGGACGCCTTGCGGGCCGCCTGTGCCATCACCGGGCGGAGCTTGCTGATCAGGATGAACGGCGCCGTGTAGTTGCACAGCTGGGTCTCCAGCAGCTCCACCGGGGAGATCTGCTCGATGGTCTGTACCCAGGTGTTGGTGTCGACGACGTCGGGGAGCAGACCGCCCGCGTCGATGGCGGTGCCGTCGCGGTGCCGCTCCACGCTGGCGTGGCCCGCGACCAGGGCGAGGTCGGCCACCTGCTGCGCGTCGAGCCCGGAGATCCCGGCGGGCAGCGCGGCCAGGCCGTCCACCGCGCCGGAGTTGAAGGCGCCGATGACGTGGTGGGCGGGCAGCTCACCGGCGGGCAGCGGCGCCGACTCGCCGTCCACCAGCGCGGCGTAGGCCGAGGGCAGGCGCCGTACCGTCTGGGTCGCGTTGTTGATCAGGATGTCCAGCGGGCCCTGCTCGCTCATCCGGTCGGCCAGGGCGACGGCCTGGGCCGGGTCGCGCAGGTCGATGCCGACGACCTCCAGGCGGTGGATCCAGTCCGCGGAGTCGTCCATGGCCTTGAAGCGGCGGATGGCGTCCTTCGGGAACCGCGTGGTGATCGTGGTGTGCGCGCCGTCGCGCAGCAGTCGCAGCGCGATGTACATGCCGATCTTGGCGCGGCCGCCGGTGAGCAGCGCCCGCTTGCCGGTGAGGTCCGCGCGGACGTCGCGCTTGGTGCGGTTCAGCGCGGCGCAGTCCGGACAGAGCTGGTGGTAGAAGTAGTCGACTTCCACGTACCGCGTCTTGCAGGTGTAGCAGGAGCGCGGGCGCTGGAGTATCCCGGCGATCCGCCCCTCCTCGGTGGGCGACGACGGCAGCAGCCCCTCGGTCTCGTCGTCGATGCGCTGCGCGGAGCCGGTCGCCGTGGCCTCGGTGACCGCCCTGTCGTGGGCGGTCTTGGCGGCCCGGCGCTCCTGGCGGCGGCGCTGCTTGACCGTGCGGTAGACGCCCGCGGTGGCCCGGCGCACGGCGACGGCGTCGGGGTGGTCGACCTCCAGCTTGTCGAGCTCCTCCAGCACGCTGAGGCAGACGGCCAGCCGCTCGGGGTCGATGCCGGGGCCGTACACGACCTCTTCCGTGGTCGCCGGACCGTCCTCTGTCACCGTCATCGCCGCTGCCGCTTCCCTGCTCACCCGTGCGGCGCTCCGACCGCGTCCGCTTTCGAACGGGGAATTCTACGGAGCGCCGGGCGTCACTACCAAAAACCGGGACGGTCAAGGGTCACAGGCCGTGATCAGCGTCTCCACCTCGTCCGACAGCGCCGCCGCCAGCCGGTCCAGATCCGGTACGGCCACCGCGTCGGCGACCAGGCCGTAGTGGACCGCGCCGCGGTACGTCGAGACCGCCACCGCGAGGGACTGGCCGCGGGCTAGCGGCGCGTAAGGGAAGACGGCGGTGACCGGGTTGCCGCCGAGTCTCAGGCCGAGGCCGGGCAGCGGGACGCTGGTGACCAGGAGGTCGAACCAGAGCCGGGCGGCCTGGCCGACCAGGGGGCCGGCGAGGCGGTGGCCGAGTGGCGGGACGTGGTCGGCGAGCAGGGCCACCGCGCCCGCGCCGCGGTTCGGGCCCGCGTCCTTGTTGCGGTCCATGGCGGCGCGGACCGTGCCGAGGCGGCGCAGCGGGTCGGGGTCGTCGACGGGCAGCCGCACGAGGTATCCGGAGAGCCGGTTGCCCTGCGGGTGCGCGGTGCGCGGGCGGCGCCTGGAGACGGGGATCAGGGCGCGGGGCGCGACGCCCTCGCTGCCGTCGCCGCGTTCGTCCAGCCAGCGGCGCAGGGCGCCGGCGACGACCGCGATCAGTACGTCGTTGACGGTGCCGCCGACGGCCTTGCGCACCCGGTGCACATCGTCGAGGTCGACGACGACTCCGGCGGTACGTCGGGTGCCGCTGGGCTCGGCGGTGAGCGCGGCCGTGGAGCGCGCGGCCAGCGTGGCGTCCAGGGTCGACACGGCGAGGGAGGCGCCGATGTCCAGGGCGCGGCCCACGTCGGACAGGGCGCCCCGGACCAGTCCGGGCAGCCCCCGCAGGTCCGGGAGCAGGCCACGCGGGGGCTCGGCCGGGCGGGGCCGTGGCTCGGGCAGGTCCATGGGGTCGAGCACGGCCGCGGCGAGGGTCAGCGCGCGCAGTCCGTCGGCGAGGGCGTGGTGGAACTTGAACAGCACGGCGAAGGACTCGCCGTCGGCGCCGGGCAGCACATGGGCCTCCCAGGGCGGCCGGCCGCGCTCCAGCGGGCGCTCCATGAGGCGTCCGGCGACCGCCTGGAAGTCGTCGGCCGGGGCGTGCAGCCGCACATGGTCCAGGGGGTCGAAGCCGGGGACCGGCTCCCGGGTGGCGGCGCCGAAGGCGAGCGGCTGCCATACGTCCCGGATGCGCATCCGCAGCCCGGGGACGGCGGCGGCGCGGGCCGCGAGGAGGTCGGCGGCGTGCGCCCCGGCCGTGGGCGACCGCGCGGAGAAGACACCCAGGGCACCGAGGTGCATCGGGTGCCGTGCGGACTCGATGTTCCAGAACGCCAGGTCGAGAGGGGCCAGCAGGTCGGAAGTCAAGGGCTTGCCTCGCGTCGACGACGGGGTGGACCAGCAGTCAATCGTCCTCGAGCGATTACGGTCAAGTGCGATCAAGCTACGCACAGTTAACAGCAGATTAAGTCCAACCCGTTGGCGGAGCGCGAGGTCAGGTCACCCGCTGCCCCTTCCCCAGCGCGATGACCCCGCCCTTGGAGACCGTGTACAGCTCCGCGTCCCGCTCCGGATTGACGCCGATCGTCGCCCCCGGCGGCACCTCCACGTTCTTGTCCAGGACCGCCCCCCGCACCACCGCGCCCCGGCCTATGTGGACGTTGTCGTGCAGCACCGACCCCTGGACCACCGCCCCGGGGTCCACCACCACACCCGGCGAGAGCACGGACCGCGTGACCTGCCCCCGGATCAGACAGCCCGCGCTGATGATCGACTCCCCGGCGATGCCGCCCGCGTTGAAACGGGCCGGGGAGAGCTGGCCCGAGTGGGTGTAGATGGGCCACTGCCGGTTGTAGAGGTTGAAGGCGGGCCGCTCGGCGATCAGGTCCATATGGGCGTCGTAGTACGCGTCCAGCGTGCCGACGTCCCGCCAGTACCCCTGGTCCCGGGTCGTCTCGCCGGGGACGTGGTTGGCGCTGAAGTCGTACAGCTGCGCCTCGCCCCGCTCGGTGAGCTGGGGCAGGATCGAGCCGCCCATGTCGTGCACGGACCGGTCGTCCTCGGCGTCCCGCTGGAGCGCCTCGATCAGGGCCTTGGTGGTGAAGATGTAGTTGCCCATCGAGGCGAACACGCACTCGGGGTCGTCCGGCAGGCCGGGCGGGTCGGCGGGCTTCTCCAGGAAGCGCTCCACCGTCTGCCCGTCGGAGCCGGGGCTGATCACCCCGAACGAGGCGGACTCGCCGCGCGGGACGCGTATCCCGGCCACGGTCACCCCCGCGCCGGACTCGATGTGCTGGGCCAGCATCTGCCGCGGGTCCATGCGGTACACGTGGTCGGCGCCGAACACCGCGACGTACTCGGGCCGTTCGTCGTAGATCAGGTTCAGGGACTGCAGGATCGCGTCCGCGCTGCCCAGGAACCAGCGGGGGCCCAGGCGCTGCTGGGCCGGGACCGGGGTGACGTAGTTGCCGAGCAGACTGGACATCCGCCAGGTGGTGGTGATGTGCCGGTCCAGCGAGTGCGACTTGTACTGCGTGAGCACGCAGACGCGCAGGATGTCGCCGTTGACCAGATTGGACAGGACGAAGTCGACGAGCCGGTAGGTGCCGCCGAACGTGACCGCTGGTTTCGCGCGGTCCGCCGTCAGGGGCATCAGGCGTTTGCCTTCTCCGCCCGCCAGCACGATGCCGAGCACCGAAGGTCCGCCACGACGCATGGGCCGCTCCCCTCAAGCAGATTGACCCCAGCCTGCCCCCACTCGAGGTGTCCTACGCCTGTTCGAGGATCTCCTCGTAGAGCCGGACCGTGCGCCGCGCCACCGCGTCCCAGCCGAACTCCCCCACCGCGCGCTCCCGTCCGGCCTCGCCCATCGCCCGGGCGCCCTCCGGATCCGCGAGCACGGAGTCCAGGGCCCGCGTGAGGCCCGCCTCGAAGCCGTCGTCCACCGGCACCAGCAGTCCCGTCTTGCCGTCGTCGACGACCTCGGGGATCCCGCCGGTCCGCGAGGCCACCACCGCGGTCCCGCAGGCCATCGCCTCCAGGTTGACGATGCCGAGGGGTTCGTACACCGAGGGGCAGGCGAACACGGCGGCGTGCGTGAGGAGTTGGATCACCTCGGGGCGCGGCAGCATCTGCGGGATCCAGTGCACGCCCGCGCGCACCCGGCTCAGCTCCTCGAAGAGCTCGCGGAACTCCCGGTCGATCTCCGGGGTGTCGGGGGCGCCCGCGCACAGCACGACCTGCGCGGCCGGGTCGATGTCCCGTACCGCGCGCAGCAGATGGGGCACGCCCTTCTGGCGGGTGATCCGGCCGACGAACAGGACGTACGGGCGGCCCCGGTCGATGCCGATCCGGTCCAGCACGTCGGTGCCGTGGTCGGGGCGGTACAGGTCGGTGTCGATGCCGTTGTGCACGACGCGCACCCGCGCGGGGTCCAGCCCCGGGTAGCAGGCGAGGATGTCCTCGCGCATCGCGCCCGACACGGCGATCACCGCGTCCGCGGTCTCGATCGCGGTGCGCTCCGCCCAGCTGGACAAGGCGTACCCGCCACCGAGCTGCTCGGCCTTCCAGGGCCGCAGCGGCTCCAGGGAGTGGGCGGTCATCACATGCGGGATGCCGTACAGCAGCTTGGCCAGATGGCCGCCGAGGTTGGCGTACCAGGTGTGCGAGTGGACCAGTTCGCTGCCTTCCAGGGCGGCGGCCATCGCGAGGTCCACGGAGAAGGTGCGCAGCGCGTCGTTGGCGGTGTCGAGGGCGGACCAGGGGCGGTGGCGCAGCACGCCCTCGGCGCGGCCCTCGCCCCAGGAGTGCACCTCCAGGTCGACCAGGGACGTCAACTCCCGGGCGAGGAACTCCACATGGACACCGGCGCCGCCGTACACATCCGGCGGGTACTCCCGGGTCAACAGTCCCACTCGCACCAGCATCCCCCTGTCTCGGCCGGTCCCCCATGGTCACCCAGATGCGGCGCGCGCGGAAGAGCTCAGCGGGCGGGGACTCGGCTGCCTCGCGAGGGGGAAAAGTCATAGAATTGCCGTAAAGATCAGATGATGTCCAGCCCTAGGGTCGAGGTCCACGAGGAGCGGTGGCACCAAGGGCGGCCGTAGACGTCTCGGGGTGCACCCCCCACCCTCAGGAGGACGGAGGGCGTTTTGTACTCCATCGGCAGTAGGAGTCATTGCCTGCTCAGGGACGACGACGGGAAGAACTTTTAACGGCATCGTGTTGGCTATGGAAGCCGACAGCTGGCCGCGCGGGACGACGAGCCCCCGCCTCACGCAGAGGAGCCGCTCATGAGTGCCCTCGCGTTGTCCGTGCTCCTGTCCCTCGTCTCCGCCGTCGCCTACGCGGGCGGAGCGATCGTGCAGGAGCGCGTCGCGGTGTCCACGCCCGGACAGCACTACGCGCCGCTGCGCCGGCCGGTCTGGTGGGCCGCCGTGGCGCTGAACGGCCTGGGCGGGCTGCTGCACGTGGCGGCCCTCGCCTACGGACCGCTGAGCGTGGTCCAGCCGCTGGGAGCGCTCACCATCGTGTTCGCGCTGCCGATGGCGGCCCTGTTCGTCGGCCGCAAGGCCGGGGCGACCGCCTGGCGCGGCGCGATCATGGCGACCGTCGGTCTCGCCGGTCTGCTCTCCCTGGTCGGCGCCTCCGAGTCGCAGTCCCTCGACACCGCGCAGCGCACCGGCGTGGCCCTGGTCACCGCGGGCGCCGTCGCGACCCTGATGATCGCGGGCCGGGCGGCCCACCGGCACCCGGTGGTGCGCAGCGTACTGCTCGCGACCGCGTCCGGTATCGCCTTCGGCATGTCCTCGGTGTTCACGAAGATCGTCGCCGTCGACTGGGACGGCGGGGTGACGGCGGGCGACCTGCCGTCCCTGGCCACCATCGGTGTCTTCGCCACCGCCGGTCTGCTGCTGTCCCAGGCCGCCTACCGCGGCGCCGGACTCGCGGCCCCGCTGGCGGTGCTGACGGTCGTGAACCCGGTGATCGCGGCCGCGGTCGGCATCACGATGTTCGGCGAAACCTTCCGCTACGGCACCACCGGCACCGCGCTCGCGCTGAGCTGCGGTGTGGTCGCGACGGGTGGCCTGATCCTGCTGACGACGGAGCGCATTCAACGCGCTCCGGCACCCGCGCGGCCGGTCCCGGAACTCCCCGCGACACCGGCGCCGGCGCCCTCGCCCGCCTCCACCGAGGAGCTGGTCCTCGCTTCCGCCTCCGCGGAGGAGCTGGTTCTCGTGCTCCCCGCGCAGCAGGAGACGACGCCGAGCGCCGCCTCACCGCACCTCTACGGGCCGTTCTACGGCGGCCCCTACGTCCCGATGCCGGTCCTGGACCGGCACCGGACGCGCGTCAGATCCTGACGCCGCCTGCCCGCAGGTAGGCCACCGGGTCGATGTCCGACCCGAAGCCGGGCCCCGTCCGCACCTCGAAGTGCAGATGCGGGCCCGAGCTGTTGCCCGTGGAACCGGCACGGCCGATGCGCTGGCCGGCGCCGACCTGCTGGCCGCTGCGCACGGAGATCGCCGACAGATGGGCGTACTGGGTGTAGCGGCCGTCGGCGTGCCGGACCACCACCTGGTAGCCGAAGGAGCCCTCCCAGCCCGCACCGACCACCTTGCCGTCGGCCACGGACCGCACGGTCGTACCGGTGGCGACGGGGAAGTCGACGCCGGTGTGGTAGCCCTTCGACCAGGAGGTGCCCGCCTTGTGGTAGGGCGTGCCGGTGGGCGCGCTCACCGGGGAGACCATGGTCTTCTTGGAGGTCTTCGCGGGCGTGGACTTCTCGGAAGTCTTCTGTTTCGGCAGGGGCTTGGCGGCCGCCGGAGTCGTCTTCGCGGCGGACCCGCCGCCGAGGGCGAGCCGCTGCCCGGGCATGATCAGGTCCGGATCCGCCCCCACGGTCCTGCGGTTGGCGTCGTACAGCCCCCGCCAGCCGCCCCGGACGTCCTGCTCGTCGGCGATCGTGGAGAGGGTGTCGCCGCGCACCACCGTGTACATCTGGGCCTTGCCGGCCCGGGACTGCGGTGTGGTCTGCGGCTTGACGTCCGGTACCGAGGTTTTCAGCTCGGGGCTCTCCCCGCCCCGGGTGAGCCCGGCCCGTACCGAGCACACCGGCCAGGCGCCGGGGCCCTGTCCGTCCAGGACCTTCTCCGCGACGGCTATCTGCTCGTCCTTGGTGGCCAGGTCGGCCCGCGGGGCGTACCGGGTGCCGCCGTACTGCTCCCAGGTGGACTGGGCGAACTGGAGGCCGCCGTAGTAGCCGTTGCCGGTGTTGATGTTCCAGTTGTTGGTCGACTCGCACGCGGCGACCTTGTCCCAGGTCTCCACGTCCGCCGCCTGCGCGGTTCCGGTGCCGATGAGCGGGATCGCCATCCCGGCGCTGCCCGCCGTCACGGTGAGCGAGGCTCGGTTGATCCTGTTCGGCTGATACCGGCGGTGCCGGCCGCGTGCGGCCATAACGGTGCCCCCTCGACATGCGTCAGGAGGGCCAAAAGTAAGCGCCCGTAACAGGCCATGACAAGACAGCAATCGGCCGCGATGTGGCTCAAGAAGCAAGGGCGGGGCTCCGGTTGCGCAACGGCTGAGGCGGGCGGGCCCTTCCGTGCGTATCAGCCTGCGGAACATCGAGCCACCCGGGAGTGCGGCCGGAGTACCGGCACGTCAAGATGGTCCCTGCGGCAATACTGGCGGCCACGAACCGGCCACGACCGGCCACGACCGGCACCATCGGTACCGGATTCCTTAGGAGCCAACGGAATGAGCAATTCAGCCCAGATCGGCGTCACGGGTCTCGCGGTCATGGGACGCAATCTCGCCCGCAACTTCGCCCGCAACGGCTACACGGTCGCGGTGCACAACCGGACGTCGGCGCGTACCCACGCGCTGGTGGAGGAGTTCGGCGGTGAGGGCGAGTTCATCGCGGCCGAGACCGCCAAGGACTTCGTGGCGGCGCTGGAGCGGCCCCGCCGCCTGGTCGTCATGGTGAAGGCCGGTGAGCCCACCGACGCGGTGATCCAGGAGTTCGCCCCGCTCCTGGAGCCCGGCGACATGATCATCGACGGCGGCAACGCGCACTTCGCCGACACCCGGCGCCGTGAGCGGGAACTGCGCGAGCAGGGCATCCACTTCGTCGGCATGGGCGTCTCCGGCGGCGAGGAGGGCGCGCTCAACGGCCCGAGCATCATGCCGGGCGGCCCGAAGGAGTCGTACGACTCGCTCGGCCCGATGCTGGAGAAGATCTCCGCGAAGGCGACGGACGGGGCGCCCTGCGTGACGCACGTGGGTCCGGACGGCGCCGGGCACTTCGTGAAGATGGTGCACAACGGCATCGAGTACGCCGACATGCAGCTGATCGGTGAGGCGTACCAGCTGCTGCGCGATGTCGCGGGCTACTCCCCCGCGCAGATCGCGGAGATCTTCCGGACGTGGAACACCGGCCGTCTCGACTCCTACCTGATCGAGATCACGGCCGAGGTGCTGGCCCACGTGGACGAGGCCACGGGCAAGCCGTTCGTGGACGTCGTGGTGGACCAGGCGGAGCAGAAGGGCACGGGGCGGTGGACCGTGCAGATCGCGCTGGACCTGGGCGTCCCGGTGTCGGGTATCGCCGAGGCCGTCTTCGCGCGTTCCCTGTCCGGCCACGCGGAGCTGCGGGCCGCTTCGCGGGAGCTGGCGGGACCGAAGGCGGCGCCGCTCGGTGAAGCCGAGGCGGCCACCTTCGCCGACCGCGTCGAGCAGGCGCTGTACGCCTCGAAGATCGTGTCCTACACGCAGGGCTTCCACGAGATGGACGCGGCGCGCGCCGAGTACGACTGGGACATCGATCTCGGTGCCGTCTCCGCGATCTGGCGCGGCGGGTGCATCATCCGGGCCGCGTTCCTGGACCGGATCCGCGCGGCCTACGACGCCCGGGCGGATCTGCCGAGCCTGCTGGCGGACGAGACGTTCGCCGGCGAGATCGCGTCCGCTCAGGACGACTGGCGTGAGGTGATCGTGGCGGCGACCCGGCAAGGCGTACCGACTCCGGGCTTCTCCGCGGCCCTCGCGTACTACGACGCGCTGCGCGCCGAGCGGTTGCCCGCGGCGCTGACGCAGGGGCAGCGGGACTTCTTCGGGGCGCACACGTACCGGAGGGTGGACCGGGAGGGGTCGTTCCACACGCTGTGGGGCGGGGACCGGTCGGAGGTGACCGGGTAGGAGGGCTTGCGCGGGTGGGCGGGGGCCTGTTGCGCCCTGCGCCCCTCGGTACGTGGGCGCTCGCCGCGTTCTACTGCCGAGCCGTCTGCCTCACGACAGCGGCGGGCCCGCTCCGGGTTCGGGACCGGGCGGGGAGACCGCTTGGCGGGATCGGGCGGGCGCGGCCAGTTGCCAGCAGCCGTGCCCCTCGGTACGACTGCGCTCGCCGCGTTCTTCTGCTAGCCACCTGACTGACGACAGCGGCGGGCCCGGCCCGGGTTCGGGACCGGGCGGGGAGACCGCTTGGCGGGGCTCATGGAGGGACGCGGGGCCGATCGCGCTCCGCGTCCCTCCGTACGACTGTGCTCGCCGCGTTCTTCTACCGAGCCCCTTGCCTCACGACAGCGGCGGGCCCGGTTCCGGGTTCGGGACCGGCTCCGGGCCCGGTGGGACCGGGGCCGGTTCCGGGTTCGGGACCGGCTCCGGGCCCGGTGGGACCGGGGACGGACTCGGGTCCGGGACCGGCTGCGGGCCCGGCGGTGAGGGCGGGGGCGTGGGGACGGGGCCCGGCGCCGGACGCGGGTCCGGGGTCGGCGGGGGACCCGGCGTCGGCGCGGGGGCCGGGTCCGGGGTCGGGGCGGGGCCCGGGGTCGGGTCCGGGTGGACCGGGTCCGGGTACGGGTTGGTCATCGTGTCCTCCAGCCTTGGATGAAGCGGCGGCTCCTAGGACTACTGCCCCGCGTACCCCGGCTCGCCCGTGCAGTCACCCGCCTGGGCCCCGGCAGCCAGGCCCGGACGCGGGCTGGAGAGCACGGGGACGGCGGTCGTGGTCAGCCGCTGCGCCGGGGCCATCGAGGCCTGGGCCAGGACGATCGCGTCGGCGTCGGTGACCTCGTCGGCGGCGGAGGCGACCAGCGTCGCGTACGCGTGCGCGTCGCCCGCCTCGAACCGCGCCCAGGCCCCCTCGACGAGCCGGGTCCGCACCTCGACCGGGCGTCCGGCGCGCTCGGCCTCCTCCCGGATCAGGTCCGCCGTCGGGCCGAGCGTGCTCTCCAGGGCGGCGAGGACAACGACGCGGGTGCCGGTCGCGACCGCGGCTGCCGCCATCGGACGGTCGACGCGCAGCACGGGTACGCCGACGTCGGCCGCCTCGGCCACGCCGCCGATGGTCGAGCAGGTGCACAGCACGGCACGCGCGCCCTCTGCGACGGCACGGCGCAGGATCGCGGCCACGTCCTCCGCGACCGCGTCGGGGCCCTCCGCGCGGGCCCGTTCCAGCAGCCGCTCGTCGACGACGTGCCGCAGCTCCAGCCCCGGGTGGGCCTCGTCGCGCAGGACGTCGAAGACGGGGACGTGGACGGGCGAGGTGTGCAGGAGGGTGAGGGCCATCAGAAGCGGCCGGGGTGCGCCACGACCCATTCCTTCGCCGCGCGCAGCAGCTCGGGGTCGGCGGCGGGGGCCTCGTCGGGGTGGCGCTCCGCCCACTTGACGACGTACGGGCACAGCGGGGCGACGACCGTGCCCTCGTGCTCGGCGACGGCGTACAGCTCGCGGGCGAGGGAGCCGGCGATGCCCTTGCCCTCATGGGCGGGCTCGACGACGGTGTGAACCGGGACCAGGGCGCGCCCGGGGGCATCGAGGACGAAGTACTCGATCCGGCCGACCACTTCGCCGCCCGCGACCGCCTCCAGGCGGCCCGCCGCCCGGTCGTCACGGATCTCGATCTCGATCTCGCTCGCGGGCACGCTCCTGGTCCGTCCGGTCCGTCTGCTCCGCTCAGGCCGGTACGGCCTGCGGGCTGCGCTGCTGGTCCGAGCCCGGCACCGGCTCCGACGGGTCGGCGCCGAGAGCCACGATCCGGTTGTCGCGGTCCACGTGCACGACCCGCGGCTGGAGCGCGCGCGCCTCGGCGTCGGTGACCTGAGCGTAACTGATGATGATCACCAGATCCCCGGGGTGCACGAGATGGGCGGCGGCACCGTTGATCCCGATCACCCCGGAGCCGCGCTCGCCCTCGATGACGTACGTCTCCAGCCGGGCGCCGTTGGTGATGTCGACGATGTGCACCAGCTCGCCGGGCAGCAGATCGGCGGCGTCGAGCAGCTCCGCGTCGATGGTCACCGATCCCACGTAGTGCAGGTCGGCCTGGGTGACGGTGGCTCGGTGGATCTTGGACTTGAACATGGTTCGCAGCATGAACAGCTCCCAATTGGTCTGCTCCCTGCCCGCTCAGCGGGTCAAGGGCGGTCTTCGGAGACTACAACGACCGCCACGTCCGGTCAGCTGTCCCCCGGTGTCTCCAGGCTCACACTGACAACCGTTTCCGGCCCGGAGAGCCGATCAGCCCTGGTGTAATCGTTGGGGACGACCGAGGATCAAGCAGCTGTGGAGCGACATCCTGGAGCAGGCCGAGCTACTGGAGTCGGGGGAGGGAAAGGCGAGTACGCACTTCCTCGGTTCGGTTGTGCTCGCCCCGTCGCCGCAGAACGATGCGACCTTTCCCCGTTGGCTCGTCTTCGACGGCCAGCAGCGGATGACCACGCTGTCCCTGGCTTTGGCCGCCATCCGCGATCATGTCGCGGGAACCAAGCCGAATGAGGCCCAGCGCATCGACGAGCAATACCTGATCAACAAATGGAACAGCGGCAACGAACATCTCCGTCTGTTGCCGACGCAGGCGGACCGTCCGCAGTTCGCCGCACACATCCGCGGCCCCCTCGCCGACCAGGACACCGGTAGTGGCGTCGCCGGCGCATACGCCTTCTTCCGCAAGAAGCTCGTCGAGGCGAGACGCGCACCGAACGGTTCTTCCGCCAGCTCGCGGCAGACGACTCATCGAGACCGTCGAAGCTGTCCACGCGCTCTTCGCCCACTGGGAGGGACTGGGCGGCTGGATTGGCCACGGCGCGGGACACGTCACCACGAGCGCGTACCTCATGCTCGGCGAGTACATGGCCGCACGGGAGCCGCACCGACCGCGCGCTGAACTCCTTACCCGTCTCAACGCCCTGGACGGCGTCGACCTCCCAGAGGGCCAGTTGGAGCTGCGCCCCAACATCCGCTGTCCCTGCTCGAGAAGGACCGCAACCGGGAGCTGCTTGCCGAGACGCTCGAGGTGGGGTGAGTGAAGGGGCGCCTGACGGCAAGGTGCCCTTGCCGTGCTTACAGTGCGGCGGCGTCAGGCATTCTCGTCATGGATCCGCGCACCCAGATCCTCCGCCCATTCCAGCGCCCACGTCTTGAGCTCTCCGATCTGCCGGGAGGTGAGCCCGTACGCGGCGTAGTCCTCGTCCTCGTACCAGTCCGCACCGATGAGCCGGTCGCGGAGGTCCTCGAGGTCGAACTCGTCGTGAGCCCGGCGGCGGCCGAGGGTTTCCAGCTCGGCGGTGGACCGGATACGGGATGCGGCCTGGACGTCGATGAGGTCGCGGACGGTGCCTCGGTCGGCAAGGGCGCGGACTTTGGTGCCGATCACGTCGTCGAGGGAGAGGACGGGGCCGTAGGGGGTCTGGGCCGGGGGCGCCCAGAACGCCTCCTTGAGGACATCGACCTCACACTCCTCGCCGGTGTCCGGATCGGTGACGAGGAACCGGCCGCTGAGCGGGTCGGTCTGGACATGCGTCGTCCGCCATCCGCGCGCGACGAGGCCGGTGGCGAGGGACGCGACGATCTCGTCCATCGAGGCGGGGTTTTCGGTGGCGACGTCGAGGTCGCGGCTGAAGCGTTCGACCAGACCATGGGCCTGTACGGCGTAGCCACCGGTGAGGACCAGAGGATAGGGGGAGCCGACGTCGAGAATGTCGGCAAGCAGACGTTCGTGAAGCGCGGTGAGCTTCACGCGGTGGTCACATCGGTCGGTGCCGTGCGCGGCAGCTCCGGGAAGGACTGCTCCCAGACCTCGCGGATGTAAGGGCTGACCAGGCGTCGCAGCACGGGCCACTGCTCTGCCAGCAACCGGTGATGGAGGAAGGCTGCCAGATCCTCGCGGAGGCCCTCGGCGAGGACGGTCCGGTAGAGCGTCATGCGGGACTTCGGGCGGTCGAGACTGTAGCTCGTCCGTCCGGACCAGACGATGTGGAGCGGCAGGTCGACGGTGCCTTCGACCGGGCCGACCAGCTCATGCAGTCGCTCGGGCAGCCGACTGCGGTAGCGGTCCCGCAGCACCTCGGCGCGGGCGGCGGTGGTCGTCGCATCCATGCATCCAGTATCGCTGGTGCGAGGCAGCTGCGGGACTCCTCTGCCGTATGCCTGGGCGCCCGACTCCTCGCCACGGCGTACAACGGCCTTTCCTCCACCGGCAGTTGTCGCGTCCGCAGTATTGACGCCAGATGAAACAACTCAATAGTTTCAGTATCATCGACTCACAGGGGGCGCTCCCTACGGAATGGGTGGCCGTGATTCCCCCGGGAGGGCTCGCCCATGGGCCGCTACAGCCGGCTCCGCCGGATCCGGCAGCTGGATCCGCAGCAGGACTTCGAGCAGATCTACCGGTGGATCATCCACTACGAGTTCCCCCGCGACTATCTCCACGGGACGTCGATCGCGTTCCTGCGCGACTACGGCGTCCCGCGCATATCCCGACTCCTGGACCGCACACAGGAGTTCGAGCGGTCCGGCCAGAAGCGCTACGACGACACGGTGCTGATCACGTACGAGATGGTCCGTGAGGGGACGGACTCGGAGCACGGGCGGGCAGCCGCCCGCCATCTGAATCGCATCCACGGGCGCTACCCCATTCCCAACGAGGACTTCCTCTACGTCCTGGCCACCACCGTGGTGGGGCCGAAGCGGTGGATCGACCGGTTCGGCTGGCGGCGCCTGTGCGAGCAGGAGACCGAGAGTCTGGCGCTGATGGGCCGGCGGATGGGCGAGATGATGGGCATCTCCGGCGTCCCCGGCACCTATGCCGAGTTCGAGCGGCTCCACGACGACTACGAGCGGGAGATGTTCTCCTACCACCCGGCCAACCGCAGGGTCGCCGCGGCCACCCTGCGGGTCCTGGCCTCCTGGTACCCGGCCCCGGTGCGGCGGCTGGCCTCCCGGGTCCCGCTCGCCGTCCTGGACGAACCGCTGCTGAAAGCCCTCGGCTTTGCGCCGGAACCGCGCTGGCTGCGGGTCGCGGTCCACCGTGCGTTCCGCAGCCGGGCCGCGGTGATCCGGCTGCTGCCCGCACGGCCCGAGTGGTTCCCACGCAAGCCCAAGGCGCGCACGTACCCGTTCGGCTGGACCCTGGACGATCTCGGCCCGCACTGGGCACACTCCCGCCCGCAGACCCCGCACCAGGACGAGACCCCGGCGGAAGGGGCCTCCGCCAAGGGGGAGCGATCGGCGGACGGGCCCTGCGCCCCGGCGCAAACACGGACGGACCGGCCCTCCGCCCCGGCGCAGAAACCGGGGGAAGGAGCCTCCACTCCGGGGCAAACACCGACGGACCGTCCCTCCACCCCGGCACAGAAACCGACGGACGGGCCCTCCACCCAGGTGCAAACCCCGCCAGGAGAAACCTCCGTCCCGGCGCAGAACCCCAGAGGTCGAGCCTCCACCCCGGCACAAGCACCGACGGACCGCCCCTCCGCACAGGCGCAAGCCCCCACGGAAAAGCCCTCCACCCCGGCACAGAACCCCATGGACCGAGCCCCCACCCCGGCGCAGAAACCGACGGACGGGCCCTCCACCCAGCCACCGAACCCCGGGAAAGGAGCCCCCGCCCCGGCGCAGAAGCCCGCAGCGGAGCCCTCCGCCCAAGCAGCGGAGCCCTCCGCCCAAGCAGCGCAGCCCTCCGCCCAAGCAGCGCAGCCCTCCACCCCCGCAGCGCAGCCCTCCACCCCCGCAGCGCAGCCCTCCACCCCCGCGGCCCAGCCCTACACCCCCGCGGCACAGCCCTCCACTCCCGCGGCGCAGCCGTCCGCCCCGCATGCCTCCCGTCAGGAGAGTCGATGACCGACACCACCCCGGCCGCCGCCGCACCACCCCTCGCCACCTTCGTCACCCACTCCCCCGCCACCGGCAAGCCGCTCGCCGAGCACCCGGTGCACGGGCCGGAAGAGGTGTCCCGGGCCGTGTCGCGGGCCCGGAGCGCCCAGGCCGGGTGGGCGGCGCTCCCCGCGTCCCGGCGGCGTGAGCAGTTGCTGCGCTGGAAGAAGGCCCTCGCCACCGACCTGGACACCGTGGCCCGCACCATCGCCGAGGAGACCGGCAAGCCGCCCGGTGACGCCGCGCTGGAGGTCGTCCTCACGCTGGAGCACCTGGGCTGGGCCGCACGCCACGCCGGGCGGGTACTGCGTCGGCGGAAGGTGAGTACCGGAGTGTTCGCCGCGCACCAGCGGGCCTCGCTGGTGTACCGGCCGCTGGGCGTGGTCGGCGTGATCGGCCCCTGGAACTACCCGCTGTACACCCCCATGGGCTCCATCGGTTACGCCCTGGCCGCGGGCAACGCCGTGGTCTTCAAGCCGTCCGAACTGACCCCGGGCACCGGGGTCCTGCTGGCCGAGCTCTTCGACGCCGCCGTGCCCGGGCATGCCGGGCTGCTCTCCACCGTCACCGGCGCCGCGCCCACCGGGGACGCCCTGGCCCGGTCCGGGGTCGACAAGCTGGCGTTCACCGGTTCGCCGGGGACGGCCCGCAAGGTGATGGCGGTGTGCGCGCGGACGCTGACGCCGTTCCTCGCCGAGTGCGGCGGGAAGGACGCGGTGATCGTCACCGCGGACGCGGACCTGGACGCGGCCGCCGACGCGATCGTGTGGGGCGCGCTGAGCAACGCGGGCCAGACCTGTGCGGGGGTGGAGCGGGTCTACGCGGTGCGGGAGATCCACGCGGCTCTGTGCGAGCGGGTGGTCGAGCGGGCCGGGGCGGTCCGCCCTGGTGCCGAGGCGGACGCTTCCTACGGCCCGATGACGCTCCCGGGCCAGGCCGCCGTCGTGGAGCGGCATGTGACCAGCGCGCTCTCGGCGGGGGGCCGGGCCCTGCTGGGCGGACCGGAGTCGGTGCGCGCTCCGTACGTCGCGCCGGTCGTGCTGACCGACGTACCGGAGGACGCGGCGGCGATGACGGAGGAGACCTTCGGGCCGGTCGTGGCGATCAACCCGGTGGCCGACGTGGACGAGGCGGTGGCCCGCGCCAACGCCTCGCGTTACGCCTTGGGCGCCGCGGTGTTCTGCCGCGACAGACGCGCCGGTGCCGCGATCGCCGCGCGCCTGCGCGCCGGGGCGGTGTCGGTGAACTCGGTGCTCGGCTTCGCCGCCGTACCGGCGCTGCCGTTCGGGGGTGCGCAGGACTCCGGCTTCGGGCGGATCCACGGCGAAGAGGGGCTGCGCGCCTTCACCTCCGTGCAGTCGACGACCGTGCAGCGGTTCACCCCGCCGATCGCGCTGACCACCTTCGCCGTCCCGGCCGCCACACGGGAGCGCGCGGTGCGGCTGGCACGGGCCCTGCACCGGCGCCGCTGAACGGCGGGCCCTCGCGGCCGGCCGCTCAGGCGTCCAGCAGCGGGGCCAGGTAGCGGCGGGCGAAAGCCCGGGCCTGGCCCTCGTCCTCCATCTCGATGCAGCTGGCGGGGTTGAGCAGGAAGGACACGGCCACCCGCACCATCAGCTCGGCGACCGGGCGCGGGTCCTCGTCGGGGCGGCCCTCGACCTGTTGCGCCCGGCGCAGATGGACCGTCAGGTACTCGACGGTGGCGGAGAGCGAGGAGCTGCCCTGCACGGTCAGATAGGGCAGCACCAGCTCGGGTTCGAGGCGCAGCAGGCCGCCGAAGAGGGGATGGGCGCGCGTGTGGCGCAGGGCGACCACGAAGCCCTCGACGACCCGTTCCCTCATGGTCGGCAGCGCGGCCACCGCGGCGTCGAGACGCTGGAAGAACCGGCTGAGCTCGCGCAGCAGGGTCTCCTCGACCAGCTTGTCCTTGGTCTGGAAGCGCCGGTACACGGTGACCCGGGAGACGCCGGCCCGCTTCGCGACGTCGTCCACGGAGGAGCGGCGCAGACCGAGAAGGGTGAACTGCTCCAGTGCTGCGTCGAGGATCCGCTGCGCCGTGCGGTCCTCCGGCTCTGGCTGGGCGAGGGCCCGCGCGAGCCACGAGTCGTTCGTGTCAGTTCTCATGGTGCTCCTCACGATACCGGCGAACGACTCCCTCAGCTCCTATGAAACAACTATCGTATCTCTGTAACATCGCTGCGTGCCCGATCTGACCGAGCCGCCGACCGGCGCCGGATCCCGGAGGACCTGATGGGCAGTCGACTCACCGAGGAACAAGCCGCCTTCGCCGCGGCCGTGCGCGATTTCGCCAAGCGCGAGTGCGGCACCCGGGAACAGCGCGACGCGCTGACCGGCGGCGGCCGCGAGGCCCACCACCCCGGGCTGTACGACAGGCTCGCCGACCTGGGCTGGCTCGGGGTGTGCCTGCCCGAGGAGTACGGGGGCTCCGGCGGCGGGGTGGCCGACGCCTGCCTCTTCCTGGAGGAGACCTCGTACGGGATGGTCCCGTGCGGGGGGTTCATCACCACCGTCATCACCGCGAAGGTGTACGAGCGGTTCGGCACCGAGCGGCAGCGGCAGGAGGTGCTGCCCGGCGCCGTACGCGGGGACGTCCTCGCCATCGCCATGTCGGAGCCAGGGGCCGGGTCGGACGTCGGCGCGCTGCGCTGCCGGGCCCGGCGGGAGAAGGACGGCACCTGGGTGATCGACGGTCAGAAGACCTGGATCTCCAACGCGCACTGCGCGCGGAGCATCCTGTTGGTGGCCCGTACCGGCGAGGACAAGCACGGCGGTCTCACCATGTTCCATCTGCCCGCCGACACCCCGGGCGTGGAGGTGCGGGGCATCGAGACCATGCGCGGCCGGGAGGTCAACGACGTCTTCCTCACCGGCGTGCGGCTGCCCGCGGACGCCGTCGTCGGCCAAGTGGACCACGGCTGGCGGCAGTTGATGGCCGGCCTGAACCACGAACGGCTCTTCCTCGCCGCGAACATGCTGGGCCTGGCACGCCGCGCCTTCGACGACGCCGTCTCCTACATCGGTGAACGCGAGCAGTTCGGCCGGCCCGTCGGCTCCTTCCAGGCGCTCCGGCACCGGGTCGCCGATCTCGCCACCGAGATCGAGTGCGTACGGCTGCTGGTGCGCGAGGTGGCCCTGGACTGCGACGCGCGGCCAGAGAGGCTGTTCCCGCGCGAGGCGTCCATGGCGAAGCTGAAGGCCACCGAGATCGCCAAGCGGACCGCCCTGGAGGGCATGCAGATGATGGGCGGCTATGGCTACACCACGGAGTTCGACATGGAGCGCCACCTGCGCGCCGCGGTCGTCTCCACGGTCTACGGCGGGACCAGCGAGATCCAGCGGGACGTCATCGGCAAGACCTACGGCCTGTGAGCCGTCCCGGCACGGCGGCCGCCCGCCCCCGGACGGGGTGGGCGGTCGCCGTGGGACGACGTCCCGGGGTCAGTCCTTGTAGAGCGCGGACAGTTCGTCGGCGTACTTGTCCCGGATGATCCGCCGCCGCATCTTCAGCGACGGCGTCAGCTCGCCGCTCGCCGGACCCCACTCCTCGGCCAGCAGCTCGTACCGCTTGACCTGCTCGGTGCGGTTGAGCCGGGTGTTGGCGGCGGCCACCGCACGGTCCACCTCGGCCCGCACGGCGGGGTGTCGCACCAGCCCGGCCAGGCCCCCCTCCGCCTCGACGCCGTGGGCCGCGGCCCAGGCGGGGGCGGCCTCCGCGTCGAGCACCAACAGGGCGACGAGGTAGGAGCGGTTGTCGCCGTGCACCATGGCCTGGCCGATCAGCGGGTGTTCCTTGAGAGCGTTCTCCACCAGAGCCGGTGAGACGTTCTTGCCGGTGGAGGTGATGATCATCTCCTTCTTCCGGTCGGTGAGCCAGAGGTAGCCGTCCGCATCGATGCGGCCGATGTCACCGGTGGCCAGCCAGCCGTCGGCGTCCAGGGCGGACCGCGCCGAGCCGTCCGGCTGGAGGTAGCCGGAGAAGACGGACGGGCCCCGCACCAGGATCTCGCCGTCCTCGGCGACGCGGATCTCCACGCTCTCCACCGGCCGTCCCACCGAGCCGAGCCGGAAGCCCGTCTTCGGGCTGTTGCTGGTGGCCACGCCGGTGGTCTCGGTCAGCCCCCAGGCGTCCATGATGACGATGCCGAACCCGGCCCAGAACCGCACCACTTCGGCCGACATCGGCGCCGACGCGCTGGCCGTCCAGGTCACCCGGTCCAGACCGCCCGCGGCCAGCATGGGCAGCAGGACGTCCTTGCGGGCGCGCAGGTAGCGCTCCTCCAGCTCGGCGGGCGGCTCCTCTCCGCGTTCGCGGTACCCGACGTGCTCCCGGGCGACCTCGAACGCCCGCTCTATGACGGCCAGTTGGTCGGCCGGCATCAGCGAGAGGACGGCCCGCACGGCGGCGGACAGTTTCTCCCAGATCCGCGGTACGCCGAAGAACTGCCTGGGACGCACCTTGCGCACCACCTCACCCACGCGCGTCGGGTCGGCGCAGAGGTAGACGTGCGAGGCGCGGTGGCAGGGCAGGTAGATGCCGAGCATCCGCTCGGCGATGTGGGCGAAGGGGAGATAGCAGATGTGCTCGGCGTGCGGGGGCAGCTCCACCACGGCGTCCAGCGCGAGGGCGTTGGCCATCACCACGCGGTGGGTGAGGACGACGCCCTTGGGCTCGCCGGTGGTGCCCGAGGTGTAGACGACGGTCAGGGGATCCTCGGGGCGGGCGGCGTCCAGTTCCGCGGCGAACCCCTGCGGCACCGGCTCGCGGAGCAGGTCCGCGTACGCGGTGTGACCGTTCTCGGCACCCGGCTCGGCCACCACCAGTCGCTCCAGCGGGGTTTCGCCGTCGGACAGCAGCGGCTCCCACACCGCCGCCTGGGCCGCTCCTTCCACGACGGCGAGGCGGGCACGGCAGTTGCGGGCGATGTGCTGGATCTGCTCGGGGGCGGCGGTGCCGTAGACGCTGACCGGGATCGCGCCGAGGCGGACCAACGCCAGGTCGGACAGCCAGTGTTCGGGCCGGTTGGACATCATCATCAGCACGTGGTCGCCGCGGCCCACCCCCAGGGCCCGGTAGCCGGCGGCGAGGCACCGGGTGTGCTCGTCGACCTCCGCCCAGCGATACGTCGTCCACTCGCCGTCCGAGTCCGGCGGCTGCCAGGAAAGGGCGGGGAGCTGGGGGTACTCCCGTGCGTTCCGGGCCAGCAACTGCGGCAGGGTCCGGTCGGCCGGGTCGTCCGGCAGGTCACCGGTGATGCGGGGGGCCGATGTCATCGGGGCCTCCTTGAGGTCGGAGAGGGAACTGCTGGGGAGACCGGGGCGGGGGGAAGCCCTTGCGGGCGGGCCCCGTAGGGCCGGGCGGGCGGATCAGGAGTCGGTGATCGTGTCGCCCCGCCCGGTCTCGCGCAGGAAGGGGCCGATGACGCGGGAAGTGAGGAAGCCGCGGGAGTCGTTGACCACGATGGGCGTCCTGCGGATCCGCCGCACGGTCACAGCCAGCTCCTCACGCGTTCGATCAGCCGGGCGGGATCGGGTCCGACGGGGGTGACGTTGAGCATGGTCACGCCCGCCGCGCGGAAGACCTCGACGCGGTCGCGGACGTAGCCCTCGGGGCCGGCCAGGCACAGCCGCTCCAGGAGTTCGGCCGGTACGGCGGCTTCCGCGTCCTTCTTGCGGCCCGCGAGGTAGTGCTCCTGGACAGCCGCCGCGGCGGCCTCGTAGCCGTAGGCGCAGACCAGGTCGAAGTAGAAGTTGCGGCCGGGCGCGCCCATGCCGCCGACGTAGAGGGCGACGGTGGGGCGCATCAGGTCGCGCGCGGCCTCGGCGTCGTCGCCGATGGCCAGCGGGCCGCCCGCCACGACCGACAGCGGGCCGAGCGCGGGGTCGCGCCTGGCGGTGCCCTCGGTCAGGGCGTTGCCCCAGACCTTGTCGGCGTGTTCGGGGACGTAGAGGAAGGGCAGCCAGCCGTCGGCGATCTCGGCGGTCATCCGGACGTTGGCCGGGCCCAGCGCCGCGACGTAGACGGGGATCGTGTCGCGGACCGGGTGGTTGAGCAGCTTCAGCGGTTTGCCGAGGGTGCCTCCCCGCTCGGGTGGCAGGGGCAGGTCGGTGATGCCGTGGTGCTCGATGACCTCGCGCCGCCAGATCCGCCGGGACAGCTCGATCACCTCGCGGGTGCGGCCCAGGGGGCGGTCGTACCGGCGGCCGTGCCAGCCCTCGACGACCTGGGGTCCGGAGGCGCCGACGCCGAGGAGGGCGCGGCCGCCGGTGAGGGCGTCGAGGCCGGCGGCGGTCTGGGCGATCAGCGCGGGGGTGCGGGAGTAGACGTTGAGGATGGCCGAGCCGATCCGCATCCGCTCGGTCTTCGCGGCGAGGTAGCCGAGGATCGTCGGGGAGTCGAAGCCGTAGGCCTCGGCGACCCAGACGGCATCCAGACCGGCGGACTCCAGGAGGGCTGCCCGGTCCGCGGCGGCCCGTGGTTCAGCGGCGTACGTCAGGGGTGTGGACAGTTCCATCAGCGGTGGTCCTTCAGGAGTTCGGGCACGTCCCGGTCGCGGGCCACGTCGGGGGTGTGCGCGCCGGGCACGGCCGGCGGGAGCCGGAGGGTGCCGGGGGTGGCGGAGAAGCGGGGGGCGGGGGCGGGCTGGGTGCTGCCGTAGGCCTCGGTGCAGGTGCCGCGGCCGGCCAGGCGCCGGTGGCCGGCCGCCTCGTGCAGCGAGAGCACGGGGGCGACGCAGGCGTCGGTGCCTTCGAGGGCCGCGGTCCACTCGGTCCGGGTGGCCATCTTGAACCGGGCGGTGAACTCGGCGCGCAGGGCGGGCCGGTTGTGCGGGTCGGCGCGGTCCGGGAGGTCCTCGGTGTCCAGGCCCAGCAGGGAGACGAAGACCGCGTGGAACTGTGGTTCCAGAGCGCCGACCGCCATCCAGCCGGCGTCGGCGGTCTCGTGGACGCCGTAGTAGGGGCAGCCGCCGTCGAGCAGGGTGCGGCCGCGGGCGTCCCGCCAGATGCCCTCGGCGAGCATGCCCCAGAACATGGTGGTGAGGTGTGCGGTGCCGTCCACGATCGCGGCGTCCACCACCTGGCCGCGGCCGGTGGCGCGGGCGGTGAGCAGCGCGGCGAGGACGCCGGTGGTCAGATGGAGGGAGCCGCCCGCGTAGTCGCCGAGCAGGTTCACCGGAGGGACGGGTTGGCCGTCCGGGGTGCCGATCATGGACAGGGCGCCGGCGGTGGCGATGCAGCCGATGTCGTGTCCGGCGAGGGAGGCGAGAGGTCCGCGCCTGCCCCAGCCGTACATCCGGCCGTAGACCAGCGCGAGGATGACGGCCAGGCACTCCTCGGGGCCGACCCCGAGCCGCTCGGCGACACCGGGGCGGTCGCCCTCCACGAGGATGTCGGCGCGCGCGGCCAACGCCTGTACCGCGCGGGGCCCTTCGGATGACTTGAGGTCGATCACCACGGAGCGCTTGTTGCGGTTGGTCACGTCGTGGGCGGGGTCCCCGCCGAGCGGCGAGGCGCCGGGGCGGTCCACCCGCACCACGTTCGCGCCCAGATCCGCCAGCACCATCGCGGCGAACGGACCGGGGCCGATGCCCGCCGGCTCGACCACGCGCACGCCGTCCAGCGGGCCCGTCACCTCGCGGCCGGGTCGGTCGGTGGAGTGCCGGCTCATGGGTTCCCTTCTCGGGGCGGGGCGGGCTCACCGCCCTCCAGCCGGAGACTTACTGAGCGTTCGCTAAAACGTAGAAGTGCCGTGCCGGTCGGTCAACTACCCGTGCCGGACTTGTTTTTGTGGGCATGGGCCGGGAAAGTTGCCTCGGAACGACCGCGGATGCCACCCCTGGCTGATCGATCGCTAAGCAGGTGGAAGGAGGGGCGTCGAACTCACGGTCGTACGATGTCGCCGGTCGCCGCCCGTCCCGAGGAGAGCCGTTGAACACCGCGCCGAGCCAGGACTCCACCCCACCGGCGGAGCACTGGCGCTCCTACGCGCCCCTGGACCTGCACCCGATCCTGATGCGCGCCATGGAGGCCTTCAACGAGCACGGCTACCACGGCACTTCGGTCCGCGACATCGCCGGACGGGTCGGCGTCACCGTGCCCGCGCTGTACTACCACTACGAGAACAAGCAGGCGCTGCTGGCCACGCTGCTGGAGACGTCCATCAAGGACGTCCTGGACCGCTGCCGGGCCGCGGCCGGGGAGGCCGGGGACGATCCGCTGGCGCGCTTTTGCGGCATGGTCGAGTCGATCGTGCTGTACATGGCCCACCGTCAGCAACTGGCCTTCCTGGACACGGAGATCCGCAGCCTGGAGCCCGAGAACCGGGCGCGCTACGTCGCCCTGCGCGACTATCTGGAGCACATGCTGCTGGACACGGTCGAGACCGGCCACGCCCAGGGCGTGTTCACCACGCCGATCCCGGCCGACGCGGTGCGTTCGGTGCTCGTGATGTGCCAGGGGGTCGCCAACTGGTTCCGGGCGGACGGCCCGCTCACGGCGGAGGAGGTCGCCGAGCGCCACGTGCTGCTGAGCCTCGGCACCGTCGGCCACCCCGGCGCGGTCACCGGTCACCCTCCGCTGCCGCATCCGCGGCGCTCCGCGCTCCGGGGTGCCGCCGCACACACCCCGGCCCCATCCTGACGTCCCCCTTCCAGGGTGACGCTCCGACGAGAGGACACCCCGCATGGACGCGATCGAGGCCCGCGCCCGGTTCCAGGAGCTAAGGGAGCGGAACGACCTGGTCGATCCCGCCGAACTGGACGACATCTGGGCGGCGTTGGCCACCGTCCGCCCCGAGGACATGCTCGGCGAGTGGCGGGGCGGTGAGTTCGACACCGGGCATCCCCTCAACGGCATGCTGGTGAAGGCCGGCTGGTACGGCAAGACGTTCACCACCGTGCACGACGTCAAGCCGCTGATCTGCCGGGACGCTTCGGGTCAGCTGTATTCCGACCAGGAGCTCGGCCAGGGCGAGGCGAGCCTGTGGACCGTGGAGTTCCGGGGCGAGACGACGGCCACCATGATCTATGACGGCCGGCCGGTCCTGGACCACTTCAAGTGGGTCGACGACACCACCTTGATGGGGGTCATGAACGGCAAGGGGATCCCCGCGGAGGGTCCCTTCTACTACTTCTTCCTCGAACGCGTCGCCGCCCCCGGCGCCCCGCACGGCGGCGCGGGCTCCGAAGAGGGCGTGTGAGACGCGTTCGGGCCGCGGTCACCGAGGCGCCCGGTGCGCCGTTCACCGTGCGGGAAGCAGAACTTGACGACCCGCGACCACGTGAGGTGCTGGTGGCGATGACCGCCGTCGGCATCTGCCACACCGACCTGAGGATGCGGGACACCTGGCCACGGCAGCTCACCCCCATGGTCTTCGGCCACGAGGGAGCCGGACGGATCGAGGCGGTGGGCGCGGAGGTGACCGGCCTCGCCCCCGGAGACCGGGTCTGCCTCACCTTCGCCAGCTGCGGCGCCTGCGAGCAGTGCGTGACGGGGCACCCGGCCTACTGCCACGCCGCGCGGGCGCTGAACTTCTCCGGTGGCCGCGCCGACGGCACCACTCCGCTCTCCCTCGACGCCAGACCGCTGCACGCCGGTTTCTTCGGCCAGTCCAGCTTCGCCACGCATGCCGTCGTGCACGAACGCGGTGTGGTCAAGGTGGACTCCGGCCTGCCCGCCGCGGTCGCCGCGCCGCTGGGGTGCAGCGTCCAGACGGGCGCGGGCACCGTGCTCAACCGCCTGCGCCCCGAACCGGGCTCCTCGCTGGTCGTCCTGGGCGCGGGCGGGGTCGGGCTGAGCGCGCTGATGGCCGCGGTGGTCGCGGGCTGCGACCCGGTGGTGGCCGTCGACCCGGTCGCCTCCCGCCGCGCCCTGGCCACCGCACTCGGTGCCACGGCGGCGCTGGCCCCCGGGGACGGTCTGGTGGGGGCGCTGCGTGACCTCACCGGCGGGGGCGCCCACCACGTCGTCGAGACCACCGGCCGTCCGGAGATGGCCCGCCGGGCCGTCGGGGCGCTGCGCCCGCGCGGCGACCTCGCCCTTCTCGGCATGGGCGGTGAGGTGACGTTCGACGTGATGGGCCTGCTCGCCAAGGGCATCCGCGTCCACGGTGTGATCGAGGGGGACTCCGACCCCGGCCGCTTCGTCCCCGAGCTGATCGCCCTGCACGGGCGGGGTCTGCTGCCGGTCGACAAGCTGGTCACCACGTTCCCGTTCGAGGACATCGGCGCGGCCGTGACCGGCATGCGGGACGGCACCGTCGTCAAGCCGGTCCTCACCTTCGGCTGAACCTTCTGCTGACCGGCCACTCCGGCACCGGGAACGGCGCTGCCGGACGGCGTGTCCCCCGCCGAACCGCCCACGGCCCGCTTCTGACGGCCTGTGATTGACTGATCCGCATGGCCCCCGCCTCCCCGTCCGCCCGTTCGGCCGCGACCGCCGATCCGGCCGCGGCCACGCGGCCTCGCAACCGCAGGCAGCTCATCGTCGACGCGGCCGGGCGGGTCTTCAGCGAGCGCGGCTACCACAAGGCGTCCATGGAAGAGGTCGCCGCCGGGGTGGGCATCACCGCGGCCGCTCTGTACCGGCACTTCCCGAACAAGTACGCGCTGTTCGCCGAGTGCGCCCACGTCATGGTCGACCGGCTGGTCACGGCGCTCGACGAGGTGCCCTCCGGGGCGGCCCTGAGGGATGTGCTCGCCGCGCTCACCCGGGTCACCGTGGCTCATCGCGCGTCGGGCGGCGTGTACCGATGGGAGGCCAGGTACCTCGACGGCGAGGACCGCCGGCGTCTCGGAGTGAAGTTCGCCCATCTCGTCGAGCGGGTCGACGCGGCGGTACGGCGCGAACACCCCCTGCCCGACGAGCGCCTGCGGGCCATGGCGGCCCTCGGCGCGATCGGGTCCATCACCATGCACCACATCTCCATCGCCCAACGCCGGGCCGAGGACCTGCTGCTGGCGTCCGCCCTCAGGGTGGCCGCGACCGATCCGGTGGCGGGCGGGCCGGGCGCGCACCCGGTGGAGCTGCCCGCCCGGCCGGTGGCGCGCACCCGACGGGCGGAGATCCTCGCGGCCGCCATCCCGCTGTTCGCCCGGGACGGCTTCGCGAACGTCACCAACGGACGGATCGCGGAGGTGGTGGGGCTGACCCCGTCCGCGCTCTACCGCCACTACCCCGGCAAGATCGACATCCTGGCGGCGGCATGCCTGCAGGCGGCGGGACTGCTGGCACAGGGGGTGGAGCGGAGTCTGCAGGGGGTGACCGACCCGCACGACGCCCTCGTGGCGCTGGCCGCGACGTACGTGGCCTACAGCTTCGAGTACACCGAGCTGAACAGCGTCGCCGAGGCCGAGCTCGCCGGCTTGCCGGACGACCTGCGGCGGCCGGTGGTCCTGGCGCAACGGGAGCACATCGCCGTCTGGGAGCAGCAGTTGCGGCTGGCCCGGCCGGAGCTGGACCCGCGCCAGGCCAGGGTGCTGGTGCACGCGGGATTCGGCGTGGTCGTCGAGGCGGGGCGCAGGCTGCGGTGGCAGGACAGCCCTGACCATCGTGAGGCCGTGACCGCGCTGGTCGTGGGCGCACTGGGTCTTTGAGGCAGCCCCCCTGCCCCGCCCCGGTCCGGCTGTCGCGGGGCGGGTACAGGTGGGGCGGACCGGCGGCTCAGGCCGCCCTGTTTCCGGTCGGGATGGTGATGGGGGTGGTGGCCCCGGAGGAGCCCTTGTTGAGGAACAGCATGGCCAGGGCGCGCACGAACTGGTCGAACAGGTAGAAGGTGCCGGGCATGACGGGCGACAGCCCTTCCCGGAACAGGATGAACGCCGGCCATCCGGTGCGGACCAGGGCCGCCGCCGCGTAGTCGCGCTTCAGTCCCAGCCAGTCGCCGACCTCGTCACTGAGGACATAGCGCACGAACTCGTTCAGGAACCCCCGGGTGACGCCGAGGTCGATCTGTGCGGTCAGGCCCAGGAGCTCCTCGGCCAGCTCGATGCCCTCGGTCGACGGGCTGAGGATCGGGGTGAGCACCCGCGCCGACTGCGCCTCGGCCTCCGCCCAGGTCCGCGGGATGTGCTCGTCCGGTACACCGAGCAGGTGGACGGCGACCTGCCACGAGTGCAGGAACGCCTCCCGGTCCGCGGCCGGGAACGGGATCTTCCAGTCGACCAGCTTGCGGTAGACGTAGGTGCCCAGGCTGTGGAAGGTGACCAGGATGTCGGCGGCGCTGATCGGGATGGTCTCGTCGGCCACCGCCCGCCAGTGCGGCGACTGCGGCAGCAGGTGACGCACCGCGGCGTGCACCACACGCGTCTTGTTCGCGGTGACCACGAACTGTCCCGTCGGCGTGAAGGCCCCCAGCTCGGACAGGTCGTAGCCGAACGTGAACGTCTTGGCCGCGCGGTCCTGCATGTCGGCACCGCCCGCGGACCAGTAGACGCTCTTGGCCTCGCGCGGGATGACGGTGCTCATGATGCCGCTGCCGAGCCCGTACAGCATGAAGAGGTAGGTGTCCCGGCGCCGGTTGAAGTCGGCGGCACGGGCGAGCTTGACGGGGTCGGCCCATGAGGGCAGCCGGTTGACCTGCCGCAGGTAGGCGGCGAATTCGGCCGGCAGGCCGCTGGGCAGCGGGTCGTTGTTGTTCACCCACGACGCCCACGCGGTGTTGATCGCCGGCACGTGTCCGTTCGTGAGCATCGAGGCCATCAGGGGGTCCGCCGCGTCGTCCCAGATCCACTCGGGACCGGTGCCCGCGGCGGCGCCGGTCGCCGAGCCGGTCGACGCCCACGCCTGCACGGGGTGCGCCACACCCACCAGACCGAGTGCCACCCCGAGCGACAGAGCCTTTCGCCTGCTGAGGTTTTCCATTGACTTACCTGCTTCCCTCAAGGGCCAGATGGTTCCAGGTACGCTCGCAGACTTGCCATTTGTGTGATCCAGGGCGTGCTGGGATCCCGACGCACACGTGTGATTTTCGATTAACATAGCGAGGTACGTTGCCGTCGGCAATGGTGGTGGCCGAAGGCGCGTCCCTACGATGGCCGCATGATCGACGACGTGAGCGGACGTGCCTATCGCACGCAGCGGTGGGCCGCCAGAGCAGCACTGGCTGCGGCCGGACTCGCTGTGGCCGTGCCGCTCTGGTACGGCCGCCTCGGGGGCCTGCTGCTGCTCCTGGGCGGCGCGGTCGGGCTGGTCGTCACCGCGGCCGCCGTGTGGTGGACGGTGAGTCTGCGGGGGCCGGTGCGATGGGTGGCCGCGCTGGTGGCCCTGGCCGTTCCCGCGTTCGTCATCACCCTGTTCGCCGCCACCGTCTTCTGGGCGCTGCCCCTGTCGATACTGCTCTGGGGCGTCGCCGTCTGGTGCGGCCGGTACGCGCTGCGCGGCGCCGGCGACTACCGGGTCAAGGAGCGCCGGTGCCCGCCGCCGAAGCGGCCGTTCCTGATCATGAACCCGCGCTCCGGCGGCGGGAAGGTCGTCCGGTACGGCCTGCGGGAGCGGGCCGAACGGCTCGGCGCCCGGGTCGTCGTCCTCGATCCCGAGCGGCCGCAGGACGTGACCGCGCTGGCCCGGGCCGCCGTCGCCGAGGGTGCCGATCTGCTCGGGGCCGCGGGCGGCGACGGCACCCAGGCACTGGTCGCGGCCGTGGCCGCCGAGCACGGCATCCCGTTCCTGGTGCTCAGCGCCGGTACCCGCAACCATTTCGCGCTGGACCTGGGCCTGGACCGCGACGACCCGGCCGCCGGTCTGGACGCGCTGACCGACGGCGTCGAGCTCCGGGTGGACCTCGGCTTCGCCGGTGACCGGCCGTTCGTGAACAACGCCTCCTTCGGCGCCTACGCGGCGATCGTGCAGAGCCCCTCGTACCGCGACGACAAGCTCGGCACCAGTCTGGAGCTGCTGCCCGGCCTGCTCACCGGCCGGGAGGGGACCCGGCTCACCGTCCTCGCGGGGGAGGTCGCCCTCAAGGACCCGCAGGCCGTGCTGGTGAGCAACAACCCCTACCGGACCGGCGATCCCTTCGGGTTCGGACGCCGCGACCGGCTCGACACGGGAGTGCTCGGCCTGCTCGCCATACGGGTGGAGAGCGCGGCGGAGGCCGCCGCGCTGGTCCTCGACCCGGCCCCGGCCGCGCTCACCGTCCACACCGCCCTCGAGGTCGTCGTGGAGTCCGACGGGCCCGAGGTGGAGGTGGGCCTCGACGGCGAGGCGCTGGTGCTGCCCTCACCGGTCCGCTGCCGCGTCGCGGCCGGCGCGCTCGCGGTCCGGGTGCCGCGCAAACGGCCGGGGCTCGCCGGGCACCAACCCCGGCTCGACTGGCGGCGGTTGCGCAAACTGGCCGCGACGGTCGGCCGTACGGCCGCGCCCGGCCGCCGTCCCTGACCGGTCCGGTCAGTCCGTCGCCGTGGGCCGCCGCGAGAGGCGGGTGGCCTCGGCGAGGTCGGCCAGGGGGCGCAGCCGGTAGGTGTAGGCGTAGTCGCGGTTCGCGAACAGCTTGTACTCGTCGTGCGTGTGCGCGCCCCAGCTGTTGTCGCCGCCCACCCCCATCTGGCGGTGGCTCACCCGGAGCACGACCTCCTCCCTCGGGGTCAGCTGGTAGTCGTGACGTGCGCCGACCGACAGGTCCTCCGGGGTGAAGTGCGAGGCGTTGACCTCCAGCAGGGGTTCACCGCAGACGAGCAGCCCGGTGCCGTCGGGGCCGGTGAGGGCGATCCAGCGGACGTCGGTCCGGTTGCCGTTCTCCTGGGGGCGGATGTAGGGCTCCCACTGGCCGGAGACGGTGCCGGACCAGAGGCCGACGTCGGTTCCGTTGTTGCGGTCCCAGTGGTTCTCCTCGGGGCCGCGGCCGAAGTAGTCCAGCTGCTCCAGCCGGCCGGGCAGGAAGAGCAGGTTGCCGACCTCCGGGATGTACGGCAGCGAGGCCGCGCCGGGGCGCAGGGTGGTGTCGACCTTGATCTCGGCGTTGCCGAAGACGGTGTAGGTGGTGGTGTACGCCGACTCCGTGGTCGTGGGCAGGGTGCCGCTGACCTTGATCTCGACGGCCCTGTCCCGCAGCCCGCGCACGGTGACGTCCGTGACCTTGCGGCCGGTGCCGGCGTCCCGCCAGGTCTGGTTGCGGGTGTGCTGGCCGTTGCCACGGTCGTTGTCGGTGGGCGCCCGCCAGAAGTTCGGGACGGGGCCGGAGGTGATGAGTTCGGCGCCCGCGGCCCGGTACGAGGTGAGGACGCCGCTCTTCTTGTCGACGGTGACCGAGAAGCCGTCGCCGGTGACGGTCACCTCGCCGGCACCGTCCTGGTAGGCCAGTGCCGTGACGCTGTCCAGCGGCACCGGCGTCACGGCCGGGCTGCCCGCGTCGACCGGAAGCTGCTGCCTGGCGACCTCGAAGCCGGCCTTGGCCCACTTCGTCGTCTCCTTCGTGGTGAACGACAGCTCCAGGAAGTACTCGGCGCCCGGTGCCGGTTCGCCCACCGTGAACGGCACGGTGATGTCCTTGGCGGACAGCGGCGCCACGTCCAGCTGGGCGCGGGTCAGCTTCCCGCGCCCGAGCACCTTCCCGTCGGCGAGGAGTTCCCAGGTGCCGTCGAGTTCCCGCAGGTTCGTGAACAGGTACTCGTTGGTGAGGGTGACCGCGGCGCCAGGAGTGAGCCGGTCGCCGGAGGCGGGGGCCGCGTTGACCGCCTGGTAGATCCGCTTGACCTCGGCGGCCTTGCCGGTGTGTCCGCGGTCGGCGGTGACGACGCCGTCGGCGACGAAGTTGAAGTCGTTGGGGTTGTCGCCCCAGTCGCCGCCGTACGCGAAGAAGGTCTTCTCCTTCGGCCGCTTCTCGGTGAAACCGGCCGTCGCCGCGTCGAACCAGAACCGCACCCCCTCGTCACCGGGACCGCGGCGGTCCGGGGCGCCGAGTTCGCCCGCGCTCAGGGCGCGGGCGTGGACGCGGGCCCGCCGGATGGTGCCGCTGAACTCGCGGTGGGGGTTGTCCACGTCGGTGGCGAGCGCCAGGGGGGCGGTGTTCCGGGCGGGCCGCTGGGTGGTGGTGCGGGTGGCCCTGACCTGTCCGTCGACGTAGAGGGTGAGGCTGCCCGCCTCCGCGTCGAAGACGCCCGCGACATGGTGCTCGGTGCCGGTCCAGCCGTCGGGCAGCGCCCAGGTCACGGTGATCCACTGGCCGCCGCCGTGGATGAAGAACTCCAGGTTCTTGTTGTTCTGCTTCAGCGCGTACTGGGTGTCGCCCTTGGCGATGATCGGCTGGTGGTAGCCGAGGACGCGCGGGGTGATCCACGCCTCCAGCGTCAGCGAGCCGGTGAGGTCGAGGCTCGCGTCGCGGGCGAAGACGGTGCCGCCGGAGAGGCCCTTGGCGCGATCGAAGGTGCCGCTGGGCGCGAGGATCTCGCCGCGCAGGCCGCCCGGCCCCGTCTCGGTCAGCTGCTTGCGGGTCGGGGTGGGCCAGTTCAGCGACTGGTCGGCGAAGTCCCAGATCCAGCCGCCCTGGAGGACGGGGTAGCGGCGGATCAGGTCCCAGTACTTCTTGAAGTTGCCGTTGGAGTTACCCATCGCGTGGGAGTACTCGATCATGACGTACGGCCGGGTGTCGCCGGTGTTCTTCGCCCGGGACTCGACGGTGGCGGGGGTGTCGTACATCTCCGAGCGGATGTCGCTGATCGTCGGGCGGTCGTCGCCCTCGTACTGGACGACGCGGGTGGGGTCGTAGGACTTGATCCAGTCGCGCATGGCGACGAACGTGCTGCCGCCGCCCGCCTCGTTGCCGAGCGACCAGATGACGACGGAGGCGTGGTTCTTGTCGCGGTGGACCATGTTCTTCGCGCGGTCGACGCACGCCACGGTCCAGTCGGCGTGGTCGCGGGGGTACCGGCTGCTGATGCCGTGGGTCTCCAGGTTGGTCTCGTCGACCAGGTAGAGGCCGTATTCGTCCGCGAGTTCGTACCACACGGGGTTGTTGGGGTAGTGCGAGGTGCGGACGGAGTTCATGTTCAGCCGCTTGATGAGCGTGATGTCCTCGATCAGGTCCGCCCGGTTCAGGGCGATGCCGCGGTCGGGGTGCATCTCGTGCCGGTTGGTGCCGCGCAGGGAGACGGGCTTGCCGTTGATCCGCATCAGGCCGTCCTTCAGCGCGAACTCGCGCAGGCCGACACGGTGCGACAGGGTCTCGATCACCCGGCCGGACGGGTCCCGCAGGCTGAGGACGGCGGTGTAGAGGTACGGGTGCTCGGCGGACCAGAGCTGCGGCGCGGGGACGGCCTTGTCGGCCCGTACGGTCACGTCCTCGCCGACGGCGTCGACGTCGGCGCCTTGGTGCAGGGGGCGGGTCCAGACGGCGTGTCCGGCGGCGTCGTACAGCTGGGTCTCGACCGTGTAGCGTCCGGCGCCCCCGGCCGCGTAGGCACGCACGCTCGCGGTGACCGAGAGGGCGGCTGCCCGGTAGCCGTCGCTGAGCGGGGTGTCCAGCTTGAAGTCGCGCAGGTGCACGACGGGGGTCGAGTACAGGTAGACCGAGCGGAAGATGCCGCTCAGCCGGATCATGTCCTGGTCCTCCAGCCAGTCGCCGTCGGAGTAGCGGTAGACCTCCACCGCGATCCGGTTGGTCCCGGGCTTGAGGTACTCGGTGATGTCGTACTCGGCGGGGGTGAAGGAGTCCTCCTTGTAGCCCGCCAACTCGCCGTTGATCCATACGTAGTGGGCGGATTTCACGCCCTCGAAGTGCAGGAAGGTCCGCCGCCCCGACCAGTCCTCGGGGACGGTGAAGGTACGTCGGTACTGGCCGACGGGGTTGTAGCGGGTGGGGGCGTTCGGCGGCTGGGGGTCCTCGCCGAGGCCGTTGGGACCCCAGTACGGGTAGGTGATGTTGACGTAGATCGGGAAGTCGTAGCCGTGCAGCTGCCAGACGGAGGGGACCGGGATGGTGTCCCAGTCCTGGTCGTCGAGGTCGGTGCGGTGGAAGTCGGGGTCGCGGTCGTCGGGGCGGTCGGCGTAGGCGAACTTCCAGGTGCCGTCGAGGCTCAGGCGGTACGGCGAGCGGGTGCGGTCGGCCGCCAGGGCCTGCTGGACGTCCGCGTACGGCATCAGCGTGGTGTGCGGCGGCTCGGCGCCGACCTGGAAGAGGCCGATGTTGCCGTTCCACTCCGGTGCACCGGCCGCGGCCCCGGCCTCGTCGGCCGCGTGCGCCCCCGCCGATGACGTGCCGGACAGGGCGAACGCACCAAGCACGGCCGCCCCGCCCTCCAGGAGTCGGCGGCGGCTGACGGCCACGCCCCGGGGGCGGGGCGGGCGGCCTGCGAAGGGCTCGGAGGGATGCGGCATGACCAGGGCCTTCCTCGGGACGACAGTGCGGCGCTGCACAGCTTGAGGGAGCGTCAGGTCCTGTTGGATCCTGTGGGCAAACCGAACGCACCTTAGGCTTCGCGCCCAAGTGAAGCAAGGATGTTGTCGTTCTTTGTGTGTTCCTGAGCGGCGAGTTGGCCGACGTCGGCTGTTTGCTCGAACTGCGTCCGGTACAGCTCGGCGTAACGTCCTTCCGCCGCCAGCAACTCGTCGTGCGTGCCCTGTTCCACGATCCGGCCGTCCTCGACCACCAGGATCCGGTCGGCCGCCCGCACGGTCGACAGCCGGTGCGCGATGACAATCGCGGTCCTGCCCTGAAGTGCCTCGGTGAGGGCCTCCTGGACGGCGGCCTCGGAGGTGTTGTCGAGGTGGGCGGTGGCCTCGTCGAGGATGACGACACGCTGCCGGGCCAGCAGCAGCCGGGCGATGGTCATGCGCTGGCGCTCGCCGCCGGAGAGCCGGTAGCCGCGCTCGCCGACCACCGTGTCCAAGCCGTCGGGCAGGGCGCGGACGAGGCCGTCGAGGCGGGAGCGGCGCAGGGCGTCCCACAGTTCCTCGTCGGTCGCGGCGGGGCGGGCCAGCAGCAGATTGGCGCGAACCGTGTCGTGGAAGAGATGGCCGTCCTGGGTGACCATGCCGAGGGTCTCGCGCAGCGAACGGGCGCTCACCTCACGGACGTCCACGCCGCCGAGGCGTACGGCGCCGCCGTCGACGTCGTACAGCCGCGGCAGCAGGCTCGCGATCGTCGACTTGCCGGCGCCGGAGGAGCCGACGAGCGCGATCGTCTGTCCCGGCTCGGCCCGGAAGGAGATGCCGCGCAGCACCTCGGCGCCGCCGCGGGCATCGAGCGCGGCGACCTCCTCCAGGGAGGCGAGGGAGACCTTGTCGGCGGACGGGTAGCCGAAGCGGACGTCGCTGAACTCCACGGAGACCGGGCCCTCGGGGATCTCGCGGGCGTCGGGGCTGTCCTGGATGAGGGGTTCGAGGTCGAGCACCTCGAAGACGCGCTCGAAGCTGACGAGGGCGCTCATCACCTCGACGCGCGCTCCGGCGAGGGCGGTCAGCGGCGCGTACAGCCGGGTCAGCAGCAGGGCCAGCGAGACGACGGCGCCTGCTTCGAGGCTGCCGCGCAGGGCGAAGAAGCCGCCGAGGCCGTAGACCAGGGCGAGGGCGAGGGCGGAGACCAGGGTGAGGGCCGTGATGAACGCCGACTGGGCGGTGGCGGTGCGGATCCCGATGTCGGCGACGCGGCGGGCGCGGGCGGCGAACTCCTCGGACTCCTGCTCGGGGCGGCCGAAGAGCTTGACGAGGGTGGCGCCGGGGGCCGAGAAGCGCTCGGTCATCCGGGTGCCCATCGCCGCGTTGAGGGTGGCCGCCTCGCGCTGCATCCGGGCCATCCGGCGGCCCATGCGGCGGGCCGGGATCACGAACACCGGGAGCAGCACCAGCGCGAGCAGGGTGATCTGCCAGGACAGGGTGAGCATCACGACGAGGGTGAGCAGCAGCGTGACGAGGTTGCTCACCACGCCGGACAGGGTGTTGCTGAAGGCGCGCTGGGCGCCGATGACGTCATTGTTGAGACGGGAGACGAGGGCTCCCGTACGGGTGCGGGTGAAGAACGCGACCGGCATCCGCTGCACATGGTCGAAGACGGCCGTGCGCAGATCGAGGATGAGTCCCTCCCCGAGCGTCGCCGACAGGCGCCGGGAGACGATCCCGAGCGCCGCCTCCAGGACCGCGATCAGGGCGATCAGCAGGGCGAGGCGTACGACCGCGCCCTCGTCGCTTCCTAATGCTGTTGTCAAGCTGCCGTAGTCGCTGGGGGTGTCACTTCGTAACACCGTCGGTCACGGATCAGAGCCCACAGGACGTTGAC
>NZ_JBSFVG010000017.1:0-167429 GCF_053592195.1 Streptomyces sp. NPDC002776 | reverse complement strand
GCTTCTCGCGGTCACGTTCCGGCAGGGTGGGCGCACTCTGCGTTCCGCCGGAAAACTCCCCGTAGCCTCCCCGTAACACGACTGGTGTTGCCTACGGACCGGAGTGTTCCGGTCTGGCGGGAGTTCAGCATGGCTGTGGAACAACTCCCGGCTCAGGTGCGGGAGTTCGCGAACTACCTGAACGGTCTGATGGCGCGCCTCGATCAGGGCGGCGGCTGGTGCGGGGTGTTCTGGCAGCGCGATCCGGACGGCATGCGCGCCTGCCTCGACGGCCGTGAAATGCCGCCGTGGGACGTGGTGGAGGCGCTCCTCCAGGACCTCGCCTCGGAGTACGGCCCCGAAGCCGCCCGCGCCGAGGCGGGCGGAGCGCGCACGCGGCACGCCGCCGCGCTCCTGGCCCACGACACCCGCCCCGGCGGCCGGGACGCCCTCGGTGACCGGCTCGACGTGATGCTCCGCGAGCAGCGGTACGCCGCGGAACGGCAGGCGGAGCTGGGTCGTTCGCTGGCCGCGGCCACCACGCAGGATCACGCGGACGCACTGCGCCTCGACCTCGCCTGGGCCCGCGACGACCACGCACGAGCCACGGCCCGTTGCGCTGAACTCCGTTCGAGAATGGCCGAGTTGGACCGCCGCTCGGCGCACGCCCCCGCCCCCGGCTCTCAGGCACCCAACGCGCACGCCCCCGCCCCCGGCCCTCACGCGCCCAACACACACGCCCGCACCCCCCGCCCCCAAGCCCCCGGCACGAATACCGCGCAACCCCCTGGCCAGGCGTCCCCCTCCTGGGGCGCCGGCAGCTCGGCCGGGGCTCCCGCCCCCGTCCCCGTCCCCAAGCAGCGCAAGCGGCGTCGGGGCGGCGCTCGTTTCGCCGGGATGGGGGAGGAGGCCGCCGCCCCCGTCGTCGTACCGCCCACCGCCGTACCGTCCCTCCCCGAGCCCTCCGACGCCCCGGGCCGTCGCACCCCCAGGGGTGCCCGCTTCGCCGGGGCCGCCGAGGTCGTGGAAGCAGCCGCGCAGCCGCTGGTCGAGCCGGTGGACGGCGCGGACCGGCGCGAGGTCGCGGGGGCCGTCGAGAGGCTGCTGCGGCTGCGGCGCGAGGGCCGTAGCGGTGAGGCGCACGCGCTGCTCGCCGAGATCACGTACTCGTCGCCCGGCCGGTACCCCCTGCTCGCCGTCGAGCTCCAGCGGGCCGGGCTCGGCGCGGACTGGGCCACCCTGCTGTGGGAGGCCGCCTCGCTGCCCGCCGACCGGCTGGTCGCGGCGGCGGACGCGCTGGTCGCCGCGGGCCGCGAGGGCGACGCGGAGCAGATCATGCGGCAGGGAGTCGTCCGGTCCGCCGACGAGATGGGACAGGTCGTGCTGGGGCTCGCCGGGGAAGGGCGCCGGCGCGAGATCGGCGCCCTGCTGGACGCCTACGTACGGGTCCGCACGCCCGCGGAGGCCGCCCGCAGCGTGGCCGCGGACCCGGGAACCCTCGTACCGTTGCTGCTGGAGGCCGCACGGGGTGTGTCGGACGAGCGGCACTGGGATCTCGTCCACGCGCTGCGGGTCGCCGGCTTCGCCGCCTGATGGGCCGCGGGACTCACCCACAGGAGTGTGAAACCGGATCGCCGCAGCGGGTTGCCGACGATGGTCTTGGCAAGCCCGTCCAGGAGGCTTACGTTCGTGCCTCTACGGCCTGCATCTACGGGCGTAGAGGCTCTGACGTCCCGTCGAAGGAGCAGCTCATGGCCAACGTCGTACGCGCCGCTCTGGTCCAGGCCACCTGGACCGGCGACACCGAGTCCATGGTGGCGAAACACGAGGAGCACGCACACGAGGCGACCCGCCGGGGCGCCCAGGTGATCGGGTTCCAGGAAGTCTTCAACGCCCCCTACTTCTGCCAGGTGCAGGATCCGGAGCACTACCGCTGGGCCGAGCCCGTCCCCGACGGGCCGACCGTGCGCCGGATGCGCGAACTCGCCCGCGAGACCGGCATGGTGATCGTCGTGCCGGTCTTCGAGATCGAGCAGTCCGGCTTCTACTACAACACCGCGGCCGTGATCGACGCCGACGGCTCCTACCTGGGCAAGTACCGCAAGCACCACATCCCGCAGGTCAAGGGCTTCTGGGAGAAGTACTACTTCAAACCCGGAAACGCCGGCTGGCCGGTTTTCGAGACCGCCGTCGGCAAGGTCGGCGTCTACATCTGCTACGACCGCCACTTCCCGGAGGGCTGGCGGCAACTGGGTCTGAACGGCGCCCAGTTGGTCTACAACCCGTCCGCCACCCACCGCGGGCTCTCCTCCCACCTGTGGCGTCTGGAGCAGCCCGCGGCGGCCGTCGCCAACGAGTACTTCGTCGCCGCGATCAACCGCGTCGGCGTCGAGGAGTACGGCGACAACGACTTCTACGGGACGAGCTACTTCGTCGATCCGCGCGGACAGTTCGTGGGGGAGGTCGCCAGCGACAGCAAGGAGGAACTCCTCGTCCGCGACCTCGACTTCGACGTCATCGAACAGGTGCGGCAGCAGTGGGCGTTCTACCGTGACCGCCGCCCCGACGCCTACGAAGGGCTGGTGCAGCCGTGACGGCCGACGATCTGCTGGGACGCCACCGCCGGGTGCTGCCCGACTGGCTCGCCCTCTACTACGAGGAGCCGCTGGAGATCACCCACGGCGAGGGCCGCCATGTCTGGGACGCCGAGGGCAACAAGTACCTCGACTTCTTCGGCGGCATCCTCACCACGATGACCGCGCACGCGCTGCCCGAGGTGACCAAGGCGGTGAGCGAACAGGCCGGGCGGATCGTCCACTCCTCGACCCTGTACCTGAACCGCCCGATGGTCGAACTCGCGGAGCGGGTGGCCCAGTTGTCGGGCATCCCGGACGCCCGGGTCTTCTTCACCACCTCCGGCACCGAGGCCACCGACACCGCCCTGCTGCTCGCCACCGCCCACCGGCGCAGCAACACGCTCCTGGCGATGCGCAACAGCTATCACGGCCGCTCCTTCAGCGCGGTCGGCATCACCGGCAACCGCGGCTGGTCCCCGACCTCCCTGTCCCCGCTGCAGACGCTGTACGTCCACGGCGGGGTCCGCACGCGCGGCCCGTACGCCTCGCTGAGCGACGAGGACTTCATCGCGGCCTGCGTCGAGGACCTGAGGGACCTGCTCGGCCACACCCGGGCGCCCGCCGCCCTGATCGCCGAGCCCGTCCAGGGCGTCGGCGGCTTCACCTCCCCGCCGGACGGCCTGTACGCGGCCTTCCGCGAGGTGCTCGCCGAGCGCGGCATCCTCTGGATCGCCGACGAGGTGCAGACCGGCTGGGGCCGCACCGGCGACCACTTCTGGGGCTGGCAGGCGCACGGCAGGAACGGTCCGCCGGACATCGTCACCTTCGCCAAGGGCATCGGCAACGGGATGTCCATCGGCGGGGTGATCGCCCGCGCCGAGATCATGAACTGCCTGGACGCCAACAGTATCTCGACGTTCGGCGGCACCCAGATCACCATGGCGGCCGGGCTCGCCAACCTGACGTACCTCCTGGAGCACGACCTCCAGGGCAACGCCCGGCGGGTCGGCGGACTGCTCATCGAGCGGCTGCGGGCGGTCGGCGCGCAGGTGCCGTACGTACGAGAGGTGCGCGGGCGCGGCCTGATGATCGGCATCGAGCTGGCCGAGCCCGGGACGGACCGGGCTGCTCCCGAGGCGGCTGCCGCCGTCCTGGAGGCGGCCCGCGCGGACGGGCTCCTGATCGGCAAGGGCGGCGGTCATGACACCAGTGCGCTGCGAATCGCCCCGCCGCTGTCGCTGTCCGTCGCGGAGGCCGAGGAGGGTGCCGCGATCCTCGAACGCGCTCTGCGGAGCCTTCAGTAACGCGCTCCGCGGAGCCTTCAGCAAGGGACACCGCCATGACCACCACCCTGGAACCCGCCCTGTCGGTCCGTCAGGTCCTCGCCCTGGAGCGGGTGCTGGCCGGGGAACCCGAGGTGGTGGCCGGCGCCGGCCAGCTCGACCGGCCGGTGCGCTGGGTGCACGTGGCCGAGGCCGCCGACGTCGGCGTGATGCTCAGGGGCGGCGAGATGGTGCTGACCACCGGGGTGCTTCTGGCCGGTGACGACGGCGCCCAGGCCGAGTACATCCGGTCCCTGCACCGCGCGGAGGCCGCGGCCGTGGTCCTCGGACTCGGCCGCGCCTTCCCTGCCGCCCCGGACGCGATGCGCCGGGCGGCCGAGCGGTGCGGGCTGCCGATGGTGGTCCTGCACCGGCCCTTCCCCTTCGCCGAGCTGACCGAGGAGGTCCAGTCCCGGCTGGTGCGGCGGAAGTTCGCCGCCGTCAGCCTCTCGGAGTCGGTACGGACCGCGCTCACCGCCCTGATCACCTCGGGCGCCCCGCTCCAGCGGCTGCTCGACGAGATCGCCCTGCACAGCGCCTGCCCGGTCGTCGTCACCAACCTCGCCCACCGGGTGCTGGCCACCGCGGGCGAGCGGTCGGCCGTGGACGACGTGCTGCGCGACTGGGACCGCATCGCCCGGCAGGCATGGGGGCACCACCCAGGCCTTTCAGGCACTGGGGGAGGCAGTGCGGGCGACGGCTGGATCCGGGCCGAACTCGGCGGCCGGGGCGAACGCTGGGGCCGGATCGTGCTGTGCGGCCACCGCGGCGACACCGCCACCGGACGGCTGCTCGCCGACCGCGCCGCCGAGGCCCTGGTGCTGCACCGCATGCTCGGCGGCACCTCCGCCCGCACCTGGGAGGAGCAGTCCGCGCAGGGCCTGCTCACCGACCTGGTCAGCGGGATCGTACCGGCCAGGCAGCTGCTGCCGCGGGCGCGGGCGGCCGGACTGCCCGTCAACCGGCGCACCTTCGTGCCGCTGGTCGTCCGGGGCGGCGACCCCGTCCACCTCGACCGGGTGCTGCGGACGCTGGGACTCCCCGGCATCGTCGCGGAGCTGGCCGACCCGGTCACCGCCGTCCTGCTGAGCCTCGCCCGGGACCAGGACGCGGGCGTGCTCACCGCCAACTTCGCGACCCGGCTGCGCGCGGAGGCACCCGGCACCGTCGTGGCCGCCGCCGACCCCCGCGCCGCCTGGGACGACGTGCCCGCGGGACTGCGCGAGGCGCGGCATGTCGCCGACGCCGTGACCGACGTCCTCGACGTCCCCGCGGTGGTGCGCCTCAGGGACGTCCATCTGCGCGGCCTGATCCGGCTGTTGAGGGACGACCCGCAGGTGCAGTCCTTCGCGGAACGGGAGCTGGACGGACTGCTCCGCGGCCCGGAGGAGGACCTGCTGGCGGTGCTGCGCACCTACCTCGCCACCGGCCGCAACAAGTCCCGCACCGCCCAGCTCCACCATGTCTCCCGGCCCGCGCTCTACCGCCGGCTGGAAGCCATACAGGGCCGCCTCGGAGTGGACCTCGACGACTTCGAGCAGGCCGCCTCGGTGCACATCGCCCTGCTCGCCCACGATGCGCAACAGAGCTGAAACATGCCACGACCTGGGAAAACGGCGGTGAAACATGGGCCTGAGACAGGGTGACACCGTGGCACGCCGGATGCCCGCAGACGTGACACCGTGCCAATCGAAGCACGCGCCCGGACTTCCTAGTCTCGCTGCACACCGAGCGACCGGAGGTCCCGATGAGCCGAGTGATCCGTGCCGCCCTCTTCCAGACCGCGTGGACGGGCGACAAGGAGTCGATGATCCAGGTGCACGAGCAGGCGGCCCGCGACGCCGCCGCCCAGGGCGCACAGGTGCTGTGCTTCCAGGAACTGTTCTACGGACCGTACTTCTGCCAGGTGCAGGACAAGGCGTTCTACGAGTACGCCGAACAGATCCCCGAGGGCCCGATCGTCCGGCGGTTCCAGGCGCTCGCCAGGGAGCTGGGCATCGTGCTGATCCTGCCGATGTACGAGGAGGAGCAGCCCGGCGTGCTGTACAACACCGCCGCCGTGCTCGACGCGGACGGCTCGTACCTCGGCAAGTACCGCAAGCACCACATCCCCCAAGTGCCCGGGTTCTGGGAGAAGTTCTACTTCCGGCCCGGCAACCTCGGCTGGCCCGTCTTCGACACCCGGGTCGGCCGGATCGGCGTCTACATCTGCTACGACCGCCACTTCCCCGAGGGCTGGCGGGCACTGGGCCTCGCGGGCGCCGAGATCGTCTTCAACCCCTCGGCCACCTCGCGCGGCCTGTCCGCCTACCTGTGGCAGCTGGAGCAGCCGGCGGCGGCCGTCGCCAACGAGTACTTCGTCGGGGCGATCAACCGGGTCGGCGTCGAGGAGCTGGGCGACAACGACTTCTACGGGACGACGTACTTCGTCGACCCCGAGGCCCGGTTCGTGGGCGAGGTGGCCTCCGACAAGGAGACCGAACTCGTGGTCCGCGAACTGGACATGGCCAAGCTGCGCGAGGTCCGCGACCGCTGGCAGTTCTACCGGGACCGCCGCCCCGACGCCTACCCCCCGCTGACCGCACCCTGAGCACACCGCCCACCCCGGGAGGAGAGGGACCATGAGCAGCCGTACCGTCATCCGCGGCGGTCTCGTCATCACCGCGTCCGACGAGGTCCACGCCGACGTCCTGATCGAGGACGGCCGCGTCGCCGCCCTCGCCGTGCCCGGTACGCAGAGCTGGAGCGCGGACCGCACGATCGACGCCACCGGGAAGTACGTCATCCCGGGCGGCGTCGACGCCCACACCCACATGGAGCTGCCCTTCGGCGGCACCTTCGCCTCCGACACCTTCGAGACCGGCACCCGGGCCGCCGCCTGGGGCGGTACGACCACCATCGTGGACTTCGCCGTGCAGAGCGTCGGACACAGCCTGCGCGAGGGCCTGGACGCCTGGCACGCCAAGGCCGAGGGCAACTGCGCGATCGACTACGGCTTCCACATGATCGTCTCCGACGTGAACCAGGACACGCTCAAGGAGATGGACCTGCTGGTGGAGGAGGGCGTCACCTCCTTCAAGCAGTTCATGGCCTACCCGGGCGTCTTCTACAGCGACGACGGCCAGATCCTGCGCGCCATGCAGCGCTCCGCCGAGAACGGCGGCCTGATCATGATGCACGCCGAGAACGGCATCGCCATCGACGTGCTGGTGGAGCAGGCCCTGGCGCGCGGGGAGACCGATCCTCGCTACCACGGGGAGGTGCGCAAGGCGCTGCTGGAAGCCGAGGCCACGCACCGCGCCATCCGGCTCGCGCAGGTCGCGGGCGCGCCGCTGTACGTCGTGCACGTCTCGGCGATGGAGGCGGTCGCCGAGCTGGCGCGAGCGCGCGACGACGGGCTCAACGTCTTCGGCGAGACCTGCCCGCAGTACCTGTTCCTGTCCACCGACAACCTCGCCGAGCCGGGCTTCGAGGGCGCCAAGTACGTCTGCTCCACTCCGCTGCGCCCCAAGGAGCACCAGTCCAGGCTCTGGCAGGGGCTGCGCACCAATGACCTCCAGGTCGTCTCCACCGACCACTGCCCGTTCTGCTTCGTGGGCCAGAAGGAGCTCGGCCGGGGCGACTTCTCCAAGATCCCCAACGGTCTGCCGGGCGTGGAGAACCGTATGGACCTCCTCCACCAGGCCGTCGTCGACGGGCACATCTCGCGCCGCCGGTGGATCGAGATCGCCTGCGCCACCCCGGCCCGGATGTTCGGCATGTACCCGAAGAAGGGCACCCTGGCGCCCGGCTCCGACGCCGACGTCGTCATCTACGACCCGGGCGCCGAGCAGGTCATCTCGGCGCAGACCCACCACATGAACGTCGACTACTCGGCCTACGAGGGCAGGCGCGTCACCGGCCGGGTGGAGACGGTCCTCTCGCGCGGCGAAGTCGTCATCAGCGAGCGGGAGTACACCGGCCGCGCCGGGCACGGGGTCTACACGCCCCGCTCCACCTGTCAGTACCTCATCTAGGAGTGGCGCACATGGACTTCGGACTCGTCCTGCAGACCGACCCGCCCGCCTCGAAGGTCGTCAGCCTGATGAAGCGGGCCGAGCGCAACGGCTTCACCCACGGCTGGACCTTCGACTCCGCCGTGCTGTGGCAGGAACCGTTCGTGATCTACAGCCAGATCCTCGCCCACACCACCAAGCTGACGGTCGGGCCGATGGTCACCAACCCGGGCACCCGCACCTGGGAGGTCACCGCCTCCACCTTCGCCACCCTCAACGACATGTTCGGCAACCGCACGATCTGCGGCATCGGCCGCGGCGATTCCGCGATGCGGGTGGCCGGCCGCAAGCCCAACACCCTCGCCCGGATCAGCGAGGCCATGAAGGTCATCCGCGCCCTCGGCAGCGGCGAGGAGGCCGACCTCGGCGGCACCGTGATCAGGTTCCCGTGGATCAGACCGGGCGCCGAACTCCCCGTCTGGATGGCCGCGTACGGCCCGAAGGCGCTGAAGATGACCGGCGAGGAGGCGGACGGCTTCATCCTCCAACTAGCCGACCTGTACCTCACCGAGTACATGGTCAAAGCGGTCAAGGACGCGGCCGTCGCCGCTGGACGTCCGGCCGACGACGTCAAGATCTGCGTCGCCGCCCCCGCCTACGTCACCGAGGACGACTCGCCCGCGGCCCTCGCCCACGCGCGCGAGCAGTGCCGCTGGTTCGGCGGGATGGTCGGCAACCATGTGGCCGACCTGGTGTCCAAGTACGGCGAGCACTCCGCCGCCGTACCCGATGAACTCACCGACTACATCAAGGCCCGCGAGGGGTACGACTACTCCCACCACGGACGGGCCGACAACCCCGACACCGCCTTCGTGCCGGACGAGATCGTCGACCGGTTCTGTCTCATCGGACCCGTCGACAAGCACATCGAGAAGCTGACCGCCCTGCGCGAGCTGGGCGTCGACCAGTTCGCCGTCTACGACATGCACGACGCCCAGGAAGCCGTCATCGACGCGTACGGGGCCCACGTCATCCCCGCGCTCCGCGGCTGACCTTCCTCCCCGAGACCCCCCTCCCCGCCGTCCCGGGGAGGGGGCCCAGGGCGCATTCCCTCAGCGCACCCCCATCGGCGCCACCCGCACGGCCTTTCCCGTCCCACCGTCCCTGATTGGCCTGCCCATGACCGACACCGCTCCCACGGCGATACCGCCGTCCTCCCAAGTCACCCTGGCCGACGGCCGGGTGGAGCTCGCCCCGGGGTCCCCGCCGCCCAGCGGCCGTTACGCCAACGACGACCTGCTCCCGGTTCCGGTGGAGAAGCGGACCTGGACCACGTACAACTTCTCCGCCCTGTGGGTCGGCATGGCCCACAACACCGCCTCCTGGACCCTGGCCTCCGGGCTCATCGCCGTCGGCATGGACTGGAAGCAGGCGGTGTTCACCATCGCGCTGGCCAATGTGATCGTGCTGGTGCCGATGCTGCTCACCGGGCACGCCGGACCCAAGTACGGCATCCCCTTCCCGGTGTTCGCGCGCGCCTCCTTCGGCATCCGCGGCGCCAACCTGCCCGCCGTCGTACGGGCGTTGGTGGCCTGCGGCTGGTTCGGCATCCAGACCTGGATCGGTGGCGAGGCGATCTTCTTCCTGGCCGGGAAGCTGATCGGGGACGGCTGGGCCGACGCGGGGAGGATCGGCGGGTACGCCTGGACCATGTGGCTGTCCTTCGCGATCTTCTGGGCGATCCAGGTCGCGATCATCTACCGGGGCATGGAGACGATCCGCCGGTTCGAGAACTGGGCGGCGCCCTTCGTGCTGGTCGGCGCCTTCGTGATGCTGTGGTGGATGAGCGAGAAGGCCGGCGGCTTCGGTCCGCTGCTGGACCAGCCCTCCAAGCTCGGCTGGGGCGGTGACTTCTGGAAGCTGTTCTGGCCCTCCCTCATGGGCATGATCGGCTTCTGGTCCACGCTCTCCCTGAACATCCCGGACTTCACCCGGTACGGGAAGAGCCAGAAGGCCCAGACCTGGGGACAGGCTCTCGGACTCCCTACGACCATGACGCTGTTCGCGTTCCTGTCGGTGATGGTCACCTCCGGCTCGGCGGCGGTCTACGGCGAACCGATCTGGGACCCGGTGCAGTTGGCCGCCAAGACCGACAACGTGGTCGGACTGCTCTTCGCCCTGGTGACCGTGCTGGTGGCGACCCTGTCGGTGAACATCGCCGCCAACCTGGTCTCCCCGGCCTTCGACTTCTCCAACATCGCGCCCCGGAAGATCAGTTTCCGCGCCGGCGCGCTCGCCACCTGTGTCCTCGGCGTGCTGATCTTCCCCTGGAAGCTGTACTCCGACCCGCAGGGCTACATCTTCACCTGGCTCGGCCTGGTCGGCGGACTGCTCGGCACGGTCGCCGGCATCCTCATCGCCGACTACTGGATCCTGCGCCGCGCCCGGCTCGACCTGGCCGACCTGTACCGCACCGGCGGGCGCTACTGGTACGAGGGCGGCTGGAACTGGCGGGCCGTCGTGGCCTTCCTGGCCGGGGGTGTGCTGGCCATCGGCGGCGCGGACTTCGACCCGCTGATCGACGGCACGCCCGTCCCGGCGCTCTCCCCGCTCGCCGACTACGGCTGGGCGGTGGGTCTGGGCACCTCGATGGTGCTGTATCTCGCGCTGATGCTGCCGCGCCGGCGCAGCGCCTAGCGGACCCGCGGGAGGACGGTCACCCCTTCCGACCGTCCTCCAGCGCCGCCACCGCCTCCTTGGCGGCCTTGATGGCGCCCTTGTTGATCTCGTCCGAGCCGGGCGCCTGCTTCGTCTCGAAGTCGCTGCCGTTGTAGGTGACGACGACCAGCGCGTTGGACACCTGGGCCAGCACCACGCCCTCGCGGGTCTGCTGCTTGTCCTCGGTGGTCAGGTTCACCACCGAATACCCCGCGTCCCCGAGGCCCGGAACATCCCCTCCGCCGCTCTTGTCCTCGACTCGCTGCTGGTACGACTTCTGTGCCGCTTCGTCCGAGTCCATGATCTCGAAGGAGACGTCGAGCCAGCGGTAGTCGTACCCCTGGAGCGCGTTCCAGGAGCAGGTGCGGCGCAGCTCGGTGTCCGTGGACGGGATCTCCTTGCCGGCGGCCTTGGCGCCCGGAACCAGCGACTTGACCGTGGCCGAGGAGACGCTGTCGCAGGGCGCGGGGGCCCCGGTGTACGTCTTCGACGCGGCCGAGGTCGAGGGTGCCGAGGCCGACTTGTGCTCCGTCCTCTCCTGCGCCTGCGGCGCGGCGGCCTCCGGTTCCGCGGCGAACGGGCCGGACGTCAGCGCCCAGCCCGCCACGGCGAGCACCACGACGGGGGACAGACGGGCGGTGAGGGCGAGCGGGAGGGGGTAGGAACGCACGGCGCACTTTTCGTGGGGGACGGTGCGGAGGGGGTCCGCACTGCGGACGGGACGGCAGTTTCGCACGGCTGACTGTGGGGCGGAAGTGTCAACTCGCTCCGTGCACGGGCGGTGACGCAGGCCCACCGCCCGTGCGCCGTCTGCCCTGTTATGTCCGTGCGATGGACCGGCTCAGCGCGGACTCGATCCGGTCCACCGCCGTGAACGCCCCGTAGGCCACGAGGTGCACCAGACAGTGGTCGGTGTGCTCGGGCCGCCGCCAGGCCGCCACGTCCTCGTCGGTGATCCGGTACGGCGCGAGGGCCGCCAGCAGCGCCAGCCGCGCCCCCGGCCGCTCCCGGCGGTCCGGGAACCCCTCGAGCACCGGTCCCGGATGCCGCCCGTCCCAGTGCCACAGCCGCTCCCGTACGACGGCCTGCTCGTCGGCGCCGAGCAGCTCGGCGCCCGCCATGGCCGCCCGCAGCAGCGCCGCGTAGGCCGGTCCCACGGCACGGTCGCCCGCCCACGCGGGAGCCTCGCCGGGCTCGGGGCCGTCCAGCAGCGCGAGCGACGCGCCGGGCACGGCCGTGCGGCGCACGGTCCGGGAGAGCGAACGGCCGGCCAGGCTGCGCACCACCCTCAGCCGCTGGGCGTTCGCCGGCATCAGGCCCCCGCTCACCAGGGCCGACACCATCCGGTTGATGAAGTGGAAGGCGAGCGCCGTGCCGACGTACCCGGGAGCGTGCTCACGGGGGAAGGGGTACGGCTGCGACGCGGGGCTCGGCACTCGGGTCCGCCTGCCCCACTCCAGTACGCGCGCGTGCTCCTCGTTCGCCGGGCGCTCTCCCCGCACCAGGCGCTCGGCGAGGGCGTGGTCGCCGGTGGCGTGCAGCAGCACGGTGTGGGCGTCCACGCAGAACGGGCACTGGTTGGCCTGGGACACCCCGAGCGCCGCGAGCTCCTTGCCGGTCCGGCTGCCGGGGCCCGCGATCAGCGACTCGCGCAGCAACGCCCAGGTGCCGGTGAGGATGTCCGGTGCCGAGGAGAGCACCACGAAGGTGGCCGGTTCGTCGATGCCGAAGTCATGGGAGAGCTGCCGGTAGACCTCGGCGACACGACCGGTGGCCGCCTTGGGCGGCACGGGCCGGGTGTAACGGAAGGGTGTGGTCATGGGCAGCAGCGTGCTCCGGGCGGGGGCCCGCGGTCGTCGTACGGCCGAAGGGAGTTGACGCTGCTCCGGCCGGGCCGCCGGGGAGCGGGAACTACTGCGGGGGGAGTAGTGCCGGAGTTGTCCACAGGGCTGACGCCGGTGTCGGCGCGGGCGTCTACTGTGCCGTCATGAGCGGGATCACGGTCACACGCGCGCAGCTCGCCGACGCGGCCCTGGCGGTCGTCGTCGGCGCCCTGGTGCTGGCCACCGCCGCCGGTGCGGCCCTCGTGGACTACGCGCTCGCCGCCGCGGGCTGTGCGGCGCTCGCGTTCCACCGGGCGGCGCCCCGGGCCGTGCTGGCGGTCGCCACCGTGAGCGGCGCCGCCTACGTGCTGCACGCCCAGCCCGGAACCCTGGCCGCCCTGCCCGTCATCGGCGCCGTGCACACGGCGGCCCGGGTCGGGCACCGGGCCCTCGCGGGGGCGGCGGCCGGGGGCTTCCTCGCCGCGCACCTCGCCACCGGACCCGGCACCCAGGAGGTGCTGGAGAAGTCCGCGCTGCTCGCGGGCTGGTTCCTGTGCGCGGTGGTGACCGGGCTCGCCGACCGCAACTGGCAGGCCTACCTGCGCCAGACCGAACAGCGCGCCGTGGAGGCCGAGCGCACCCGAGAGGAGGCCGCCCTGCGCCGGGCCGGTGAGGAACGCCTGCGGATAGCGAGAGAGTTGCACGACTCGCTCACCCACAGCATCTCCATCGTGAAGCTGCAGGCCGGCGTCGCCGTGCACCTCGCCCGCAAGCGCGGCGAGGAGGTGCCGCCCGCGCTGCTCGCCATCCAGGAGGCGAGCGGGGAGGCCATGCGCGAACTGCGGGCCACCCTGGAGGTGCTGCGCACCGACGAGCCGGGCGGCGACCCGGCGCTGCTGGTGGAACGGGCCCGGGCGGCGGGCCTCGCGGCCGAGCTGGCGGTGACCGGGGACGCCCGCCCGCTGCCCGCGACCGTGGACCGGGCCGTCTACCGCATCGTCCAGGAGGCGCTCACCAACGCCGCACGGCACGCGGGACAGGCACAGGTCAGCGTGGAACTCGCCTACGGCCGACAGGACGTGACGATCCGGGTGGACGACGACGGCAACGCCGTCCCGGACCGCCCGCCGGTGCCCGGCATCGGGCTCACCGGCATGCGGGAGCGCGTCACCGCCCTCGGCGGCACGCTGCACGCGGGCCCGCGCGCGGAGGGCGGCTTCTCGGTGCGGGCGCAGCTGCCGCTGGGGGAGGCGGGATGATCAGGGTGGCGCTGGTCGACGACCAGGCGCTGATGCGGGCCGGGTTCCGGGCCCTGCTGGACGCCGAGGACGGCATCGAGGTGGTCGGCGAGGCGGCCGACGGGGAGCGGGGCGTGGCCCTCGTCCGCGCGCAAGCCCCCGACATCGCCCTGATCGACGTACAGATGCCGGTGATGACGGGTATCGAGGCGACCCGCCTGATCGCCGCCGACCCCGCCCTCGCGGACGTCCGCGTGGTGATGCTCACCAACTACGGCCACGACGAGTACGTCTTCGAGGCGCTGCGCGCGGGCGCGAGCGGCTTTCTGCTGAAGGACACCGAACCGGCCGACCTGCTCCAGGCGATCGAGGTCGTGGCGCGCGGCGAGGCACTGCTGTCCCCGTCGGTGACCCGCACGTTGATCGGCGAGTTCGTCGCCCGCCCCCCGGACCGGGCCACCGCTCCCGGCCTGGAGGGCCTCACCCGCCGCGAACGCGAGGTGACGGCGCTGGCCGCCCGCGGCCTGAGCAACGAGGAGATCGCCGAGCACATGGTCATCAGCCCCTTCACGGCCAAGACCCACGTCAGCCGCGCCATGACCAAACTGGGCGCCCGCGACCGCGCCCAACTGGTCGTATTCGCCTACGAGTCGGGACTGGTGGCGGCGCGTGGCGGGAACTGAGTCGGGGCCGGCGACAGCGCGCGGCGAGACATGAGTCAGGGGCCGGCGGCAGCGCGCGCCGGGAAGTGACCCGCGTACGATCGCCCGACCGGCAGCCGCGCAGTGAGGAGCCCGCCCGTGTTCACCTCCCGCCCCACGCTCCAGGGCACCTTCGGCATGGTGTCCACCACCCACTGGCTGGCCTCCCAGTCGGCGATGGCGGTGCTGGAGGACGGCGGCAACGCCTACGACGCCGCCGTGGCGGGGGCGTTCGTCCTGCACGTCGTCGAGCCGCACCTGAACGGCCCGGCCGGCGAGGTCCCGATCCTGCTCGCCCCGGCGGGCGGCGAGGTGCGGGTGCTGTGCGGCCAGGGCGTCACCCCGGCCGGCGCGACCGTCGCGCACTACCGGGGACTCGGCCTGGACCTGGTCCCGGGCACCGGCCCGCTCGCCGCCGCGGTGCCCGGCGCCTTCGACGCCTGGATGCTCCTGCTGCGGGACCACGGCACCAAGTCCCTCGCCGACGTGCTCAAGTACGCCGTCGGATACGCCGAACACGGACACGCGCCCGTGGAGAACGTCGGCGCCACCGTCGAGGCCGTACGGGAACTGTTCGAGACGGAGTGGACGTCGTCGGCCCGCGTGTACCTGCCGGACGGCACGCCGCCGCGCCCCGGAAGGCTGTTCCGCAACCCCGCCCTCGCCGCCACCTGGAAGCGGCTGCTCGCCGAGGTGGAAGGGGCCGGCGACCGGGAGGCGCGGATCGAGGCGGCCCGCCAGGTGTGGCGCACCGGATTCATCGCCGAGGCGCTCGTCCGGCAGGCCCGGCGGCCCACCCTGGACACCAGCGGCGAGCGCCACACCGGCACCCTCACCGCCGACGACCTGGCCGCCTGGTCCGCGACGTACGAGGCGCCGGTGACGTACGACTGGAACGGCTGGACGCTGTGCAAGGCCGGCCCCTGGAGCCAGGGCCCGGTGCTGCTCCAGCAGCTCGCGCTGCTCCCCGCCGAGCTGCCGCCCTACGGCTCCGCCGACTACGTCCACCTGCTGATCGAGGGCTGCAAGCTCGCCATGGCCGACCGGGAGGCCTGGTACGGGGACGCGGGCGAGGTACCGGTCGGGGAGCTGCTGTCCGCGCGGTACAACGCGCGCCGGCGGGCGCTCGTGGGCGCCGGCGCCTCCCACGAACTGCGGCCCGGCAGTCCCGGCGGTCGGGAGCCCAGGCTGGCGGCGCACGCGCGCGTGGTGCTCGACGACGCCTCCCTCCCGGCACCCGGCGCAGGTGAGCCCACGGTCGCCCGGCACGCGGCCTCACCCGTGCCCGGCGAGCCCCAGGTGGGCGGGGACGGGGCCACCCGGGGCGACACCTGCCACCTGGACGTCGTCGACCGCTGGGGCAACATGGTCTCGGCCACGCCCAGCGGCGGCTGGCTCCAGTCCAACCCCGTCGTGCCCGAACTGGGTTTCCCGCTCGGCAGCCGGCTCCAGATGACCTGGCTGGAGGAGGGACTGCCCGCCTCGCTGACCCCGGGGCGTCGCCCGCGCACCACGCTCTCGCCCTCGCTCGCCCTGCGCGACGGGGAGGCGGTCCTGGCCTTCGGTACGCCCGGCGGCGATCAGCAGGACCAGTGGCAGCTGCACTTCTTCCTGGCGGTGGCGCTGCGCGGGCCGGTGCGCGGCGGCCTCGACCTCCAGGGCGCGATCGACGCCCCGAACTGGCACAACGACAGCTTCCCCGGCTCCTTCTTCCCGCGCGGGACGCGGCCGGGCAGCGTGACCGTCGAGTCGCGCATGGCCGCGGACGTGATCGAGGACCTGATCGGGCGGGGACACCGGGTGACGGTCGGCGAGCCCTGGTCGGAGGGGCGGCTGTGCGCGGTCGCACGGGATCCGCATACGGGGGTGCTGTCGGCGGCGGCCAATCCGCGGGGGATGCAGGGGTACGCCGTGGGACGGTGACGGCCGGGGGAGGCCCGTCATCAACCGACGTATTCACGCCGATTCGGGATGCCCCGTGCGAATCTGCCTGTTCACGCTGATTCCACCCGGTTTTTACTGGCGGGGCGGGGATTGTCAGTGGGGCGTGCTCTCATGGAGACATGATCGTAGACACGGAAACCATCGACGAGTTTCTCGCTCGGCACGCCTCTGACGTGGAGGAAGCAGTCCGCCAGGCCGCCGCTCGGGAGATAGTGCCGCGCTGGCGGAAGCTCGCCGCGCACGAAGTCGACCAGAAGAGCGGACCGCACGACCTGGTGACGGACGCCGACCGCAGGGCCGAGCAGTACCTCACCGAGGCGCTCGGCACGCTGCTGCCCGGCTCCGTCGTGGTCGGCGAGGAGGCGGTGCACGCCAACCCCGCGACCTACGCGGCAATACAGGGCGAGGCGCCCGTCTGGATCGTCGACCCCGTCGACGGCACCCGCCAGTTCGTCCACGGCGACCCCGGATTCTGCACCCTCGTCGCGCTGGCCCAGGGCGGCGAGCTGCTCGCCTCCTGGACCTACGCGCCGGCCCGCGACCAGCTGGCCACCGCGATACGCGGCCGGGGCGCCTGGCTCGACGGCGAGCGGCTGCACTCCGGTGCGCCGGATGCGGGCCGCGACCTGCGGGTGGCGACATCCCACCCGGACTACACCACCGACGAGCAGAAGCACGCCCTGCTCGGCCTGTGGAGCGAGGGTGTGGCACCGCGTGCCTGCGGCTCGGCGGGCCTGGAGTACCTGGCCGTCGCGCGGGGCGAGTCGGACGCGGTCGCGTTCAGCTGGGAAGCGGCCTGGGACCACGCGGCGGGCCTGCTGCTCGTGGAGGAGGCGGGCGGTGCCCATCTCACCCTGACCGGCGAGCCGTTCCGCATCACCGGCGGCAACGCCCTGCCGTTCACGGCGGCGCGGGACGCGGCCACGGCGAGGCGGGTGCGGGAGCTTCTGGGGCGAGCGGCGCCCTGACCACCGAGCGGCGCGATCCGGTGGGCCCGGCCCTGCCCGTGGGCGGGCCCGGCATATCCTGACCTCGCATGGCCATCGGCTGACAAAGGAGTCCGAAGGTGCCGTCGATGCTCGACGCGGTAGTGGTGGGTGCGGGGCCGAACGGACTGACCGCTGCCGTGGAGCTGGCCCGCCGCGGCTTCTCCGTCGCCCTGTTCGAGGCGCGTGACACCGTCGGCGGGGGAGCCCGCACCGAGGAGCTCACCCTCCCCGGGTTCCGCCACGACCCGTGCTCGGCGGTGCATCCGCTCGGCGCCAACTCCCCGGCGTTCCGGGCCCTTCCCCTGGAGCGGTACGGCCTGCGGTGGCTGGACGCCGACCTGCCCATGGCGCACCCGTTCCCCGACGGGACCGCCGCCGTGCTCTCCCGCTCGGTCGGGGAGACGGCCGCCTCGTTCGGCGCGCGGGACGCGGGGGCGTACCGCAGGCTGGTCCAGCCGTTCCTGCCGCGCTGGGACACCCTGCTCCGGGACTTCATGTCCCTGCCGCTGACCGCGCTGCCCCGCGATCCGGTCACGCTCGCCCGCTTCGGCCTCGCGGGCCTGCCGCCGTCGACCTGGCAGACCCGCCGCTTCCAGGGGGAGCGCGCCAAGACCCTGTTCGCCGGTCTGGTCGCCCATGTGATGGCCCCGCTGAACGGCTTCGCCACCAGCGCCGTGGGCCTGGTCTTCGCCCTGGCCGCGCACGCCCGCGGCTGGCCGGTGGCCCGGGGCGGCTCCCAGTCGATCTCGGACGCGCTGGCCGCGTATCTGCGGGACCTCGGCGGCGCGATCCACACCGACTACGAGGTCAAGCGGCTCGACGACCTGCCGCCCGCGCGCGCGTACGTCTTCGACACCTCGCCCACCGCCCTGGCCCGGATCGCGGGGCTCGGCCGCTACTACGACACCTACCGGTACGGCGCGGGCGTCTTCAAGATCGACTATGCGCTGGACGGACCGGTCCCATGGACCGCGCCGGAGGCCCGCCGCGCGGGGACCGTGCAGATCGGCGCCGACAGCGCGGAGATCGGCGCCGCGCTGCGCGCCGCCTCCCGGGAGGGCCGGGCGCCCGAGCGGCCGTTCATGATCACGGCCCAGCCGAGTCTCGTGGACCCGAGCCGGGCCCCGGAGGGCAAGCAGGTGTTCTGGGCGTACGCCCATGTGCCCAACGGCTGGACCGGCGACCTCACGGACGTGATGGAACGCCAACTGGAGCGCTACGCCCCGGGTTTCCGCGACCGTGTCCTCGCCCGCGCCACGGCAGGACCCCCCGAGCTCGCCGCGCGCAACGCCAACTACGTGGGCGGCGACATCGGTTCCGGCGCGGCCTCCGGACTCCAGCTCGTGCTGCGGCCCAAGATCTCCCTGTTCCCCTACGGCACTCCGCATCCGGCGGTCTTCATCTGTTCCTCCGCCACCCCGCCCGGACCCGGGGTGCACGGGATGTCGGGACACAACGCGGCGAAGGCCGTGTGGAGGAGGCTGAGGCAGACATGACCACCCTCACGCTGGTCCAGGGCGACATCACCCGCCAGAGCGCCGACGCGATCGTCAACGCCGCCAACTCCTCCCTGCTCGGCGGGGGCGGAGTGGACGGCGCGATCCACCGCCGGGGCGGACCCGCGATCCTGGAGGAGTGCCGCAAGCTGCGCGCCTCCCGGTACGGCAGGGGCCTGCCCACGGGCCGGGCGGTCGCCACCACGGCCGGGGACCTGGACGCCCGCTGGGTGATCCACACCGTCGGCCCCGTCTTCAGCGCCACCGAGGACCGCTCCGGCCTCCTCGCCTCCTGCTACCGCGCATCCCTGGCCGTGGCCGACGAACTGGGCGCCCGCACCGTCGCCTTCCCGGCCATCTCCACCGGCGTCTACCGCTGGCCCATGGCGGACGCGGCCCGGATCGCGGTCGAGACGGTCCGGACGACGCCGACGGAGGTCGAGGAGGTGACGTTCGTCCTGTTCGACGAACGGGCCTACGAGGCGTTCACCGCCCAACTCCCCTGACCACCTGGCCCTCCCGGAGCACGGCGCCCACCCTCCCGGAACACCTCTACCGGCCTGACACCCCTGACCCTCCGGGCGCACCGCGCGATCAACGCCCACCCGGAACAGGCAGCCCGAGTCCAGCCGGTATCACCGGCCCGCCCCTCCCGCCTCACCCGGACGGCGTGCCACGGTCGCCGCCCTCCCGCCCCCGGGGTCTGCTGACCCCAGGGCAGAGGAGGGAGACCGGTATGGCGGGCGACGGGGAGCTGCCGCTGGGGCCTGAGGCGGAGCTGGAGCGGCTGCGGGCGCGAGTCGAGGCGCTGGAGGCCGAGCGCGCCGTGCGTCCGCGACGGCACCGCGTCAAGTCGCTGCTCGCCGCCCTGCTCGTCGTCCTGGGCTGCATCCTCACCCCGCTGGGCGCCCTCGCGGCGTGGACCGCCGACATCACGCGGGACAGCGACCGCTACGTCGACACGGTCGAACCCCTCGCGCGTGACCGGGACGTCCAGAACGCCGTGGCGGGGCGGGTCAGCGATGCCGTGATGGCCCACCTCGACCTGAAGGCGCTGCTGTCGCAGACCCCGGTCGCGGACCGGCCGCTGGTGGAGAAGGCCCTGGGAAAGCTGGGCGGTTCGCTGGAGGACGCGGTCCGCAGCTTTGTGCACGACAAGGCACAGGCGGTCATCGCCTCGGACACCTTCGACCGCATCTGGGCCGAGTCCAACCGCCGGGTCCACAAGGCCGTCGTCAAGGCGCTGACCGGCGAGGGCGGCGGCGCGGTGAAGGTGGAGGGCGACGCGGTGACCATCGACCTCGGTCCGGTCGTCGAAGAGGTCAAGAAGCGACTCGTCGACGACGGCCTGACGGTCGCGGGGAAGATCCCCGAGATCCACACCGACTTCACGGTCATCACGTCGGAGGACATCGGCCAGGCCCGTACCGGGTTCCGGCTGCTGCAGCTCACCGGATTCTGGTTCCCGATCGTCTCCGCGCTGCTGATCGCGGGCGGGGTCCTGTTGGCCACGCACCGCCGCCGGGCCCTGATCGCGGGCGCGCTCGGCTTCGCCGTCGCGGCGGGCCTGCTCGGCATCGCCCTGACCGTCTTCCGCATCGTGTACCTCGACGCCCTGCCCTCCGGCATCTCGCAGCCCGCCGCCGAGGCCGTGTACAACACCATGGTCCGCTACCTGCGCACCGCCATCCGCGTGGCGCTCGCCCTCGGCGTGGTCGTCGCCCTCGCCGCCTGGCTCACCGGCCCCGGCCGCCGCGCCCGGTTCCTGCGGCAGATGTGGCACGCGGGCATCGGCGCCGCCCGCGCCACCGCCGACCGGGCGGGTCTGCGCACCGGCCGGGCGGGTCGTTACGTCCACCGGCACCGCACCTGGATCTCCTGGCTGCTGGTGGCCGCGGCGGTGCTGGCGTTCGGGCTGTGGCCCTATCCGACCGGCTGGGTCGTCGTCGGCCTGGCGCTCACCCTGCTCTTCGCGCTCGCGATCGTCGACTTCGTGGCCGAGGACATCGTCGACGTCGTGGCCGAGGACGAGGCCACGACGTGACCCTCACTCCGTGGCGTCACTGATCCCCAGCCGCAGATGCTCCACGTGATAGACGGCCTGGTCGAGGAGTTCGGCGACATGGTGGTCGTGCAGCGCGTACACGACCGACCGGCCGCGCCGCTCACCCACCACCAGGCCCAGATTGCGCAACAGCCGCAGCTGGTGCGAGCAGGCGGACTGCTCCATGCCCACCTCCGCGGCCAACTCGGTGGCCGGCAGCGGTCCTTCGCGCAGCCGCGCCAGGATCAGCAGGCGGGAGGGGGTGGACAGGGCCTGGAGGGTGGTCGCCACCTTCGCGACATTGTCCGCGTCCAGGCGTACGCGCTCATCCGCGGTGGTGGTGACGGCTCCATGACCCATGGGCGTATCCTACTCACCACACATGAACAGATGAATGAGTCTTCATGTGTTCCTGTATGGTGGCCCGCGTGTCCACCGCACTCGCCCCCGCCCACGCCCCCGCATCCGCCCCGGCGGCCCCCCGCCGCCGTACCCGGATCCTCGCCCTGCCCGAGGCCCGCTGGGCGCTCGCCGCGACCGTCGCCTTCCTGCTCGGCCTCGCCCTCGACCTGACCGGCGCCCCCGCCTGGGCCTACGGCCCGCTGTACTCCGTCGCCTACGTCACCGGCGGCTGGGAGCCCGCGCTCGAAGGGCTCCGAGCGCTGCGCGAGAAGACCCTCGACGTCGATCTGCTGATGATCGTCGCGGCCCTCGGCGCCGTCGCGATCGGGCAGGTCCTCGACGGCGCCCTGCTGATCGTCATCTTCGCCACCTCCGGCGCCCTGGAGGCCCTGGCCACCGCCCGCACCGCCGACTCCGTGCGCGGCCTGCTCGACCTCGCGCCGACCACCGCGACCCGGGTCACCGAGGCGGGCGAGGAGACCGTACCGACCGCCGAACTCGGCGTCGGTGACGTGCTGTTGATCCGCCCCGGCGAACGCATCGGCGCCGACGGCCGGGTCCTCGACGGCACCAGCGAGGCCGACGAGGCCACCATCACCGGCGAGCCCCTCCCGGTCCTCAAGCGCCCCGGCGACGACGTCTTCGCGGGCACCCTCAACGGCGCCGGCGCCCTGCGCGTCCGGGTCGAGCGTGACCCCGCCGACTCGGTGATCGCCCGGATCGTCACCCTCGTCGAGGAGGCGTCCCGCACCAAGGCGCCGACCCAGCTGTTCATCGAGAAGATCGAGCAGCGCTATGCCGTGGGCATGGTGCTCGCCACCCTCGCGGTCTTCGGCGTCCCCCTCGCCTTCGGGGCCGAACTCACCGACGCCCTGCTGCGCGCGATGACCTTCATGATCGTCGCCTCGCCGTGCGCGGTGGTCCTGGCGACCATGCCGCCGCTGCTGTCCGCCATCGCCAACGCGGGCCGGCACGGCGTCCTGGTCAAGTCGGCCGTCGCGATGGAACGCCTCGGCGAGATCGACACCACCGCCCTCGACAAGACCGGCACCCTCACCGAAGGCGCCCCCGAGGTGACCGGGGTCCGTCCGCTGCCGGAGTCCGGCCTGGACGAGGACGCCCTGCTCGCGCTCGCCGCCTCCGCCGAGCACCCCAGCGAGCATCCGCTGGCCCGCGCGATCGTCGCCGCCGCCCGCGGCCGGGGCCTCTCCCTCGCGCCCGCCGAGGACTTCACCGCGATCCCCGGACAGGGCGTCACCGCCACCGTCGACGGGCGCCAGGTGAGCGTGGGCAGCGCCGAGGCCGACAGCGACGCGACCGTCGTCCAGGTGCACCGCGACGGTCAGCCGGTCGGCACCCTCGCGCTCACCGACCGCCTGCGCGCCGAGGCCCCCGCCACCACGGCCGCCCTCACCGCCCTGACCGGCACCGCCCCCGTCCTGCTCACCGGCGACCACGCCGGTGCCGCCGCCCGGGTCGCCGAGGCCACCGGCCTCACCGACGTCCGTGCGGGACTGCTCCCCGAGGACAAGGTCGACGCCGTACGCGAGCTGCAGCAGCAGGGCCGCAAGGTGCTCTTCGTCGGCGACGGCGTCAACGACGCCCCCGCCCTCGCCGCCGCCCACTCCGGCATCGCCATGGGCCGCGCGGGCTCCGACCTGGCCCTGGAGACCGCGGACGCGGTGATCGTGCGCGACGAGCTGACGACCGTGCCCGCGGTGGTACGGCTGTCCCGGGCCGCCCGGCGGCTGGTGGTGCAGAATCTGGTCATCGCGGGGGTCTTCATCACCGGCCTGGTCCTGTGGGACCTGATCGGACACCTTCCGCTGCCGCTCGGCGTGGCCGGCCACGAGGGCTCGACCGTGCTGGTCGGCCTCAACGGACTGCGGCTCCTGCGTGAATCGGCATGGACCCAGGACCGCCGAGGTTGATGTCGGATTCTCGCCAGCCTTCCCCCGGCGCGTGCTCGATGCTGGACGCATGCAGAAGGGGATGCACACCGAGACCGAGCACTGCGTACGGGCCGTCCAGGCCAAGGACGCGCGCTTCGACGGATGGTTCTACACCGCGGTCCTGACCACCGGGATCTACTGCCGGCCCAGCTGTCCTGTGGTCGCGCCCAAGCCGGAGAACATGGTGTTCCACCCGAGCGCGGCCGCCTGTCAGCAGGCCGGCTTCCGGGCCTGCAAGCGGTGCCGCCCGGACGCCAGCCCCGGCTCCCCGGAGTGGAACCGGCGCGCCGACCTGGTGGCCCGCGCCATGCGGCTGATCGCCGACGGCGTGGTGGACCGTGAGGGCGTGCCCGGCCTCGCCGCCCGGCTCGGCTACAGCACCCGGCAGGTCGAACGCCAGCTCCTCGCCGAACTGGGCGCAGGCCCCCTCGCCCTGGCCCGCGCCCAACGCGCCCAGACCGCCCGCCTGTTGATCGAGACGACGCCGCTGCCGATGGCGCAGATCGCCTTCGCCGCCGGGTTCTCCTCGATCCGTACCTTCAACGACACCGTGCGCGAGGTCTTCGCCCTCGCCCCGGGCGACCTGCGCGCCCGCGCACCCCGCAGCACCCCGGGGCACACCCCGGGCGTCCTCGGCCTCCGGCTGCCGTTCCGCGCGCCCCTCAACCCCGACAACCTCTTCGGCCACCTCGCCGCGACCGCCGTACCGGGCGTGGAGGAGTGGCGTGACGGCGCCTACCGGCGCACCCTGCGCCTGCCCTACGGCCACGGCATCGTCTCCCTCACCCCGAAGCCCGACCACATCGGCTGCCGGCTCACCCTCAGCGATCTGCGCGACCTGCCCGTCGCCATCAGCCGCTGCCGCCGCCTGCTCGACCTGGACGCCGATCCGGTCGCCGTCGACGAGCAGCTCGGCAGGGACGACCTGCTCGCGCCGCTGGTCGCCAAGGCCCCCGGACGGCGTGTCCCGCGCACGGTCGACGAGGCGGAGTTCGCCGTACGGGCGGTCCTCGGCCAGCAGGTCTCCACCGCCGCGGCCCGCACCCACGCGGCCCGGCTGGTCACCGCGCACGGCGAACCGGTCGACGACCCCGAGGGCGGCCTCACCCACCTCTTCCCGGCGCCCGAGGCGCTGGCGGCGGTGGACCCGGAGTCCCTGGCGATGCCGCGCACCCGCCGCACGACGCTCACCGCCCTGGTGGGCCGACTCGCCGACGGATCACTCCACCTGGGAGTGGAGAGCGACTGGGGTCAGGCCCGCGCCCGGCTGCTCGCCCTGCCCGGCTTCGGCCCCTGGACGGCCGACGTCATCGCGATGCGCGCCCTCGGCGACCCCGACGCCTTCCTCCCCACCGACCTCGGAATCCGCCGCGCGGCAGGCGGGTTGGGCCTGCCCTCCACCCCCGCCGCGCTCACCGCACGCGCCGCCGCCTGGCGGCCCTGGCGGGCGTACGCCGTCCAGTACCTGTGGGCGACCGACAGCCACCCGATCAACTTCCTCCCGGTCTAAGGACGTTCCATGTACCAGCACACCGTGATCGACAGCCCCTACGGCCTGCTCACCCTGGTCGCCGACGACGCTGTCCTGTGCGGCCTCTACATGACCGAGCAGCGCCACCGACCACCCGAGGAGACCTTCGGCCACCGCGACGACACCGCGTTCCGCGCCGCGCAGGAGCAGCTGGCGGCCTATTTCGCGGGCGAGTTGAAGGAGTTCACCCTCGAACTGCGCCTGAAGGGAACCCCGTTCCAGCGCCGAGTCTGGGACCAACTCCGCACGATCCCCTACGGCGAGACCCGCTCCTACGGCCAACTGGCCGACGCCCTCGGCAACCCCGCCGCCTCCCGCGCGGTCGGACTCGCCAACGGCAGGAACCCGATCGGCATCATCATCCCCTGCCACCGTGTCGTGGGAGCCAACGGCAGCCTCACCGGCTACGGCGGCGGTCTGGCCCGCAAGGAACAACTGCTCGGCTTCGAAAGCGGCGCGGCCCTGTTCTAGGCCCCGGCCTCGCCCGCCCGCTCCGCGGCGCCGCGCTCCACGCAGAACTCGTTGCCCTCCGGATCGGCGAGGACCACCCAGCCCTTGCCGTCCGGGGTGCGGCGGTCGTCGACCAGGGTGGCGCCGAGGGCGAGGACCCGCTCGGCCTCCTCGTCCCGGGTACGGTCCGTGGGCCGCAGGTCCAGATGCACCCGGTTCTTCACCGTCTTGGGGTCCGGCACCGTGACGAACAGCAGCCCCGCCCCCTCGATCAGCGCGTCCTCGTCGCCCGGCTTGTCGTCCTCGTGCACGGGCAGCCCGAGCACCCGGGACCAGAAGGAGGCGAGCCGATAGGCGTCGGCGGAGTCGACCGTCACATGTCGGATGGCAGAGGTCATGATCGCATTCTGGGCTACCGGCCGAGCCCGCGCAGCAGTTCCGGCAGCGCGGTGCCGATCGGCTCCCGGATCACCTCGTCGGCGCGTGCGTCGTACGGGGTCGGCTCGGCGTTCACGATGACGAGCCGTGCCCCGTGGTCGGCGGCGACCCCGGCGAGGCCCGCCGCGGGCTGCACCTGGAGGCTGCTGCCGACCGCGATGAACACCTGGCAGGCCTTGGCGATCGAGACCGCCTCCCCCAGCACCACCGGGTCGAGCCGCTCGCCGAACATCACCGTGGCCGACTTCAGGATCCCCCCGCACGTCAGGCACGGCGGATCCTCCTCACCGGCCTCGACCCGGGCCAGGGCGTCCTCCATCGGCCCGCGGGCATGGCACCCGGTGCACACCACACCGCGCGCGGAACCGTGCAGTTCGAGCACCTTGCGCGCCGGCATCCCGGCGAGCTGGTGCAGCCCGTCCACGTTCTGCGTGATCACCCTGACCGGCACCCCGGACCGCTCCAGCTCGGCGACCGCGTGGTGCGCGGCGTTCGGCTCCGCCCGCAGCGTGCGGTTCTCGCGCCGCATCTCCCAGGAGCGCCGACGGATCTCCGGGTCGCCCATGTAATAGGCGTACGTCACGAGCTTCTCGGCGTCCGGATCGCGCCGCCACAGTCCGTTCGGCCCGCGGTAGTCCGGGATCCCGGAGTCCGTGCTGATACCGGCGCCGGTGAGGAGGGCGACGAGGGGCTTGGCCATGGCACCGAGGGTAGGCCGGGGGCCGGAGCCCGGCGAACGGATATTCGGGCCACCGGGCCGCCGACAGTGGTAGCGTCCGCGCATGGCCAAGGTCACCGTCTCGCTCGACGCCGAACTCGTCGTCGAAGCCATGGTCCTGGCGGGCGTAGGCAGCCCCCAGGACGCCGTCGAACTCGTCGTCCGCGACTACATCGCGCGCGGTCACCGCACCGAGGCCCGCCTCGCCGAACGCGACGACGCGCTGCGCGAGGTCGACGCCCGGCCCCGGGACGTCGAGGGCTGACCCGGGCCCGGCTCAGCCGGCCCGGTGCCCGTTCTCCAGCTCCGCCGTGCCCCCGCCGTCCGCGAGGACGTCCAGCGCGGCCAGCACCCGGCGGCCCAGGGCGCCCGGCAGATACCCGGTGAGCTCCTCGCGCGGGACCAGACGCCAGGACAGCAGCTCCTCCTCCTGGAGCCGGATCGCCTTGAAGTCGTCCTCGCCGAGGACACCACCGTCGTACAGATAGGCGACCAGCGGCGGCCGGGCCGTGCCGTGCACCCAGTCCACCGCGAGCAGCGGGCCGAGCGGCACATCGAGGCCGATCTCCTCGGCCGTCTCCCGGCGGGCGCCCTGGCGCGGGGTCTCACCGTCGTCGGACTCGACCGTACCGCCCGGAAGCGCCCAGCCCTCACGGTAGTTGGGCTCGACGAGCAGCACCCGCCCCGCCGCGTCCCGGAACAGGGCGGCGGCACCGGCGAGGACGCGGGGCAGCCCCGCGATGTACGTGGCGAAGTCCTGAGTGGTCACCCAGGAAGGGTAACCACCGCCTCACTCGCTCCCGGCCAGCCGCAGGGTCCGCTCCGCCAGCTCGCTGATCCGCACGCCGTCGAAGCCGAACACCGCGCTGCGCACCGTGTCCTCCAGCGGGTCCCGCCACTGCGCCGGGATCGCCTCCGCCCCCGTCAGCACCCCGGCCACCGAGCCCGCGGTCGCCCCGTTGGAGTCGGTGTCCAGACCGCCCCGGACCGTCAGCGTGATGGTGCGGGTGAAGTCGCCGTCGCCGTACAGGAGCCCGGCGGTGAGGACGGCGGCGTTCGGGACGGTGTGGATCCAGCCGAGCCCCGCGGTCTCCTCGGCCACCGTGGTGAGCGTGTCCTCCCAGGTCATCCGGGTGTCGTGCAGGGAGATCACCCGGCGCACGGTGCGCGCGAGGCGGCTGCTCGCCGGGATCACGGTGAGGGCCTCGGTCAGCGCGTGCCGGACGGTGGGCGCGGCGAACGCCGCCGAGACCAGCGCCGCCGCCCACATCGCGCCGTACACGCCGTTGCCGGTGTGCGACAGCACCGCGTCCCGGCGGGCCAGGCCGGCGGCCCGGCGCGGGGCCGCGGGGCAGGTCCAGCCGTAGATGTCGGCCCGGATCAGGGCGCCGATCCACTCCTGGTAGGGGTTGTCGTAGGTGGCGGTCAGCGGCGGCTTGAGCCCGTTGGCGAGGTTCCGGTACGCCGCCCGCTCGGCGGTGAAGGTCTGCAGGTACGGCAGCCGCAGCAGCCACAGGTCGCCGACCTGCTCGGTGCTGAAGCCGAAGCCGTGGGTCTCCAGCAGGTCCAGGCCGAGGATGGCGTAGTCGACGTCGTCGTCCCGGCAGCTGCCGTGGATCCGGCCGCGCACGCACTGGCGCCACTCCGGGCGCAGCTCGAAGGCGTCGTCCTCGTCGGGCGGCGGCTCGGGCAGGTAGTCGGTGAGCGGCAGGGCGTCGGCCCGCCGCAGGTAGCGGTCGATACGGTCCCGCGTCCACAGGTCGCCGTGCTCCACCGGTTTGCCCAGCATGTTGCCGGCGATCCGGCCCAGCCAGCCCCCGAGCACGCGGTCGGCGAGCTCCGGCTCGATACCCACAGGGGTCATACGACCGGTCTACCCGATTCCGGGGGACACGGACAGCCGGGCGCGGTGTGGGCCTGTGGTTCCGGGGCACCTCGTCCAGGGACCGGGCGGTGCATGACGGGGAGGGCGTCCTGCGGTTAAGGTCGCAGCGGCGCGACTGGCCTTGACATGCGCGAGGCCCGGAGAGCAAGGGGATCACAGGTGACACAGCGCGTGCTCATCGCCGCGGACAAGTTCAAGGGCTCGCTGACGGCCGTGCAGGTCGCCGAGCGGGTGACGGCCGGGCTGCGGCAGGTCGTGCCCGACGTCGAGGTCGAGGCGCTGCCCGTGGCCGACGGCGGCGACGGCACGGTGGACGCCGCGGTCGCGGCCGGTTTCGAGCGGCACGAGGTACGGGTCGCGGGGCCGCTCGCCGACGAGGTCACGGCGGCGTTCGCGCTGCGCGGTGACACGGCCGTCGTCGAGATGGCGGAGGCCAGCGGCCTCCAGCGGCTCCCGGCGGGCGTCTTCGCGCCGCTGACGGCGTCCACGTACGGCTCCGGGGAACTGCTGCGGGCCGCCCTGGACGCGGGCGCCCGGACCCTCGTCTTCGGCGTCGGCGGCAGCGCCACGACCGACGGCGGCGCCGGGATGCTCGCCGCGCTCGGCGCGCGGTTCCTGGACGCGGACGGCGAGCCGGTGAGTCCCGGCGGTGGCGGGCTCGGTGAGCTGGCCTCGGCCGACCTGTCCGGCCTGGACCCGCGGCTTGCCTCGGTCGAGCTGGTGCTCGCGAGCGACGTCGACAACCCGCTGACCGGCCCCACGGGCGCCCCGGCGGTCTACGGCCCGCAGAAGGGCGCCTCACCGGACGACGTGGCCACGCTGGACGCGGCGCTCGCGCACTTCGCGAAGGTGCTGGAGGGCGCGATCGGCGCCGAGGCCGCCGAGCACGCCGCCGCCCCCGGCGCGGGCGCGGCCGGCGGCATCGGTTACGGCGCGCTGCTCCTCGGCGCCCGGTTCCGCCCCGGCATCGAGGTCATGCTCGATGTCCTCGGCTTCGCGCCGGCGCTGGAGCGCGCGGAGCTGGTGATCACCGGGGAGGGCTCCCTGGACGAGCAGACGCTGCACGGCAAGGCCCCGGCCGGCGTCGCCGCGGCGGCCCGGGCGGCAGGCAAGGAGGTCGTCGCGGTGTGCGGACGGCTGGCCCTGCCCCCGGAGGCGCTGGGGCGGGCCGGGATCCGGCGCGTGTACCCGCTGACCGACCTGGAGCCGGACGTCGAGAAGTGCATCGCGGAGGCCGGGCCGATCCTGGAGCGCTCTGCCGCGCGTATCGCCGAGGACTTCCTGCGCTGACCTCCCCGCCTGAGCGGGGAAACGCGAAGGGCCCCGGACCGTATCGGTCCGGGGCCCTTCGCGTGCCGGCGCTACGGCAGCTGTGCCGCCCGCGCCTCGCGGCGGTTGTCGCGGAAGTTGTTCACCCGGCGGGCCGTGGCGAACAGCGGGATCACCGCGCCCATGACCAGCTGCAGCGCGCAGCCCGTCTGGAGCAGCAGCTGACCGCTCGGGGCCTCGAACGCCCACGCCGCCAGCAGCCCCATCGAGAGCACGATCCACGCCAGCATCGCCACCGCCAGCCGCCCCCGCGGCTTCGGGTACTCCACCCGGCTCACCATCAGCCACGCCGTACCCAGGACCGCCAGCAGCGTCGCCACGAAGGGCAGCTCCAGCAGCACGATCGAGACGACGGTCAGCGCCCCGAACGGCGAGGGCATGCCCTGGAACATGCCGTTCGGCGGGGTCACGCACGAGAAGCGCGCAAGCCGCAGCACCACCGCCAGCAGCACCACGATCGCGCCGACCGCGGCCACCTTCTGGTGGGCCCCGTCGGTCACCATGCCGTAGACGAGCACGAAGTACGCCGGCGCGAGGCCGAAGCTGATCAGGTCCGAGAGGTTGTCCAGCTCGGCGCCCATCGGCGAGGAGCGCAGCTTGCGCGCGACCAGGCCGTCGAACAGGTCGAAGATGGCCGCGCACAGCATCAGGATCACGGCCGTGGCCGCGCTGTGCCGCGCCATCCCGACCTCTTCACTCCCCGTGAAGTGGGGGATGAGGATGCCGGTGGTGGTGAAGTACACGGCCATGAAGCCGCATGTGGCGTTGCCGAGGGTGAGGGTGTCCGCTATCGAGAGGCGGAGAGAGAGGGGCATCTCCTCCTCTTCGTCCACCTCGTCCGCCTCGGGCACCCAGCCCGTCTGTGTCTCCGGATCAATCACGGTCAATGCGAGTCACCCCAGCCACGGTCTTCTGCCCGACCTCGACCGCGACCTCCACGCCCTCGGGAAGATAGATGTCGACCCGCGAGCCGAAGCGGATCAGACCGATCCGGTCACCCTGCTCGACCTTCGTCCCCTGAGGGATGTAGGGCACGATGCGACGGGCGACCGCGCCTGCGATCTGGATCATCTCGATGTCGCCGAGTTCGGTGTCGAAATGCCAGACTACGCGCTCGTTGTTCTCGCTCTCCTTGTTGAACGCCGGAACGAACCCGCCCGGGATGTGCTCGACCGAGGTCACCGTGCCGGAGAGGGGCGCGCGGTTGACGTGGACGTTGAGCGGGCTCATGAAGATCGCGACGCGGGTGCGCCCGTCCTTCCACGGCATGATGCTCTGCACCACACCGTCGGCGGGCGAGATGACCCGGCCCTGGGCGATCTCGCGCTCGGGGTCGCGGAAGAACCACAGCATGCCCGCCGCGAGGGCGGTGGCGGGCACGGCCACGGCCTTGGCGGCGCCGGAGCGGCGCGCCTTGACCAGGCTGAGGGCTGCGGTGGCGACGGTCGGGAGAAGCCACGGCGATGCTCCGCGCGCGAGGCGTACGCCGGCCCGGCTGTCGCGAGGTGCAGAGGTTTGGCTGTGGGGCATGGATGACCTTCGTAGCGGATGATGCCGCGCACTGAGGGGGGACGGCGGCTTTCCCGGGATCGTACCGGTCGCGGGCCACAACTGGGCAAGCCAGGAAGCCGAGTCGGCGGCTGAAGAGTGTTGACGGGGTGTGATCTTCTTCTCGAATAAAACACCCCGAACCAGGACATCTAGCCCTGGAGTCGATACTCTTCGAGCAACCTGCGCCCGATGATCATTTTCTGGATCTCGGCGGTACCTTCACCGATCAGCAGCATCGGGGCCTCACGGTAGAGGCGCTCGATCTCGTACTCCTTGGAGAAGCCGTAGCCGCCGTGGATCCGGAAGGCATCCTCCACGACCTCCTTGCAGTACTCGGAGGCGAGGTACTTCGCCATCCCAGCCTCAAGGTCGTTTCGCTCCCCGGAGTCCTTTTTGCGTGCCGCGTTCACCATCATGGCATGGGCGGCCTCGACCTTGGTAGCCATCTCGGCGAGCTTGAACTGGATCGCCTGGTGCTGGGCGATCGGTTTGCCGAAAGTGTGGCGCTGCTGGGCGTAATGGACACCCAGTTCGAAGGCACGCTGAGCGACGCCGCAACCACGCGCCGCCACGTTGACGCGGCCGACTTCCACGCCGTCCATCATTTGGTAAAAACCTCTGCCGGTGACCCCGCCGAGCACCCGGTCGGCGGGAATCCGCAGGCCATCCATGATGAGCTCGGTGGTGTCGACCCCCTTGTACCCCATCTTGTCGATCTTGCCCGGAATGGTCAGGCCGGGGCGGACCTCACCGAAGCCGGGCTCCTTCTCGACGAGGAAGGTGGTCATCGACTTGTGCGGCTTGGCGGCCGCTTCCTCGGGGGAGAGACCTTCGTCACTTCGGACCAGAACGGCCACCAGAGACGACGTTCCGCCGTTCGTCAGCCACATCTTCTGACCGTTCAGGACGTATTCGTCGCCGTCCTTGACCGCCTTGGAGGTGATCGCCGACACGTCCGAGCCGAGCGCCGGCTCCGACATGGAGAAGGCGCCGCGGATGTCGCCGGCGGCCATCCTCGGCAGGAAGTGGTCCTTCTGCTCCTGCGTGCCGTGCTGCTTGAGCATGTACGCCACGATGAAGTGGGTGTTGATGATGCCGGACACCGACATCCAGCCCCGCGCGATCTCCTCGACACACAGGGCGTACGTCAGGAGGGACTCGCCCAGGCCGCCGTACTCCTCCGGGATCATCAGGCCGAACAGGCCCAACTCCCTGAGCCCGTCGACGATCTGCTGGGGGTATTCGTCGCGGTGCTCCAGCTGGGTCGCGACCGGAATGATCTCCTTGTCCACGAAGTCCCGGACGGTGGACAGGATCTCCTGCTGGATGTCGGTCAGACCGGTGGTCTGGGCGAGTCGCGCCATGGCTACTTCTCCTGCTCCTTGAGCTCGGGGCGGCCCGGCTGCTCGCCGCCGCGCTCCTTGATGTACGTCTCGGTCGGCACCATCACCTTGCGGCGGAACACACAGACCAGCGTGCCGTCCTGCTTGTAGCCCTTGGTCTCGACGTAGACGATGCCGCGGTCGTTCTTCGACTTCGACGGCCACTTGTCGAGCACGGTCGTCTGGCCGTAGACCGTGTCGCCGTGGAAGGTCGGCGCCACGTGCTTGAGCGACTCGATCTCCAGGTTGGCGATGGCCTTCCCGGAGATGTCCGGGACGGACATGCCGAGCAGCAGCGAGTAGATGTAGTTCCCGACGACGACGTTCTTGCCGAAGTCCGTCGTCTTCTCCGCATAGTTGGTGTCCATGTGGAGGGGGTGGTGGTTCATGGTGAGCAGACAGAACAGGTGGTCGTCGTACTCGGTGACCGTCTTGCCCGGCCAGTGCTTGTACGTCGCCCCGACCTCGAACTCCTCGTAGGTGCGTCCGAACTGCATCGCGCTCAGGCCTCCGGGATCTCGAACTTCGACGTGCGCTGCATGCCGGCGGCGCGTCCCTTGCCCGAGATGACCAGGGCCATCTTGCGGCTGGCCTCGTCGATCATCTCGTCGCCGAGCATCGCCGAGCCCTTCTTGCCGCCCGCCTCGGACGTGTAGTAGTCGTACGCGTCCAGGATCAGCTCGGCGTGGTCGAAGTCCTCCTGCGACGGCGAGAAGATCTCGTTGGACGCCTCCACCTGGCCCGGGTGCAGCACCCACTTGCCGTCGAAGCCGAGCGCGGCGGCGCGCTGAGCGACCTCGCGGTAGCCGTCGATGTTGCGGATCTGCAGGTAGGGGCCGTCGATCGCCTGGAGGTTGTTGGCGCGGGCGGCCATCAGGATCTTCATCAGGATGTAGTGGTAGGCGTCCGCCGGGTAACCGGGCGGCTGCTCGCCCACGACCAGCGACTTCATGTTGATCGACGCCATGAAGTCGGCCGGGCCGAAGATGATGGTCTCCACGCGCTGGGAGGCCGTCGCGATCTCGTTGACGTGGTTGAGGCCCTGCGCGTTCTCGATCTGCGCCTCGATGCCGATCTTGCCGACCTCGAAGCCCATCGTCTTCTCGATCTGCGTCAGCAGCAGGTCCAGCGCCACGATCTGCTGGGGCGTCTGCACCTTCGGCAGCATGATGCAGTCGAGGTTGTGGCCCGCGCCCTCGACGACGGTCACGACGTCGCGGTAGGTCCACTCGGTCGTCCAGTCGTTGACGCGCACGACCCGCGTCTTACCCGTCCAGTCACCCTCGTTGAGGAACTTGACGATGGTGTGCCGCGCCTCGGGCTTGGCGAGCGGCGCGCACGCGTCCTCCAGGTCCAGGAAGACCTGGTCGGCCGGGAGACCCTGGGCCTTCTCCAGGAAGCGCGGGTTCGAGCCCGGCACCGCCAGACAGGAACGCCGGGGGCGAAGGCGGTCAAAAGGAGGGTGCGCGGCGGAGCCGCCCGTTGAAAGGGTGGTGGCGGGCGACGGGTGGGCGGTCATGCGGGGACCTCCAGGGGGTCGAGCTTGTTCGCTGTGCGGATCTCATCGACGATGCGGCCGATGATCCCGGTGATGTCGAAGTCCTTCGGGGTGAAGACCGCGGCCACTCCGGCGGCCCGGAGCTGTTCGGCGTCACCCTTCGGGATGATGCCACCGGCGATCACCGGGATATCTGTGGCACCGGCCACACGCAGCCGTTCCAGGACGTCCGGCACCAACTGGGCGTGCGAGCCGGACAGGATGGACAGCCCCACCGCGTGCACGTCCTCGGCGAGGGCCGCGTCCACGATCTGCTCCGGGGTGAGCCGGATGCCCTGGTAGACCACCTCGAACCCGGCGTCCCGGGCCCGCACGGCGATCTGCTCGGCGCCGTTGGAATGCCCGTCCAGGCCCGGCTTGCCGACCAGGAAGCGCAGCTTGCCGACGCCGAGGTCGCGGGCCGTCTCCGCCACCCGGTGGCGGACGAGCGCCATCGCGGTGCCCTCCTCGGCGGTCACCGCGACCGGCGCGGAGGACACGCCCGTCGGCGCCCGGAACTCGCCGAACACCTCGCGCAGCGCCCCGGCCCACTCGCCGGTCGTGACGCCGGCCCGGGCGCACTCCAGGGTGGCCTCCATGAGGTTGGCGGTGCCCTGGGCGGCCTCCTTCAGCTTCTCCAGCGCCTTGCAGGGGCGCGGGTGGTTGAAGGGGGGCTGGTAGCGGGTGCCGCGCCAGTGCTCCAGGGCGGCGATCACCCGGGCCTCGACCGCGGGGTCGACCGTCTGGATCGCCGCGTCCAGGTCGGCCGTGAGCGGGTTCGGCTCGGTCGACTCGTAGATGTTGACGCCGACGATCTTCTCCTGGCCGGACTCGATCCGCGCCCGGCGCTCGGCGTGGGACGCCACCAGCTGCGACTTGAGGTACCCGGACTCGACGGCGGCCATCGCGCCGCCCATCCCCTGGATCCGCTCGATCTCCGCGAGCGACTCCTCGACCAGCGCCTCGACCTTGGTCTCGATCACCTTCGAGCCCTCGAAGATGTCCTCGTACTCCAGCAGATCGCTCTCATGGGCGAGGACCTGCTGGATCCGCAGCGACCACTGCTGGTCCCAGGGCCGGGGCAGGCCCAGAGCTTCGTTCCAGGCCGGGAGCTGGACGGCACGCGCGCGGGCGTCCTTGGAGAGGGTGACGGCCAGCATCTCCAGCACGATCCGCTGGACGTTGTTCTCCGGCTGCGCCTCCGTCAGGCCCAGGGAGTTGACCTGGACGCCGTAGCGGAAGCGGCGCTGCTTGGGGTCCTGGATGCCGTAGCGCTCGCGGGTGATCTTGTCCCAGATGCGGCCGAAGGCGCGCATCTTGCACATCTCCTCGACGAAGCGGACGCCCGCGTTCACGAAGAAGGAGATACGGGCGACGACGTCGCCCATGCGCTCCTCGGGGACCTGGCCGCCGGCGCGCACGGCGTCCAGGACCGCGATCGCCGTGGACATCGCGTACGCGATCTCCTGGACCGGGGTGGCGCCCGCCTCCTGCAGGTGGTAGCTGCAGATGTTGATCGGGTTCCACTTGGGCAGGTGGGAGACCGTGTACGCGATCATGTCCGTCGTCAGCCGGAGCGACGGCCCGGGCGGGAAGACGTGCGTGCCCCGGGACAGGTACTCCTTGACGATGTCGTTCTGGGTCGTGCCCTGGAGCCTGGTGATGTCCGCACCCTGCTCCTCCGCGACGACCTGATAGAGCGCCAGCAGCCACATGGCGGTGGCGTTGATGGTCATCGAGGTGTTCATCTGCTCCAGGGGGATGTCCTGGAACAGCCGGCGCATGTCACCGAGGTGCGAGACGGGCACCCCGACCCGGCCGACCTCGCCGCGGGCGAGGATGTGGTCCGGGTCGTAGCCGGTCTGGGTCGGCAGGTCGAAGGCGACGGACAGACCCGTCTGGCCCTTGGCGAGGTTGCGCCGGTACAGCTCGTTGGACGCCTCGGCCGTGGAGTGACCGGCGTAGGTTCGCATGAGCCACGGCCGGTCCTTCTGACGCTCAGTCATGCGGCTGTCCTCAGATGTCGCGGAAGCGGTTGATGGCGTCGAGGTGCTTGGCGCGCATCTCCTGGTCGCGCACGCCCAGGCCCTCCTCGGGGGCCAGGCACAGCACGCCGACCTTGCCCTGGTGGAGGTTGCGGTGCACGTCGAACGCGGCCTGGCCGGTGTCCTCCAGGGAGTAGACCTTCGACAGCGTCGGGTGGATCTTGCCCTTCGCGATCAGCCGGTTGGCCTCCCAGGCCTCCCGGTAGTTGGCGAAGTGCGAGCCGATGATCCGCTTCAGCGACATCCACAGGTAGCGGTTGTCGTACTCGTGCATGTACCCCGAGGTCGAGGCACAGGTGGTGATGGTGCCGCCCTTGCGGGTGACGTAGACGGAGGCGCCGAAGGTCTCGCGGCCGGGGTGCTCGAAGACGATGTCGATGTCCTCCCCGCCGGTGAGCTCGCGGATGCGCTTGCCGAAGCGCTTCCACTCCTTCGGGTCCTGGGTGTTCTCGTCCTTCCAGAACTTGTAGCCCTCGGCGTTGCGGTCGATGATCGCCTCGGCGCCCATCGCGCGGCAGATCTCCGCCTTCTGCTGGCTGCTCACCACACAGATCGGGTTGGCGCCGCCGGCCAGCGCGAACTGCGTGGCGTAGCTGCCGAGTCCGCCGCTGGCGCCCCAGATCAGGACGTTGTCGCCCTGCTTCATGCCGGCGCCGTTGCGGGAGACCAGCTGGCGGTAGGCGGTGGAGTTGACCAGGCCGGGGGCCGCGGCCTCCTCCCAGCTGAGGTGCTTGGGCTTCGGCATCAGCTGGTTGGACTTCACGAGCGCGATCTCGGCGAGGCCGCCGAAGTTGGTCTCGAAGCCCCAGATGCGCTGCTCGGGGTCGAGCATGGTGTCGTTGTGGCCGTCGGACGACTCCAGCTCGACGGAGAGGCAGTGCGCGACGACCTCGTCACCGGGCGTCCAGGCGTTGACGCCGGGTCCGGTGCGCAGGACGACGCCCGCGAGGTCGGAGCCGATGATGTGGTACGGCAGGTCGTGGCGCTTGGTGAGCTCGCTGAGCCTGCCGTAGCGCTCCAGGAAGCTGAACGTCGACACCGGCTCGAAGATCGAGGTCCACACGGAGTTGTAGTTGACCGAGGAGGCCATCACGGCCACCAGGGCCTCGCCCGGGCCGAGTTCCGGCACCGGCACGTCGTCCAGGTGGATCGACTTGCGGGGGTCCTTGTCGCGGGTCGTGAGGCCCGCGAACATCTCCGTCTCGTCCTTGTGCACGGTGATCGCGCGGTACGACTCGGGGAGCGGCAGAGCGGCGAAGTCGGCCGGCGTCGATTCCGGCGACTGGATCGCGTCCAGGATGTCCTTCACGGTCACGGTGTTGCCTCCGGCGATACGCGTCCTGAGGGGGGACGCTGAGGGTTACGTCGGTACTGCTGAGGATGTGGGTGGGTGCCGTCGGTTCGGCGTGTGGTGCGGTGCGGCGGCGCTTTGTGGCGCGGGAGGGTGCCTGTGACGCAGGCGTCCGGCGCGCGAGCCGTTGGGCTCGTCGGGACAGGCCGGACACCTCGAACGTATGACACCGCGTGTCAGGCCGCAAGGCACTGAGTGCCAGAAGTTGCTCTCAGGTGAAATCTTTACGTAACAGATGAGCGATGATCGATCGAACGGGGGCTGAAAGAAGCCGAAAAACCTGCTCTGACATGCCAAAACGGCCACCCCGGGGGGTGGCCGTCATCACAGTGGCGAAGGGTCCTCGCGGCGGGCCTCAGCGCTCCTTGAGCGCCTCTTCGATGGTCCGCATCACCTGGTCCAGCGGGGCGTCGGTCCGGGCGACGGTCACCAGGACCTCGCCCTGCGCGGAGACCGTCGCCGCGGCCGGCTGGGGGGTGGTGGCCGTCCGGCCGGCCCCGATGCCGCTGCCGAAGGTCTTGCGGACGATCGCGAAGGCATGGTCCAGCTGGGCCTCCACATCGCCCTGGCCGCCCGCCCGCAGCCAGCGCCGCAGCACATGGTTGTGGGCGGTGACCACGGCGGACGCGGCGACCTCCGCCAGCAGCGGGTCGTCGTTGGCGTCGTCGTCGTGCGCGTGCTCGTCGAAGTGGCCGAGGAGGTAGCGGGTGAAGAGACGCTCGTAGCGGGCCACCGAGGCGATCTCCGCCTCGCGCAGGGTGGGCACCTCACGCGTGAGCTTGTACCGGGCGACCGAGATCTCCGGGCGGGCCGCGTACATCCGCATGACTTCCTTGATGCCGCGGCACACCGTGTCGAGCGGATGCTCGTGCGCGGGGGCGGCGTTGAGGACCGCCTCGGCACGGATCAGGGTGTCGTCGTGATCCGGGAAGATCGCCTCTTCCTTGGAGCGGAAGTGGCGGAAGAAGGTGCGGCGCGCGACCCCGGCCGCGGCCGCGATCTCGTCGACGGTGGTCGCCTCGTACCCCTTGGTGGAGAACAGCTCCATCGCCGCGGCCGCCAGTTCTCGGCGCATCTTGAGCCGCTGGGCGGCCGCGCGACTGCCTGCGGCACTTTCCGGTGCATCGGGCGTGGCTGGTGTACGTGAAGACCTGGCGGGCTGGGGCATGACCCGAACGTACTGCATCTGCGCAGGACGGTGCGCAGGTCCCGGGCTTCCCCCGCCCTGGGCGGGCGGGGGAGCGGCCGCGGGGTCGAGCAGTCCGCCCCAGTCCTCGCCTACGCGGAACCAGTCGCCGGGACGGTCACCGGCGGGCATATTCGCGGAAGCCGCGGCCCGTCTTGCGGCCGAGGCAGCCCGCGGCCACCAGATGCTCCAGCAGCGGCGCCGGAGCCAGGCCCGGGTCACGGAACTCGCGGTGCAGAACCTTCTCGATGGCCAGCGACACATCGAGCCCGACCACGTCCAGGAGCTCGAACGGGCCCATCGGGTAGCCGCCGCCCAGCTTCATCGCCGCGTCGATGTCGTCGAGCGTGGCGTAGTGCTCCTGCACCATCTTGATCGCGTTGTTCAGGTACGGGAACAGCAGCGCGTTGACGATGAATCCGGCCCGGTCGCCGCAGTCCACCGCGTGCTTCCTGATCCGGCCGCACACCTCGCGGACCGTGGCGTGCACGTCGTCGGCGGTCAGGACGGTACGGACGACCTCGACCAGCTTCATCGCCGGGGCCGGGTTGAAGAAGTGCATGCCGATCACGTCCTGCGGGCGCGAGGTGGCGCGGGCGCAGGCGACAACGGGCAGCGAGGAGGTGGTGGTGGCCAGCACCGCGCCGGGCTTGCAGACCTTGTCCAGGGTGGCGAACAGCTGCTGCTTGATCTCCAGGTCCTCGGCGACCGCCTCGACGGCCAGGTCGACCTCGGCGAAGGAGTCGTAGGAGCCCGCCGGGGTGATCCGGTCCAGGGTCTGGGCCGCGGCCTCCGCGGTCATCCGGCCCTTGTCGACCGAGCGGGACAGGGACTTGCCGATGCGGGCCTTGGCGGTCTGCGCCTTCTCCTCGCTGCGGGCGGCGAGGACGACGTCGTAGCCCGCCTTGGCGAAGACCTCGGCGATTCCGGAGGCCATGGTGCCGGAACCGGCGACGCCGACGGAGCGGACCTCGCGGCCCGGCACCGGGACCGAGTCCTCCAGCGGGGTCAGGGCGTCCCGCACGACGGTCGCGCTGCCCGGCGCCTCGTAGGTGTAGAAGCCGCGGCCCGTCTTACGGCCCGTCAGGCCCGCCTCGCTGAGCTGCTTGAGGATCGGCGCGGGGGCGTGCAGCCGGTCGTGGGACTCGGCGTACATGGCGTCCAGGACGGTGCGCGCGGTGTCGATGCCGATGAGGTCGAGCAGGGCGAGGGGGCCCATGGGCAGGCCGCAGCCGAGCCGCATGGCGGCGTCGATGTCCTCGCGGGAGGCGTACTTGGCCTCGTACATCGCGGCGGCCTGGTTGAGGTAGCCGAACAGCAGTCCGTCGGCGACGAATCCGGGCCGGTCGCCCACCGCGACCGGCTCCTTGCCGAGGTCGAGGGCGAGGTCGGTGACGGCGGTGACGGCCGCGGGCGCGGTCAGCACCGAGGAGACGACCTCGACCAGCTTCATCGCCGGGGCCGGGTTGAAGAAGTGCAGCCCGAGCACCCGCTCGGGACGCGCCGAGTCGGCGGCGAGCCGGGTGACGGACAGCGCGTTGGTCCCGGTGGCCAGGATCGTCTCGGGGCGCACGATCCCGTCCAGCGCGCGGAAGATCTGCTGCTTGATCTCGTACGACTCCGGCACGACCTCGATCACCAGGTCGGCGTCGGCCGCCGCGGCCAGGTCGGTGGAGGTGCGCACCCGGGCCAGGGCGTCGGCGCGCTCCTGCCCGGTGAGCCTGCCGCGCTCCACGGCGCGGGCGGTGGAGGCCTCCAGGGCGGCCACCGACCGGGCTGCCGCGGCCTCGCTGATGTCGATGCCGACGACCTCGCGGCCGGCCTTGGCGAGGACCTCGGTGATACCGGTGCCCATGGTGCCGAGGCCGATGACGGCGACGGTCCGGATCGGGGACAGAGGGGTGTCGGACGGGGGAGTGGCCATCGCGGGACTCCAGGAATGAGGGTGACGACTGGGAGCGCGGCCCGGGTGCGCCGAAGCGGCGCACCGGGTGCGTGAGAGATGCGGGTGTGGTCCGGGCTACCTGCGCACACGCCCGGTGCCGTCGACGCGGACGTGCACACGTCCGGTGAACGGTCCTGCCCGACCGGCCCTGTCCCGTGGCCGAGTCGTACTGCGGTATCCGAGATACCGAACCGACAGCTTCCGCGGCGGCTGCGTCACCAGGCCACCGCGGGTGGAACGCGAGGGGGTTACCTCGCTCGTCTGAGCTTAACCGGCCGGTAACGAGCGCGCCAGTCTCCGTCCTTCACCGTCTTTGTGATGTAGGTCCCGACGCGACGGACGCGCCCATAGGCTCGATGCCATGGACGAAGAGTTGCGATCACTCACGGAGCGCTTACGGCGGGAGTCGGGCGGCGGCCCGCGTTTCGAGCGGCTGGCGGGCATCGCGGACCGGGACGAACTGGCCGAGGTCCTCACCGCACCGGGGCAGTCGCTGTGGGCCCGGGAGCTGGCCGCGTTCCGGCTCGGACTCGCGGGGGACCGGCGGGCGTTCGAAGCCCTGGTCCTGCTCCTGAACCACCGTGACCCGCAACGCTGCTCGTCCGCCGCCTACGCCCTGGCCCGGCTCGGCGATCCGCGGACGGCCCGGGCGGCGGCGGCGCTCGCCACGAACGAACTGCGCGTCGCCTACGCGCTGCACCCGGTCCGGCTGCTGGTCGAACTGCGCGCCCCCGAGGCCGTTCCCGCGCTGATCACCACCCTGGAGCGACGGCTGCGCCCGCACGACCCGTACCGCCGGGTGGCGCTCGCCTGCGTCGAAGGTCTCGGCGCGCTCGGCGACACCCGGGCCCGGACCGTGCTGAGCGAGGCGCTGGCCCATCCGGCGCTCGCGGAGGCGGCGGTGCGGGCGCTGGCACGGATCCCCAGACAGCGGTGACGCGGAGGTGCAGACAGCGGTGACGCGGAGGTGCAGGCAGTGATGGGCGCGGAGGCTCACGCTGCGGTGAGTTCTCTGGCGTACCGCACCTCCGGGACCAGCACGCCGTCCACCTCGAAGGGTTCCTCGGCGCCGTCGGGGAGGAACCCGGCCCGTTCGTAGAAGCGGCGGGCGCCGGTGTTCTCCTTCAGGACCCAGAGCAGCATGCGCGGGTACCCGGCGGCCGCGCACCGGCGTATCGACTCCTGGAGGAGGGCCTGACCGATCCCGGCGCCGTACCGGCCGGGGTCGACGTAGATCGCGTACAGCTCGGCGTCTTCACCGGGGAGGTCTTCGGCTCGGTAGGGGCCGTGGCAGGCCCAGCCGACGGTGCCGCCGTGCCGCTCGGCGATGAGGTTCACCGCGCCGCCGTCGCCCTGGGTGAAGCGGGCACGATGCCGCTCGGCGTCCTCCGCGACGCTGAGACCGTCGAGGTAGCCCTGCGGCAGCAGCCCCCGGTAGGCGGTGCGCCAGCCGCCGACGCGGATCTCGGCGACGCGGTCGCAGTCGGCGTACACCATGTCCCGCAGGCGGATGTCCGTCACTCGGCCACCACCGCGAACGCCTCGATCTCCATCCGGCACTCCGGCCGCACCAGAGCCGCCACCTGCACCGCCGACGCCGCCGGCAGACGGTCGTCCGGTATGTGCTCGGCGCGGGCCGCGCGGATCGCGGGCAGGTCCGCCAGGTCCGTGACGAAGAAGGTGAGTTTGACGACGTCGTCGAAGGTCGCCCCGGCGGCGGCCAGGCAGCGCCGCAGGTTCTCGAAGACCTGACGGGCCTGCGCGGCCGGGTCGCCCGCGCCGACCAGCTCGCCCGACTCGTCGAGCGGCAGCTGGCCGGCGACGGCCACGAAGCGGCCGGTGCCCATGACCACATGGCTGTACTGCGGCGCGGCGGCCACGCCGTCGGGGGCGGGAATCCTGGTCAGCTCACTCATGCGTCCATGGTGGACCATGGGTCTGACAACGCCCGCCCCCGAGCGGGGAGTCAGCCGCGGAAGCCGAGCAGGCCGTGCAGGGTCGCGCCCCGCGAGGACGAGGACGACGCCGGGGTCAGCGGCTTCGGGTCGGGCAGCGCGTCGCACACCGCGTCCACCTCACCGCCGCTGCGCGGCACCGTGCCGTCGGTCAGATACGCCGCCAAGTGCTGGTCCAGGCAGGCGTTCCCGCTCAGTGAGATGCCGTGGTTCTGACCGCCCTGTTCGACCACCAGGCTGGAGCCGTGCAGCATCCGGTGCACCGTCACGGCGCCGTGGTACGGCGTCGCCGCGTCCCCGGTCGCCTGGAACAGCAGAACCGGCGGCAGCTTGCCGTTGGCGACGTTCACCGGCTCCAGTGAGTCGGTGGGCCAGAACGCGCAGGGCGCGTTGTACCAGGCGTTGCTCCAGGTCATGAACGGCGCCTTCGCGTACACCGCCCAGTTGTCGGCACGCCACTGCTCCCAGTCGCGCGGCCACTGGGCGTCCCGGCACTGGACGGAGGTGTAGACGCTGTAGCCGTTGTCGCCCGCCGCGTCCACGGCGGCGAAGTTCTCGTACGCCTCCACCAGCGGATCGGTGTTCTTGTCGCCCACGTACGCCGCGAACGCCTCGGCGAGATGCGGCCAGTAGCCGTTGTAGTAACCGCCGGGCAGGAAGGTCTCCTCCAGCTCGGCGGGGCCCACCGTGCCGCCGGCCGGCTTCCTCGCCAGCGCGGCCCGCATCGCGTACCACTTGGCCTCGATCCTCGCCGGGTCGGTGCCCAGCTTGTAGGTCGCGTGGTGCTTGGCGACCCACGCCATGAAGGCGAGGTGACGGTCGTTGAAGGCGTGGTCCTGCGCGAGGTTGTTCTCGTACCAGACACCCGTGGGATCCACCACGGAGTCCAGGACCAGCCGCCGCACGCGCTCCGGGAAGAGCTTGGCGTAGACCGCGCCGAGATACGTGCCGTACGAGTAACCGAAGTAGTTGATCCGCTCGGCGCCGACCGCGTGCCGGATCCGGTCCATGTCCCGTACGGCGCTGAGCGTGTTGATGTACGGCAGCAGATGCCCGTACTTGTCGCCGCACGCCTTCGCGAAGGACTGCGCGCGGCTGAGGTTGGCCTTCTCGAGCGCCGGGGTGCTGGGCACCGAGTCCGGGCGCACCGGGTTGAAGTGGCCGGGCTTGCAGTCGAGGGCGGGCTTGCTCTTGCCGACCCCGCGCGGGTCGAAGCCGATCACGTCGTACTGCGCCGCCACCGCCTTCGGCAGCGTCTTCGCCACGAACCCGGCGAGGGTCAGGCCGCTGCCGCCGGGGCCGCCGGGGTTGACCAGCAGCGGGCCCTGGTACTTCTTCGCGGTGTGCGGCACGCGCGACAGGGCGAGCGTGATCTGCTCCCCGTGCGGATTCGCGTGGTCGAGCGGCACCTTCAGGGAGGCGCACTGGAGCGTCGGATAGGTGGTGGTGCCGCAGCTCTTCCAGGTGAGCTTCGGAGCCGGCTTCGGCACGCCGGCCTCGGCGGGGACGGCCGTGAACGTCCCGACCACGACGACGGCCGCACCGCACAGCACGGCTGCGCGTTTTCTCATCGAGTCCTCCCAGGACGGAGGTGTGCGGACCGCGAGGGTCACGGTCCACGCCGCATCGTCCCGGAAAGGCCGCCCGGAAGAACGTGTTCTGGCGATACTTGACCCAATTGGGTCGGTTGTTGCGCTCGGATGCTCTCAGATCAGGGAGAGCTGCACCGGCTCGGCCGGCTGGGGCCCGGCCGGTTCGGGCTCGCGGATCCGGCGCGGCATGCCCGCGCGCGTGGGGCCGATGCCGTACTCCTCGGCCAGCTCGTGCACCTGACGGGTGATCCGGCGCTGGTACCACTTCGGGGCGTAGGCGCCGTCCGCGTACAGCCGCTCGTACCGGCGCACCAGACAGGGATGGTGGCGTTCGAGCCAGGCCATGAACCACTCCCGGGCGCCGGGCCGCAGATGCAGCACCAGCGGGGTCACCGAGGTCGCCCCGGCGGCGGCTGTCTCCCGCACGGTGGCCCGCAGCTGGGCCGGCGAGTCGCTCAGGAACGGGATGACCGGCGCCATCAGCACCCCGCACCCGATGCCGTGCTCGCCCAGCGTGCGGACGACCTCCAGGCGCCGCTCGGGGGCGGGCGTGCCCGGCTCGACGGTGCGCCACAGCTCGGCGTCGGTGAAGCCGACCGAGACGGAGATGCCGACGTCGGTGACCGCCGCCGCCTGCTTCAGCAGCTCCAGGTCGCGCAGGATGAGCGTGCCCTTGGTCAGGATCGAGAAGGGGTTGGCGTGGTCGCGCAGGGCGCCGATGATGCCCGGCATCAGGCGGTAGCGGCCCTCCGCCCGCTGATAGCAGTCGACGTTCGTGCCCATCGCGATGTGCTCGCCCAGCCAGCGCCGGGAGCCGAGCTGGCGGCGCACCAGCTCGGGGGCGTTCACCTTGACCACGATCTGGGAGTCGAAGCCGAGCCCGGTGTCGAGGTCCAGATAGCTGTGCGTCTTGCGCGCGAAGCAGTACACACACGCATGCGAACAGCCCCGGTAGGGGTTGACCGTCCACTCGAAGGGCATACGGGAGGCCCCCGGCACCCGGTTGATGATCGAGCGGGCGCGGATCTCGTGGAACGTGATCCCGCGGAACTCGGGGGTGTCGAAGGTACGGGTGGTCACCGCGTCGGCGCCGAACAGCGCGGCGTCGGCCCGGCTGTGGTCGGACTCCAGGGCGAGGTTCTCCCAGCGCATGAGGCCTCCTCGATAGCACTGACCACAGAATAGAACACATGTTCCCTTGATCGTGCGACCTCGATTTGGGCGGCCGGGTCGCGGAGTGGTTGGCTTGCCCCCGATCCCCGAGCAATTCACCTCACGGAGGAACTCAATGGCGCAGGTCGAGGCCACTACGGAGCGGGTCGTCGCGGCGGACGCGGAGAAGGTGTTCGACGCCCTCGCCGACTACAGCGGCACCCGCGAGAAGCTGCTGCCCGAGCACTTCAGCGAGTACGAGGTGCGCGAGGGCGGCGACGGCGAGGGCACCCTCGTGCACTGGAAGCTGCAGGCCACCAGCAAGCGGGTGCGCGACTGTCTGCTGGAGGTCACCGAGCCCACCGACGGCGAGCTGGTCGAGAAGGACCGCAACTCCTCCATGGTCACCACCTGGCGCGTCACCCCGGCCGGCGAGGACAGGTCCCGGGTGGTCGTCACCACCACCTGGCAGGGCGCCGGCGGTATCGGCGGCTTCTTCGAGAAGACCTTCGCCCCCAAGGGCCTCGGCCGGATCTACGACGCCCTGCTCGACAAGCTCGCCGCCGAGGTCGAGAAGTAAGTCCCCGGTGTCCGGGGGGCGTTGACACCGCTCACCGGATCGAGTGGATCCACCCCCGTCGTACCGTTCTGCCGTAACTCGTCGCGCTTGCTCGCAGTTGTCGCCATAAGCGGGAATTGCGTGGCAGGTGCGGCGAGGGGAGCGGGACGTGGGCGGGACGACTCTGGTGCAGGACCGAGCGGTCGAGGCACCCCCCAAGACCCCCGCACCGGCCCCGTCGGCGCTCGTCGAACTCGGCCCGCGCCGGGTGCGGTTGGTTTTCGTCGGGCTGATGCTCGCGCTGCTGCTGGCCGCGCTGGAGCAGATGATCGTCGCCACCGCGCTGCCGAAGATCGTCGGCGAGCTGCACGGCCTGGACCGGATGTCCTGGACGATCACCGCCTATCTGCTCACCTCCACCATCGGCCTGCCGGTCTACGGCAAGCTCGGCGACCTCCTCGGCCGCAAGGGCGTCTTCCAGTTCGCGATCGTCGTCTTCGTCATCGGCTCCGCGCTCGCCGGACGGGCCCAGACCATGGACCAGCTGATCGCCTACCGGGCCGTCCAGGGCGTCGGCGCGGGCGGGCTCATGATCGGGGTGCAGGCGATCATCGCCGACATCGTGCCGCCCCGGCAGCGCGGCCGCTACATGGGCCTGATCGGCGCCGTCTTCGGGCTGGCCTCCGTCGCGGGCCCCCTGCTCGGCGGCTACTTCACCGACCATCTCTCCTGGCGCTGGTGCTTCTACATCAACGTCCCCTTCGGGCTCGTCACCCTCGCCGTCATCGCCGTCGTGCTGAAGCTGCCGAAGCCCACCGCCAAACCCCGCCTCGACATCCTCGGCGCGCTGCTGCTGGCCGCCACCTCCACCTGCCTGGTCCTGCTGACCAGTTGGGGCGGCACCGAGCACGCCTGGGACTCGCGCGTCATCCTCGGGCTGGGCGCGGGCGCGGTGGCATCCGCCGTCCTCTTCCTCGTCGCCGAGCACTTCGCCCCCGAACCCCTCATCCCGCTGCGGCTGTTCAGGGACTCCGTCTTCGTCGTCACCGGCCTGGTGGGCCTGGTGATCGGCGTCGCCCTGTTCGGCGCCGCCAGCTATCTGCCGACGTTCCTGCAGATGGTCGACGGGGCGTCCGCCACCGAGTCGGGGCTGCTGATGCTGCCCATGATGGGCGGCATCGTCGGTGCCTCCATCCTCTCCGGACAGCTCATCAGCCACACCGGCCGCTACAAGCTCCACCCCGTCCTCGGCGGCGCCCTCTCCGTCGTCGGCATGTGGCTGCTGTCCCGGCTCGACGCCGACACGCCCCGGCTGCACTACAGCGTCTGGATGGCCGTCCTCGGCGCGGGCATCGGCATGGTGATGCCGGTGCTGATCCTCGCCGTGCAGAACTCCGTGCGCCCCACCGACCTCGGCACCGCCACCAGCGCCAGCAACTACTTCCGGCAGATCGGCGGCTCGGTCGGCGCCGCGATCTTCGGCACCCTCTTCGCCCACCGGCTCACCGACGCGCTCGCCGACCGGCTGCCCACGTCCGCGGGCGCCGGGCTGCCCGACCCCGAGTCCATCACCCCGCAGGTGGTCCACGCGCTGCCCCCGGCCCTGCGCGAGGACTACATCCAGGCCTACGCCGACGCCATGCCGAGGATCTTCCTCTACCTCGTGCCGGTGCTCGCCCTCGGCCTGCTCCTCGCCTTCTTCCTCAAGGAGAAACCCCTGGTGTCCCACCCCACCGCCGAAACCGGGCCCGCGTCCGTCGACGCCGTCGTTCCGGGCGCCCGTTCACCGCACGCGGCCGGTATCCCCGTGTGCGGCACGGTTCAGCACCCCGACGGCACCGCCGTCCCGCGCGCGGCGCTCACCCTCATCGACGCCGTCGGACAGCAGATCGGCCGGGGCGCCAGCGGCGAGGACGGGCGGTACGCGCTGTCCACGGCCGGACCGGGGGCGTACGTCCTGATCGCCGCGGCGGGCGGACACCAGCCGCAGGCCGTCTCCGTCACCGTCGGCGAACGCCCGGTCGAGGTGGACGTGGTGCTCGGTGGCGCCGGGCGCCTGACGGGCACCGTGGTGACCGCCGACGGCAGCCGCGTACGGGAGGCGACCGTCACGCTCACCGACGTCCACGGCGAGGTCGTCGCCAGCACCCGCACCGGACGCGAGGGCGGCTACGTCATCACCGAGCTGGTGGCCGGTGAGTACACCCTCGCCGCGAGCGCGCCCGCCTTCCGGCCCGCCGCGCTCCCCGTCACCGTGCAGGCGGCCCGGGAGACCCGGCAGGACATCGAACTCGCCGGGGGCGCCGTGCTGCGCGGGACGGTCCGGGCGAGCGGCGGCAGGCCCGTGGAGGACGCACGTGTGACGCTGCTGGACGCGGCCGGGAATGTCGTCGACACGCTCATCACGGGACCGGACGGCACGTTCCGGTTCGTCGACCTGTCCTCCGGCGAGTACACGGTGATCGCCGCGGGGTATCCGCCGGTCGCCACCGTGCTCCAGGTGGCCGGCGGCGGCCGCACGGAACGCGACCTTCAGCTGGGGCACGAGGACTGAGGAGCGCGGGGGCGCGCGCCGGGGCGTGGGAGGTCGCCAATTCCGGTATTGCCGCACATCACCCTCAGCTCCCGCCGTACCGTGGAGTCGGCGGCATGAGATCTTGCCAAGCCGTGGGGAGAGAGGCCTTGGCCATGGACCGTGGCATCGAGAGGGACGGACCTCCCAGCCGCGGAGCTGGGAACGGCGTGAGCGAAGGTATCGCGACCGGCCGCGTCCCGCTGGCGGTCGTCGTGGTGGACCGCGAGGGCATGGTGTCCCACTGGAGCACCGGCGCCAGGCGGCTGTTCGGCGTCGGCAAGGACGAGGCGATCGGACGCCCCGCCGCCGACCTGCTGCCCGTCTCCGGGGCGCTGCCCGAAGCGGCCGACGCCGGCCCGTACGGGGCGTACGCCGCCTACGACGGGCTCGGACCCGGCCTCGAGTCCTCCCTCGACGGACGGCTCGACTACCCCGCCGCGGGCCGCGCCCGGCTCACCGTGCCGGGCGAGAGCCGCTCCGACGTCCTGTGGTGGGCCTACCCCCTCGTCGGACCGGGGAGCGAGCGGCTGCTGGTACTGGCGGCCGACGCGGACGCACTCCAGCAGCACGATCCCGACGGCCTCGGCTTCGAACGCATCGCGCCCGGGTTCGCCCCGCACACGGACTTCCCCGGCGCCGAGGAGCTGGCCCGCCGGCTGCCCGAGATCCTGCCCAGCATGAGCGTGGGCGAGAGCTCCCGCATCGTGGCGCAGATCCTCGAACTCGGCTACCCGGTCCTGGAGTTCAGCCAGAACGACCGGGTGCCCGTCACCCCCGACTGGGGTGTGCCGCGGCGCGCCGAGCGCAGGGCCCGCCGGGAGCGGGCCGCCCGCGCCGCGATGCTGGGGCTGCCGCTGCCGCTGCCGCTGCCGCCGGAGAGCGCCGAGGAGAGCGAGGACCTGGAGTACGCCGCGGTCCGCGAACGCCTGGAGTTCCTCAACGAGGTCAGCGGCCGCATCGGCACCTCCCTCGATCTGTCCCGGACCATCGTCGAGGTCAGCAAGGCCGTCGTGCCCCGCTTCACCGACGTCGCCGGCACCTATCTGCGCGAACAGGTCGTCGCGGGCGAGGAGTTCCCGGACGGTGTGCCGGACACCACCACCCTCTGGCACCGGGTCGCGGTCGAGCACACCGACGAACCCGGCCGCTGGGACGACGTCGTGCCGGTCGGCGAGGCGATGGCGTTCCCGGCGCACACGCCGTTCTTCCAGTGCATGACCACCGGTGAGCCCGTGCTGGTGCCGCGGATCAGCGAGGAGATGGGCCACGCCATCGCCTCCCAGTTCGAGAAGCGTGACATCCGGCCGCTGATCACGGGCCGCTCCATGCTGGTCGTACCGCTCAAGGCCCGCCATGTGGTCCTCGGCTTCATGATCCTGCTGCGCCACCCCGAGCGGCCCGTCTTCAACGACATGGACCGGGTCACCGGCGCCGAACTCGCCGCCCGCGCGGGCCTGGTGCTCGACAACGCGCGCATGTACACCTTCCAGGAGAGCGTCGCCGAGACCCTCCAGGACAGCATGCTGCCGCACATCCCGCCGCGCATGGCGGGCTGCGACATCGCCACCCGCTACCTGCCCGGCACCCTGCTCGGCCGAGTCGGCGGCGACTGGTTCGACTCCGTCAAGCTGCCCGGCGCGCGCACCGCCCTGGTCGTCGGCGACGTCATGGGCCACGGCCTCAACTCGGCCGCGATGATGGGCCAGTTGCGTACGGCCGTCCAGACCATGGCCGCGCTCGACCTGCCGCCCGCCCAGCTCCTGCGCAACCTCGACGACCTCGCCCAGCGCCTCGGCGACACCTACCTCGCGACCTGTCTCTACGCCGTCTACGACCCGATCGCCGGGGAGCTGCACCTCGCCAACGCGGGCCATATCCCGCCGGTGCTGGTGCGCGCCGAGGACGGGCGCAGCGAGCTGCTCGACCTGCCGACGGGCGCGCCCATAGGAGTCGGCGGCGTGCCCTTCGAGGCGGTCCGGGTCCGGGTCGAGCCCGGCGACCGGCTGGTGATGTGCACCGACGGTCTGGTCGAGGTGCGCGGGGAGGACATCGGGGTGGGGCTGGCGACGCTGTGCGAGTCCGCCGCGCATCCCGCCGCGTCCATGGACGACGCCTGCGACATGATCATCCGGGCCCTCAACACCTGCGGCGGCCGCAAGGACGACGTCGCCCTGCTGATGGCGCGGCTCAACGGCATCGGGCCGGAGGACGTCGCCGAGTGGCGGCTCGCCCTCGACCCCGTCGAGGTCGGCCGGGCCCGCGCGGTGGTCCGTGAGCAGCTGCACGACTGGGGTCTGGCGCGGCTTGCCGACCTCACCGAGCTGCTCGTCAGCGAGCTGGTCACGAACGCCCTGCGGCACTCGCACGGCCGTCCCGTCGCTCTGCGGCTGGTGCGCGGTGACACCCTGCTGTGCGAGGTGGACGACGACGACCACGAGCTGCCGACCCTGATGAACGCCGGGGCGGGCGACGAACTCGGGCGGGGGCTGCGGGTGGTGAGCACCCTCGCGCGGGAGTGGGGCACCAGCCGGACGGGTGCCGGAAAGACCGTCTGGTTCGAACTGACGCTGCCGCGACGCTGACCGGTCCCGCTGTGCCGGGAGCGCGCGGGGCGCACGGGGGCGTGCGCGGACCGAACGCGGCGTGAGGGTATGCGCGGCGTGCTTGTCGTGCCGCTCGGGGAGCGATAGACCGTACTCGCCCGTCACTTCGTGACTTCGTGGCGGGATGTCCGTCGGTCGCATCCTGGGGAGTTGGGCATGAGCGTGACGAGTCGGTACCGGGAGGCATGGGAGGGCTTCTGGCGGGAGGCGCCCGGGGAACAGGGGGCGGTGTTCTGGGACGCGGAGCCGGCGCTCACGGTCGGTCTCCATCTGGCGCTGTTCGAACCGCACTTGACGGCGCCGACGCTGCCGCTGGTGGATCTCGGCTGCGGCAACGGCACCCAGACCCGTTTCCTGGCCGGGCGGTTCCCGCATGTCGTCGGGGCCGACCTGTCCGGCGCGGCGATCGACCACGCCCGCCAGGCCGACCCGGCGGGCCTGGCCACCTACCGCGTCCTGGACGCGGGCGAGAAGGACGAGGCGCAGACGCTGCACGCGGAGCTCGGCGACGCCAACGTCTACATGCGGGGCGTGCTGCACCAGGCGGAGCCCGACGACCGGCAGGCGCTGGTCGACGGCATCGCCACCCTCGTCGGCTCCCGCGGCCGGGCCTTTCTGGTCGAGCTGGCCGAGGCCGCCAAGTCCGTCCTGCTGGGCCTCGCGCAGGGCCCCGCCGGCCCGCCCCCGAAACTCGCCCCCGTCTTCCGGCACGGCATCGCACCCGGCGAGGTCGCCGACGACGCGGTACCGGCGTACCTGCGGGCGGCCGGACTCGAGGTAGTGGCCTCCGGCGAACTGCCCCTCGCCACCACGGAGTACACCCCGGACGGCACCCGGATCGAGCTGCCGTCGAAGTGGGTCGTCGTCTCCCGCGTCTAGCCGGGACCGCGCCGCGGGCAGCCGGGGTTTCGGCGGCGTGGCGGGGGCGCGCGCCTGGGCTGGGTGCGGATAGAGCTGTCGTCGGAGTGGGGCGTCGTGTTCTGGGGCTGGTCGGCGGCCGGGCCGTGGTGCGGTGGCTCGCGGTCGGCGACGACCATGCGTTGTCGGTGGGCAGGCCCCGAGCGAGGTGCCTCGTAGTGGGGCGTCGTGTTCCGCAGTTGCCGGTGCCCGGGGCGTGGAGCGGTGGCTCGCGGATGGTGGTGGCCGAGTGGCGCCGCGTCGCGTGGACGCGGCGCACGGCGGACCGCTCCGATGTCCGCCGCCAGGTGGTGGTGGCCGGGGGCGGGTTCGGCGCGTAACGTGACCGGGCATGAAGATCCTCATCAGCGCCGACATGGAGGGCGCCACGGGGGTGACCTGGCCGGCCGACGTGCTGCCGGGCACCCCGCAGTGGGAGCGCTGCCGCTCGATGTTCACCTCGGACGTCAACGCCGCCGTCCTCGGGTTCTACGACGGCGGCGCGGACGAGGTCCTGATCAACGAGGCGCACTGGACCATGCGCAACCTCCTGCTGGAGAAGCTCGACGAGCGGGCCGAGATGCTCACCGGACGGCACAAGTCGCTGTCCATGGTGGAGGGCGTGCAGCACGGCGACGTGGACGGCATCGCCTTCGTCGGCTACCACGCGGGCGCCGGCATGGAGGGCGTCCTCGCCCACACCTACCTCGCCAACTCCATCACCGGGGTGTGGCTGAACGACGTACGGGCCAGCGAGGGGCTGCTCAACGCCCATGTCGTCGCCGAGTACGGCGTGCCCGTCGTGCTGGTCACCGGCGACGACGTGGCCTGCGAGGACGCCCTCGGCTACGCCCCCGAAGCCCTCAAGGTCGCGGTCAAGGACCACGTCTCGCGGTACGCCGCGGTCTGCCGTACGCCGAACCGGACCTTCGCCGACATCCGCGCCGCCGCCAAGGAGGCCGCGGCGCTGGCGGTGCGGCACGAGCCGGTCAGGGGCGGGCCGTTCACCGTCGCCGTGGAGTTCGACGCCGAGCACCTGGCGGCGGCCGCGACCGTCGTGCCCGGTGTGGAGCGGATCGGCGAGCGCAAGGCGGGGTACACCAGCGGGACCATGTACGAGGCGATCCGGACCTTCAAGGCGGTCACCACGATCGCCTCGGCGGCGGTGGAGGAGCAGTATGGCTGACCGGCAGGCACTGGAGGAGGTCGTGACGTTCACGTCGGACCTCATCCGGATCGACACCACCAACCGGGGTGGCGGTGACTGCCAGGAGCGGCCCGCCGCCGAGTACGCCGCCGCCCGGCTCGCGGAGGCGGGGCTCACCCCCACCTTGCTGGAGCGCACCAAGGGCCGCACCAATGTCGTCGCCCGTGTCGAGGGCAGCGACCCCTCCGCGGACGCGCTGCTGCTGCACGGTCATCTCGACGTGGTGCCCGCCGAGGCCCGGGACTGGAGCGTGCACCCCTTCTCCGGGGAGATCCGCGACGGGGTCGTGTGGGGGCGCGGGGCCGTCGACATGAAGAACATGGACGCGATGATCCTCGCCGTCGCCCGCTTCTGGGCCCGCCAGGGCGTGCGCCCCCGGCGGGACATCGTGATCGCGTTCACCGCGGACGAGGAGGCGAGCGCCGAGGACGGATCCGGCTTCCTCGCCGACCGGCACGCCGCGCTGTTCGAGGGCTGCACCGAGGGCGTCAGCGAGTCCGGGGCGTTCACCTTCCACGACGGCTCCGGACGGGAGCTGTACCCGATCGCCGCCGGTGAGCGGGGCACCGGCTGGCTGAAGCTCACCGCGCGGGGGCGCGCCGGGCACGGCTCCAAGGTCAACCGGGACAACGCGGTGACCCGGCTGGCCGCCGCCGTGGCCCGGATCGGCGACCACGAGTGGCCGCTCCGGCTCACCCCCACCGTGCGCGCGGCCCTGACCGAACTCGCCGCCGTGTACCGGCTCGCGCCCGACCTGGACGACGTGGACGGCCTGCTGAAGAAGCTCGGCCCGGCCGCGGCCCTGGTGGAGGCCACCGTCCGCAACAGCACCAACCCGACGATGCTGGACGCCGGTTACAAGGTGAACGTCATCCCGGGGGAGGCCGTCGCCCATGTCGACGGGCGGTATCTGCCGGGCACCGAGGACGAGTTCCGCACGACCCTTGACCTGCTCACCGGACCTGACGTGGAGTGGGAGTTCGACCATCGGGAGGTGGCCCTCCAGGCGCCGGTCGACTCGCCGACGTTCGCGAAGATGCGGGCCGCCGTCGAGGAGTTCGCGCCGCAGGGACACGTCGTGCCGTACTGCATGTCCGGCGGCACCGACGCCAAGCAGTTCTCGCGCCTCGGGATCACGGGGTACGGGTTCGCGCCGCTGAAGCTGCCGGAGGGCTTCGACTACCAGGCCCTGTTCCACGGCGTCGACGAACGCGTGCCCGTCGAGGCGCTGCACTTCGGTGTACGGGTCCTGGACCGCTTCCTGCGCACGGCCTAGGCGAGTTGGGGGAGAACGTGCAGACGCTGCCGTACGGTTCCTGGCCCTCGCCCATCGACGCGGCCCTCGCGGCCGCGCACGACGGGCACCCCGAGTACGTCGGGTTCGTCGGCGACGAGGTGTGGTGGACCGAGCCACGGCCCACCGAGGGCGGCCGGCGCACCCTCGTCCGCCGCCGCGCCGACGGCACCCAGGAGCCGGTGCTGCCGGCGCCCTGGAACGTGCGCAGCAGGGTCATCGAGTACGGCGGCCGGCCCTGGGCCGGAGCCGTCGTGGACGGCCGGCCGCTCGTGGTCTTCGTCGACTGCGCCGACCAGCGGCTGTACCGCTACGAGCCCGGCGGTGCGCCGCGCCCGCTCACCCCGCTGTCACCCGTGGGCGGCGGACTGCGCTGGGCCGACCCGCAGTTGCTGCTCGACCGGGGCGAAGTGTGGTGCGTGCTGGAGGAGTTCACCGGTGACGGTCCGACCGACGTACGGCGCGTCCTGGCCGCCGTACCGCTGGACGGGTCGGCCGCGCGGGACCGGGACGCCGTGCGCGAACTCAGCGACGGCTCCCACCGGTTCGTCACCGGGCCGCGGCTCTCGCCCGACGGGCGGCGGGCGGCCTGGCTCGGCTGGGACCATCCGCGGATGCCGTGGGACGGGACGGAGCTGGTCGTCGCGGACGTCGGCACCGCCCTGACCGGCGCGCGGACCGTCGCGGGCGGGCCCGAGGAGTCGATCGCCCAGGCCGACTGGGCGCCCGACGGATCCCTGCTGTACGCGAGCGACCGCTCCGGCTGGTGGAACCTCTACCGCGACGGCCAACCCCTGTGCCCGCGCGAGGAGGAGTTCGGCGGGCCGCTGTGGAAGCTCGGCCACCGCTGGTTCGCCCCGCTGGACAGCGGCCTGATCGCGGTGGTGCACGGCCGGGGCGCCACCGCTCTCGGGATACTCGACCCCGAGAGCGGCGAGGTCGTCGACGCGGCCGGGCCCTGGACCGAGTTCGCGCCCACCCTGGCCGTGCACGGCGAGCGGATCGTCGCCGTCGGGGCCAGCCCGCGCAGCGCCTACGAGGTGGTCGAGCTGGACACCCGCACCGGCCGGGCCCGGGTGATCGGCGCCGAGCACGACGACCCGGTGGACCCGGCGTACTACCCCGAGCCGCAGATCCGCACGTTCACCGGACCGGCCGGACGCGAGATCCACGCGCACGTCTACCCGCCGCACAACCCCGGCTGCGTCGCCCCCGGGGACCGGCCCGCGCCGTACGTGGTGTGGGCGCACGGCGGCCCCACCGGGCGGGCGCCGCTCGTCCTGGACCTGGAGATCGCCTACTTCACCTCGCGCGGCATCGGCGTCGCCGAGGTCAACTACGGCGGCTCCACCGGATACGGCCGGGAGTACCGCGACCGGCTGCGCGAGCAGTGGGGCCTGGTCGACGTCGAGGACTGCGCGGCCGTCGCGCTGGCCCTCGCCGGCGAGGGCACCGCCGACCGCGACCGGCTCGCGGTGCGCGGCGGCAGCGCGGGCGGCTGGACCGCGGCGGTCTCGCTCGCCACCACCGGCGTCTACGCCTGCGGCACCATCATCTTCCCCGTCCTCGACCTGGCCGCCTGGGCCGACGGCGAGACCCACGACTTCGAGTCGCATTATCTGGAGAGCCTGGTCGGGCCGCGCGAGGAGGTGCCCGGACGGTACACGGAGCGCTCGCCCACCGAGCACGCCGAGCGGATCACCGCACCGTTCCTGCTGCTCCAGGGGCTGGACGACGTGATCTGCCCGCCGGCGCAGAGCGAGCGGTTCCTGGCCCGGATGACGGGGCGGGTGCGGCACGCCTACATCGCCTTCGAGGGGGAGGGCCACGGCTTCCGGCGGGCGGAGACCCTGGTGCGCGCGCTGGAGTCCGAACTGTCCCTGTACGCCCAGGTGTTCGGACTGCACCCGCCCGGCATCCCCACCCTGGAGCTCGCCAAGTGAAGCCACTCCTGCACCCGCCCCGGCTCGCCCCCGGCGCCCGCGTCGCCGTCGTCGCCACCAGCGGGCCGGTGCCCGAGGAGCGGCTCCAGGCCGGGCTCGACGTGCTGCGCGCCTGGGACCTGGACCCGGTGGTGGCACCCCATGTGCTGGACCGGCACCCGCAGTTCGGCTACCTCGCGGGGACGGACGCCGACCGGGCCGCCGACCTGCAGAACGCCTGGTGCGATCCGTCCGTGGCCGCCGTGCTCTGCGCCCGCGGCGGCTACGGCGCCCAGCGGCTGACCGGTCTGCTCGACTGGGAGGCGATGCGCGCGGCCGGCCCGAAGGTGTTCGTGGGGTTCAGCGATCTCACCGTCCTGCACGAGGCGTTCGCGCGGCGGCTCGGGCTCGCCACGCTGCACGGGCCGATGGCGGCGGGCATCGACTTCGTCAAGAGCACACGGGCCCAGGAACACCTCAGGGCCACGCTGTTCACCCCGGAGACGGTCCGTCACATCGCCTCGGACGGGCGGGCCATGGTGCCGGGACGGGCCCGCGGGGTCACCCTCGGCGGCTGTCTGAGCCTGCTCGCCTCGGAGCTGGGCACCCCGGACGTCCGGCCGTCCGCCCGGGGCGGGCTGCTGTGCCTGGAGGACGTGGGGGAGGAGACGTACCGCATCGACCGGTACCTCACCCAACTCCTGCGCTCGGGCTGGCTCGACGGGGTCGGCGGGCTGCTGCTCGGCTCGTGGGACCGGTGCGATCCCTACGACCGGCTGCACCCCCTGCTCGTGGACCGGCTCGGCGGGCTCGGGGTGCCGGTGGTGGAGGAGTTCGGGTTCGGGCACTGCGCGGACGCGCTGACCGTCCCCTTCGGGGTGATGGCCGAACTGGACGCCGAAGCGGGCACGTTGACCCTGGACGAACCCGCGCTGCGCTGAACTCCCGTCAAGAAACACCCGGCACGGTGATTGACCTCCTCTGACACGTGTCACACCATGACTACCGGCCGGTACTTACCGGTCGGTAATCCGGGTTGTCCTCAGTGTGGAGGTCTCGTGTCCCGTCGTGTGCTCGGATCCTGCGTTCCCCTCGCTCTCCTGCTCGGTGCCACGCTCGCCCCTCCCGCCGGCGCGACCTCGCCGTACACGGTCACCGCGCTGAAGTTCACCGTCCGGGCGGGTGACCGCAGTTGCACGATCGACGCCGATCTGTACCGGCCCTCCGGCGTGGACCGCGCCCCCGCCGTGCTCGCCACCAACGGCTTCGGAGGCAGCAAGAACGACGGCTCCACCGACGCCATCGGCAAGGCCTTCGCCGAGCGCGGCTATGTCTCACTCGTCTACTCCGGACTCGGCTTCGGCCGCTCCGGCTGTCTGATCTCCCTCGACGACCCGGCGATCGACGGCGCGGCGGCCTCCCGGCTCATCGACTTCCTCGGCGGCAAACGGTCCGCCGACGACGGCACCACCGCCGACTTCGTCACCCTCGACTCCGCGGGCGACCCGCGCGTCGGCATGATCGGCGGTTCCTACGGCGGCGCGGTCCAGCTGGCCACGGCCGCAGTCGACCAGCGCGTCGACGCGATCGTCCCGATGATCACCTGGAACGACCTCGCCTACTCCCTCGACCCCAACAACGCCGTCGGCGCCGACTCCGTGCCGGGTGCCTTCAAGTGGCAGTGGGCCAACGGCTTCTACCTCATCGGCGAGGGCCAGCCGCTGCTCCAGCCGAGTCTGGACCCGTCCCGGATCAACTCCCTGGCGTGTCTGCACTTCGTCACCCGGGCCTGCGAGACCGTCCGCACCCTCAACTCCGGCAGCTACCCGGCCGACCGGACCGCCGAGATGCTCTCCTACGCCCGCAGCGTCTCGCCGGTCTCCTACCTGAGCCGCGTCGAGGCACCCACCCTCCTCGTCCAGGGCCAGGCCGACAGCCTCTTCAACCTCAACGAGGCGACCGCGACGTACCGGGCGCTGAAGGCGCAGGGCACGCAGACCAAGATGATCTGGCAGAACTGGGGGCACAGCGGTGGCATGGTTGCCGGTGAACTCGACCTGAGCCGGGGCAATCTGGAGACCAGCTACGTCGGCCGGCGCATCCTCTCCTGGTTCGACCGCTACCTCGACCGGGAGAACGTCGACACGGGTCCCGCCTTCGCCTACTACCGCGACTGGATCAGCGACCCCGACGACACCTACGCCACCGCGGACGCCGTGCCCTCCGTCAGCCGGAAGCTCTACCTCTCCGGCGACGGCAAGCTGGTCGACAACCGGTCCAAGGTGGTGCGCGGCAGCCGTACGTACACCAACTGGGCGGTCCCCACGAGCCATTCGGAGAGCTCGCTGGCCGGCCTGATCGGCCTGCCCGACCCGGCACCGTACGACACCGCGGGCACCTACCTCGGCTGGACCAGCGAGCCGCTGGCCCGCACCACCGATGTCGTCGGCGCGCCCCGGGCCACGCTCAAGGTGGTCTCCCCGAAGGCCGAGCGGACCCAGGACTCCGGTGACGCCGCCGACCGGCTCGTCCTGTTCGCCAAGCTCTACGACGTCGCGCCCGACGGCAGCAAGACCCTGGTGCACCGGCTCGTCGCGCCGGTACGGGTGCCGGACGTGACGAAGAGCTTCACAGTGACCCTGCCCGGCATCGTGCACCGGTACGAGAAGGGGCACCGGCTGCGGTTCGTGGTCGCGGCGAGTGACGGCGCCTACGTCGGCAACCGGGGGATCAAGCCGGTGACCGTGGTGAGCGCCCCCGAGGAGACCGGGGTGCTCCAGCTGCCGGTGACCGACGGCTGAGTCACCCGGAGGAGCGGCCTCACCATGCGTGACGAGGTCTTCGGGCGCACCCTGGTGACATGACGACCTCCGAGAAGGGCGGCGGCAAGGCCGGCGGCACGGGCGGTGGCAAGGGCGGTGGCAAGGGCGGGGGCCGTAACCCGGCGATGACGCCCGCCCGGATCGCCGTGCTCACGCTGGCCGTCCTCGCCCTGATCTTCATCTTCGAGAACACCCGGCAGACCAAGATCCGCCTGCTGGTCCCCGAAGTCACGATGCCCCTGTGGACGGCGCTCCTGGCCACCGGGCTGATCGGGGCGCTGTGCGGGGCGTACTTCACGAGGCGGCGCGGATAGTCCGCCGTAGGCTGGCGGGATGCCGCACATCGCATCCCGCTACCTGGCCGAAGGCCCCCGCGTGGGCATACGCCCCTTCCGCCCCGAAGACTCCGCCGAGTTCACCGCCCGGGCCCGGGAGAGCAAGGAGCTGCATCAGCCCTGGCTCTTCCCGCCGGACACCGACGCGGCCTACGCGGCCTACGCCGGACGCCTGATCGAGGACCCGACCAAGGCGGGCTTCCTGGTGTGCGAGAAGGACGACGGTGGCTCGATCGCCGGGTACATCAACATCAACAACATCGTCCGGGGCGCCTTCCAGTGCGGCGCCCTCGGCTACGGCGCCTTCGCGCACTCCGCCGGGCGCGGACTGATGCGGGAGGCGCTCGGACTCGTGGTGGACCACGCGTTCGGGCCGCTCGGGCTGCACCGGCTGGAGATCAACGCGCAGCCCGGCAACACCGCGTCGCTGGCGCTGGCCCGCTCCTGCGGCTTCCGTCTGGAGGGCTTCTCCCCGGCGATGCTGTACGTCGACGGGGCCTGGCGCGACCACGAACGCTGGGCGCTCACCACCGAGATGCGCGCCCGCGCCCCGCGTCAGGACTGACGGTCCACGTACTCGTAGACCGCGCCGTCGGGATGCATGGCGATCAGATTGCGGCCCGCCGGGGTGGGCAGCGGGCCGGCGATCACCCGGGCACCGAGCTCGACGAGCACGTCCCGGGCCTCCACGACGTCCTGCACGGCGATCGTCGCGGCGACCTTGCGCAGCACCTCCAACTCCGCCTCCGGGCCGCTCATCAGCAGGAAGCAGCCGACCGCGGCGACCTGGACGCCGCCGCGCTCGAAGCGGAGGGCCCGGCCGCCGGCCAGGCGCTCGTAGAAGGGGACCGCGGTCTCCAGGTCGTCGACGCATACGCGCAGCGTGGCTCCCAGAATCTCCATGGGGAGGAGCCTAGTTGGGGCGCGCCGCCGAAGGAGATCGTTTCGCCCGATCTCCACAGGGCCCTTGTTACGCCCACCCCGGCACGGGTACCCGCCGGCCATGGAGCGCTTGGATCACCTTGAACATCTGGACAGGCATCTGGTCGACGAACTGGCGCAGGTGGCGCGGGAGACGATCCGCGAGGAAGTGCGCGAGCAGACCCGCAGGCAGCGCCGTACGGCGATGCTGTACGCCGCTTCCGGCACCGTAGCCCTGTACGCGGGCGCCGCCCTTGCGCTCGCCGCCGGACTGGCCCTGGCCCTCGTCCTGCCCGACTGGGCGGCGGCGCTGATCACCGCGGCGCTTCTCGCCGTGGTGGCCTACGTGCTGCGCGGGGCGGCCCGGCCCAAGCACACCGGCGCGTCCTCGCCCGGGCAGGCGCTCGGCGGCACGGCGCCGACCGGCCCGACGGGCGGCACCGGCATGCCGTACCAGCCGAGCGGCACGGCTGGGCCGTACCCGCCGATGCCGTCCGCCACGCCCCCCGTCCCCGCGAACCCGCCGAGCCCCGGCGGCACGCCCCCCGAGCAGCCGCACCCCCGGGCCTGACCCACGCCGGCCAGGCCCTGTCCGGGTCGCGTGTTCGGCACCCGGGCCACGCTGCGGAAGAGGCGGGCACCCATTACGGGTGCCCGCCTCTTCGTCACCGGTCCAGCCTTTCGTCAACGGTCCAGCTGCGGCAGCACCTTCGTGCGGTAGAAGTCGAAGAAGCCGCGCTGGTCCGGGCCGATCTGGTTGACGTAGACCCGGTCGAAGCCCGCGTCGGCGAAGGCCGTCAGCGCCGCGACATGTTCCTCGACGTCGTCCCCGCACACCGCCTTCTCGCTCACCGTCTCCTCGGTGACCAGCGGCTGCAGCTGCTCGAAGTGCTTCGGAGAGGGCAGGATCTGGGCCATCTCACCGGGCAGGAACTGGTTGGACCACAGCCGGCGCACCGTGCGCACCGCCTCGTCGCGGTCCGTGCCCCAGCAGACCTTGGTCCCGCCGCTGACGGGCTTCGCGCCCCCGCCGCCCTTGCGGAACTGGGCCACCATGTCCTCGTCCGGCGTCATCGTGATGAACCCGTCGCCCACCCGCGCCGCGAGCGAGGTCGCCGCCGGGCCGAAGCCGGAGATGTCGATCGGGACGGGCTCGTCGGGGACGGTGTAGAGGCGGGCGTTCTCGACCTGGTAGTGCGTGCCGTAGTGACTGACCTCCTCGCCGGAGAACAGCCGGCGCATCACCTGGATCGCCTCCTCCAGCATCTCCAGGCGCACCCGCGCGGGCGGCCAGACATGGCCGAGGATGTGCTCGTTGAGGGCCTCGCCGGTGCCGACGCCGAGCCGGAAGCGGCCCTGGGACATCACCGCCGCGGTGGCCGCGGCCTGGGCGATCACCGCCGGGTGGATCCGTACGGTCGGGCAGGTCACGGCCGTCTCCACGGGCAGTGACACCGCCTCGGAGATCGCGCCGATCACCGACCACACGAACGGGCTCTGGCCCTGCGCGTCGTTCCACGGGTGGTAGTGGTCCGAGATCCACAGCGACTGGAATCCGGCCTGCTCCGCCATCCTCGCCTGCTCGACGAGCTCGGCGGGCCGGAACTCCTCGCACGAAAGGAAATAGCCGTATTCGGGCATCAGGAGACACCTCCGGTACTGCCGCGGGGGGCGGCGGGTCGGGACGCGGTCCGGGTACCCGGCCGGGGAGACGGAAACCGGGCTGTCCGGGGTGACGTTTGGCGGTCCTGACCAGGGGGACGCGGAAAGCTTCCGAGGTACGCGAACCAGCCGCCACAACGGCCGGAGGCCCATGTGAGTCGCCCCCGCATCGTGATCGTCGGCGCCGGTTTCGCCGGGTACCGGACGGCCCGGGTGCTGTCCCGGCTCACCCGTCACCGTGCGCACATCACCCTGCTGAATCCGACCGACTACTTCCTGTATCTGCCCCTGCTGCCCCAGGTCGCCACCGGTGTCCTGGAGCCGCGCCGGGTGACCGTCTCGCTCCCCGGCACCCTGCCCGGCGTACGTCTGGTGCTCGGCGCGGCGGAGGCCATCGACCTCGACGGCCGCACCGTGCACTACAGCGGACCGGAGGGCGATCCCGGCACGCTCTCCTTCGACTGGCTGGTGCTGGCCGCGGGAAGCGCCAACAAGCTGCTGCCGGTCCCGGGGGTCGCCGAGCACGCGCACGGCTTCCGCGGCCTGCCCGAGGCGCTGTACCTGCGCGATCACGTGACCCGGCAGCTGGAGCTGGCCGCCGCCGACGACGATCCGAAGACCTGCTCGGCGCGCTGTACGTTCGTGGTGTCCGGCGCCGGATACACCGGCACCGAGGTCGCCGCGCAGGGCAAGCTCTTCACCGACGCCCAGACCAGGCGCCGCCCCCTGAAGCCGCGCTGGCTGCTCCTCGACACCGCCGACCGGGTCCTGCCCGGACTGGACCCACGGCTCTCCCGCACCGCCGACAAGGTGCTGCGGGAGCGGGGCGTCGACATCCGGACCGGCACCTCGGTGAAGGAGGCCACACCGGACGGAGTGCTGCTGAGCGACGGCGAGTTCATCGACACCCGCACCCTGGTGTGGTGCGTGGGCGTACGGCCCGATCCGCTCGCCGCGTCGCTGGAACTGCCCCTGGAGCACGGCCGGCTGCTGGTCGACCCGCACCTTCGGGTGCCGGGCCGCCCCGAGCTGTTCGCCTGCGGGGACGCGGCGGCCGTACCGGATCTGGAGCGGCCCGGCTCGTACACGCCGATGACAGCGCAGCACGCCTGGCGGCAGGGGAAGGTCGCCGCCCGCAACGTGGCCGCCTCGCTGGGCATGGGGGAGAGCGGGGTCTACCGCCACCGGGACCTGGGCTTCGCCGTCGACCTCGGCGGGGTGAAGGCCGCCGCCAATCCGCTCGGCGTGCCCCTGTCCGGGGTGGCCGCCGGCGCGGTCACCCGCGGCTACCACCTCGCGGCGATGCCCGGCAACCGCGTCCGCGTCGCCGCCGACTGGCTCCTGGACGCCGTACTCCCGCGCCAGGCGGTCCAGTTGGGGCTCGTACGGTCGTGCGCGGTGCCGCTGGACACGGCCTCGCCGGAGCTGGTGCGGGCGCCGGGGGCGGCGCAGGCACCCGGCCGTCAGACCCGCACGGACGGGACCGAACCGGTCAGGAATCAGCCGGGTGGTGGGCACGCGGTCCAGCCGGGCGGCGCACCCGCCAGGCACCAGCCCGGTGGTTGGCCCGCCGGGAAACGGTCCGCCGAATCACCCCGCCGCCCCGTCAAACGTCGCGGCAATCCCGCGTAAAGGAGACTCATGAACACCGCCGAACTCGTCGAACTGGGCCAGCAGTTGCGCGTGGACAGCGTGCGCGCCTCCGACGCCGCGGGGTCGGGGCACCCGACCTCGTCCATGTCCGCCGCCGACCTGATGGCCGTACTCCTCGCCAACCACTTCCGTTACGACTTCGACCGCCCCGCCCACCCCGGCAACGACCGCTTCGTGCTGTCCAAGGGACACGCCTCGCCCCTGATGTACGCCGCCTTCAAGGCGGCCGGTGTCGTCGAGGACGCCGAACTGCTCACCTTCCGCAAGCTCGGCAGCGCCCTCGAAGGGCATCCCACGCCGCGGCGGCTGCCGTGGGTCGAGACGGCCACCGGATCGCTCGGGCAGGGGCTGCCGGTCGGCGTGGGGATCGCGCTCGCGGGCAAGCGGCTCGACCGCAGCGGCTACCGGGTGTGGGTGCTGTGCGGGGACAGCGAACTGGCGGAGGGCTCCGTGTGGGAGGCCGCCGAGCACGCCGCGTACGAGCATCTCGACAACCTCACCGCCGTCGTCGACGTCAACCGGCTCGGCCAGCGCGGGCCCACCCGGCACGGCCATGACCTCGACGCCTACGCACGGCGCTTCCGGGCCTTCGGCTGGCACACCATCGAGATCGACGGACACGACGTCGACGCGATCGACCGTGCCTACGGCGAGGCCAGGTCCACCACCGGACAGCCCACCGTGATCCTCGCCCGCACCCTCAAGGGCAAGGGCGTCGAGGCCGTCGAGGACCGGGAGGGCCTGCACGGCAAGCCGCTCAAGAGCGCCGAGGAGGCCGTCGCCGAACTCGGCGGGCGGCGCGACCGCGTGATCCGGGTGCACGAACCGGCCGCCGCGCGCCTGCTGCACGCCGTCGAGGACGGTGACGTCGACCTCCCGCAGTGGGCGATGGGCGAGGAGGTGGCCACGCGCGACGCCTACGGCAAGGCGCTCGCCGCGCTCGGCGCCGGACGCGGCGATGTCGTCGCCCTGGACGGCGAGGTCGGGGACTCCACCCGCGCGGAACTGTTCGCCAAGGAGCACCCCGACCGGTACTTCGAGTGCTACATCGCCGAGCAGCAGATGGTCGCCACCGCGATGGGACTCTCCTCGCGCGGCTGGGTGCCGTACGCCGCCACCTTCGCCGCGTTCCTGACGCGCGCGTACGATTTCGTGCGCATGGCGTCCATCAGCGGCACCGGCCTCAACCTGGTCGGCTCACACGCGGGCGTCGCCATCGGCCAGGACGGGCCCTCGCAGATGGGCCTGGAGGATCTGGCGATGATGCGCGCGGTGCACGGCTCGACCGTGCTGTACCCGTGCGACGCCAACCAGACCGCCCGGCTCGTCGCCACCATGGCCGGCCTGGAGGGCATCCGCTACCTGCGCACCTCGCGTGGTGAGGCCCCGGTGATCTACGGCCCGGACGAGGAGTTCCCGGTCGGCGGCAGCAAAGTGCTGCGCTCCTCCGGCGCGGACCGGATGACGCTGGTCGCCGCGGGCGTCACCGTGCACCAGGCGCTGGCCGCGGCCGACGCGCTGGAGCGCGAGGGCATCGCGGCCCGGGTGATCGACCTGTACTCGGTCAAGCCCGTCGACCGGGTCGTCCTGCGCCGGGCCGCCGAGGAGACCGGCTGTCTGATCACGGTGGAGGACCACCGCGAGGAGGGCGGCCTCGGCGACGCCGTCCTGGACGCCTTCCTCGACGGGCGCCCGGTGCCCCGGCTGGTGCGGCTCGCGGTCCGGACGATGCCCGGCTCGGCGTCCCCGGACGAGCAGCTGCACGCCGCGGGCATCGACGCCGAGTCGATCGCCGCCGCGGGCCGGCTGCTGGTGGCGGAGGCGATCGTGCCGTGAGCGGGGAGGACGGCGTACGGAGCGTGCGGGCCGGGCGGCGCACCGTCGAGGTGCACCGGCCCGAGAAGGTGCTGTTCCCCGGCGACGGCGGCACGAAGGAGTACACCAAGGCCGACCTCGTCGACTACTACCGGTCCGTCGCGCCCTTCATGCTGCCGCATCTGCGGGGCCGCCCGCTGATGCTGGAACGGCACCCCGACGGGCTCGACGGGCCCCGGTTCATGCAGAAGAACACCCCGGAGAGCTACCCGGACTGGGTCACCCGCATCGAGGTGCCCAAGGAGGGCGGCACGGTCTGTCACACCGTGTGCGACGACACCGCCACCCTCGTCCTCCTCGCCGACCAGGCCGCCCTCACCCTGCACCGCTGGCTCTCCCGGACCGGGCGGCTCGACCGGCCCGACCGGATGGTTCTCGACCTGGACCCGGCGGGGGACGACTTCGGGCCGGTGCGCGAGGCGGCCCGGCTGCTCGGCGAACTGCTGGACGAACTGCATCTGCCGTCGGCCCTGATGACGACCGGCTCGCGCGGACTGCATGTGATCGTCCCGCTGAACGGCCGGCACGACTTCGACGAGGTGCGGGAGTTCTCCCGGGACGTCGCCGACACCCTCGTCGCCGCCCACCCCGACCGGCTCACCACCGCGGCGCGCAAGAAGGACCGCGGCGACCGCCTCTACCTCGACATCCAGCGCAACGCCTACGCGCAGACCACCGTCGTGCCCTTCACGGTCCGCGCCCGGCCAGGCGCCCCCGTGGCGGTCCCCATCGACTGGTCCGAACTGGACGACCCGGAGCTGCACGCCCGCCGGTGGACCATCACCGACGCGGTGGACCAGGCCCGCACCGATCCGTGGGCCGGACTGCTCGGCCGGGGCCGGGCTCTCGGGCCCGCCCGGCGCAGGCTCAACGCCCTGAGTGGCCACGGAAAGTAAAGCCAGGGGTTTGACCACGTCTTCTCGGGCCACCCGATGTCGGGAGGGGACCATGACTGATTCACACGACACACACAAGAAATCCCAAGAAGAAACGGATGAATCGGACGCCGAGTCGACGCCGACGCCGATGGAGGTGCTCCGCCAGGCCCGCGCCCAGCTGGCCGAACTCACCGGCATGACCGCCGAGTCGGTCTCGTCCTTCGAACAGACGGAGGACGGCTGGGCGCTCGAGATCGAAGTCCTGGAGCTGGTTCGTGTCCCCGACACGATGAGCCTGCTCGCCAGCTACCAGGTGGAACTCGACCGGCAGGGCATGCTCACCGGCTACCGGCGGGTGCGCCGCTACGAGCGAGGGCGTTCCGACGCACGCGGGCAGGGCGGCCGCTAGGCCGTCCCCCCGTCCCGTTTCGATCACCATCACAGAAGAGGAGGATCGGTCGGCATGACCGTAGTCCCGGCACAACAGAGCGGTGGCGGAGGCGGCAGCAGCGGTCTCTACGACGTCTTGGAGCTCGTCCTGGATCGGGGGCTCGTCATCGACGCATTCGTCCGCGTGTCCCTGGTGGGCATCGAGATCCTCAAGATCGACGTACGAGTCGTCGTCGCCAGCGTCGACACCTATCTCCGCTTCGCCGAGGCGTGCAACCGCCTCGACCTGGAGGCCGGTCCGCGCAAGAGCCCGGGTCTGCCCGACATGGTCGGCCAGATAACCGAGTCCGGCGCCCGCGGCAAGTCCAAGGGAGCGCTGTCCGGCGCGGCCGAGACCGTGTCCGAGGCCTTCAAGCAGGCCCGGGGCGAGGGGCAGGCCGAACCCCGGCGCGCCCGCAAGTCCACCACGACGCGTAAGAAGGAGGAGCAGGAGTGAGCACGTACGTCTATGGCATCACCGCGAGCTCGCATCCCTCCCTCCCCCACGACATGACCGGGGTCGGCGAGCCGCCGCGCCCGGTGCGGGTGCTGAAGGCGGGCGAGCTGGCCGCGCTCGTCAGCGACGCGCCCGAAGGGCTGCGCCCCAAGCGGCGGGACCTGCTCGCCCACCAGAGCGTCCTCGCGGAGACCGGCGCGGCCGGCTGTGTGCTGCCCATGCGGTTCGGCAGCATCGCCCCCGACGACGACACGGTGACCGGAGTGCTCACCGAGCGCGCCGACCACTACCAGGAGCGGCTGCGCACGCTGGACGGCAAGGTCGAGTACAACATCAAGGCCACGCACGACGAAGAGGCCGTGCTGCACCGGGTGATGTCGCAGAGCCCGGAGATCCGCAGCATGACCGAGGCCAACCGGCAGGCGGGCGGCGGAAGTTACGACCAGAAGCTGAAGCTCGGCGAGATGGTGGTGGCCGCCGTCAAGGCCCGCGAGGCCGAGGACGCCGCCGAGGTCCGGCGGGTCCTGGAGGCCGAGGCGTCAGCGGTCAGCGTGGGCCCCGAGTCCAGTGGCTGGCTCGCCAACATCTCGTTCCTGGTCAGCCGGGACACCGCGGATGTGTTCCTGGCCGCCGTCGACGAGCTGCGCAAGAACCGGCCGCACCTGGAGGTGCGGGTCAACGGTCCGCTGCCGCCGTACAGCTTCGTCGAGCCCGGACCGGCGGAACCCGCGACCACCCTGTCCGCCGCGGAGGAGTAGGCACATGGGTCTGCTCGGAGAGGTCCTGCTGCTGCCGTTCGCCCCGGTGCGCGGTAGCGCGTGGGTGATGGGCCAGGTGCTCAGCGAGGCGGAGCGCATCTACTACGACCCCGCCACGATCCGGGCCGAACTCGCCCGCCTCGAAGAGCAACTGGACGCCGGAGAGATCGACGAGGAGGAGTTCGACCGCCGGGAGGACGAACTACTCGACAGGCTGGAGCACACACCATGAACAGAGTGGGACTTGGCCTCGCCGTAGGGGCGGGGTATTTCCTCGGACGGACGAAGAAGCTGAAGCTGGCGTTCGCCGTCGGCACGCTCGTCGCCGGCAAGCGCATGAACCTGAGCCCGAAGATGCTCGCGGACCTGGCCTCCCAGCAGCTGCGCAACAACCCGCAGTTCAAGGAGATCGGGGACCAGCTGCGCGAGGACATGCGCGGCGTCGGGAAGGCGGCCAGCGGGGCGATGCTCGAGCGGCAGCTCGACGCGTTCGCCGACCGGCTGCACGGCCGCACCGCGCAGGTGCGTGACCAGCTGTCGGGCGTGGTCCCGAATCTCGACTCGGAGGACTCGGAGGACAGGGAGGACTCCGAGGAGTACGAGGAAGAGGACGAAGCCGCCGAGGGCTACGACGACCGCGACGCGGAGGGCTACGAGGACGACGCCGACGAGGACGACGAGCCGGAGCAGCGCGCGCCGCGCAAGAAGGCGCCTCCGGCGAAGAAGGCGGAGGCTAAGAAGACCGCCCCGGCCAAGAAGACGGCGAAGAAGACGGTTCCCGCGCAGCAGGGATCGGCCGCCAAGACCGCCTCAGCCGGAAAGAAGACGGCTCGCAAGACCGTCGGCAAGAAGGCGCCCGCGGCTCGCGGTGCCCGCTCGAAGGGCGGTGAAGGGCGATGAGCGAGAACACCGGCCCCGTGAGCTCCCTGGCCCGCAGCGAAGCCGTCGAACGGCTGAAGGCGGAGTTCCAGGAGTATCTCGCCGCGCAGGCCCAGCGCCTGCTGGTCGGCGCCGGCCAGAAGCTCGGCGAGACCACGATGAAGCTGAACGACGTAGCCGACGGCAAGAGCCCGGGCTTCGCCAAGCTCGCCCTCGACGGCGGCCGCAAACTGGCCGAGGGCAAGGGCCCGCTGCGCAGCGCGCTGGAGATCGGCGCCTCGCGCGCCAAGGACAACGTGACCGACGCGCTGCGCAATCTCGGCGGCGGCAAGGGCAAGAGCAAGACCGCGGCGGGCAAGAAGCCCACCGTCATCATGGAGTTCATCGATGTCGGCGTCCCGCTGCGCACCGCCTACGACCAGTGGACCCAGTACCAGGAGTTCAGCACCTTCGCCAAGGGCGTGCAGAGCGCGAACCGCGCCGACGACACCACCTCCGACTGGCGGATGAAGATCTTCTGGTCCAGCCGGAGCTGGAAGGCGCACACGACCGAGCAGGTGCCGGACGAGCGGATCGTCTGGACCTCGGAGGGTGCCAAGGGCACCACGAAGGGCGTCGTGACCTTCCACCAGCTCGCCGACAACCTCACGCGCGTGCTGCTGGTGATCGAGTACTACCCCAAGGGGCTGTTCGAGAAGACCGGCAACATCTGGCGCGCCCAGGGCCGCCGGGCCCGGCTGGACCTCAAGCACTACGCCCGGTTCGTCTCGCTCAAGGGCGAGGTCGAGGACGGCTGGCGCGGCGAGATCCGGGACGGTGAGGTCGTCGTCAGCCACGACGACGCGGTGGCCGAGGAGGAGCAGGAGCAGGAGGAGTCGCAGGACGCCTACGAGGAGGACGAGGCGGACGACGAGGCGACGGACGAGGTCCAGGACGAGGCGGACGACGAGCCGGAGGACGCCTACGAGGACGACGCCGAGGAAGCCGCTGAGGACGACACCGAAGAAGTGGCCGAGGACGAAGCGGCCGAGGACGAACTCGCCGAGGACGAGGCGGACGAGGGAGAGGAAGAGTACGAGAGCGAGCCGGAGGAGACCCACGCCGGCACCGGGGACCGCCGATGACGATGCCCAGCCGGCTCCCGGATCCCTATGGCCAGGGTGGCGGTTCCAACCTCGCCGACATCCTGGAACGCGTCCTGGACAAGGGCGTGGTCATCGCGGGCGACATCCGGATCAACCTCCTCGACATCGAACTGCTCACCATCAAACTGCGTCTGATCGTCGCCTCCGTCGACAAGGCGCGGGAGATGGGCATCGACTGGTGGGAGGACGACCCGGCGCTGTCCTCGCGCGCCCGGCGCGACGAACTCGCCCGGGAGAACGCCGAGTTGCGTGAGCGGCTGGCCCAGCTGGAGCCCAGCCTGGAGCCCAGTCGCTCGCAGGAGGAGGCCTGATGTCCGGGCTGCGCTATGTGTACGCCGTCTGCCGGCCCTTCGGGTCGGCCCTCCAGTCCCAGCTCACCGGCGTCGGCGGGCAACCGCCGCGCCAGCTGACCCATCACGGCCTGATCGCCGTGTACAGCGTGGTGCCGGAGGAGGACTTCGCCGAGGAGCCGCTGCACGCCCATCTGGAGGACCTGGACTGGCTCACCGAGACGGCCAGGGCCCACCAGGGCGTCATCGACGCGCTCACCGCCGTCACCACCCCGCTCCCGCTGCGGCTCGCCACCGTGTTCCGGGACGACAGCGCCCTGCGCACGATGATGGAGTCCCGCGAGGAGTACTTCCAGCGCACCCTGGACCGGCTGACGGGCCGGGTGGAGTGGGGTGTCAAGGTCTACGTCGAACCGCCGGCCGAGGACACCCGGGCGCCCGCCGGGAAGCCGGCCTCGGGCCGGGACTACCTCCGCCAGCGACGCCGCAGCGTGCGCAGCCATGAGCAGACCTGGCAGGAGGCGTCGGCCTTCGCGGACCGCCTGCACGCGACGCTTTCCTCCTTCGCGGAGGAGTCCCGGCTGCACAATCCGCAGAACTCGGCGCTCTCCGGTGCCACCGGGCAGAACGTGCTCAACGCGGCCTATCTAGTAACGCGCGGGAACTCCGAGGAGTTCGTGGAGATGGTGGACCGCACGAAGGACGAGGCCGAGGGGATGCGGGTGGAACTCACCGGCCCCTGGGCGGCCTATTCCTTCACCGGCGAGGGGCCGGGCGAGGAAACGGGAGCGGACAGGAGGGGCGAGGGCAGGTGACGGTCATAGAACGCCGGGAGGTCGCCCTGGTGGACCTCCTGGACCGGCTGCTGGCCGGCGGCGTCGTCATCAAGGGCGACATCACGCTGCGCATCGCGGACGTCGACCTCGTGCGCATCGACCTCAACGCGCTGATCAGCTCGGTGAACGCCAACGTCCCCTCGCCCTTCGGAGACCTCACGTGAGCGCCCGCAACCGGCTCGACCTCGACCCCGAGAGCGTGGACCGCGACCTCATCAAGCTCGTGCTCACCGTGGTGGAACTGCTCCGCCAGCTCATGGAGCGCCAGGCGCTGCGCCGCTGCGACGAGGGCAATCTGAGCGAGGAGCAGGAGGAGCGGATCGGGCTCACGCTGATGCTGCTCGACGAGCGCATGGGCGAGCTGCGCGAGCGCTACGGACTGCGGCCCGAGGACCTGAACCTCGACCTCGGGCCGCTCGGTCCGCTGCTGCCCCGGCAGTGATCCACCTGTACCTAGCGGCCCCTGCCTCCGGCGGCAGCGGGGCCGCTTTCAGCTGTCCTTGCGGCACAGGATCTCGCCGTGCAGCACGCTGAACCAGCCGTCCGCCCGCTCCCCCCACTCCCGCCAGGCCGCCGACACCGCGCGCAGCCGCTCTTCGGTGGCGTGGCCGCCCTCCACGGCCCGCTCGGCATAGGCCGAGGCCAGCGTCCGGTCGGCCCACAGCCCGCTCCACCAGGCCCGCTCCTCGGCGGACGCGAAGGTCCAGGTGTCCGAGGTGGCCGTGATGTCGCGCAGCCCCGCCGCCAGCGCCCAGGACTTCAGCCGCCGCCCCGCGTCCGGCTCGCCGCCGTTGGCGCGGGCCACCCGCCGGTACAGATCCAGCCAGTCGTCCATCCCCGGGGACGCCGGGTACCAGGTCATCGCCGCGTAGTCCGAGTCGCGGACCGCGATGAGCCCGCCGGGCCGGGTCACCCGGGTCATCTCGCGCAGCGCCCGCACCGGGTCGCCGACGTGCTGGAGCACCTGGTGGGCGTGGACCACGCAGAAGGTGTCGTCCGGGAAGTCCAGCGCGTGCACGTCGGCGACCGCGAAGTCGACGTTGTCCAGGCCCCGTTCGGTGGCGGTGGCCCGGGCCTGTTCCAGCACCCCCGGCGCCCGGTCCACCCCGGTGACCCGGCCGTCCGGCACCAGTGCCGCGAGATCGGCGGTGATGGTGCCGGGCCCGCAGCCGATGTCCAGGATCCGCATGTGCGGTTCGAGCGAACCCAGCAGGTAGGCAGCGGAGTTGGCGGCGGTGCGCCAGGTGTGCGAGCGCAGCACCGACTCATGGTGCCCATGGGTGTACACGGCGGTCTCCCGCGGCTTCGACATGCGTTCCCCTCGTTTCGTCGTGGTGGCGCCACGGTACGCCCGCATGTCGAATGATGAGACCCGCGTTTTGAATAGTGGAATGACGGGTGGTCAGCTCTCGGGCAGCGGCCGGTACACGGTCAGCGCCTCCGGCAGCTTCTCCAGCGTCACCTCGCCCTCCACCTCGGTCACTTCACCGTCGTAGGCGAGGAGCGAACCGGGGGCGACGCCGGACAGGCGCAGCCGGCCGACCTGGACCGCCGCGTGGGCGGGGGAGCGGGTCAGCGGCCCGGCGACGGCGGCCGCCAGCAGCCGGGCCGCGGGGCGGCGGCCGCCGTGCACGACCCGCACGTCCAGCACCCCGTCGGCGAGGTCGACCCGGCGGCCGGGGGCCAGGCCCATCCGGTGGTAGGTGCCGTTCCCGGCGAACAGCAGCCACAGCGGCCGGGTGCTGGTGCCGATCTGCGCCTCCAGCGGATGTCCGTCGGTCCGCAGGACCCGCAGCGCGGCCAGCACCCCGGCCGGCCAGCCGCCGATCCGGGGCGACCAGCGGTCCCGCTCGCGCACCAGCTCCGGATAGACGCCCAGGCTGCACGTGTTGACGAACACGCCCTCCCGCGCGCCGCACCGGAACCGGCCCAGGTCCACCCGCACGGCCTGTCCGTTCACCAGGGCATGGGTCAGATCGCGCACGTCCTCCACGCCCAGGTCGTAGGCGAAGTGGTTGAGGGTGCCGCCGGGCAGGACCGCGAGCGGCAGTCCGTACCGCAGGGCGACCTCGGCGGCGGTGTTCACCGTGCCGTCGCCGCCGCACACCCCGAGCACCCGGGCCCGGGCCGCCGCCTTCTCCAGCTCCGGCCGCACCTGGCCGGGTTCGCACTCCACGACCTCGGCGCCGGGCAGGACGTCCAGCAGGGTGCGCACCCGGTCGGCGGAGCCCGAGCCCTTGTTCGCCACCAGCACCAGGCCCTCGCCCTCGGTCAGCGCCGGCACCTCCGCCCGCGGCCGGGCGGGCGGGCGGAGCTGGGCACGGGTCGGCACCAGACCCCGTACGGCGTACGCGGCGCCCGCGCCGAGCACCGCGCCCGCCAGCACATCGCTCGGGAAGTGGACCCCGGTGTAGACCCGGGACAGCGCCACCGACCAGGCGACGGGGGCCACCGCGGCCCCCCAGGCCGGGGACTCCAGCGCCACTCCGGTCGCGAAGGCCGCCGCCGAGGCGGAGTGGCCGGAGGGAAACGAGGTGGTGATCGGCTGCCGCTTCAGCTGCCGCGCCCGCGGTACGGAGTCCAGGACCGGGCGGGGCCGGCGCACCGAGCGCTTGCCGAGCGTGTTGATCGTCAGTGAGGCCAGGCTCAGCGAGGCGAGCCCGCGGACGGCGGCCCGGCGGGCCCGCGGGGTGCGGCTCGCCGCGATGACGGCGCCGGCGGCGAACCAGAGGACGCCGTGGTTGGCGCTCCGGCTCAGCCGGGGCAGTACCCGCTCGGCGCCCGGCCAGTGCTGCCCGGCGGCGAATTCGAAGAGCTGGGAGTCGAGGGCGAGGAGCCGGTCGCGCAGCGCGTGGCGGCCGGGCTTCGGCAAGGTGAGGTCGACATCGGGACTCATAAGGTCACAGGTACCCTGATGTGGCTGTGTCTTGTCCGGTCCCGTCCCCGGAGGGCCCTCGATGCGACTGCTCCTCGTCCGCCACGGCCAGACCCCCACGAACGTCGACTGGCTGCTGGACACCGCCGTGCCGGGACCGGGTCTGACCGCACTCGGCGAGGCCCAGGCCGCCGCGCTGCCCGAGGCGCTCGCCGACGAGGACATCGAGGCCCTGTACGCCTCCACCCTGGTGCGCACCCAGCTCACCGCCGCCCCGCTGGCCGCCGCCCGCGCCCTGGAGGTGACCGTCCGTGACGGCATCCGGGAGATCACCGCCGGCGACCTGGAGATGCTGCCCGGCGACACGGAACTGGGCGAGCTGTACATGCGTACGGCGTTCTCCTGGGCGGCCGGGGACACCGAGCTGCGGATGCCCGGCGGGGAGAACGGCACCGAGTTCCTGGCCCGCTACGACGCCGTGGTCGAGGAGGCCGCGCGCAGCGGCGCCGGCACGGTCGCGATGATCAGCCACGGCGCTGCCATCCGTACCTGGACGGCGGCCCGCGCGCACAACGTCGACCTCGCCTACGCCGCCGAGCACCGGCTGGCGAACACCGGCGTGGTGATCCTGGAGGGCTCGCCGTCCGACGGTTTCAAGGCGCTGTCGTGGGCGGGCGCGAGCGTGGCACCGGCGGGCGCGGGCGGTCCGGCGGGGGAGCCGCTGGCGGACGCCGGATAACGGTTTGCCGCATCCGGCGGCGGACCCGCAGAATGCCACCTCATGGGACATCTGGAAGCCGCGCACCTGGAGTATCACCTCCCCGACGGGAGGGCGCTGCTGGGCGATGTGTCCTTCCGGGTGGGCGAAGGGTCCGTGATGGCCCTGGTCGGCCCGAACGGCGCGGGCAAGACGACCCTGCTGCGGCTGATCTCCGGTGAGCTGAAGCCGCACGGCGGCTCGGTCACGGTCAGTGGCGGCCTCGGGGTGATGCGCCAGTTCGTGGGGTCGGTACGGGACGAGACGACCGTACGGGACCTGCTCGTGTCGGTCGCGCCGCCCCGCATCCGGGAAGCGGCGCGGGCCGTCGACGAGGCCGAGCACGCGATCATGACGGTCGACGACGAGGCCGCCCAGCTCGGGTACGCGCAGGCCCTCGCCGACTGGGCCGAGGTGCGCGGGTACGAGGCGGAGACCCTGTGGGACATGTGCACCACGGCCGCGCTGGGCGTGCCGTACGACAAGGCGCAGTTCCGGCAGGTGCGCACGCTCTCCGGCGGTGAGCAGAAGCGGCTGGTGCTGGAGGCGCTGCTGCGCGGCACCGACGAGGTGCTGCTGCTCGACGAGCCGGACAACTACCTCGACGTGCCCGGCAAGCGCTGGCTGGAGGAGCGGCTGAAGGAGACCCGCAAGACGGTCCTGTTCGTCTCCCACGACCGTGAACTGCTGGCCCGGGCCGCCGAGAAGATCGTCTCGGTCGAGCCCTCGCCGGCCGGCGCGGACGCCTGGCTGCACGGCGGCGGCTTCGCCACCTACCACGAGGCCCGCCGCGAACGGTTCGCCCGCTTCGAGGAGCTGCGCCGCCGCTGGGACGAGAAGCACGCGCAGCTGAAGAAGCTGGTGCTGACGCTCCGTCAGGCCGCCGCGGTCAGCCATGAGATGGCCTCCCGCTACGCCGCGGCCCAGACCCGGCTGCGCAAGTTCGAGGAGGCGGGCCCGCCGCCGGAGCCGCCGCGCGAGCAGGACATCCGGATGCGCCTGAAGGGCGGCCGGACCGGAATCCGCGCGGTCACCTGCGAGGCGCTGGAGCTCACGGGCCTGATGAAGCCGTTCGACCTGGAGGTCTTCTACGGCGAGCGGGTCGCCGTGCTCGGCTCCAACGGCTCCGGGAAGTCGCACTTCCTGCGGCTGCTCGCCGGGGAAGAGGTGGCGCACACCGGCACCTGGAAGCTGGGGGCGCGGGTCGTGCCCGGCCACTTCGCCCAGACGCACGCCCATCCGGAGCTGGCGGGCCGCCCCCTGCTGGACATCCTCTGGCAGGAACACGCCCAGGACCGGGGTGCGGCGATGTCCCGGCTGCGCCGCTACGAGCTGACCCAGCAGGCCGAGCAGACCTTCGACCGGCTCTCCGGCGGCCAGCAGGCCCGCTTCCAGATCCTCCTGCTGGAGCTGGAGGGAGTCACCGCCCTCCTGCTGGACGAGCCGACCGACAACCTCGACCTGGAGTCGGCGGAAGCCCTCCAGGAGGGGCTGGAGGCCTTCGAGGGCACGGTTCTCGCGGTGACCCACGACCGCTGGTTCGCGCGCGCGTTCGACCGCTATCTGGTCTTCGGCACGGACGGCCGGGTACGGGAGACCGCGGAGCCGGTCTGGGACGAACGGCGGGTGGAGCGGGCGCGCTGACGCCCTCCCGCCCGCGGGCCCGGGGCCGGGGATGTTCGTAGAGTGGACGCAGGCGGGCGAAATCCCTCCAGGCGGGTACCCGGACCGCGGACCAGACACGGACGAGACGAGTGGGGCACACCATGACCGGAGTCGACCCCGGCCGGCTGGACGACCAGCAGCTCATGAAGGAGCTGGAGACCATCCACCGCACGCGCCACGACACCCTCCTGTACGGCTCGAACGACGCGCTGCGGGCCCACAACGAACGCATGGCCCAGCTGGAGGGCGAATACCTCCGCCGCAACCCGCGCCGCCCGGTCGCCTCCGGCCGTACCCGCGAAGGAGCCCGGGACCGCGGCTCGGGCGACGCCGCGACCCCGGGCACCTGACCGGCCCGCCTCCCCTCAGCGGCGCAGCGGCGAACGGTCCCAGAACCGGTGGGCCGCCACCGCCGCCGCGAAGGCCCGGCAGAACTCCTCGCTCGCCGTGCCCGGCGAGGTGTCCGTCACCACGCCCTGATCCTCGACCACCCGGTGGAACTCGGTGGAGACGTCGAGGCTCTCCGGCTCCAGCGACGACAGGATCCCCACGCCCGAGCCGAGCGCGCCGACCGGCTTGCCGTGCCGGTAGGCGTCCCGCACGAAGCGCAGGACGTCCGGATCGGCCGCGCCCGGCGGGGTGCCTCCCGGGCCCCCGGGCAGCAGCACCGCGTCGTACAGCACCGAGGCCATGGTCGGCAGCGCCCGGTCCACCGGGACCCGGTCGCCGTCCGCGCCGGCGACGGTGCCGTCGGTGGCCGCGAGCACCTCGACGACCGCACCCTCGGCGGTCAGGCTCTCGCGCACCGACGTCAGCTGGTCGCCGTCGACGCCGTCGGTGACCAGGGCCGCGATCCGCCGGGTGCGCAGGGAGCCGTCGCCCCGCAGCGCCTCAAGGCTCAGCGCGGGGGAGAGCACCTCGGGGGTGCCCTCCGCGGCCCCGGACGGCTCCGGAACCCCGATGCCGCGGGCCACCTGGGTCGCCAGCTCGCCGTTGACCTTGGCCAGCTCCTGCACGGTCCGGGTGCGGACGGCCATCGTGTCCACCTTGCCGAGCTCGAACCGGAAGGCCTCGACGATGTGCTGCCGCTCCCAGTCCGTCATGCTGTGCCAGAACAGCGCGGGCTGGCTGTAGTGGTCCTGGAAGCTCGGGCTGCGCCGGCGGATCTTCGCGCCGTCGACGCGTTCGGCGTAGTGCGTGAAGGCGCCGCTGTCCACGCCCGCGTGCGCGGGGCAGCCGCCGCCCAGGGAGTTGGGGAAGTAGTTGGTGCCCCGGTGGATCGCGCTCTGGCCGTAGCCGTCGCGCTGGTTGGTGCGGACCGGCACCACGGGCCGGTTCACCGGCAGCTGCGCGAAGTTCGGCCCGCCGAGCCGGATCAGCTGCGTGTCCAGATAGGAGAAGTTGCGGGCCTGCAGCAGCGGGTCGTTGGTGAAGTCGATGCCGGGGACCACATTGGCCGTGTGGAAGGCGACCTGTTCCGTCTCGGCGAAGAAGTTCTCCGGGTTGCGGTCCAGGACCATCCGGCCGATCGGCCGCACCGGCACCAGCTCCTCCGGGATGAGCTTGGTGGCGTCCAGCAGATCGAAGTCGAAGGCGAACTCGTCCTCCTCCGGCACGAGCTGGACGCCCAGCTCCCACTCCGGGTACTCGCCCGCCTCGATCGCGTCCCACAGGTCCCGCCGGTTGAAGTCCGGGTCGCGGCCCTGGCACTCCTGCGCCTCGTCCCACACCAGCGAGTGCACACCGAGCCGCGGCTTCCAGTGGAACTTCACGAACGTGCCGCGGCCCTCGGCGTTCACGAACCGGAAGGTGTGCACGCCGAAGCCCTGCATCATGCGGTAGCTGCGCGGGATCGCCCGGTCCGACATCAGCCACATGATCGCGTGCAGCGTCTCGGGCTGCAGCGACACGAAGTCCCACAGGGTGTCGTGGGCGGACGCCCCGGTCGGCATGTCGTTGTGCGGCTCGGGCTTCACGGCGTGCACGAAGTCCGGGAACTTGATGCCGTCCTGGATGAAGAAGACCGGGAAGTTGTTCCCGACGAGGTCGTAATTGCCCTCGGACGTATAGAACTTGGTCGCGAAGCCGCGCACGTCCCGTACGGTGTCCGCCGACCCCTTCGGGCCCTGCACGGTGGAGAACCGCACGAACACGGGCGTCCGCACGGACGGGTCCTGGAGGAACGCCGCCCGGGTGAACTCCGCGCAGGACTCGTACGGTTCGAAGTAGCCGTACGCGCCCGCGCCCCGGGCGTGCACCACCCGCTCCGGGATCCGCTCATGGTCGAAGCGGGTCAGCTTCTCCCGGAAGTGGAAGTCCTCCATCAGGGTCGGCCCGCGCTCACCGGCGGCCAGCGAGTCGTCGGTGTGGTCCACCGGCACGCCCTGGTCGGTGGTGAGCGGCCCGCCCTTCGGGTCGTCCGCCCGGAACCGGTCGCGCTGCTGCTGCTTGCGGTCCTCCATCAAGCGGCCTCCTTCGCGAACACGTCCAGGAATGTCTCGCAGAACGCCGTCAGGTCGTCGGGCTTACGGCTGGTGACCAGCTTGTTGGGACCGTGGTCGCACACCTTCACCTGCTCGTCGACCCAGGTGCCGCCCGCGTTGCGGATGTCGGTGCGCAGGCTCGGCCAGGAGGTGAGCACCCGGCCCCGCACGACGTCCGCCTCGACCAGCGTCCACGGCGCGTGACAGATCGCGGCGACCGGCAGGCCCCGCTCGAAGAAGGCGGCGACGAAGGCGACGGCCTGCTCGTCCATCCGCAGGAAGTCCGGGTTGGCGACGCCGCCGGGCAGGACGAGGCCCTCGAAGGAGTCGGCCGTGGTCTCACCGACGACCTCCTGCACCGGGAAGGTGTCGCCCTTGTCGAGATGGTGGAACGCCTGGATCTTCCCCGGCTCCGTCGACACCAGCACGGGTTCGTGACCGGCGTCCACCGCCGCCTGCCAGGGGTCGGTCAGTTCGACCTGTTCCACGCCCTCGGGCGCGGTGAGAAATGCGATGCGCATGGTGGTTCAGCTTCCTTTCGTCCTCTAGCGCGTGCTCGTGCGCGGCGTCGCCCGCCGGTCCCGCGGCAGCACACGGGCCGGGACAGCGGGCGCCCGCGGCGTCCGGCGCCCCGGCCCTCCTGCAGCAGGGACCGCGCGCTCACTCGTCCGGTGTGGCGCGACTGATGTCGGCCAGTGCCGAGTCCGGGGCCTGCGCCTCGGCCAGGTCGCCGAGGCTCACCACCCCGACCGGCAGGCCGTCCTCGACGACCGGCAGCCGGCGCACGGCGTGCTGCCGCATCAGGGCGACCGCGGCCGCCACCGGGTCCTGCGGGGCGACCACCAGGGGATCGGGCGTACACACCGACCTCACGCTCGCCGTCAGCGGGTCGACGCCCTCGGCGACCGCCCGCACGGTGATGTCACGGTCGGTGAGCACGCCCACGATCCGCTGGCCGTCGGCCACCAGCACATCACCGATGTCCTGGTCGCGCATCAGCTGCGCCGCCTCGGCCAGTGAGGCGTCCGGGCGGACGGCGACCACTCCGGCGGTCATCACGTCCCTGACGAAATCGGCCATCGTGTTCCCCTCCGGGGCTAGCGTCGGGTCAGGGCTTCGGCGAGCTCCTGGACAGTGGTGTAGCGCTCCGCGCGCGGCAGCCGCTCCACCGGCTCCACCAGGGCATCGGGCGCGTAGGCGCGGCGCAGGGTGCCGGCCAGCTCGTGCGGGCTCGCCGGGAACAGACTGCGACTGAGGTACCGGGCCAGCTCCTGGCGCACCGCCGCCAACGAGGCCGTACCCCCGCCGGGTGCCACCGGTCCGCCCGCGACCTGCGGGTCGTCGTCGGCGCTCGGCTCGGGGTCGTACCACTCGTCGACCCGGGTCGGATGACCGGACCTGAGCAGGCCCTGGAGTTCGTGCTTCATCTCGTCGTCACGGTGAACGTTCAGCCGGTCGCTGCCTCGCTGCATGACTCCCTCCAGATCTTCGGGTCCGCACCGCGTACCCGAAGAGCCACGGCCGACACGGTCCGGCCTGGTTTGCCCGGTGCACGGCGGGAGACCCGGCCTGCGCCCCCCGCGCTTCATCCCCGGGGAAGGACAGGCCATGGTGTTGCTCGCTGTGATAGTTCCGCTGCTCATGCTCGGCGTCATGCTGGCCATGGGCCGCTACGAGGAGCTCCTGCTGCCCAAGGAGCCGGGTGAGGCTACTTCTTCGCCCGTCCCGGCAGGAACTCCTGCATCTTTGCCTTGAATCCCTGCTTGACCATGGAGCCGCGGTCCGCGTCACCCTTCAGGATCGACGCGGCCGTGGCCTCCATCTGGTCCCAGGTGGCGTGCGGCGGCACCGGCGGCACCGCGGGGTCGGTGAGGAACTCGATCACGGCCGGGCCGTCCGCCTCCAGACCGGCCCGCCAGGCGGCCTCCACGTCCTCCGGCTTCTCCACCCGGATCCCGGTCAGCCCCAGCGAACGGGCGAAGGCGGCGTACTGCACGTCCGGGAGCTCCTGCGAGGGCAGGAAGGACGGGGCGCCTCCCATGGCCCGCATCTCCCAGGTGACCTGGTTGAGGTCCTGGTTGTTCCAGATGCCGATCACCAGCCGCGGATCCTGCCACTGATCGCGGTACTTCGCCGCCGTGATCAGCTCCGCCATTCCGTTCATCTGCATCGCCCCGTCCCCGACCAGCGCGATCGCGGGCCGGTCCGGATGCGCGAACTTCGCGCCGATGGCGTACGGCACCGCGCAGCCCATCGTGGCGAGCGTGCCGGACAGCGAGCCGCGCATGCCGGGCCGCATCGTCAGATGCCGTGCGTACCAGTTCGCCATCGAGCCCGCGTCGGAGGTGACGATGGCGTCGGCCGGCAGCAGCGGGTCCAGGGCATGGGCGACGTACTCCGGGTTGATCGGGTCCGCCGACAGCTTCGCCCGCCGCTCCAGCACGTCCCGCCAGCGCGTCACGTTGTCGCACACGGTGTCGAACCACTCCCGCCCGCGCGCCGGGTCGATCATCGGGATCAGGCGTTCCAGGGTGGCCCGCGCGTCGCCGACGAGATTTACTTCGTACGGATACCGCATCCCGACCATGTGCGGGTCGATGTCGATCTGCACGCCCCGCGCCTCGCCGAAGTCCGGCAGGAACTGGGAGTACGGGAAGGAGGACCCGATGGTCAGCAGCGTGTCGCAGTCCCGCATCAGCTCGTACGACGGCCGCGTGCCCAGCAGGCCGATGGAACCGGTGACGTACGGGAGTTCATCGCTCAGCACGTCCTTGCCGAGCAGCGCCTTGGCGACACCCGCGCCGAGCACCTCCGCCAGCCGCTCCACCTCGGCCCGCGCCCCGGCGGCGCCCTGGCCGACCAGGATCGCCACCTTGTCACCGGTGTTGAGGATCTCCGCGGCCCGCTCGATCGACTCCCGCGAGGGGAGCGCCGTCCAGGAACTGCGGTCCAGGCTGGACGGCACCATCTTGAACTCGTGCGTGGGCGGTTCGTAGTCCAGGTCCTGGACGTCGCCCGGGATGATGACCGCGGTCGGGCAGCGCCGGGCGTACGCGGTGCGGATCGCCCGGTCCAGCACGTTCGGCAGCTGCTCGGGGACCGTCACCGTTTCCACGAAGTCCGAGGCCACGTCCTTGAACAGGGTGTGCAGATCGACTTCCTGCTGGTACGAGCCGCCCATCGCCGTGCGATGCGTCTGGCCGACGATCGCCAGCACCGGGACATGGTCCAGCTTGGCGTCGTACAGGCCGTTCAGCACATGGATCGCACCCGGCCCGGAGGTCGCCACGCACACCCCGAGACGGCCACTGAACTTCGCGTACCCGACGGCCTGCAGCGCCGACATCTCCTCGTGCCGGGACTGGATGAAGCGCGGCTGGTTCTCCGCCCGCCCCCAGGCCGCGAGCAGGCCGTTGATGCCGTCACCGGGATAGCCGAAGACATGCTCGACCCCCCACTCGCGCAGCCGCTGAAGTACGTGATCGGAGACCTTGGTGCTCATACGGGGACCTCCCGGCCGGGATGAAATGGGCAGCATCCCTACGAGTCACCCTGGTCGTCCGCCGAAAACCTGAGCCGGTGTTTGCGGGACAGGGGCACGGGCAGGCGCACTCCCAGTGCTTCGGACAGGAGGCACATCCGTGGGAGCGGCGGAACGTCGACACGGCTGCGTACCGTCCGGTTCCGCTGCGCGCTCCCACGCTGACCGTCCAACCCAGAGCACCGACGAGGGAGTTGCGACGCACATGCCCACACGAGTGAGCGCGAAGCACCACCCGCACGACGACGCCCCCGACACCGCGGAGGCGTTCCGCACGCTCAGCACGCTGCCGGCGGGTCCGGAGCGCGACGCGCTCCGTGGGCGGATCGTCGAGGCCTGGCTGCCGATGGCGGACCGGCTCGCGGGACGGTTCCGCAGCCGAGGCGAGAGCTACGAGGATCTGCGTCAGGTCGCGGCCCTCGGCCTGGTCAAGGCCGTCGACCGGTACGACCCCGAGCGCGGCAACGCGTTCGAGAGCTACGCCGTGCCGACCATCACCGGCGAGATCAAGCGGCACTTCCGGGACCACATGTGGACGCTGCACGTGCCGCGCCGGGTCCAGGACCTGCGCAACCGGGTGCGCTTCGCCGTGCAGGACCTGCAGACCGTCTCCGGGCGCAACCCCTCGGTGGCCGAGATCGCGGAACACGCCGACATGAGCGAGGCCGACGTCCGGGCCGGCCTCGAGGCGCTGGAGAGCTTCACGGCGCTGTCCCTGGACGCGGAACTGCCCGGCAGTGAGGACGGGTACTCCCTGAGCGACGCGCTCGGCTCCGCGGATCCCGCCCTGGACACGGTGGTGGACCGGGAGGCCGTGAAACCGCGGCTCGCCGCACTGCCGGAGCGGGAGCGGGCGATTCTGTACATGCGGTTCTTCGGGGACATGACGCAGAGCCGGATCGCCGAGGAGCTGGGCATCTCGCAGATGCACGTGTCCCGGCTGATCAGCCGGTGCTGCGGACGCGTCCGGGAACAGATCCTCCGGGACGCGGCCTAGACCTACCGGCGGGCAAAGCTTTCCCTCGGTTTTCACCCGCACGGCCGCCTCGCGTCCCGCTAACGGCGGACGCCGCGCGCGGCCGGCCCCCGGGCGGGCTGTGATGGCTGCGGGACACGTGTCTGCGTGTCCCGCAGCCATCCGCGCGAGGAGCCCGCACCATGCGCCGCAGAGTCCGTGTCCTGTCCGCCCTCGCCCTGGGGGGTGTCCTCCTGGGCTTCGCCGCCTCCTCGGCCTTCGCGGAACCGGCCGCGGAGGTCAGCCCGGCCACCGCGCATCCCGGCGGAAGCATCACCGTCTCGGTCACCTGCGACCCCACCGGCGGCCCCGCGCCCGCCACCCTCGACGCCACCTCGCTGGCCTTCGAGGAGGAGACCGTCGCCCTGCACAAAGCCACCGGCGACGACGGGGCCGCCTACCGCGGCACCGCCCGGATCGCCTCCGCCGAGGAACTCGAAGGCGGAGTCGAACCGCTGGGCCCCGACACCGCCTGGACCGTCGAGGGAACCTGCCCCGCCGCCCCCGGCGGCCAGGGGAAGCAGTGGAGCGCCACCTTCACCGTCGCCAAGGGCGGCCCCACCGCCCCGCGGCCGTGCCCCACCGAGCACCACACCCCGTCCTGCCCCCCGACGGCCGTCACCCCTCACCCGTGCGTGACCGGCGGACACCGCGCGTCCTGCCCGCCCGCGGTCGTCCAGCGCGGGGTACGCGCCGGCGAGGGCGGTACGTTCACCGACTCCGTCCCCGCCCTGGTGGCCGGCGGCGTGCTGATCGCGGGAGCGCTGGGCGGTGCCGTGTACCGGCTGCGCCGCACGGGAAGAGGTGCCGACAGCTGATCTCGTACCGTGTACGTACCAGGAGGGAGTCCAGGTGGCGCGGAGCGTTCCCGAGAGCCACGGCCCCGTCCGGTACGGGCCGCCGCTGCCCGGGGACGGGCTGCCCGTGCTGCCCGAGCTGTCCGCCGAGCTCGCCGCTGCCGCCGCCCGCCCGGAGAGCGAACCCGTCGGAGGCGGCGGGGCCCTGCTCGACGCCGCCTGCGGCCACTGGGACCGGCGTGGTCTGCCCGCCGTGCCCGACCGGGTGGTCGCCGCCCCCGGCGCCCCCGCCCTGCTGCTCGCGCTGACCGCCGCGCTCGGCGGTGACGTCCTGGTGCCCCGGCCCTGCGCGGCCTGGTGGGGGCCGTACGCCCGGCTGCTGGGACGACCCGTCTTCCATGTCGCCACCCCGGCCGAGTGCGGCGGGGTGCCCGACCCGTACGCCCTGCTGGAGACCGTGCGCCGGGTCCGCGCCGAGGGCGGCGACCCCCGCCTGCTGGTGCTGTCCGTCGCCGACGACCCCACCGCCACCGTGGCGCCGCCCGAGCTGCTGCACGAGACCGTCGAGGCCGCCGCGGGCGAGGGACTGCACCTGGTCAGCGACGAGACCTGGCGCGACACCCGGCACCTCCCGTACGACACCGTGCTGCTCAGCCCCGCCGAGATGCTGCCGGAACGGGTCACCGTCGTCACCGACCTGGCCGGAGCCCTGCTGCCGCCCGGCTGGCCGGCCGCGATCGCCCGGTTCCCCTCGGACGAGGTCGGCGCGGACCTGCACGCGCGCGTGCTCGACGTGCTCACCGCGATGGGCGCCCGCGTCGCCGGTCCGGTCGCCGCCGCGGCCGGATACGCGCTGACCGAACCCGAACCGGTCCTCGCCCGCCGGGCGGCCGCCGTGGCCCTGCACACGCACCTGGCCGCCGACCTGCACGCGGCCGTCGTCGGGGCGGGAGCCCTCGCCCTTCCCCCGCAGGCCGGCCGCCACCTCTACGTCGACCTCGGCCCGCTGCGCCCCACACTGAGCGTGCACGGAGTAGGGGACGCCCAGGACCTGGAGGACTTCCTGACCGCCCGCCTCGGCCTGCCCGCGCCGGGCGGCCACCGTTTCGGCGACGACCTCGGGGCGCCGCGCGTACGGCTGTCCACCGGGGACCTGCTCGGCGCCACGGACGAGGAACGCGCGGCCTGCCTCGGATCCCCCGCGCCCTGGGAACTGCCGCATGTGCGACGGGCGTTGAGCCGTGTGACATCGGTCTTCGACGATCTCCGCGACGACGCCCGGCGAGGGGAGCCCGCTCGATGACGCAGCAGTCCGAGACCACCCGGGAAAAAGAAGGGGCAGCCGAGCGGGAAAGGTCAGCTGAGCGGGAAAAGGGAGCCGAGCGGGAAGGGGGAGCCGAGCAGGAAAGGGTGGCCGAGCCGGAAGGGGCAGCCGAGTTGGAAGGGGCAGCCCGTCACCCCGCCTCCACGGCACCGTTTCCGCCGCTCGCCGAACCCCGCCCGCTGGGCGAGCGCCGGGTGTGGCCGCGTACCTTCCACGACCGGCTGACCGCCCCGCTGCCCGGCCTGAAGGCCATGGCCCGGTTCGCCCGCGAGGGCGCCGTCCGACCCGGCCGGGAGGGCCTCGCCGACCTCCCGCTGCTGCCCTTCGAACCCGGCCCGCTGCCGAGCGTCGACGCCCGCACGGTCGCCGTCTCCTGGGCCGGACACGCCAGTTGGGTGGTCCGGATCGGCGGGCTCACCGTCCTCACCGACCCGGTCTGGTCCCGCCGCATCATCGGCACGCCCGCCCGGATCACCCCGGTCGGCATCGACTGGGACGCCCTGCCGCGCGTGGACGCGGTCGTCATCAGCCACAACCACTACGACCATCTGGACGCCCCCACCCTGCGCCGGCTCCCGCGCGACACACCGGTGTTCGCGCCGGCCGGCCTCGCCCGCTGGTTCCACCGCCGCCGCTTCACCCGCGTCACCGAACTGGACTGGTGGGAGGCGGCCGAACTGGACGGCGTGCGCTTCGACTTCGTCCCGGCCCACCACTGGTCCAAGCGCAGCCTCACCGACACCTGCCGCAGTCTGTGGGGCGGCTGGGTCCTCACGGCCCCGGACGGCCGGCGCGTGTACTTCGCGGGCGACACCGGCTACGGCCACTGGTTCGCCCGCATCGGCCAGCGCCACCCCGGGATCGACCTCGCCCTGATGCCGGTCGGCGCCTACGACCCGCGCTGGTGGCTCAGCGACGTCCACTGCGACCCGGAGGAAGCGGTGCGGGCCGTGCAGGACCTGGGAGCGCGCAGGATGGCCCCCATGCACTGGGGCACGTTCGTCCTGTCCGCGGAGCCGGTCCTGGAGCCGCTCACCAGGGTGCGGGCGGCGTGGCAGGCGGCGGGGCTGCCCAGGGAGGACCTGTGGGACCTGCCCGTCGGTGCGTCGCGGGTACTGGAGGACCGGTGACCGGCGGTGACTGACCTCACCCGGCAGCCCGGAGGCGCCGCCAGACGCTGGGCGCCGCACTGACGGCCAGCGTCAGCCCCACCGCCGCGACGACCCCCTCCCAGGGCTCCGGGAACAGCGACCCGCCCAGGATCCCGATCAGCTGATACGTCACCGCCCACGCCAGGCACGCCGGGAAGTTCCCCCGGGCGAACCTCCGCATCGGCCACTTCGCGACCAGACAGGCGAGCATCACCGGAAGCCGCCCCGCCGGAACCAGCCGGGACAGCACCAGCACCGCCACCCCGTGCTCGGCCAGCTTGGTCTGCGCCTGCTCCAGGCGCTCCTCCGGCGCCCGCGACCGTATCGCCTCCAGCCACCGCGACCCGTTCTTCGACTTCATCCCCCGCCGCCCGAGCCAGTACAGCGTGGCATCCCCCAGGAACGCGGCCAGGGACGCCGTGACGAACACCATCGCCAGCGCGAAGGGCGCCGTCTGATGGAACGCCACCACCGCGGCCGTACTCACCAGCACCCCCGTCGGCACGACCGGCACCAGCGCGCCCAGCAGCACCAGGACGAACAGCGTCGGGTAGCCGATCGCCTGGTGCGTGGACTCGGCCGACACCGTCGCCGACGCGGCGGTGAGCCAGGTCACGCGCTCACCCCCAGCCGTATGCTCTCGCCGTGCCCGAGCCGGTGCACGGTGACATCGGGCGCGCGCTGCGCGGCGAGCCGGACGAACTCGTGGCCGGGCGAGTGGAACTCGTGGGGGCGCACGGCGTCCATCCCGATCGGCCAGTACGTGCCGTAGTGCACCGGCACGGCACTGCGGGGCGCCAGCCGCGCCAGTGCCTCCGCCGCGCGCCCCGCGTCCAGATGACCCTCGCCGAGATACGGCCCCCAGCCGCCCACCGGCAGCAGCGCCGCGTCCACCGGCCCGACCTCCTCGGCCATCTCGTCGAACAGGCCGGTGTCCCCGGCGAAGTAGGTGCGCGCCTCGCCCTCGACGACGAAACCGAGAGCGGGGGAGTGATGGCGCCCGACCGGCAGCCGGCGGCCGTCGTGCCGGGCCGGCACGACACGCACCCGCACCGCGCCCACCTGTGCCACATCCCCGGGCACCACCTCGGTGACCCGCAGGTGCGTGAGCCGGCGCAGTCCCGGCACGGCCCGTGGTGCGCCCCGGGGCACGAGCAGGCGGGTGCCCTCCGCGAGCCGCGCCAGGGAGGGAACGTGCAGGTGGTCGGCGTGCAGATGGGAGACGAGCGCGACGTCCGCGCGCCAGGCACCGGGCGCCGGGAGCGCGCCTCGGCGCCGGCGCAGATGCGCGAGCCGGCGGGCGAACAAAGGGTCGGTGAGGACGCGTACGTCCGAGTCGGCGACCGTGCAGGTGGCGTGACCCCACCAGGTGATCTCCACGGACACCTCTTTGCCTCCTTCGCGCGACTCCCCCGAAGCCTACGGGCAGGAGTAGTGTCGGCGCCTGAAACCCGGAGGTGAGGGGGACCCCATGGGACCGGTGCGGGTCACGGCGATCGCGAGTCTGACGCCGCTGGAGGAACTGGACGCCGACCCCTTTCTGGTGGACTCCCGCAGCCAGCACGCCATCTGCGCGCGATGGGCGGCGGAGCGGGGCTACACGGTCAGCCGGGAGCTGCTGGTCCGCAAGCTGCGGCCGGACCACCTGGTGCTGTGGGACGGGGTGCGGCCCGGCGTCGACCTGTTCGTGGTGCCCAGCCGCCGGGTGCTGGAGAGCGCGCTGTCCTCCGCCGAGGAGTTCACCGCGGAGTGCGCGCGGCGCGGGGTGCGGGTGGAGACCGTGGGCTGCGAGGAGCCGCGGTACGACTCCCGGATGAAGGCCCAGGTGCACCGGCGGCTGTCGCTGCCGACCGCGGGGTACGACGGCCGCTAGCAACGGCGCCCTGCCTCCGCGCGTCCATATGACAAGGTGGAGGGCAGGCCCGCCGGTGTCGGGCCGGGACGTGAGGTGTGCGGGGAGTGCAGGGGCGGCGTTGGCGGCGGGTCGCCAGTCAGATCGGGCGCAGCGTCGCGGTGTGGGCGGTGTCGACGCTCACCCTGCTGGTGCTCGCCGGGATCCTGCCGGACTTCCAGCTCCAGTCCCCCCACGGCGACAGCTCGACCCGGATCGCCGTCACCGCCGCGTTCGGCGCCGGCGCCTTCGGTGTGCTGTCCGCCCTGGTCTGGCCGCTCCTGGTCCGGTTGCTGCTGCTGGTGCCCGCCCTCGTCCTCGGCCTGCTGGTCTTCTTCCTCAACGGCGCCCTCCTGCTGGTCGCCCTGCGGCTGAACCCCGCCGAGCGCGGCGGCGTCGCCTGGGAGACCGCCGTGGTGGTCGCCGCCGTGATGTCCGCGGTCGCCTCCGCCACCGGCGCCGCCCTCGCCGTACGGGACGACGACGCCTACCGCCGCCGGCTGTACCGCCTGGCCGACCGCCGGCGCGGCACCGGGCCGCCCTGTCCGTCGACTCCGGGCACCGTCTTCCTGCAGCTCGACGGGGTCGGTCACGACGTGCTGCGGGACGCCGTCCGCAAGGGGCTGATGCCGACCCTGGCCCGCTGGACCGGCGGGGACCGCCCCACCCACCGGCTCACCCCCTGGCGCACCGACTGGTCCAGCCAGACCGGCGCCAGCCAGCTCGGCATCATGCACGGCAGCAACCACGACGTCCCGGCCTTCCGCTGGTACGAGAAGGACAGCGGGGAGGTGATGGTCTGCAACCGCCCGACCAGCGCCGCCGAACTCCAGCGCCGGGCCGTGCGGCACAGCGGCGACGGCGGACTGCTCACCGTCGACGGCGCCAGCCGCGGCAACCTGTTCAGCGGCGGCGCCGAGGAACAGGCCCTGGTGCTGTCCATCGCGACCATGCGCCGCAGCCGCGAAACCCGCTCCCGCGCCGGCTACTTCGCCTACTTCTCCGACCCGGCCAACGCGGTGCGCACCGCGCTGTCGTTCGTCGCCGAGGTCGGCCGGGAGATCGGCGAGTCCACCCGGGCCCGGCTGCGCAAGACCCGCCCGCGGGTCTCCCGAGGCGGCCTCTACCCCTTCGTACGGGCCTTCGCGACCGTCGTCGAACGGGACGTCGTCGTCTCCGCGGTGATGGGCGACATGCTCGCCGGGCGCACCGCCGTCTACGCCGACCTCGTCGCCTACGACGAGGTGGCCCACCACTCGGGACCGGCGAGCCGGGACGCCGAGAAGGTCCTCGAACGCCTGGACCGGGCGCTGGAGCTCATCGAGAACGTTGCCGAGCACGCCCCCCGGCCGTACCGGATCGTGGTGCTGTCGGACCACGGGCAGAGCCCCGGCGAGACCTTCCGCGCCCGCTACGGCCTCACCCTCGGCGACCTGGTGCGGGCCGGCTGCGGGCTGCCCGTGCCGCGCCGGGCCCGCCGCACCCACAGCGATGCCGAGGCCCGCACCGCCGTGCGCGCGGCGCTGCGCATCCCCGTCGAGGAGCGCGGCGAGAAGGACCGTCCGGCCCGCCGCTCGGAGCCGATCGTGCTGGCCTCCGGCAACCTCGGCCTGATCTCCTTCCCGGACGTCCCCCACCGGATGACCAAGGAGGAGATCGACGCCCGCCACCCCGCGCTGCTGACCACGCTCGCCAACCACCCCGGCATCGGCTTCCTGCTGGTGCGCAGCGAGCGGCACGGCGGGGTCGTGCTCGGCCCGTTCGGCACCGAGATCCCGCTGGACCGCCTCGACCAGGACCCCGGCCCGCTCGCCCCCTTCGGGCCCGGCGCCGCGGACGCCGTGCGGCGCACCCACTCCTTCCCGCACACCGCCGACATCATGGTCAACTCCATGTACGACCCCGCCGACGGCGAAGTCCTCGCCTTCGAGGAGCAGATCGGCTCGCACGGCGGGCTCGGCGGCGCCCAGGGCCGGGCCTTCCTGCTCTCGCCGCTCGTGCTGTCCGCGCCGGCCGAGGACGGGGCGGAACTTGTCGGCGCCGAGCACATCCACCGTGTGCTGCGCCGCTGGCTGGACGAGGCGGGCGGGCCCCAAGTGCCGGTGGAGCGGCCCGCGGAGGAGCGGGCGGCCTGAAAACCGGGTGCGTCAAAAGGGTCGTACGCCCACACTGTTCGCAGCCGACATCGCTCGAACACCCCTGAGGAGTCCTGCTTTGCAGGCTGCCGTCACCGTCACCCCCGCCCGCCTTCCGGAACTCCTCCTCGGCCTCGCCACCGTGCGGCCCGTGTTCGTCTGGGGCGCCCCCGGCATCGGAAAGTCCTCCCTGGTGCGGGACTTCGCCGCCTCGCTGGGACTGGAGTGCGTCAGCCTGCTCGGCACCCAGCTCGCGCCCGAGGACCTGATCGGCGTGCCGCAGATCAAGGACGGGCGGTCGGTGTTCTGCCCGCCGGAGACGATCGCCCGCGACGAGCCGTACTGCCTGTTCCTGGACGAGCTGAACGCGGCCGGCCCGGATGTGCAGAAGGCGTTCTACTCGCTGATCCTGGACCGCCGGATCGGCAGCTACGAGCTGCCCGAGGGGTCGATCGTCATCGGGGCCGGCAACCGCGCCACCGACAACGCGCTCGCCCGCCCGATCGCCTCCGCGCTGATCAACCGTCTCACTTATGTCCATCTGGCGGCCTCCCCGAAGGACTGGCTGGTCTGGGCGGGGGAGAACGGCGTGCACCCCTGGGTGGTGGACCACCTCACCGACCGGCCCGACCAGCTGTGGTCCAAGCCGCCCAAGACCGAGGAGCCGTTCTCCACGCCCCGGTCCTGGCACATGCTCTCCGACGCGCTGCACTCCTTCGGACGGGACCTGGACGAGGAGACCCTGAAGGTCCTCGCGCACGGCACGCTGACGCCCGCCCACGCGACCGCGTTCTGCGGCTACGTCAAGATCGTCCGCAGCCGGTTCGGCATCGAGGCGATCATCAAGGGCGAGGCCCGCTGGCCGAACCGCCCGGAGGACCGCGACCTGCTCTACTACCTCGCCGACTCCTTCCGCGGCCGGCTGGTCAAGGAACTGCCCGCCGGCAAGGAGCACATGTCGGCGAGCGGCCGCCAGACCGCCTACCGCGCCAAGTCGCTGCTGGTGCAGCTCGCGGAGATCTCCGTCGAGGTCGCCCAGACCGTCATCGCCTCCGACGCGGACGGCAATCCCGTGCTGCCCTCGTGGTTCCTCGTCGAGGCGGCCCGGGACATGCCGCGGCTGGTGGAGGCCCGCCGGTGAGCCGTCAGCGGCCGAAGAGGCGGGACCTGGCCGCGGAGGCGCTCGCCGAGGGGATGCGGCTGGTGAAGGCCAACCCGGCGCTGGCGGCCGTGGAGTTCGACCTGTGCCGCCAGGAGGACTGCGCGCTGGCCCCGCGCGAGGGGCTGGTGCGCGTCACCTCCTCCGCCACCCTGCACGTCCACCCCGACCTCCCCCACGCTCGAACAGACTCGCGCGGGGGGACCCCCATGGCCACGCCGGCCGCGTGGGCCTGGGCCCTCGCCCACGCGATCCTGCACCTCGGCTTCGGCCATGTCCCGGCGGCCCCAGGCGTCCGCGAGCAGCCCGACGCCTGCGACCTCGCCGCCCGCTGTGTCGTCGTCAACCGCTTCCTGCTCGGCTTCACCATCGGCGAGACCCCCGAGGAACTGCCCGCCGCCTACCCCGACGGCGACGAGGAGCAGCTCGCCGCGCGCTGGCGCCGCACCGGCCTCCCGGCCGCGTACGAGCGCTGCGGCACCGCGGGCGGCGAGCCGGACCTGCGGCTGGTGGAGTGGCAGGGCTGGTACGGGCAGCCGCCCGACCACCAGCTGGCCTTCGCCACCGCGCTGGCCCGGACGGTGTCCGCGGCGATGGACATGGCGGGCGGCCGCCGCGAGAGCCTGGACGGCGAACCGGCCCGGCAGCGCCCCTGGCAGCGCGCCCTGAGCTGGTTCATCGCCTCCTACCCGCTGCTCGCCGGGATCGCCTCCGGCATCAGGCTGGTCGCCGACGCCGAACTCGCCCGCGCCCACGGCATCTCCGTCGCCGCGGTGAACGCCGAGGCGGGCGAGATCTACGTCAACCCGCTCCGCTCCCTCGACGACGAGGAGTGGCGGTTCGTGCTCGCCCACGAGATGCTGCACGCCGCCCTGCGCCACGGCGACCGCTGCGGCGCCCGCGACCCCTACCTCTTCAACGTCGCCTGCGACTACGTCGTCAACGGCTGGCTCAAGGAGATGGACGTCGGCACCATGCCCGAGGGCCTGCTGTACGACGCCGGGCTCACGGGGCTGTCCGCCGAGGAGGTCTACGACCGCATCGCCGGCGATCTGCGCCGGATGCGGCGCCTGGCCACCCTGCGCGGCAAGGGCGTAGGCGACATCCTCGGCGCGCCGCTGTGCCCGCCGGGCGACTTCGCCGACCTCGACGAGTTCTACCGGCGCGGCCTGTACCAGGGCCTGGATCTGCACCAGCGACAGGAACGCGGCTTCCTGCCCGGCGGCCTGGTCGAGGAGATCCGCGCCCTGAGTCATCCGCCGCTGCCCTGGGACGCGCGACTGGCCCGCTGGTTCGACGAGTTCGTGCCCCGCCCCGAGCCGGTACGGACGTACGCCCGCCCGGCGCGCCGGCAGGCCGCCACGCCCGGCATCCCCCGCGCAGGACGCCGGTTCCCGCCCGAGGAGGTCGCCCGCTGCACCTTCGGCGTGGTCCTGGACACCTCCGGCTCCATGAACCGCATCCTGCTCGGCAAGGCGCTCGGTGCCATCGCCTCCTACGCCGAGGCCCGGGACGTCCCGGCCGCGCGGGTGGTGTTCTGCGACACGGCTCCGCACGACGCGGGCTATCTGCCGGTCACGGAGATCGCCGGGCGGGTGCGGGTGCACGGCCGGGGCGGCACGGTCCTGCAGCCGGGCATCGATCTGCTGCACCGCGCCGACGACTTCCCGCCCGGCGCCCCGGTCCTGGTGATCACGGACGGCTGGTGCGACGTGCTCAGGGTGCGGCGCGAGCACGCCTATCTGATTCCGCAGGGCGCCCGGCTGCCGTTCTCCGCAGGCGGGCCGGTCTTCCGGGTGAGCTGAGCCGGAATGTGATCGGATAGTGCTCACGGACCCGAACACGGGACCTCACTGAAGGGAATCATCGTGGCAACCACGCGCTCCGCACACACCGTGTGGGAAGGCAACCTGTTCCAGGGCAACGGCGTCGTGACCTTCGACTCCTCCGGCAGCATCGCCGCGCAGCCGGTGTCGTGGCCGTCGCGCGCCGAGGAGGCGAACGGCAAGACCAGCCCCGAGGAACTGATCGCGGCGGCGCACTCCAGCTGCTACTGCATGGCCTTCTCCAACGGCCTGGACAAGGCGGGCACTCCGCCCACCAAGCTCGTCACCTCCGCGGACGTGACCTTCCAGCCCGGCCAGGGCATCACCGGCATCCACCTCACCGTCGAGGGCACGGTGCCCGGCATCAGCGAGGAGGACTTCCTGGCCGCCGCCGAGGACGCCAAGGCCAACTGCCCGGTCAGCCAGGCCCTCAAGGCCGTCCCGATCACGCTGTCCGCGAAGCTCGCCTGAGCGTCGGGGAGCATGGTTCGCGCAGGCCGCCCGCCGGGGTGGCCTGCGCGACGTCGGTTCGGGGTATGACTTGGACGCCGATGAGTCGGAAGGACCGCGATGGTGACGGGAACCGCAGGCGGCGGGACGGTGCTCGACTCCGCCACCCGGGAACTGACCCGCGTTCTGCTGCTGTTCAGCCTCGGCTGCCGGGTCCGCCCGCCCGACCCCGCCCCGGACACCCTTGTCGACCGCTTCCCCTTCGGCCGGTTCCGGCCGCACCTGGAGTCCGGCGAGGCGGTGCTGCCGGTACCGGTGCTGGCCGAGACGACGGCCCCGGGCGAGCTGAGGCTGCCCGGCGGCGACCACGGCCTGACCCTGGCTCGCGTCGACCTGCTCGTCGTCGCCACCCCGCGCGGGGACGCCACGCTGCTGCTGGACTGCGAGTTCGCCGGAGACACCGAGGCGCTCGCCGTCGCCTCCTGGCTCGCCACCACCTGCTTCGAGCGCGACCGCCTGCGGCTCGGCGGCCGACCGCTGCTGGAGGTGCTGAGGGAACGCCTGGCCCTGCGGGAGCCGGTCACCTTCGGCCTCAACGTCCACCAACTCGTCTACCCGGGCGGCCGGTTACGCGAGGACGTGCTCTCCCACGCCGACGACACCCACCGGGCGGCGCTGCTGAACAGGATCATCTACCGCGGCATGATGCCCGTCGAGGCCGCCGACCGGCTCGCGGTCAGTGTGCCGCCCAACCTCACCCACCACGGCGTCACGCTCACCGCCCACGGCCGCGGGGTCTCCGTCCAGGCGGGCTGGGCGGTCCATGTGGAGAACGGCCTCGCCGTCGTCGCGCTCGGCATGATCTCCGCGCTGGCCGTGCTCCAGCGCACCCGGCTCGCGGCCTTCGCGATGATGAAACAGAACGAACAGGCCCTGACCGACTCGGCGTCCGAGGTCCGCACCCTGATCTCCCGCCTCTCCGACGGCGTGAACGAGCTCCAGCTGGACCTCGCCTTCGGTGTCGAGGCGTACGTCGACAGCCTGCTGATCCCGGAGATGCTCACGGAGGGTTTCCAGTCGTCGCTGCGCGACACCCTCGGCATCCGCGACAGTCTCGACAACTCCGCCCGCATGGTCGAGCGGCTCACCTCCGTCATCAGCGCCCGCTCGGCCGCCCTGGACGCCGCCCTCGCGGAACGGGACGAGCGGCAGAACCGGGTCGTCTCCGCGCTGGTCGCGGCGGCCACCCTGATCGCTCTGCCACCGACCCTGCTGCTGGCCTTCTTCGGCGTGAACGCCACCGACGTCGACGAGGACCGCTCCATCCTCGACCTCGGCCGGTACGGCACCGCGTACGCGCTGGCCTGGCTGCCCTTCGTCGCGCTGGCGGTGATCGGCTACCTGCTGCTGCGCAGGGTCGGCAGACGGCCCGGCACGCTGCTGCCCGCCTCCGACCCGCCGACCGCTCCGGTGCCCGCACCACGTACCTCTCCCGGGAGTTGACCGATCATGCCGCGACGACCCGCCGTCTCCGCCCACCGCGGCGGCTCCGAACGCGCCGGTGCCGCCACCTGGGAGGCGTACGAGGACGCGCTGCTCAGCGGCGCGGAGTACGTCGAGTTCGACATCCGGCGGACCGCGGACGGCGTCCTCGTCGTCTACCACGACGCCCGCGCCTGCCACACCGGGCCGCTCCTGTCGACGATCACCCACGCGGAGCTCAGCGAGCGGGCCGGGTACGCGGTGCCGGTCGTCGACGAGGTGATGGAACTGATCGCCGGGAAACTCGTCGGCCACCTGGACCTCAAGGAGGTCGGCTACGAACGCGAGGTGATCGACCGGGCCGTCGCCCTGCTCGGTGAGGACGGCTTCGTCGCCACCACCCTGGAGGACCGTTCCGTCGCCGCGATCTCCCGGGCCTTCCCCCGGGCGCGCACCGCCCTCTCGCTGGGCCGCGACCGGGACGAGGTCGGCTGGGCCCGGCTCCCCGGGACCCGGCTCAGCGAACTGCTGCCGATGCGGCGGGTGCGGGCCTGCGGGGCCGGCGGGGTCGCGGTGCACCAGCAGCTGGCCCGTGCCCGGGTGCTCAGGGAGGCGACCCGCAACGGCCTGTTCACCATGGTGTGGACGGTCAACGACGACACCCTGATGCGGACCTTCCTCGGCCACCCGCGGGTGGACGTCCTGATCACCGACCGGCCGCGGCGGGCCGTGGCCCTGCGCGGCGAGCCCCGGGAACCGGAGCGGGTGACCGGCTGAGCCCGCGCCCGGGGTACCCGCACCATTGACAAGAGCGCACTCAAGTTTTGTGCTGGAGTTCGGGGAAGTGCCCTGGCACGGAAGGGGACAGCGATGGGACGTGCGGTCGGTATCGATCTCGGGACCACGAACTCGGTGGTGGCCGTGCTGGAGGGCGGCGAAGCCACGGTCGTCGCCAATGCGGAGGGGGCCAGGACCACCCCCTCGGTCGTGGCCTTCGCCAAGAACGGCGAGGTGCTCGTCGGTGAGGTGGCCAAACGGCAGGCGGTGACCAACGTCGAGCGCACCGCCCGCTCGGTCAAGCGCTACATGGGGGACGGCGGCTGGCGCTTCCCGCAGGAGGGCTCGGTCGACGGCACCCGCTACCGCGCGCAGGAGCTGTCGGCCCGGGTGCTGCAGAAGCTGAAGCGGGACGCCGAGTCCTATCTCGGCGAGGACGTCACCGACGCCGTGATCACGGTCCCCGCCTACTTCGACGACGCCCAGCGGCAGGCGACCAAGGAGGCCGGTGAGATCGCGGGCCTGAAGGTGCTGCGGATCATCAACGAGCCGACCGCGGCCGCCCTCGCCTACGGCCTGGACCGCGGCGAGGAGCAGACCGTCCTCGTCTTCGACCTCGGTGGCGGCACCTTCGACGTCTCCCTGCTGGAGATCGGCGACGGCGTCATCGAGGTCAAGGCCACCAACGGCGACACCCACCTGGGCGGCGACGACTGGGACCAGCGGGTCGTCGAGCACCTGGTGAAGAAGTTCAAGGGGCAGTACGGCGTCGACCTGGGCAACGACAAGATGGCCCTGCAACGGCTGCGCGAGGGCGCCGAGAAGGCCAAGATCGAGCTGTCCAGCTCCTCGGAGACCACGATCAACCTGCCCTACATCACGGCCTCCGCCGAAGGGCCGCTGCACCTCGACGAGAAGCTGACCCGCGCCCAGTTCCAGGAGCTCACCGCCGATCTCCTGGACCGCTGCAGGACGCCCTTCCACCAGGCGGTCAAGGACGCCGGGATCAAGCTCGCCGCGGTCGACCACGTGATCCTCGTCGGCGGCTCGACCCGGATGCCGGCCGTGACGGAGCTGGTGAAGGAGCTGACCGGCAAGGACCCGCACAAGGGCGTCAACCCCGACGAGGTCGTGGCGGTCGGCGCGGCCCTCCAGGCGGGGGTGATCCGCGGCGATGTCAAGGACGTGCTGCTGCTCGACGTGACCCCGCTGTCCCTGGGCATCGAGACCAAGGGCGGCATCATGACGAAGCTGATCGAGCGCAACACCACGATCCCGACTCGGCGTTCGGAGATCTTCACCACCGCCGCCGACAACCAGCCCTCCGTCGGCATCCAGGTCTACCAGGGCGAACGCGAGATCGCGGCCTACAACAAGAAGCTCGGCGTCTTCGACCTGACGGGTCTGCCGCCCGCGCCCCGGGGGGTTCCGCAGATCGAGGTCGCCTTCGACATCGACGCCAACGGCATCATGCACGTCTTTGCCAAGGACCTGGCCACCGGCCGCGAGCAGAAGATGACGGTCACCGGCGGCTCGGCCCTGCCCAAGGAGGACATCGACCGCATGATGCGGGACGCCGAGCAGTACGCGGAGGAGGACCGCAAGCGCCGCGAAACCGCCGAGACCCGCAACCAGGCCGAGCAACTCGTCTACCAGACGGAGAAGTTCGTCCGCGAGAACGAGGACAAGGTGCCCGCCGACACCCGCTCCGAGGTGCAGTCCGCGCTCACCGAGCTGAAGGCGCTCCTGGAACGCGAGGCGGACACCGCCGAGTTGCGCACCGGCGTCGAGAAACTCGCCACCGTCAGCCAGAAGATGGGGCAGGCGATGTACGCGCAGGCCGACTCGGAGCCCACGGACCGGCCCACCGCACCCCAGGAGGACGAGGGCGTGGTGGACGCGGAGATCGTCGACGACGAGAAGGACCAGAAGGACCAGAAAGGAGGGGCCGCCTAGCGGTCAGCGGCGGGTCGTCTCCCAGCCCCGCCGCTCCGGTCGCGGGCCGAGCTGCTTCGGGTCCCGGCTGCGGTACACCACGTACGGCCGGAACAGATACTGCACCGGCGCGCTGAACATGTGCACCAGCCGGGTGTACGGCACCAGCGCGATCAGGACCATGCCGATCACCGCGTGGACCTGGTACAGCACCGGCACGCCCGCCATCGCACCGGTGTCCGGGCCGAGCGTGAACAGGCTGCGGGCCCACGGGGCGAGGGAGTGCCGGTAGTCGTACCCGTCGCCGGAGGAGTGGGCCAGCTTGGCGGCCATGCCCAGCACGATCGCCGCGACCAGCACCAGGTACATCAGCTTGTCGTTGGCGGTCGTGGCGCGGAACACCGGGGCCCGGGTGCGACGGCGGTAGACCAGCAGCGCGATCCCGGCGACGGTGACGACACCGGCCGCGGTGCCGCCGTAGAGGGAGAACAGGTGGTAGGCGTGCTCGCTCACGCCCAGGGCGGCGGTCCACGACTCCGGGACGAACAGGCCGACGAGGTGGCCGACCAGGACGAAGAGGATGCCGTAGTGGAAGGCGGGCGAGGCGATGGTCAGCAGCTTCGACTCGTACACCTGGGAGGAGCGGGTGGTCCAGCCGAACCTGTCGTAGCGGTGGCGCCAGAGCAGTCCGGCGACGAGCAGGACGAGGACGAGGTACGGCAGGACGCCCCACAGGAACAGTGTCATCGGCGCGTCCCGGTGGGCGTGGTCGGCAGCGTGGCGCACACGGCGTCCAGGACGGCGGCGTACGGCGTGCCGAAGTCGGTGAGCCGGGAGCGGAGCTGCTCCAGGGCGTCGCGGTGTTCGAGGAGCAGGTCGAGGTTGCCGGTGCGGGCCGCGAACTCCAGTACCGCGGGCAGGAAGTCGGGCAGTTCCTCGCCGCTGAACTCCAGGCCGTGCTCGCGGTAGAGGTCCTTGAAGCGCACCAGCGACATCCCGCGCCGCCGGGTGTCCCCGTCCCGCCACCAGCTCAGGTACAGGCTGTGCCGGTTCTTGAAGTCGAAGACCTGCACATAGTGCGCGGCCAGCTCCTGGGCGTCGGTCACCGCCGCGTGGTCGGTGAACTCCCGCAGCTGGGGCGCGGCTTCGCGCAGCAGCGGAAGCCGGGCGCGGAAGTCGTCGTCGGGATAGGTCAGGCAGAGCGCCGCCGCCTGGTAGAGCACCGCGTCCGAGGGCATCAGGTCTCCTCCGCGTCGTCCGAGGTCTGGCGTCTGCGCAGCAGGTGGAAGTTCTCCACGCTCACCAGGGGAAGCAGCCGGCGGCCCGAGTCCTGGCCGAACGGCCCGTCCCCGCCCATGCCGGGCCCGCCGTCGTGGTCGAGGGAGCAGTCCTGCGGCAGCGCGGACTCCTCCAGGCGCCGCGCGTCACCGACGGCGGCGGTCGGAATCACGTACCGGTCCTCGTACTTGGCGATGGCCAGCAGGCGGTACATCTGCTCGATCTCCTCCGGTCGCATCCCGACGGCGGCCGGCACCGCCGGGTCCGGGTCCTCGCCGAGGTTCAGCGCCCGCATGTGGGAGCGCATCGCGGCGAGCTTCTCCAGCGAGGCCCGCACCGGTGCGGTGTCCCCGGCGGTGAAGAGCTCCGCGAGGTACTCCAGCGGGATGCGGAGGGTGTCGATGGCGCCGAACAGGTTGTCCGCGTCCTCGCCGTCGTGGCCCGTCTCCGTCAGCGCGTCCACCACCGGTGACAGCGGCGGGATGTACCAGACCATCGGCATCGTGCGGTACTCCGGGTGCAGCGGGAGGGCGACCCGGTAGGTGCTGATCAGCGCGTGCACGGGGGAGCGGCGGGCAGCCTCCAGCCAGTCGTACGGGATCCCCGCCTCCTCGGCCGCCCGCCGCACCTCCTCGTCCTCCGGGTCGAGGAAGACGCCCAACTGGGCTTCGTACAACGCCCTCTCGTCCCGCACGGACGCGGCGGCCGTCACCTTGTCGGCGTCGTAGAGCACGACCCCGAGATAGCGCAGCCGTCCCACGCAGGTCTCCGAGCAGACCGTCGGCAGTCCGGCCTCCAGGCGCGGGTAGCACAGGGTGCACTTCTCGGCCTTGCCGGTGCGGTGGTTGAAGTAGACCTTCTTGTACGGGCATCCCGTCACGCACATCCGCCAGCCCCGGCAGCCGTCCTGGTCGACCAGGACGATGCCGTCCTCCGCCCGCTTGTACATCGCGCCGGACGGACAGGCGGCCACGCACGCCGGGTTCAGGCAGTGCTCGCAGATGCGCGGCAGATAGAACATGAAGGTCTGCTCGAACTCGAAGCGCACCTTGTCGGCGACCTGCTGCCGGGTGCGTTCCACCATCGGGTCCAGGTCGCCGTAGGCGGGGGCGCCCGCGAGGTTGTCGTCCCAGTTCGAGGACCACTCGATCTTCATCGGCTTGCCGTCGAGCCGGGAGACCGGGCGGGCCACGGGGTAGTCGTCGCCGAGCGGGGCGTCGGTGAGGTTCTGGTAGTCGTACGTCCAGGGCTCGTAGTAGTCCTTGATCTCCGGGAGCTTGGGGTTGGAGAAGATCCCGGCCAGCGTGCGCAGCCGCCCGCCCGACTTCAGTTTCAGCGCGCCCCGCCGGTTCAGCTCCCAGCCGCCGCGCCAGCGCTCCTGGTCCTCGTAGCGGCGTGGATAGCCCTGTCCCGGGCGGGTCTCGACGTTGTTGAACCAGACGTACTCCATGCCCTGCCGGTTGGTCCACGTCTGTTTGCAGGTGACCGAGCAGGTGTGGCAGCCGATGCACTTGTCGAGGTTCATCACCATGGCGATCTGGGCCATCGGGCGCATCAGTACTCGACCTCCTGCCCGCGGCGGCGGATCACCGTCACCTCGTCGCGCTGGTTGCCCGTCGGGCCCAGGTAGTTGAACGCCCACGACAACTGGGCGTAGCCGCCGATCAGATGGGACGGCTTGAGGATCAGCCGGGTGAGCGAGTTGTGGATGCCGCCGCGCCGGCCGGTCGTCTCCGCGGTGGGGACGGCGATCGTGCGCTCCTGGGCGTGGTGCATGTACACCGTGCCGGCCGGCATCCGGTGCGAGACGACCGCCCGCGCGACGACGACGCCGTTGCGGTTGACCGCCTCGATCCAGTCGTTGTCGGCGACCCCGATCGCCTCCGCGTCCTGCGGGGACATCCAGATGGTCTGGCCGCCGCGGGAGAGCGCCAGCATGAACAGGTTGTCCTGGTACTCGGAGTGGATGGACCACTTGTTGTGCGGGGTGAGGTAACGGACCGTCACCTCGCGGGTGCCGTCCGGACCCGGACGCGGTTCCCCGAACAGCCGGTGCATGTCCAGCGGCGGCCGGTACACGGGCAGCGCCTCGCCCAGCTCATGGATCCAGTCGTGGTCCAGGAAGAAGTGCTGCCGCCCGGTGAGGGTGTGCCAGGGCTTGAGGTGCTCGGTGTTGAGCGTGAACGCCGTGTAGCGGCGCCCGCCCGATTCGCTGCCCGACCACTCCGGCGAGGTGATGACCGGCACGGGCGCGGCCTGGGTGTCGGCGTACGTGACGCGCTTGCCCTCGTGCTCGGCGGCGAGGTGGGCCATCGGCTGCCCGGTGCGGGCCTCCAGGGTGCGGAAGCCCTGGGTGGCGAGGCGGCCGTTGGTGGTGCCGGAGAGGGCGAGGATGGTGTTGGCGGCCTTGACCGCGGTGTCGAGGGAGGGGCGGCCCTCGAAGCCGGTGCCGTTGAGCCGCCGCAGGTGCTCGACCTCCTCGTCCGGCCGCAGGGCGATTCCCTTGGCGGGCAGCCCCAGTTGCTCGACCAGCGGGCCGAGCGCCGCGAACTTCGCGCCGATCTTGGTGTAGTCGCGCTCCACGACGGCCAGGTGCGGCATCGTCCGGCCGGGCACGGGGTCGCACTCGCCGCGCTTCCAGTCCCGTACCACCCCGCCCGGCTGGGCGATCTCGCCCGGGGTGTCGTGCTGCAGCGGGGAGGCGACGAGATCCCTGCGCACGCCGAGGTGGCCGGCGGCCAGCTCGCTCAGTTTCTCCGCCAGCGCCTTGAAGGTGTCGAAGTCGGTGCGCGCCTGCCAGGGCGGGTCGACCGCCGGGGTGAACGCGTGCACGTAGGGGTGCATGTCCGTGCTGGACAGGTCGTGCTTCTCGTACCAGGTCGCGGCCGGGAGGACGACGTCGGACAGGAGCGTGGAGGAGGTCTGCCGGAAGTCCAGCGACACCAGCAGGTCGAGCTTGCCCTCGGGCGCCTCGTCCCGCCAGGTCACCTCGCGCGGCCGTTCCTCGGGCCGGGCCTCCTCGGCGCGCAGGGAGGAGTGCGTGCCCAGCAGGTGCTTGGTGAAGTACTCGGCGCCCTTGGCCGACGAGCCCAGCAGGTTGGCCCGCCACAGCGTCAGTACGCGCGGCCAGTTCTCCGGCGCGTCCGGGTCCTCGCAGGCGAACGTCAGGGTGCCCGCCCGCAGTTCGGCGACGGTTCTGGCCACCGGATCGCCGAACGCCTCGCCCAGCTCCAGCGGATTGCGGTCGAAGGTCGGGTACGACGGCATCCAGCCCGCCCGCGCGGACAGCGCGAGACAGTCCGCGCCCGTCATCCCCGCCAGCAGGCCCGCACCCAGCGGCGAGGTGAGCGCGTCGGCGGTGAACCGGTCGTAGCGCCACTGGTCGGTGTGGAGGAACCAGTACGCCGTGCCGATCATCTGCCGCGGCGGGCGGGACCAGTCGGAACCGGCCGCGAGGGTGGCCCAGCCGGTCGCCGGGCGGCACTTCTCCTGGCCGACGTAGTGCGCCCAGCCGCCGCCGTTGCGGCCCTGGCAGCCGGTGAGCTGGAGCAGCGCCAGAAAGGCGCGGTAGATCGTCTCGGAGTGGAACCAGTGGTTCGTCCCGGCGCCCATGAGGATCATGCAGCGGCCCTTGGAGCGCTCGGCGGTGCGCGCGAACTCCCGGGCGATCCTGACGCACTTCGCCGCCGGGACGGAGGTGTGGGCTTCCTGCCAGGCGGGGGTGCCGGGCGCGTCCGCGTCGTCGTAGGAGGCGGGCCAGCTGCCCGGCAGACCGGGGCGGGAGACCCCGTACTGGGCGAGCAGGAGGTCGTGGACCGTGGTGACCAGCGGGCCGTCGGCACCACCGAGACGGATCGCCGGGACGCCCCGGCGCAGGACGTCCCCGGAGCCCTGCGCGGTGTCGAAGCGGGGGAGCAGCACCTCGACCCCGGCCGCGCCGGAGTGGCCGTACAGGCTCAACCGCGGGACGGTGTCGCCGAGTTCCAGATTCCAGTCGCCCTTGCCGGAGTCGGTCCAGCGGAAGCCCAGGGAGCCCTTCGGGACGACGGCGCGGCCGGTGACCTCGTCGAGGACGACCGTCTTCCACTCGGCTCCCTCACCGTCCTGGCCGACATCGCGGGCGCGCAGGAACTTGCCGGGGACGTGGGCGCCGTCCCGTTCGGTGAGCGTGACCAGGAAGGGCAGGTCGGTGAACTGCCGTACGTAGTCCGCGAAGAACGGGGTCTCGCGGTCGACGAAGAACTCCTTGAGGACGACGTGGCCCATCGCGAGGGCCAGTGCGCCGTCCGTTCCGGGGTGCGGGTGCAGCCACTCGTCGGCGAACTTGGCGTTGTCGGCGTAGTCGGGGGCGACCACCACGACCTTCTGGCCGCGATAGCGGGCCTCCGCCATCCAGTGCGCGTCCGGGGTCCGGGTGACCGGGACGTTCGAGCCCCACATCATCAGATAGGCCGCGTCCCACCAGTCGCCGGACTCCGGTACGTCGGTCTGATCGCCGAAGACCTGCGGGGAGGCCACCGGAAGGTCGGCGTACCAGTCGTAGAACGACAGCATCGGGGCGCCGATCAGGGAGTGGTAGCGGGCGCCCGCCGCGTGCGACACCATCGACATCGCGGGAATGGGGGAGAAGCCGGCGATGCGGTCGGGGCCGTGGGTCTTGATGGTGTGGACCTGGGCGGCGGCGACGATCTCCACCGCCTCGTCCCAACTCGCCCGCACCAGACCGCCCTTGCCGCGGGCCCGCTGGTAGCGGCGGCGGCGCTCGGGGTCGCCCTGGAGGTCGGCCCAGGCGAGCACGGGGTCGTGCAGGCGCTGCTTCGCCTCCCGGTACAGCTCCAGCAGCACGCCTCTGACGTACGGGTGGCGGACCCGGGTGGGGGAGTAGGTGTACCAGGAGAAGGCGGCGCCGCGGGGACAGCCGCGGGGCTCGTACTCGGGGCGGTCGGGGCCGACGCTCGGATAGTCCGTCTCCTGGGTCTCCCAGGTGATGATGCCGTCCTTGACGTACACCTTCCAGCGGCAGGAGCCGGTGCAGTTCACGCCGTGCGTGGAGTTCACGACCTTGTCGTGGCTCCAGCGGTCCCGGTAGAAGACGTCCGCCTCCCGGCCGCCCGTGATCCGGACGCTGTGCAGGTCCGGCGCGGCCGTGCCGGACCGGAAGAACCGGCCGGCCCGCAGCAGGGCCGCACCGGGCTCGGTGGGCGGTACCCGGGTGTCGGTCACCTGCGCTCCCTTGCTTGCCCGTGACTTTCGAACCTAGGCCGGAGCGGGGAAGCGCACCCGCTGACGGCACCCGTACGGGTCAGACGGTGCGGGCGGGCGGGAAGCCGGGAGGGCTCAGAAGTCCGCGCGGCGGTCCCGCAGGAGCTTCCTGGTGCGGTCGGCGGTGGCGGCACTGGTGGACATGTGGTCCAGCACCTCCAGGTGCGCCGCGACCTCGGTGCGCGAGTCCAGGTACAGGGCGCCGGTCAGGTACTCGGTGAAGACCATGTCGGGCAGCTCGGGCTCGGCGAAGCGGAACAGGGTGAACGGGGCGTAGGTGCCGGGGTGCGGGCCCCGGGCGAACTCGGCGATCTGCAGGGTGACCCGGTCGCGCTCGGCGAACTCCAGCAGCTTGTCCAGCTGCGCGCGCATCACCGAAGGGTGGTCGCTCACCGGCCGCCGCAGCACCGTCTCGTCCATGATCACCCACAGGTGGGGGCGGTCCGGGCTCTCCAGCAGGCGCTGGCGCTCCATGCGCAGGGCCACATGCCGCTCGATCGCCGCGGGTCCGGTCTGGCCGATGGTGCCCGCCTCCAGCACCCCGCGCGCATAGTCCTCGGTCTGCAGCAGGCCCGGCACGAAGTGCGGCTCGTAGGAGCGGATGAGCCGCGCCGCGCCCTCCAGGCTCACGTACAGGCTGAACCAGTCCGGCAGGACGTCGTGGTACCGCTGCCACCAGCCCGGCTGGTTCGCCTCCTCGGCCAGGGAGACGAAGGCGGCCGCCTCCTCCTCGGGCACCCCGTAGGTGTCGAGCAGCACCTGCACGTACGGGATCTTCAGGGAGACCTCGGCCATCTCCATCCGCCGTACGGTCGCCGGGGCCACCCGCAGGACCTTCGCGGCCTCCTCGCGCTTGAGTCCGGCCGCCTCCCGAAGCTCCTGCAACCGCTTGCCGAGCACCACTTGCCCCACGGTCGGCGCGGGCCGCCGCTCACTCACGCCACGCCTCCCCTACGCGCCGAAGTACCCGTGCAGTGTGCCACGTTCCGCTTCCGCTCTCACCGGTTCGGCGGTGAGGCGCTCACCACTGCCCGGAACCGCATTACCCGGGAGGTAATCGACCCCGTCCCCGGGGCGCGGGATCGTAGGGGTCACCGGGCTCCGGATCGGCGCACTCCGATCCGGGGCCCGCCTCCCCTGACCCTGACCCGACGGAGGGTGATTCGTCATGTCCGCGACCCAGCTTGCCGCGCTCGCCAGGACCTCCGAGCCGGGGACCGTGCTGCGCCGGTTCCTCGCCCTCGACGCGGTGGTGACGGGCACCAACGCCCTGGCCTACCTGGCCGCGTCCGGTCCGCTGGGACGACTCCTCGGGGTCGAACCGGCGCTGCTGCTCGCCCTCGGAGCCTTCCTCGCGGTGTACGCCGCGGGCGTCGGGCTGCTCGCCTCCCGCGCCCGGCCGGCCGCGCTCGGGGTCCGGGCCGTGATCGAGGCCAACTTCGCCTGGGCCGCCCTGAGTCTGCTCGCCCTCGCGGTGTGGCTGTCCCCCACCACGGCCGGTGCCGTGTGGACCGCCGTGCAGGCGCTGACCGTCGCCGGGTTCGCCGCCCTGCAGCATCTGGCGCTGAAAAGCCGTCAGGACACCAGTTCCTGAAGGTACTTGACCGTCGCCGGGTCGGCCGGGAGCAGCGTCTCGATGGCCAGCTCGGCGACGGTCACGTCCATCGGGGTGTTGAAGGTGGAGATCGAGGAGATGAAGGACAGCGTCCGTCCCCCGTGCTCGATCCGGAGCGGCAGCGCGAAGTACGGGACCGGCTCCGCGGGTTCCTCGCTCGGGTCCTCCTCCGGCACCGGATAGGCCGCCACCTCCTCGTACAGCCTGCGCAGCGGCTGCGAGCGGTGCAGGGCGATCTGCCGCTGCATCTGCTCCAGCAGATGGCCGCGCCACTCACGGAGGTTGCGGATGCGCGGTGCCAGGCCCTCCGGGTGGAGGGTCAGCCGCATCGCGTTCAGCGGCGGAGCGAGCAGCTGCTCAGGCAGGCCGTCCAGCAGCATCAGGATGCCCCGGTTGGCGGCCAGGACGTTGTACATCGCGTCCACCACGATCGCCGGGTAGGGCTCGTAGCCCTGGATCAGCCGCTCCATACCCTGGCGCACGGCGTCCAGCGCCGGGTCGTCCAGCGGCGTCTCCGGGTAGTGCGGGGCGTAACCGGCGGCCAGCAGCAGGGCGTTGCGCTCGCGGACCGGCACGTCCAGGTGCTCGGCCAGCCGCAGCACCATCTCCTCGCTGGGCCGGGACCGGCCTGTCTCGATGAAGCTGATGTGCCGGGCCGAGGAGTCGGCGCGCAGCGCCAGTTCCAGCTGGCTGACCCGGCGCTGCTCCCGCCAGGCCCGCAGCAGCGGCCCGATGCCCCGGTCGGTGGAAGTGACGGTCATGCCACGACCGTAGACGACCCACCGGCCCCCCGGCGATGCCACCCTTTGCGACCAGGGCCCGGGCACTGGCTCTGTGGCAGTCTTGGAGGGCATCCGCAGCCCAGGAAGGAGCGGCGCATGGCCGTCGAACCGCTGTCCCAGAAGGAGATCGAGGACCGTCTCGCGGAACTGCCGGGCTGGTCGCTCGACGGGGACCGCCTCGCCCGTTCCTACCGGCTCTCCTCGCACTTCGCGGCCACCGCGATGGTCGTCCACATCGCCCAGGTCCAGGAGGAGCTCGACCACCACTCCGACCTCACGCTCGGCTACCGCTCCGTCTCGCTGACCGTGCACACGCACAGCGCGGGCGGCGCGGTCACCGAGAAGGACGTCGAGCTGGCGCGCCGGGTCGCCGAGCTGGCCCCGGGGCACGGGGCCGAGTGAGGGGCGGGTGCTCGACTACGACAAGGAAGCCGACGCCTACGACTCCTCCCGCGGCGGCGAACCCCGGGCCGCCGCGGCGGCCGAGGCGGTCCTCGGCCTGATCCCGGACGGCGCCCGGACCCTCCTCGACGTGGCCTGCGGCACCGGGATCGTCACCCGGCGGCTCGCGGCGGCGCGGCCCGCGCTGCGGGTGACGGGCGCGGACCTGACGTACGGGATGGCCCGGATGGCCGCCGCCCGGCTGCCCGGCGCGATCGTGCTGGCGGACAGCCGGAGGCTGCCGTTCCCCGACGGGACCTTCGACGCGGTGACCAGTGTGTGGCTGCTGCACCTATTGGACCGGGGCGACGACATGGGCGCGGTGGTCGCCGAGTGCGCCCGGGTGCTGCGGCCCGGCGGGGTGTACGTGACCACCGTCGACAAGGCCGCCGCCCATGACGTCGGCAGCGACATCGACGCCGTGCTCGCACCGCGCCCGCGCCGGTCCGCCCCGGACGCCTCGCCCCGCGTCGAGGCCCGCGCCGCCGAGCACGGCCTGCGCCCCGTCGCCGGCGCGCGGTTCCGGGGCGTCGGTCAGGGCCGCAGTCCTCGTGGCACCGCGGCCGACCTGCGCCGGGGCTGGTTCACCCAGCTGCCGCCCGGCACCCCCCTCACCGAACGCTTCGCCGCCGAGCTGGAATCCCTGCCCGACCCGGACCGCCGCCGCCCCGACCCGGTGTTCGGTCTGCGGGCGTTCCGGAAGCCGGGGACTCCCTGAGGGCGGGCCGCTGATACGTCGTGGCGGGACCGGGGCCGCGCACCTCCCGGGTCGGCCGGATACTCCAACCGGCTGCCACGGCAGCGGAGTTCGACTCGCCCGGTCGTTCCCGCCGCGTACCGGGCCGGGTACCGGCGGGACTTCCAGGACCGGCTGCATCGGGGCGAGGCGCCGGGGCGGCGGACCCGGCCCAGGGCGCGCGACGCGCGTACGAAGGGGGCTCCGAACCGGCCGAGCGACGCGGCAACTTCGCGGACGGCGGTGGCGACTGAAGGGGAACGGAACCCGTCCGTCCTCCCGGGAGGTATCTCGTGCAGCACCCGCGCAAGCACCGCAGACGCAGCATCCTCCTGCCCGCCCTCGGCGCCACCGCGGCGCTCCTCGCCGCCGGGCTGACCTCGCTCACCGTCGCCGACCGCGCCGAGGCCGCCACCGCACGCCAGGTCGAGGCGCTGGACCGGGGTGTGGTCAGCGTGTACACCGGCAGCGGCAACCTGGTCAGCTGGCGCTGGCTCGGCACCGACCCCGACAGCGTCTCCTTCAACCTCTACCGGGCCGGTACGAAGGTCAACGCGGTCCCCATCACCGGCTCCACCAACTACTTCCACTCCGGCGCCCCCGCGCACGCCGACTACACGGTCCGCGCGATCGTGGGCGGCGTGGAGCAGGGCGACTCCGTCCACGCGATCCAGTTCCGCACCGGATACGAGGACGTCCCCCTCTCCCCGCCGGCCGGCGGCACCACACCCGACGGGGTGGCCTACACCTACGAGGCCAACGACGCCTCCGTCGGCGACCTGAACGGCGACGGCGCCCTCGACCTGGTCCTGAAGTGGCAGCCGCCCAACGCCAAGGACAACTCCCAGTCCGGCTACACCGGCAACACGGTCGTCGACGGCATCACCCTCGACGGCACCCGGCTGTGGCGCATCGACCTGGGCCGCAACATCCGCTCCGGCGCCCACTACACGCAGTTCCAGGTCTACGACTACGACGGCGACCGCAAGGCCGAGGTCGCGATGAAGACCGCCGACGGCACCGTCGACGGCGGCGGCACGGTGATCGGCAGCGCCTCGGCCGACCACCGCAACTCCAGCGGGTACGTGCTGTCCGGACCCGAGTACCTGACCATGTTCAACGGGCAGACCGGCCGGGCCATGCAGTCCGTGGACTACGTCCCGGCGCGCGGCACGGTCTCCTCCTGGGGCGACTCCTACGGCAACCGCGCCGACCGCTTCCTCGCGGGCACGGCGTACCTGGACGGCTCCCGGCCCTCGCTGATCATGGCCCGCGGCTACTACACCCGGAGCGTGATCGCCGCCTGGGACTGGCGAGGCGGCTCCTTCACCCGCCGCTGGACCTTCGACACCAGTTCCTCCACCAACTCCGGCAAGGGGTAGGACGGTCAGGGCTCGCACAGCCTGTCGGTGGGGGACGTCGACAACGACGGCAGGGACGAGATCGTGTACGGCTCGATGGCCGTCGACGACAACGGCAGCGGTCTGTGGACCGCGCGGACCGGCCACGGGGACGCCCAGCACCTCGGGGACCTCGACCCGGCCGCCTCGGGCCTGGAGTACTACAAGGTCTCCGAGTCGACGTCCCAGCCGGCCGCGGTGTACCTCAACCCCGCGGCGGGGGCGGTCCGTTGGAAGCTCGCCGCCTGCTGCGACAACGGGCGGGGAGTGGCCGCGGACGTCTGGGCCGGGAACGACGGCGCGGAGGTCTGGTCGGCCTCGGACACGAGCATCCGGGACGAGGCGGGCGCCACCAAGGGGCGCGAGCCGTCGTCGGTCAACTTCCTTACCTGGTGGGACGGGGACACGGTCCGCGAACTCCTCGACGGTACCCGGATCGACAAGTACGGCACCTCGGCGGAGACCCGGCTGCTGACCGGCGCCTCGGTCCACTCCAACAACGGCACCAAGGCGACCCCGGCCCTGTCCGGTGACATCCTCGGCGACTGGCGCGAGGAGGTCATCTGGCCGACCAGCAACAACACGGCCCTCAGGATCTACTCGACGCCGCACGAGACGACCACGAGGATCACGACCCTGCTGCACGACACGGTGTACCGCACGGGTCTGGCCTGGCAGAACACCGCGTACAACCAGCCCCCGCACCCGAGCTTCTACCTCGGCAACGGCATGCCGCCGGCCCGCCGACGGGGGTGTGCCGGAATCGCCACACCCCCGCCGTCTCAGCTCACCGCGCAGTTCTGGTCGCCGACCTTGAATGTGGTCGGTTTGCCGTTCGTGCCGGACCAGTTGGCCGTGAAGCCGAAGTTCACCGACCCGCCGGCCGCCACGTTGGCGTTCCAGCCGACGTTCTTCACCGTGACCGAGGCGCCCGACTGGGTGCGCTCGGCGTTCCAGATCTGCGTGATCGTCTGGCTGTCGGGGAAGGACCAGGCCAGCGCCCAGCCGGACCAGGCGCTCGTGCCGGTGTTGGTCAGCCGCACGTCCGCCTGGAAGCCGCCCTGCCACTGGTTGGTGACCTTGTACGTCACCGCACAGGCCCCCGTGGGCCCCGGCCCGGGATCGGGATCCGTACCGCCGCCGCTGTCGGAGGAGTCCCCGTAGATGACGCCCCGGCCGTTGGTGGCGATGTAGACGCGGCCGTAGACCCTCGGGTCACCGGTGATCGCGGCGCCCGTCCAGCCCCATTGGTGGGCGTCGTCGTTGATGCGCGTCCAGGTGGCGCCCTGGTCGGTGGAGCGGAAGATGCCGCGGACCCCGCCGATCTTCGCGCTGGTGTAGAGCGTCTGGTACGAGGCCCCGGGCGCCGCCTTGCCGAACCCGATGGTGTCGGCCTGCTCGACGCCCGCGAGCTTCGTGAAGCTCGTGCCGCCGTTCGTCGACCGCCACAGCCCGTACGCGCCGTCACTCGCGCCGCCCGCCAGCCACACGTCGCCCTTGGTGCCGGGCAGCGCCTTGAAGCGGACGCTGTCACCGCTCGGCAGCCCGGTCGCGGCGGAGGCGGCGAAGGTGGCTCCGCCGTCCGTACTGACGTAGAACTTCCCGGACTTGAAGCCGTAGAAGACCTTCGGGTCGACGCGGTCGGACTCCACGATCGCCCCCGCCGGGATGCCGGAGGACGCCGACCAGGAGGTGCCGAAGCCGGTCGTGTGGTGGACGCCGGTGCCCTGCGGGCTCCACACGAACCGGCTGCCGTCCGCCGCCGCGGCGACCGTGCCGCCCCCGGAGACACCCGAAGGGTCCGTCCCGGCGAACCAGTTGGCGCCGTTGTCGGTGGAGAACGCGATGTGCGGGCCCGAGTCCAGGTTGCCGGAGCGGACCACCGTGTTCGGGTTGGCCTCCGCGAAGTCCAGGCTGGTCGTCGAGGTGAAGTTGGGCTGCGTGAACATCATCGAGGGGACCTTGGTGAGGTCCGTGTGGCGGAAGCCGCCGATGTCACCGAGCGCGCTGAGCAGCGGGGCGCCGGACGGGGGAGAGATCAGGTCGTTGACCGCCGTCTCCTCCAGGCCCCGCACCATCGGCTTGATGGTGAACTGGGCACCGCTGTCCCAGGCGGTGAGGTTCTCGGTGCCGTAGATCGTCGCGCCGGTGCCGTACATCATGCGGTCGGAGTCGAACGGGTCGATCTCCAACGCCTCGGTCATCCAGCCGAGTTTGGGCGTCTGCTCGGGCGGGCTGGGGTTCGCGCCCCAGGTCAGCCAAGGGGAGGAGGAGACGTCCATGGTGTAGCGGTTGGCGCGGTTGGGGTACGACGTGTAGTCCCACGCCTTCGTCCAGGTGGCGCCGCTGTCGGTGGAGCGGAAGATCTGGGTGTCCGGCCACCAGGAGCTGTACGCCGTCGCCATCACCGTGCCCGGATCCTGCCGGTCGACGGTGAGGCCGCTGAAGCCGAAGTAGGTGTCGGCCTCCGCCACCGGGCTGATGTCGGTCCAGGTGCCCGTCGCCGTCGCGTACCGCCACAACCGGCCCTTGCCGCCGTCGTAGGGGCCTCCCTTGTCGCTGTACGACAGGTAGAGGTGGCCGTTCTCGGCGTCCAGCACGCCCTTGTGGGCGAGATAGCCGGTCGGCTGCCCGGCGACCCTGCTCCAGGTCGCCCCCGCGTCCGTCGAGCGGTACACGGCGTTGTCCTTGTCGGCCACGCCGACGTAGATCGTCCGGGTGGCGCTGCCGGCGGTGCCGGTGGACTCGTCGAAGGTGACCCAGACGATGCCCTGGTTGTCGGAGGCGTAGCCGCTGGTGTCGCTCGGATCCTGCACGTAATTGCCGACGTTGGGGAAGTTCGCCACTTGCGACCAGCTCGCCCCGGAGTCCGTCGACCGCCACAGGCCCTTGCCGCTCGGCGCGCCCAGGTACAGCACGCTGTTGCGGTGCGGGTCGACCGCCAGGCGCTCGCCCATGCCCCGGCCCGGCATGTTGCCGCCCAGCTTGAACGGCAGATTCGCCTTCTGCCAGCTGGCGCCCCGGTCCGCGGAGCGCAGCACGGCTCCGTTCCCCGGGTCCCAGCTGTTGGTGTACGTGCCGACGGCGGCGTACACCCGGTTCGGGTCGACGGCGTCGGAGGCGATGCTGACGACGCCGGTGTGGCCCCAGTCGTCCCAGCCCACCGAGTCCAGCAGCGGGGTCCAGGTCTTCGACGACTCCACCCAGCGGTAGGCGCCGCCGATGTCGGTGCGGGCGTAGGCGAGGTTCTTCTCGGTGCGGTTGAACACGATGCCGGGGACGAAGCCGCCGCCATCGATGCGGGCGTTCTTCCAGGTGTAGGTGTCGGCGCTGATCGACACCGTCTTCTTGGCGGGCTCGACGGCGGCCAGTGCGGGCGGCGCGCCCGACAGCAGCCCGGCCGCGAGCGCCAGGACGGCCGTGAGGATGCGGGTTCTTCGCACGGGGAGTCCTTTCCGGTGGGGGAGTTCCGGTGGGTCGTGGAAAGCGCTTTCTCAGTGCAGCGAGAGGTGCCGGGCGGTCCCCCGTGCGGGAAGGGACCGCCCGGCCGTCCGGCCTCGCCGTCAGGTGGCGAGACCTTGCACGCGGGGCTCTTTCAGGCGCCGTGGAGCGCCTGGCGGGGGCGGGTTATTCGAGCAGCTCCGCGTACGAACCCATGGCCAGGGCGATGTCCGCCTGGGCCCAGAAACGGTGGTACGTGAACGTGGGAACCGCTCCGCCCGCCAGATACGCCTCGATCTTCGACCAGGCCGGGTCGTCCTCGTAGAACGTGCGGATCGACTCGAACGTCGACGAGGAGTTGATCGCGTCGCCGTTCGGCATCGTTCCGGTCCAGCCGCTCGGGATGTGGACGCGGTCGTCGAAGCGGTTGTAGTCGGCGCGGTTCTCCGGGACGGCGATGCCCAGGGCGTCCTGGTGGTGGTCCCACATGCCGTCGAGCAGGGCCTTCGCTGTCGTCGCCGCCGCGGTGTCACCGGAGCGGTCGGCGTAGTACGTCAGGGTCTTGGCGTACGCGGCCGCCACACCGACGTCGTTGGTGTAGTCGGCGACGGTGACGTGCAGGCCCGTGTTGGCACCGGGGTTCGTGGCGTTCCAGGTGTCGGGCTGGCCCGACCACTGCAGCGTCGACGGGATCCGGTAGGTGCCGTCCGGGTTGATGGTGGTGTGCGCGATCGCCCAGTCCACCCACTTGTCGAGGACCGCCTTGGCCGCCGCGTTCCCCGTCTGCTGGTAGTACTCGGCCACCCGCTCCATCGACCACGCCTGGAAGCCGAACCACTGGTTGGACGGCGGGTCGTGGTAGACGGGCTGCTGGTCGTAGTACATGCCGTAGAAGGTCGACTTGCCGGCCGGCGGGGTCGCGTAGCGGCCCGCCCAGCTGTTGGTCGCCCCGCCCGCGATCGCGCCCTCGCTGGACTGGAGCCAGCGGTAGAACTCGATCTGCCGCTCCAGGGACTTGGCCCAGTCCGCCTGTCCCGTCGCCGACTTCGGCTTCAGGTCGGGGTAACTGGCCAGCGCGTACGCGGCCATCGGGTTCTGGTAGCCGCCGTGCGCGTGACTGGAGCCGATGCGCCAGGCCCAGCCCGCCGAGGTGTCGGTGGCACCGCCCCAGGCGTAGTACCAGGAGAGCAGGTAGTGCGAGGAGTCCTTGCCGGTGCCGGCCGGGCACGCCGACGGACCGACACAGTTGCCGATCTTCTTGAAGTACTTGTCGTACATGGCGTAGCGCAGATAGTCGCCCATCTTCGCGGCCTTGGCGACGGTCGCGGAGATCTGGCTGCCCTTGCCCTGCGCGTCGGCCCACTTGTCGGCCCAGTACGCGGCCTGCACCGCACGCGCGTCGGCGTCCGGGGCGTTGGTGAACTTCCACTGCTTGGCGTAGGAGGAGTCACCGGTGAACAGGTCCAGGTAGCCGTTCGGGCCGCCGTACTTGAAGGCGTCGCAGGTCGGCTGCGGCACCGTCTCCCACACCGACTCCTGCACTCCGCGCTGGAAGGTGTTGATGTACGACGGACCGGTGTCCGACGGGCCCGCCTCGCACTTGCCGGGCGAGTTGCCGAAGCCGTAGATGTTGTCCACGTCCTGCAGCCAGTGCATGCCGTAGATCTCGTCCGTGCCGTACGCGCTCTTCAGCTCCGCCGCGATCGGGTCCGGGCCGACCGAGACCGAGGCGTCGAGCCGGGCCGGGTACTCGTTCGGGGTGTCCAGCTCGGGCGCGTAGGTCGCGGGCTTGGAGGCGTTGTAGAAGGAGTTGGTCGGCTGGTCGGCGCGGGTGGGGATCATGTACTTCTCCATGATCTCCCAGGCGCCGTTGAACTTGGTCCAGTCGCCCGTCACCTTGCCGTACATGGCCTGCAGCCACAGCAGGTAGCTGTAGGCCTCCGAGGTGGTCTCGTGGCCGTGGTCCGGCGCCTCCACGATCAGCGTCTCGACCGAGTGGTAGGGGATCCCCTCGGGCGAGAAGTAGCCGTTGGCCGGGTTGGTGATCTTCTCGTACAGCTCCAGGAAGCGGGCGTCGTACTCACCCGACGCCTCCACCTGGGTGACGGTCACCGTGGCCTTGCCGTGGCCGTTCGCGGTCGACTCGAAGGTCGCCGCGCCGGTCCCGGAGGAGTCCGCGGTGATGGTCACGCGCTGTGCGGTGTTCCAGTTCGCCGGGGTGAAGGTGAGCGAGGCGCCGCCGGTCACCGACAGACCCGAATTCCCGCCGGTGCGGGCGGTGGTGACGGTCACGTTGGCCGACGGCTGCGTGGACAGCTTGATGTCGAACGTGCCCGTCTCGCCCTGCCGTACGGCCAGTTGGTTGGTCGAGGCCACCACGGCGGGACCCGAGGCGACCGTGATGCCGACCGGCGTGGACTCCGCCGACGCGCCCAGACTGTCGTACGCCTTGGCCAGCAGCGAGTGGCTGCCCACGGTCAAGTTGGAGACGGAGAGCGAGAAGGGGGCGCTCGTGTCCGTGCCCAGCAGCCGGGTGTCGTCGTAGAACTCCACCTTGCTGATCGTGGCGTTGTCGGCGGCCGCGGCGGTGGCCGCGAGCGGCACCGCGTCCCCCTGCGAGTACACGGCACCCGCGGCCGGGCTGGTCAGCACCGTGATCGGGGGCTGATGGGCGCCGGTGCAGCGCGTGCCGTTGATCGCGAAGGAGGCCGGGGCGGCGTTGGTGCCGCTGTAGCTGAACTGCGCCCCGGTGGAGACCGCGGCGCCTGCCGCGATCCGGCCGTTGTACGGGGCGTTCTTCACCGTGATGTTCTGGCCGGACTGGGACCAGGTCCCGTTCCAGCCGTTGCTGAGCCTCTGGTTGCCCGTGTAGGCGTACGTCAGGGTCCAGCCGTCGACCACGTCGGTGCCGCGGTTGGTGATGGTCAGATTCGTGGTGAAGCCGGAGCCCCAGTCGTTGGTCTTGTAGTCGACGCTGCACTGCAGCGGCGCCGCCTGGGCGGGCGTGGTGCCCGTCGCGAGCAGCGTGAACGGAAGCGCCAGGGCGGCGACGACGGCCGTCCAGGCACGCCGTACCGCTCTTCGCCTTCGGTGTGGAGGTTGCATGTGCTGGTTCCTCCTTGCGGCTCGGAGAAGTCAAGGCTTGAACCAGTGGGAGCGCTCCCATAGTGGAGACGGGTGTGCGGGGGGTCAAGATGCTTGAAGAGTCGAAAAGATTCGACGACCACCGTCGAGCGAAAGTCGAGCAACTCCCCTGTCCCTGACGGTCACTTGGCGCTAACTTCGTTGGCACCAGTGGGAGCGGTTCCACCAGTCGACGCGTCGCTCACGACGCGCTGATCTGCAAGGAGACGCTCATGCGCCACCCCCCGCGTTCAGTACTTTTAGCCGTCACCGGAGTGATCCCCATGGTCCGGTACGAGTGTGACGGCGGTGCACCAGAGCCCTCCGCGCGCACCGCATGTCATCCGCGCTGATCACCTCCTGCGCCGGAACATCCACGTCGTACGGCATCGGGCCGCGTGTTCTCGGCGCGCTCGACGGATGACATCCCGCAACGGACCACACCCCATGACGGAGAGGGAACCCGCACTCATGAGTCGTACCAGAACAGCGATGCTCGCCGCCCTGGCGCTGGTCGCCGGGGCCTCCGGGACGGCGTTCGCCGCCGTACCCGACGACGTCGGCACCACCGCCGTGCCCTGCACCGTCGACTACAAGGTGCAGAACCAGTGGGGCACCGGCTTCACCACCGCGGTCACGGTCACCAACAACGGCGCCGCCAAGAGCGGTTGGGCGGTGAAGTGGTCGTACGCCGGCAACCAGAAAGTCACCAACGGCTGGAACGCGAAGATCACCCAGAGCGGTACGGCCGTCACCGCCGCCAACGAGTCCTACAACGGCACCCTGGGCACCGGCGGTTCGGTCAGCTTCGGCTTCCAGGGCTCCTACAGCGGCAGCAACGCCGTCCCCGCCACCTTCACCCTGGACGGCGTGACCTGCAACGTCGACGACGGCGGCGGCACCGGCCCGGACCCCGATCCCGGCAACCGCGTGGACAACCCGTACGCCGGCGCCAAGGTCTATGTGAACCCCGAGTGGTCCGCGAAGGCCGCCGCCGAGCCGGGCGGCAGCCGGATCTCCAACCAGCCCACCGGGGTGTGGCTCGACCGGATCGCCGCCATCAACGGCGTGAACGGCGGCATGGGCCTGCGCGACCACCTCGACGCGGCCCTGACGCAGAAGGGCAGCGGCGAGCTCGTCGTCCAGCTGGTCATCTACAACCTGCCCGGCCGCGACTGCGCCGCCCTCGCCTCCAACGGCGAGCTCGGCCCGACGGAGATCGGCCGGTACAAGACCGAGTACATCGACCCGATCGCCGCGATCCTCGCCGACCCCAAGTACGCCGGGCTGCGGATCGTCACCACCGTCGAGATCGACTCCCTGCCCAACCTCGTCACCAACACCGGCAGCCGCCCGACGGCCACTGCGCAGTGCGACGTGATGAAGGCCAACGGCAACTACGTCAAGGGCGTCGGCTACGCGCTCAGCGAGCTCGGTGACGTGCCCAACGTCTACAACTACGTGGACGCCGGGCACCACGGCTGGATCGGCTGGGACGACAACTTCGCGCCGTCCGCCCAGGTGTTCAAGGAGGCCGCGACCGCCGAGGGCGCGACCGTGAACGACGTCCACGGCTTCATCACCAACACCGCCAACTACAGCGCCCTGAAGGAGAACAACTTCACCGTCAACGACACCGTGGCCGGCAAGTCGGTCCGCGAGTCGAAGTGGGTCGACTGGAACCGGTACGTGGACGAGCTGTCCTTTGCCCAGGCCTTCCGCAACCAGCTGGTCACCGTCGGCTTCAACAGCAGCATCGGCATGCTGATCGACACCTCCCGCAACGGCTGGGGCGGCTCGGCCCGGCCCGCCGGTCCCGGGGCGACGACCAGCGTCGACACCTACATCGACGGCGGCCGCTACGACCGCCGCATCCACATCGGCAACTGGTGCAACCAGTCCGGAGCGGGCCTCGGCGAGCGACCCCAGGCCGCCCCGGCCGCCGGGATCGACGCCTACGTGTGGATGAAGCCGCCGGGTGAGTCCGACGGCGCCAGCCGGGCGATCCCGAACGACGAGGGCAAGGGCTTCGACCGGATGTGCGACCCGACGTACACCGGCAACGCCCGCAACGGCAACAACCTCTCCGGCGCCCTTCCGGACGCCCCGGTGTCCGGGCACTGGTTCTCCGCCCAGTTCCAGCAGCTGATGCGGAACGCCTACCCGCCGCTGCCGTAAGCGGCGGACCTCGCCGGGGCCCGGGAGGGCCGGGCCCCGGCACCCTTTTGCGGTTGCGGCAACATCGTTTGCCTTTCGACGGTGCGTCGGCGCACGCTGGCGCCAACCGGAGGAGAGGCTGACCACCATGGCGCACCAGCACGCGCACCACCACGACCACACCGACATCGACTGGGCCGACATGGCCGGGCACCTGGAGACCCAGGCCGAGCTGTACACGCCGCTGACCGAGCACGCGCTCGCCTGGCTGGGCGGAAAGCAGTCCGAGCCGGGTCTGATCGTCGACGCGGGCAGCGGCCCCGGTGTCGTCTCCTGCATGCTCGCCGACGCCTTCCCCGGTGCCCGGGTCGTCGCGGTCGACGGCTCCGGGCCACTGCTGGAGCGGGCCCGCGCCCGCGCGGAGCGGCTCGGGGTCGCGGACCGCTTCGGCACGATCGCCGGCGACCTCCCGGACGCCATGGCCGAGCTGGACTATCCGGCCGACCTGATCTGGGCCAGCTACAGCCTGCATCACCTCGGCGACCAGCAGGCGGCCCTCGCGGCCTACGCCGAGCGGCTGGCGGCCGGTGGCACGCTCGCCCTGGTGGAGGGCGGTCTGCCCACCCGCTTCCTGCCCCGCGACTTCGGCATCGGCCGGCCGGGCCTTCAGGCGCGGCTCGACGCGTTGCAGGAGGACTGGTTCAGCGAGATGCGGGCCGGGCTGCCGGGCAGTGTCGCGGTGGCCGAGGACTGGCGGGCGCTGATGTCGGCCGCCGGACTGAGGCCCACGGGCTCGAGGACCTTCCTGCTCGACCTGCCCGCTCCGGCGCCCGACCGGGCGCGCGCGGTCGCCGCGGACACCTTCGGCCGGTTCCGGGAGACCTGCGGTGACGCCCTCGACGCCACCGACCGGGCCACCCTCGACCGGCTCCTGGACCCGGACGACAAGGCGAGCGTGCACCACCGCCCGGACCTGTTCGTCCTGGCCGCCCGTACGGTGCACACCGCGGTGCGCCCGGCCTGATCCCGGCGCTCAGCAGCCGCCCGGCCGGGCGTGGACGGTGACGCGCGCGCCCTGGAGGCTGCGGGTGCCGCACTCCACGAAGTACCGGTCGAGCACCCGGCGTTTGGTGCTCTCCTGAGCCGTCCGGTCGACGGGCTGCCCGGCCGGATCGCGGACCGACACCACGCGGCGCGCCGCGAGCAGGCGGGCGCGGATCTCCGGGGCGGGCAACTCCGTGCCGTACAGCGTGCGCGAGCCGGACGGCGAGCCCTTCAGCGCCACATCGCGCAGGCCGTGCACGGACGACGGGTCGGCCAGGGTCTCCACACCCGGCGCCGGGACGGCATGAACACGATCGCGTCGGCGTCGGCCGAGGTGTGTGCCCGGGCTGCGGGTGGGGTGAGGGAGACCGAGTGGCGCCGCCGTCTGCCCTCGGTGCCGTACCGCGAGACCTGCGGCGACCGCCCTTGACTTGGAGAGCGCTGCAACTGATGAACTCCCCCTCACCGAACGACAACAGGGGGTAACCATGACCGACTCTCCGGTCGCACTCATCACCGGCGGCGGCAGCGGCATCGGCGCCGCCGTGGCGCGTCGGCTGCTGGACGCCGGGCACCGGGTGGCCGTCACCGGCCGCGGAGAGGCCCGGCTGCGCGGCTTCGCCGAGGAACTCGGCGATCCCGAGGGGCTGTTGACGATCGTCGGGGACGCCGCGGACCACGAGCACATCCAGGGCGCGGTGGACACCACGCTGAAGCGGTTCGGGCGCCTCGACACGGTCGTCGCCAACGCCGGCATCGCCACCCACGACTCGGTCGCCGAGGGGGACCCGGCCGGCTGGCCGGAGATGATCCTGACCAATGTCCTCGGACCGGCGCTGCTCATCCGCGCCTCGATCGACGCCCTGAAGGAGACCCGGGGCCGGATCGTGCTGGTCGGCAGTGTCGCCGGGTTCGTGCACACGCCGGGCAACCTCTACGGCGCGACCAAGTGGGCGGTGACCGGGCTCGCCGAGAACACCCGCCGTGAGGTGACCGAGTGGGGCGTCGGCGTGACGCTGATCGCGCCGGGCAGGGTGGAGACGCCGTTCTGGGACAGCTACGGCAGCCTGCCGCCCGGGCATCTGCTCACCGCCGACCAACTCGCCGACTCGATCGTCTGGGCGATCCGCCAGCCGGACGGGGTCGACGTCAACACCGTCGTCGTACGGCCGGTCGGACAGCCCAACTGACCGGCCCGGGCGGTCCGGTGACCCGGACCGCCCGCGCCGCACGCGTCAGACGACGTCGAACGTCGCCGGGTCCGGACCGATCCGGCGGTCCTCGTTCAGCGCGCTGATCGCCGCCAGGTCCTCGTCGTCCAGGCGGAAGTCGAACACGTCGATGTTCTCCTGGATCCGGGACGGGGTGACCGACTTCGGGATCACCACATTGCCGAGCTGGAGGTGCCAGCGCAGCACGACCTGGGCCGGGGTGCGGTCGTGCTTGCGGGCGATGGCCACGATCGCCGGGACCTCCAGCAGGCCCTTGCCCTGGCCGAGCGGCGACCAGGCCTCGGTGGCGATGCCGTGCTCCGCGTGGAACGTGCGGGAGGCGTGCTGCTGGAGGTGCGGGTGCAGCTCGATCTGGTTGACGGCCGGGACGACGGACGTCTCGCCGATCAGCCGCTCCAGGTGCTCCGGCAGGAAGTTGGACACGCCGATCGCCTTGATGCGGCCGTCGGCGTGCAGCTTCTCGAACGCCTTGTAGGTGTCGACGTAGGTGTCCCGGGCCGGCAGCGGCCAGTGGATGAGGTACAGGTCCACGTAGTCCAGGCCGAGCTTGGCCAGCGACGTGTCGAAGGCGCGCAGGGTGGTGTCGTACCCCTGCTCGGAGTTCCAGAGCTTGGTGGTGACGAAGAGGTCCTCGCGGGGGACGCCGGAGGCGGTGATGGCCTTGCCGGTGCCCTCCTCATTGCCGTAGATCGCCGCTGTGTCGATGCTGCGGTACCCGGCCTCCAGAGCCGTGCTGACCGCCTGCTCCGCCTCGTCGTCCGGCACCTGCCAGACGCCGAAGCCCAGCTGGGGCATCTCGACGCCGTTGTTGAGGATGATCGGGGGAACCTTGCTCACGAGCTCGTGATCCTTACGGTTGTCGTCAAGTGGTACTCCCATCGTCAACGATCACGGGCCGCGATGCATTCCTGATCGCGCAATCCGTCCGGAGTCCGTCCTGAACTCTCAGGCCTGGTACAGCGCCGCCACCTCGCCGGCGTAGGCCTTCTCGATCGCCCTGCGCTTCAGCTTGAGCGAGGGGGTGAGCAGGCCCTGCTCCTCGGTGAAGGGCTGGGCGAGGATCCGGAAGGTACGGATCGACTCGGCCTGCGAGACCAGGGTGTTGGCGGCGACCACCGCGCGCCGCACCTCCGCCTCCAGGTCGGCGTCGCGCACCAGTTCGGCCGGGGGCGGCCGCCGCTTGCCGCGCATGGCCAGCCAGTGGTCCACTGCCTCCTGGTCGAGGGTGACCAGGGCCGCGATGTAGGGGCGGTCGTTGCCGACGACGACGCACTGGGCGACCAGCGGATGGTCGCGGACCCGCTCCTCCAGCACGCCCGGCGAGACGCTCTTGCCGCCCGAGGTGACCAGGATCTCCTTCTTGCGCCCGGTGATGGTGAGATAGCCGTCCTCGTCGAGGGAGCCGAGGTCGCCGGTGGCCAGCCAGCCGTCGTGCAGGGTCTCGTCGGTGGCCTTGGGGTTGTTGAGATAGCCCTGGAAGACGTTGGCGCCGCGCAGCCAGATCTCCCCGTCGTCCGCGATGTGCACGCTCATCCCGGGGATGGGCTGTCCGACCGAGCCGTAGCGGGTGCGCTCGGGCGGGTTGGCGGTGGCCGCCGCCGTGGACTCGGTCAGGCCGTAGCCCTCGTAGATGTGCACGCCCGCGCCCGCGAAGAACAGGCCGAGCCGGCGGTCCATCGCCGAGCCGCCGGACATGGCGTGCCGGATCCGGCCGCCCATCGCGGCCCGCATCTTGCCGTAGACGAGCTTGTCGAAGAGCTGGTGCTGCATGCGCAGGCCGGCCGAGGGGCCGGGCCCGGTCCCCCACGCCTTGGCCTCCATGGCGTCCGCGTACTTCACCGCGACCTCGACGGCCTTCTCGAAGGCACCGGCCCGGCCCTCCTTCTCGGCCTTGCGGCGGGCGGCGTTGAAGACCTTCTCGAAGACGTACGGCACGGCGAGGAAGAAGGTCGGCCGGAACGCGGCGAGGTCGGGCAGCAGGGCGGCGGCGTTCATCTGCGGCTGATGGCCGAAGCGGACGCCCCCGCGGACCGCGGCGACCTGCACCATACGGCCGAACACATGCGCGAGCGGCAGGAAGAGCAGGGTCGCCGCCTCGTCGCCCTTCTTCGAGTGGAAGACCGGCTCCCAGCGCTCGATGACGGTGTCCGCCTCGTACATGAAGTTGCCGTGGGTCAGGACACAGCCCTTGGGGCGGCCGGTGGTGCCGGAGGTGTAGATGACGGTCGCGACCGAGTCGGGGGTGACCGCCTGGCGGTGCCGGTGCACCACCTCGTCGTCGAGGTGGGCGCCGGCGTCGTACAGCTCCGGGACGCAGCCCGCGTCCAGTTGCCACAGCTCGCGCAGCCGCGGCAGCCGGTCGATGACCGTGGCGATGGTCATCGCCTGGTCCTCGTGCTCGACGACCGCCGCCGAGACCTCCGCGTCGTGCAGCATCCAGAAGCACTGCTCGGCGGAGGAGGTCGGGTAGACCGGCACCACCTGGGCGCCGATGGTCCACAGGGCGAAGTCGAAGAGGGTCCACTCGTAGCGGGTGGGGGACATGATGGCGACCCGGTCGCCGAACCGGACGCCCCGGGCGAGCAGCCCCTTGGCCAGGGCGAGCACCTCGTCGCGGAACTCGGCGGAGGTCACGTCCCGCCAGTGCCCGGCGTCGTCCTTGCGGCCGAGGGCCACATGCGCCGGGTCCTCCCGGGCACGCTCGAACACCACGTCGGCCAGTCCGCCCACCGGCGGGGCCGACGCCGACGGAGGGTTGGTGAACTCGCGCAAACCCCGCTCCCCGCTGTCGACGCTCCGCACAGAGCCGTGAAAGCTACCCCACGCTCCTGTCTGACGGGAGGGGGCAAAAAGCCGGGCGGGGCCCGGGTATGCACAGTTCTAGGGGCGGAAAATGCGCTTACATGGGGAAGGGTCGGACAGAAAACTGACCGTCGAGTAAGTTTCGGTGCCGTAATCTCCACCGAATCTGTACGAGCACATCAGCGGCGGTGCAGTCGCTCCCCGCCCGCCAGGATCGCCGCCGCCAGCGCCTCGGCCGCTCCCTGGGCGGCCGTCCGCCGCTGCCCGTGGACCAGCACGAAGTCCACCCGGCCCAGCTCCGGCAGCCCCGACCGCTGCGCCATCCTGACCAGCCCCGGCGGGATCAGCCCCCGCGAGTGCGCCATCACGCCCAGGCCCGCCCGGGCCGCCGCGATCAGGCCGTTGAGGCTGCCGCTGGTGCACACGATCCGCCACTCCCGACCCTGGCGCTCCAGGGCCTCCAGCGCCAGGGCGCGGGTGATGCCCGGGGGTGGATAGACGATCAGCGGCACCGGGCGGTCCGCCTCCAGCCGCAGCCGCTCCGCCCCGATCCACACCAGCCGGTCGTGCCACACCAGCTCGCCCCCCGGCTCCTCGGGGCGCCGCTTGGCGAGGACCAGGTCCAGCTTTCCGGCGGCCAGCTGCTCGTGCAGGGTGCCCGAGAGCTCCACCGTCAGCTCCAGGTCGACCTCCGGATGCTCGTACCGGAAGCCCTCCAGGATCTCCGGCAGCCGGGTCAGCACGAAGTCCTCGGACGCGCCGAAGCGCAGGCGCCCGCGCAGCCGGGTCCCGGTGAAGAAGGCCGCCGCCTGCTCGTGGACCTCCAGCATCCGCCGGGCGAAGCCGAGCATCGCCTCGCCGTCCTCGGTCAGCTCCACCGAGTGGGTGTCCCGGGCGAAGAGCTGCCGCCCCGTGGCGTCCTCCAGCCGCCGTACGTGCTGGCTGACCGTCGACTGGCGCAGCCCGAGCCGCCGGGCGGCCTGGGTGAAGCTCAGCGTCTGGGCGACCGCCAGGAACGTGCGCAGCTGGGAGGGGTCGTACACGCCCCCAGACTAGCGCGGCTATCGCGGAATGTGATGACAGTCAGAACGGTATGCCGGATTCCCGATCAGGCTGCCGGGGAGGACGATGGGGAGGGCACGACCGTGCCCTCGGACCGGACGTACAGCGAAGTAGTGGAGCACAGTGAAACGCCTGCGATGGCCGCGTCGGCTGCCGATCGACCCGTACGTCCTGCTGCTGCTCGGCACGGTGGGGCTGGCCGCCCTGCTGCCGGCGCGCGGGACGGGGGCCGAGGTGGCCTCCGGTGCCTCGACAGCGGCGATCGCCTTCCTCTTCTTCCTGTACGGCGCCCGCCTCTCCACCCGGGAGGCGCTGGACGGACTGCGCCACTGGCGACTCCACCTCACCGTCCTGGCCTGCACCTTCGTCGTCTTCCCGGTGCTCGGCCTGGCGGCCCGCGGACTCGTCCCGGTGCTGCTGACCGACCCGCTCTACCAGGGCCTGCTCTTCCTCACCCTGGTGCCCTCCACCGTCCAGTCGTCGATCGCGTTCACCTCGATCGCCCGCGGCAACGTGCCCGCCGCCATCTGCGCGGGTTCCTTCTCCTCGCTGGTCGGCATCGTCGCCACCCCCCTCCTCGCGGCGAGCCTGCTCGGCGGCGCGGGCGGCGGCTTCTCCGCCGACTCCGTGCTGAAGATCGTGCTGCAACTGCTGGTGCCGTTCCTCGCCGGGCAGGTGCTGCGCCGCTGGATCGGCGGCTTCCTCACCCGCCACAAGAAGGTCCTCGGCCTGGTGGACCGCGGCTCCATCCTGCTCGTCGTCTACACCGCCTTCAGCGAGGGCATGGTCCAGGGCGTCTGGCACCAGGTCAGCCCCGCCCGGCTGGCCGGACTGCTCGCCGTCGAGGCCGTGCTGCTCGCCGTGATGCTCACGCTGACCTGGTACGGCGCCAAGGCGCTGCGCTTCGGCCGGGAGGACCGGATCGCCATCCAGTTCGCCGGCTCCAAGAAGTCCCTCGCCGCCGGGCTGCCCATGGCGAGCGTCCTGTTCGGCGCGCACGCCTCGCTGGCCGTGCTGCCGCTGATGCTCTTCCACCAGATGCAGCTGATGGTGTGCGCGGTGATCGCCAAGCGGCGCTCCCGCGACCCCGTCACGGAGGTCACCCCCCGGCCGCCAGCCGGAGGGTCACGAACCGCGGTCGGTACAGGGCGACGTTCCGGCTGAGCTGGGCGGCGGCGCCGGTGGTCTCCAGCCAGTTGACGTCGTAGCTGAGCACCAGCCGCCCGTCCTCGCTCAGTTCGGGGTGCGTCTGCGGGTTGTACGCGGCCACCTGCCCGTCCGGCAGGGAAGGGCTGAAGTCCTTGGCCGGCCCGTGCCAGGGCCCGGTGGGCGAACAGGACCAGTACGAGGTCACGGTCGTCAGCCCCGCCCCGCCCGCCGCCATGGTGAACAGCACATACGTCCGCCCGTCGCGCACCACCGAGAAGGCGCTGCCCACCCCGGTGCGCCGCTCGTCCCCGAGCACCGGACGCGGGCGGACGCCCACCGCCCACTCCTCGCCGTCCCAGTACTCCCAGGCGCCCGGATCGGCGAGACCGCCCTCGGGGACCCGGGCGACGTACGCCTGCGACGCCGGACGGGACACCGCCCGGCCGTCGTCGCCGCCGAAGACGTAGGTGAAGCCGTCCTCCTCCAGCAGCGTCGTGCCGAACAGCACGCGCCGGGACGGATCGGGGACCTGCTGCTGGTCGAGGACCTTGACCGTCGACTCGACGCGCAGATCGGGCAGCGAGAGCGTGGCGACCTCGGTGGCGGTGGGCACTCCGTAGATCCACGGCGACTGGCCGTTCGTCCGCACCCACAGCAGTACCCGCAGGACCTGTTCCGAGGAGCCGGGGGAGCGGGGCTCGACGCGTGCCGCGACCGGCCAGCGCCACTGGCCCGGCGCGGGATCGGGGAAGAGGGGAGCGGGCAGGGTGCTCTCCAGCCGCCCGTCCCGCATCACGACCGCCGAGTTCCGCACCATCGGCGCCGTGGTGTCCCGCCAGGCGTACGACTCACCGACCGGGTTGGGCGGGGCGTGCACCTGGCCCAGATAGGTGTCCGAGAACAGCCACAGCACCCGTCCGTCCGGCAGTCGCACCGAGTGGGTGCCGTCACCGCCGGTCCAGTCGTCGGTGCGCGAGGCGTCGTTGCCGTAGCGCGCGAACTCCGAGGTGAGCCGCTGATCGGCGGACCAGGCCCGGACGGTACGGGGTGCGCAGGCGCCGTCCGTGTCGTCGTCCTCGGGAAGCGCGGTGAGCAGTACGGCGCCGAGAACGAGGGCCAGCAGCAGACCGAGCCCCGTTCCCGTGCGGTGGCGTACGCGTGCGTCGTCGGGCACGTTCCGGGACGTTAGTGGCAGGAGCGCACCTGGTCCATGGCGCCTCCGAAGACACCCCGGCCCTGAACGGGCCAACTGACGCCAACAGGCCAACCAAGAGCCACTTAACCCGGGCCACCGGCACAAAGCGCCCGAAGGCGACCGACCCATACAGCAGCGAGACCCCGGGCGGCGCAGGGGGCGCTCCCCGCCGCTCGGGGTCCCGCCGTCGTGCAGCGGGGAACCGTTCAGCCCTGGGCGGCCGCGGCCCGCAGGGCGACGCGGTTCTCGCCCGCGTACACGTTCATGGAGGTGCCCCGCAGGAAGCCCACGAGGGTCAGCCCGGTCTCCGCGGCCAGGTCGACCGCCAGCGAGGAGGGCGCCGACACCGCCGCCAGCACCGGGATCCCGGCCATCACCGCCTTCTGCGCCAGCTCGAAGGAGGCGCGCCCGGAGACCAGCAGGAGTGCGCGGGACAGGGGCAGTTCGCCGTTCTGGAGTGCGCGTCCGACCAGTTTGTCGACCGCGTTGTGCCGCCCGACGTCCTCCCGTATGTCGAGCAGTTCCCCGTCCTCGCTGAACAGGGCCGCCGCGTGCAGCCCTCCGGTGCGGTCGAAGACGCGCTGGGCGGCGCGCAGCCGGTCCGGGAGGCTCGACAGCAGGTCGGGTTCGACGCGGACCGGGGGAGTGTCGGCGATGGGCCAGCGGGCGGTGGTCCGTACGGCGTCCAGGCTGGCCTTGCCGCACAGGCCGCAGGAGGACGTCGTGTAGACGTTGCGCTCCAGGGTGATGTCGGGGATCACCACGCCCGGTGCCGTCTTCACGTCGACCACGTTGTAGGTGTTCGTGCCGTCGGCCGTGGCGCCCGCGCAGTAGACGATGTTCTGGAGTTCTCCCTGCTCCGCGAGGACTCCCTCGCTGACCAGGAACCCGGCGGCGAGCGCGAAGTCGTCGCCGGGGGTGCGCATGGTGATCGCGAGCGGTTTGCCGTTGAGCCGGATCTCCAGGGGTTCCTCGGCGACGAGCGTGTCCGGGCGGGTGGAGACCGCCCCGTCCCGGATCCGGATCACCTTGCGTCGTTCCGTGACTCGTCCCATGTCCCCATCAGCCCCGATCAGTTCCGGTTCTGGACGTGCTGGTAGCCGAAGCGGCCCTTGATGCACAGATTGCCGTGGGTCACCGGGTTGTCGTGCGGCGAGGTGACCTTCACGATCTCATTGTCCTGCACGTGCAGGGTGAGGTTGCAGCCCACTCCGCAGTACGCGCACACCGTGGTCGTCTCGGTCTGCCGGGCCTCGTCCCAGGTACCCGCGGCCCGCATGTCGAACTCGGACTTGAAGGACAGCGCCCCGGTCGGGCACACCTCGATGCAGTTCCCGCAGTACACGCACGCCGAGTCGGTCAGCGGGGCGTCGTGCTCCACCGCGATCCGCGCGTCGAAGCCCCGCCCGGCCACCGAGATCGCGAAGGTGTTCTGCCACTGGTCGCCGCAGGCGTCGACGCACTTGTAGCAGAGGATGCACTTGTCGTAGTCGCGCACGTACAGGTCGTTGTCGATCCTGGGTTCCTCGTTCAGCCGGGCCGCGTCCGGGCCGAAGCGGTCCGGTTCGGCCCCGTACTCCTTGATCCACTCGGCGGCCCGCGGTGTCGTCGACAGGTCGACCGAGGAGGCGAGCAGTTCGAGCACCACCTTGCGGCTGTGCCGCGCCCGCTCGGTGCCGGTGCGGACCTCCATGCCCGGCTCGGCCTTCCGCGAGCAGGCCGGGACCAGGGTGCGGGCCCCCTCGACCTCGACGACACAGACCCGGCAGGCGTTCTTCGGGCGCAGGGTGTCGCCCTCGCACAGGGTCGGGACGTCCTTCCCGGCGGCCCGGCAGGCGTCCAGGATCGTCGATCCCTCGGGCGCCCGCACGGCCTCCCCGTCGAGGGTGAACTCCAGCAGGCGGCGGGGGATCCCCAGCGGTGTCACGGTCATTCGTACGCCCCCAGGCGGTCGATGGCGGATTCCACGGCGTTCCACGCGGTCTGGCCCAGACCGCAGATCGAGGCGTCCCGCATCGCGCGGCCGACCTCTCTGAGCAGGGCGATGTCCCCGGCGGCCGCCGCGCCCGTGCGCTCGGCGATCCGGTGCAGCGCCTCCTCCTGGCGCACGGTCCCGACCCGGCACGGCACGCACTGCCCGCAGGACTCGTCCCGGAAGAACTCGGCGATCCGCAGCAGCAGCCGGGGCAGCGGGACGGTGTCGTCGAAGGCCATCACCACGCCCGAGCCGAGGGTGGTGCCCGCCTGGCGGGTGCCTTCGAAGGTGAGCGGGATGTCCCGCTCGTCGGGCCGTACGAAGCCGCCCGCGGCACCGCCCAGCAGCACCGCCCGCAGCCCGTCGCGCACTCCGGCCAGGTCCAGCAGCTCGCCCAGCGTGGCGCCGAAGGGCAGCTCGTAGATCCCGGGCCGCGCCACGCTCCCGGAGACGCAGAACAGCTTCGGCCCGGTGGACTTCGCGGTGCCGATCGCCGCATAGGCCGGGGCGCCCATGGTCAGGATCGGCAACACGTTGACCAGCGTCTCCACGTTGTTCTCCACCGTCGGCTTGCCGAACAGGCCCTTCTCGACGGGGAACGGCGGCTTGGCGCGCGGCTCGCCCCGGTAGCCCTCGATGGAGTTGAACAGGGCCGTCTCCTCACCGCAGATGTAGGCGCCCGCGCCCCTGCGGATCTCGATGTCGAAGGACCAGCCCTGCCCGAGGACGTCGTCGCCGAGCAGCCCGCGCGCGCGGGCCTGGGTGAGGGCGTGCTCCATGCGCGCCAGGGAGCGCGGGTACTCGCCGCGCAGATACAGGTAGCCGCGGTGCGCGCCGGTGGCGTAGGCGGCGACGGTCATCGCCTCGACCAGGGCGTACGGATCGCCCTCCATGATCACGCGGTCCTTGAAGGTGCCCGGCTCGGACTCGTCGGCGTTGCAGACGAGGTAGTGCGGGCGGTCGGGCTGGGACGCCGTCGCCTGCCATTTGCGCCCCGTGGGGAAGGCGGCGCCGCCCCGGCCGACCAGGCCCGAGTCGGTCACCTCGCGGATGACGCCGGCCGGGCCGAGGGCGAAGGCCCGGCGCAGGGCGGTGTAGCCGCCGTGGGCGCGGTAGTCGTCGAGGCTCGCCGGGTCCACGACGCCGATCCTGCTGAGCAGGACGAGGCCCGGGTCCCCGGCCTGGGGGACCGCGAGCGCCGCCGGTGGCTCCTCGGGGGCCGAGTCGGGCGCGGTCGCGGCGAGCACGGCGCCGGGCACGGTGGCCGGCGCCGACACGGCCGTACGCACCGGGTCCCCCGCCCGGATCGCCAGGGCCGCCGGAGCGCGCTCGCACAGGCCCAGGCAGGGGCTGCGTTCGACGTGGACGCCGGGGCCGAGGCCGCTCTCGACGCCGGCGCACAGGCCGGCCGCGCCCGCCGCCGCGCAGGCCAGGTCGGTGCAGATGTGCAGGACGGTCGCGGGGCGGGGCTTGACCGAGAACATGGCGTAGAAGGTGGCGACGCCGTACGCCTCGGCGGGCGGCACCGTCAGGCGGCGGCACAGGTAGTCCAGGGCGCCGTCGCTGATCCAGCCGATCCGGTCGTTGAGGGCGTGCAGCCCCGGCAGCAGCAGGTCCCGGCGGTCGCGGGCCGCGCGTCCGCCGCGCGCCCACCTGAGGTCCGCGTCGGAGCGGTCGGCGCCCTCCCAGGAGGACTCGGGCGGGCCCAGCAGGGCGTCGACGGCGGCCCGTTCGTCGTCCGTCGGTTTGCTGTCGCCGAAGTGCAGGTCCACTTGCGTCACCTCACGATGGTCGCGACGGGGAGCTTGTCGATCCGGATCGCCGATGCCTTGAACTCCGCCGTCCCCGCGATCGGGCAGTTGGCCTCGATCGTCAGCTGGTTGGTGTCCACCTCGTCGGGAAAGTGCATGGTCATGAAGGCGAGACCGGGGCGGAGCGCGGTGTCGATCCACACCGGTGCGACCACGGCTCCCCGGCGTGAGGTCACCCGGACCTCCTCGCCCACCACGACGCCGTAGCGCTCGGCGTCCTCCGGGCACAGCTCGACGTACTCGCCGCGCCGCATGGGGGAGGCGAAACTGCCGCTCTGCACGCCGGTGTTGTAGGAGTCCAGGCGCCGTCCGGTGGTGAGCCGGATCGGGTACCGCTCGTCGGTGAGGTCGACCGGCGGATCGTGCTGGACCAGCCCGAAGGGCGCCGGGCGGCCCCTGCGGGCGCGGTCCGCGTGCCACAACCTGCCGTGCAGGTAGGGCGGTTCGACTTCCTCGGTGCTGGGGCACGGCCACTGGATGCCCTGCTGCTCCGCCAGGCGTGCGTACGTCATCCCGTAGTGGTCCGGGGAGAGGGACCTGAGCTCGTTCCAGACGGTTTCGGCGTCGGCGTACTTCCACGCGTGGCCGAGCCGTGCGGCCAGTTCGCAGATGATGTCGATGTCGTCGCGCGCCTCGCCGGGCGGGGTGAGCGCCGGGCGCACCCGCTGGACCCGCCGCTCGCTGTTGGTGGTGGTGCCGTCGGTCTCGGCCCATCCGGCGGTCGCGGGCAGCACGACGTCCGCGAGCTCGGCCGTCTTGGTCAGGAAGATGTCCTGGACGACCAGGAAGTCCAGTTGGCGCAGGCGCCGTACGGCCTGGTCGCTGTCGGCCTCGGACTGCGCCGGGTTCTCGCCGATGCAGTAGACGGCCTTGAGCGTGCCCTCCTCCATCGCCTCGAACATCTCGGTGAGGTTCAGTCCGTGGTGCGGCTGGATGACGGTGTCCCACGCCGACTCGAACCTCGTCCGGGAGGCGGGGTCGAGGATGTCCTGGAAGCCGGGCAGCCGGTTGGGGATGGCGCCCATGTCGCCGCCGCCCTGGACGTTGTTCTGGCCGCGCAAGGGCTGCAACCCGCTGCCGTAGCGGCCCACATGGCCGGTCAGCAGGGACAGGTTGATCAGCGCGCGGACGTTGTCGGTGCCGTTGTGGTGCTCGGTGATGCCGAGGGTCCAGCACAACTGGGCGCGCTCGGCGCGGGCGTAGGCGTGCGCCAGCTCCTTGATGGCCTGGGCGGGTACGCCCGTCACCTTCTCGGCGAGCGAGAGCGTCCAGGGCTCGACGAGGGCCCGGTACTCCTCGAAGCCGATGGTCGCCCGCTCGATGAACGGCTCGTTGGCGAGGCCCGCGTGGATGATCTCGCGACCGACCGCGTGGGCGAGCGGGATGTCGGTGCCGACGTTCAGCCCCATCCAGCTCTCCGCCCACTCGGCGGTGGAGGTGCGGCGCGGGTCGACGGCGTACATCCGGGCGCCGTTCCTGATGCCCTTGAGCACGTGCTGGAAGAAGATCGGGTGCGCGAAGCGGGCGTTGGAGCCCCACATCACGATGACGTCGGTGTGCTCGATCTCCTCGTAGGAGGAGGTCCCGCCGCCGGAGCCGAAGGCCGCCGACAGGCCCGCCACGCTCGGGGCGTGACAGGTGCGGTTGCAGGAGTCGACGTTGTTGGTGCCCATGACGACCCGGGCGAACTTCTGGGCCACGTAGTTCATCTCGTTGGTGGCGCGGGCGCAGGAGAACATGCCGAACGTGCCGCGGTTGCGCCCGATGCCCGCCGCCGCACGCTCCAGGGCCTCCTCCCAACTCGCCTGCCGCAGGGGCTCGTCGCGGGAGTCCCGGACGAGCGGGTGGGTGAGCCGGGTGTAGGTCTTCGGTTGCCGTTTCCTCATGCGGCGCTCCTCAATGCGAGCAGGTCCGAGATGGCGTGCACGGTGCGCAGGGTGGGCACCGGAACGCCGGTGATCTCCGCCAGCTCGACGACCGCCGCGAGGAGCACGTCGAGTTCGAGCGGCTTGCCGCGCTCCAGGTCCTGGAGCGTGGAGGTGCGGTGGTCGCCGACCTTCTCGGCGCCGGCCATCCGGCGTTCGATGGAGACGCCCACCTCGCAGCCGAGGGCCTCGGCGACGGCGAGCGTCTCGGCCATCATGGTCTCGATCACCTTGCGGGTGCCGCCGTGCCGGCACATCTGCCGCATGGTGGCGCGGGCCAGCGCGCTGATCGGGTTGAAGGAGATGTTGCCGAGCAGCTTGAGCCAGATGTCGTTGCGCAGATCGGGCTCCACCGGGCACTTCAGTCCGCCGGCCCGCATGGCCTCGCCGAACGCCAGACAGCGCGGGGAGATGCTCCGGTCGGGCTCGCCGATGGAGAACCGGGTGCCTTCCAAGTGCCGTACGACGCCCGGGCCTTCGAGTTCGGTGGCCGCGTAGACGACACAGCCGACGGCCCGTTCGGGCGCGAGCACCGCACTGACCGTGCCGCCCGGGTCGACGCTCTCCACGCGATGGCCGTCGTGGGGGCCGCCGTGCCGGTGGAAGTACCACCAGGGGATGCCGTTCTGGGCCGCGATCACCGCGGTCGCGTCGTGCAGCAGGGGCTCGATCAGCGGCCCGCACGCCGCGTACGAGTTGGCCTTCAGGCCCAGGAACACATAGTCGACCGGGCCGATCTCGGCGGGGTCGTCGGTGGCCCGGGCACGGGCGGTGAAATCGCCGCGCGGGCTGAGCACCCGCACGCCGTGCTGCCGCATGGCCGCCAGATGCGGTCCACGGGCGACGAGATGCACATCGGCGCCCGCGCGGTGGAGCGCGGCACCGACATAGGCGCCGATCGCACCGGCGCCGAGGACTGCGACTTTCATACGGGGGAGCTCCGTTCGGTCGAGGGATACCGCGGAGATGGGGACAGTGCCGAGAAGTGCCGACACTCCGTCGACGAAATATTGTCTACAGTATGCTTGTTGGGGCGGCAAGGGTGCGGGCAAGGTCGGGGCGTGGGTTCGGGGGCACGGGTCGGTGCCGAACCGGAAACCGGTCGCTCCGACCGTTCGTCGCGCCCGGAATACCGCTCACCGCAGACGGTCGACGCGTCGCTTCTCAACTCCGCCGCCGGTTCCTACCGTTCTGGATCATGAGTCCCCCCGTCGCGCCGCCGGGCTGGAGCCGCTGGCTGGTTCCCCCCGCCGCTCTCTCGGTCCACCTCTCCATCGGCCAGGCCTACGCCTGGTCCGTGTTCAAACCGCCCCTGGAATCCGCGCTCGGCCTCAGCGGCACGCAGAGCGCCCTCCCCTTCCAGCTGGGCATCGTCATGCTGGGCCTGTCCGCCGCGTTCGGCGGCACGCTCGTCGAACGCAACGGCCCGCGCTGGGCGATGACCGTCGCCCTGTGCTGCTTCTCGTCCGGCTTCCTGCTCTCCGCGCTCGGCGCGGCCACCGAGCAGTACTGGCTGATCGTCCTCGGCTACGGCTTCGTCGGCGGGATCGGCCTCGGCATCGGCTACATCTCACCCGTCTCCACGCTGATCAAGTGGTTCCCGGACCGGCCCGGCATGGCCACCGGCATCGCCATCATGGGCTTCGGCGGCGGCGCGCTGATCGCCTCCCCGTGGTCCGCGCAGATGCTGGAGTCCTTCGGCAGCGACTCCTCCGGGATCGCCCTCGCCTTCCTGGTGCACGGCCTGTCGTACGCGGTGTTCATGTCGCTGGGTGTCCTCCTGGTCAGGGTGCCGCGCACCGAACCCGGGAGGCGGGGCACCGAGACGGTCACCCCCGCCGGCCCGCAGGTGACCGCGAACCAGGCCGTCCGCACCCCCCAGTTCTGGTGCCTGTGGGTCGTGCTCTGCATGAACGTGACCGCGGGCATCGGCATCCTGGAGAAGGCCGCACCGATGATCACCGACTTCTTCGCGGACACCTCGACAACGGTGTCAGCGACCGCCGCGGCCGGTTTCGTCGCCCTGCTGTCGGCCGCCAACATGGCCGGCCGCATCGGCTGGTCCTCCACCTCCGACCTGATCGGGCGGAAGAACATCTACCGCCTCTACCTGGGCGCCGGCGCGCTGATGTACGCCGCCATCGCCCTGTTCGGCGACTCCTCGAAGCCGCTGTTCATCCTGTGCGCCCTGGTGATCCTCTCCTTCTACGGCGGCGGCTTCGCGACGATCCCCGCCTATCTGAAGGACCTCTTCGGCACCCACCAGGTCGGCGCGATCCACGGCCGGCTGCTCACCGCCTGGTCCACCGCCGGCGTCCTCGGACCGCTGATCGTGAACTGGATCGCCGACCGCCAGGAGGCGGCGGGCCGAACCGGTGCCTCGCTGTACGGCCTGTCCTTCGTCATCATGATCGGCCTGCTGGTCGTCGGCCTCGTCGCCAATGAACTGGTCCGGCCCGTCCATCCCCGCCACCACATCCCCGCACCCCGGCAGGAGGCCGCCGATGCCGCACGACAGCAGCCAGAGTCCGCCTGACCGGCGCGCACTGATCGCCTTCGCCTGGCTGTGGGTGGGGGCACCGCTCTGCTACGGGCTCTACGAACTCGTCCGGAAGGCGACGCAGCTGTTCACCGGGTAGCTGTCACGGCGTCCCAGGGGCTGACCGAAGCCGACAACCCGGGCGCCCGATTCCTGTGACTTCACCTGCCGCCGTACCGGTGAGTCACTGATCAGACTGGTGGATCCCGCTACCCGAGCAATGAGGGGACCATCCGATGAACGGCTCGCGCATCGCCGCGCTCGGCCATTACCAGCCGGCCAGGGTACTCACCAACGAGGACCTGGCCGGCATGGTCGACACCAGCGACGAGTGGATCACGTCGCGGGTGGGCATCCGCACCCGCCACATCGCCGGGCCCGACGAACCCGTGGACGAGCTGGCCGCGCACGCCGCCGCGAAGGCGCTCGCGGCGGCGGGCCTCACCCCGGCCGACATCGACCTGGTGCTGGTGGCCACCTCCACCGCCGTCGACCGCTCCCCGAACATGGCCGCGCGCGTCGCCGCCCGGCTCGGCATCCCCTCGCCCGCCGCCATGGACGTCAACGTCGTCTGCGCCGGTTTCACCCACGCCCTGGCCACCGCCGACCACGCCGTCCGCGCGGACGCCGCCACCCGGGCCCTGGTGATCGGCGCCGACAAGATGTCCGACGTGACCGACTGGACCGACCGCACGACCTGTGTGCTCGTCGGCGACGGCGCGGGGGCCGCCGTCGTGGAGGCGTCCGAGGAGCCCGGCATCGGACCGGTGCTGTGGGGATCGGTGCCCGAGATGGGGCACGCCGTACGGATCGAGGGGACACCGTCGCGGTTCGCGCAGGAGGGCCAGAGCGTCTACCGCTGGGCCACCACCCAGCTGCCGTCCGTCGCCCGGCGGGCCTGCGAGCGGTCCGGGCTCACCCCCGCCGACCTCGCCGCGGTCGTGCTGCACCAGGCCAACCTGCGGATCATCGAACCCCTCGCGCAGAAGATCGGCGCGGTGAACGCCGTGGTGGCCAAGGACGTCTCCGACTCCGGGAACACCTCCGCCGCGAGCATCCCGCTGGCCTTCTCCAAGCTGGTCGAGCGCGGCGAGATCACCACCGGCGACCCGGTCCTGCTGTTCGGCTTCGGCGGGAACCTCTCCTACGCCGGTCAGGTCGTCCGCTGCCCGTGACGCCGGGTCCGGCACGGCCGGCTCCCGCCCGGGTGCCCAGGCCTACCCGCGGTGTGACAAGGCCAACTCCCCCTGTCCCTGGCCCTGGAGCGCCGTAGACTGTAGACGAAAGACAATCCATACTGTGCTGTCCGACGGCTCTGGAGGGGGACCGCGATGTTGTCGACAGGACTTCCGCAGGGGGCGGTGCCCAAGCTCGAACGGCCCGGGCCGCTGCGGGACCGTGTCTACGAGGCCCTGCTCGAACTGATCACCACCCGCGCCCTGCGCCCCGGCCAGCATCTGGTCGAGAGTGAACTCGCCGGTCATCTGGGGGTGTCCCGGCAGCCGGTGCGCGAGGCGCTGCAACGCCTGAACACCGAGGGCTGGGTCGATCTGCGGCCCGCCCAGGGCGCCTTCGTGCACAAGCCCACCGAGGAGGAGGCCGACCAGCTCCTCACCGTGCGCACCCTGCTGGAGGCCGAGGCGGCCCGGCTCGCCGCCGCCAACGCCGGAGCCGCCGGGATCGCGGCCCTGGAGGAGCTGTGCGCCGAGGGCGAGCGTGCGGTGGAGGCGGACGACGTGGACGGTGCCGTCGCCATCAACGCCCGCTTCCACGCCAAGGTCATGGAACTCGCGGGCAACGCCGTCCTCGCCGAACTCGCCGCCCAGGTCGACCGCCGGGTGCGCTGGTACTACACGCCGGTGGCCCGGCAGCGCGGGCAGCAGTCCTGGATCGAGCACCGCGGGCTGATCGCGGCGATCTCCGAGCGCGACCAGCAGCGCGCCACCGCGCTCATGCGCGAACACACCGAGCACACCCGCACCTCTTACCACGCCCGCCAGCGGTCCTGACGGCGCCGCGGAGCCGAGGTGGACACCACTCGGCTTTGTCCTCTCAGAGGCAGAAGTCGTCGCTAATTCGTGCACAGATTCTTCCCAGCCACGGCAGCCGCTGCTACGTTCCCCTCGAAAGCCCGGCAACCGGTGGCCGAAACAGGCGGGGAGGGGCACGTGAGACGTATGACGGCGCGACCCGCGAACGCCCATCAGGCCCGGCTGCTGAAGCTGTTGCGCGACGGGGGGCCCAACTCCCGTGCGCAGCTGGGTGATCAGATCGACCTGTCGCGGTCCAAGCTGGCCGTGGAGGTGGACCGGCTGCTGGAGACGGGCCTGGTCGTGGCCGACGGACTCGCCGCCTCGCGCGGCGGCCGGCGCTCCCACAACATCCGGCTCAACCCGGGGCTCCGCTTCCTCGGCGTCGACATCGGCGCGACCTCGGTCGACGTCGCCGTCACCAACGCCGAGCTGGAGATCCTCGGCCACCTCAACCACCCCATGGACGTGCGCGAAGGCCCGGTCGCGGTCTTCGAACAGGCCCTCGCCATGGCCGCCAAGCTGCGGGCGACCGGTCTCGCGGAGGGGTACGACGGCGCCGGCATCGGCGTCCCGGGCCCGGTCCGCTTCCCCGAGGGTGTCCCGGTCGCGCCGCCGATCATGCCGGGCTGGGACGGCTTCCCGGTCAGGGAGGCGCTCAGCCAGGAGCTCGGCTGCCCGGTCATGGTCGACAACGACGTGAACCTGATGGCGATGGGGGAGCAGCACGCGGGCGTCGCACGCTCCGTGAACGACTTCCTCTGCGTCAAGATCGGCACCGGCATCGGCTGCGGCATCGTCGTCGGCGGCGGTGTCCACCGCGGTACGACGGGCAGCGCCGGCGACATCGGGCACATCCAGGCGGTGCCCGACGGCAGGCCCTGCGCCTGCGGCAACCGGGGCTGCCTGGAGGCCCACTTCAGCGGGGCGGCCCTCGCCCGGGACGCCCTGGAGGCGGCCCAGCAGGGGCGGTCGGCCGAACTCGCCGCACGCCTGGAGGCCAGCGGCGGACTCAGCGCCGTCGACGTCGCCGCCGCGGCCGCCGCGGGCGACGCCACCGCCCTCGACCTGATCCGCGAGGGCGGCAACCGCACCGGCCAGGTCATCGCCGGTCTGGTCAGCTTCTTCAACCCGGGCCTGGTGGTGATCGGCGGCGGGGTGACCGGCCTCGGCCACACCCTGCTCGCCGCGATCCGCACCCAGGTCTACCGCCAGTCGCTGCCGCTGGCGACCGGCAACCTGCCCATCGTGCTGGGGGAGCTGGGCCCCACCGCCGGAGTCATCGGCGCGGCCCGGCTCATCAGCGACCACCTGTTCTCACCCGCGTAGGCCCACTCGCTCACCGGCACGTCCCGTTGCTTCGCCCTGCCCTGAACCGGCCCGCACGCCCGCCAAGGGGAGCCCATGGCACCAGAACCACCGCTGCTCAGCATGTCCGGCATCACCAAGTCCTTCCCCGGTGTCCGGGCCCTCGACGGAGTCGACCTCGACGTCCAGGCCGGCGAGGTGCACTGTCTGCTCGGCCAGAACGGGGCCGGGAAGTCCACCCTGATCAAGGTCCTGGCCGGCGCCCACCAGCCCGACACCGGCACCATCCGCTGGCGCGGCGAGGACGTCACCCTGCGCTCCCCGATCGCCGCCATGCGCCTGGGCATCGCCACCATCTACCAGGAACTCGACCTGGTGGAGCACCTGTCGGTGGCCGAGAACGTGTACCTCGGCCACGAACCGACGGCCGCCGGTTTCGTCGTACGCCGCGGGACCGCCCGCACGCGGACCGCGCAGATGCTCCAGCGGCTCGGGCACCCGGAGATCGAACCGGGGCGGCTGGTCGGGGAGTTGTCCGCGGCCCAGCAGCAGATCGTCTCCATGGCGCGGGCGCTCTCCCACGACGTACGGCTGATCGTGATGGACGAGCCGTCCGCCGCCCTGGACCCCGACGAGGTCGACAACCTCTTCCGGATCGTCGGCGACCTGACCGCCGACGGGGTCGCCGTCGTCTACATCTCGCACCGGCTGGAGGAGATCCGGCGCATCGGCGACCGGGTGACCGTGCTCAAGGACGGCCGGGCCGTCGCGGTGGGGCTGCCGGCGAAGTCGACGCCCACCCGGGATGTCGTGGCGCTGATGACGGGCCGCAACGTCGAGTACGTCTTCCCCGACCGGCCCGTGGGCGTGGCGGCCGGCCCGCCCGTGCTCCAGGTCCAAGGGCTGGCCCGCGAGGGCGAGTTCGCGCCACTGGACCTGGAGGTGCGGCCCGGGGAGATCGTCGGGCTCGCCGGACTCGTCGGCTCGGGCCGATCCGAGATCCTGGAGACGATCTACGGGGCGCGCAAGCCCTCGGCCGGGCAAGTCCTCGTGGACGGGCGGGCGTTGCGGCCGGGCAGCGTGCGTGCCGCCGTCCGGGCCGGACTCGGGCTCGCCCCCGAGGAACGCAAGGCGCAGGCCCTGCTGATGCTGGAGTCCGTCACCCGCAATGTCTCGGTCTCCTCCATGTCCCGCTTCGCGCGCGCCGGCTGGATCGACCGGGGCGCCGAACTGGGCGCCGCGCGGGCCGCCACGCGCGAGCTGTCACTGCGGCCCGACAACCCCGCCGTGCCCGTACGCACCCTGTCCGGCGGCAACCAGCAAAAGGCCGTCCTCGCCCGCTGGCTGCTGCGCGGCTGCCGGGTGCTGCTCCTGGACGAACCCACCCGCGGCGTCGACGTCGGCGCCCGCGCCGAGCTCTACGCGGTGGTCCGGCGCCTCGCCGACGAAGGACTCGCCGTGCTGCTCGTCTCCAGCGAGGTGCCCGAGGTGCTGGGCCTCGCCGACCGTGTCCTGGTCCTGCGCGAAGGGCGCGTCGTGCACACCGCGTCCGCCCGCGACCTGGACGAACACCGTGTCCTCGACCTCGTCATGGAAGGAAGCCCGGCGTCATGACGCAGCACGCGTCCCCACCGAGGGACAGCACCGGCAAGACCGCACCCGCGGCCGAACCCCCCGCCTGGCGGGGCATGATGGCCCGCGCCGACGTCCGCACCCTCTCCCTGCTCGGGGTGCTCGCCGCGCTCGTCGTCATCGGCGGCATCACCAAGCCGGACGAGTTCCTCGACACCCGCAACCTCCAACTCGTCCTCACCCAGGCCTCCGTCATCGGTGTCGTCACCGTCGGCATGACCTTCGTCATCACCTCCGGCGGCATCGACCTGTCGGTCGGCGCGATCGTCGCCCTGGCCTCGGTATGGGCGACCACGGTGGCGACGCAGGACTACGGCTTCGGCGGCGTCCTGTTCACCTCGGTCCTGGTCGGCGTCGGCTGCGGCCTGGTCAACGGCCTGCTCATCGCGTACGGCGGGATGGTGCCGTTCATCGCGACGCTCGCCATGCTCGCCTCGGCGCGCGGCCTCGCCCTGCAGATCACCGACGGCAAGACCCAGATCGTCACCATCCCCAGCATCCTCGACCTCGGCGAACGCGACGCCTACGTCCTCGGCATCCCGCCGCTCGTCATGGTCTTCGCCGTCGTCACCGTCATCGGCTGGCTGATCCTGAACCGCACCACCTTCGGCCGCCGCACGGTCGCCGTCGGCGGCAACTCCGAGGCCGCCCGGCTCGCCGGCATCGATGTCCGCCGCCAGCGCCTCTACCTCTATCTGCTGTCCGGCCTGTGCTGCGGCATCGCCGCCTTCCTGCTGATCATCCTGTCCGGATCGGGTCAGAACACCAACGGCAACCTCTACGAACTCGACGCCATCGCCGCCGCGATCATCGGCGGCACGCTGCTCAGCGGCGGCCGCGGCACCATCACCGGCTCCGTGCTCGGCGTCCTGATCTTCACCACGATCACCAACATCTTCGCCCTGAACAACCTGCAGAGCGACGTCCAGCAGATCGCCAAGGGCGCGATCATCGTCGCCGCCGTGCTGGTCCAGCGCCGTACCGCGAGCACGACCTGAGGAAAGGGTTCACCGCCATGCCAGAGTTCACCAGCCGTAGAGGACTGCTCTTCGGGACCGCCGCCGTCGGAGCGGGTGCCCTGCTCGCGGGCTGCACCAGCAACGAGTCCGACGACGAACCGGCCGCCAACGACCAGCCGGCCGCCGACGACAAGCCCGGCAAGCCCGTCACCATCGGCTTCGCCGGCCCCCAGGCCGACCACGGCTGGCTCAACGCCATCAACGACAACGCCAAGAACCGGGCGAAGAAGTACTCCGACGTCACCCTGGAGATCACCGAGGGCTCCAACGACACCGCCCAGCAGATCGGCCAGATCGAGACGCTGATCAACAAGAAGGTCGACGTCCTGGTGATTCTGCCGGCCGACGGCAAGGCCCTCACCCAGGTCGGCCTGAAGGCGATGCGGGCGGGCATCCCCGTCGTCAACCTCGACCGCATCTTCAACTCCCCGCAGGCGTACCGCTGCTGGATCGGCGGCGACAACTACGGCATGGGCCTCAACGCCGGCCACTACATCGGGGAGAAGCTCAAGGGCAAGTCCGGGGCGCGGGTGATCGAACTGGCGGGCCTGGACAACCTGGAGCTCACCCAGCAGCGCACCAAGGGCTTCGACGACGCCCTGAAGAACTACCCCAACATCAAGAAAGTGGCCCGCCAGGCCGCCGAGTTCACGGTCGAGTCGGGGCAGGCCAAGATGGCCCAGCTGCTGCAGGCCCAGTCGAATTTCGACGCGCTGTGGAACCACGACGACGACCAGGGCGTGGGCGCGCTGCGCGCCATCGAGCAGGCCGGACGCGACGACTTCCTGATGGTCGGCGGCGCGGGCGCGCTCTCCGCGTTCCAGGCCATCAAGCAGGACGACGGCGTCCTCAAGGCGACGGTCCTCTACCCGCCGACGATGGCCGCCTCCGCGATCGACCTGGCCCGCGCGCTCGGCCAGGGCAAGGGAGTCGGCGGTCTCGCCGAGTTCGAGATCCCGGCCTCGCTGACCCTGTACTCGGCCGTCGTCGACAAGGACAACGTCGACCAGTACATGCCCACCGGCTTCAAGTAGGCCGTGCCGTGCGCCGGACGCCACTCCCACGAGTTCGAGGAGGACACTCGCATGTCAGAAGGGCCTGAGGTGGATCCGGAGGTGAATCCGGAGGTGGACCCTGGGGTGAACCCTGAGGTGGATCCTGGGGCGAATCCTGGGGTGGAGAAGCCGCCGCTTCGGATCGGCATGGTCGGCTACGCCTTCATGGGCGCCGCCCACTCCCAGGGGTGGCGCACCGCGGGGCGCGTCTTCGACCTGCCCCGGCGGCCCGTGCTGGCCGCGATCTGCGGACGGGACGCGGCGGCGGTGCGCGCGGCGGCCGACCGGCACGGATGGGCGGCGGCCGAGACCGACTGGCGTGCGCTGATCGCCCGGGACGATGTCGACCTCGTCGACATCTGCACCCCCGGCGACAGCCACGCCGAGATCGCCGTCGCCGCCCTCGCCGCGGGCAAGCACGTCCTGTGCGAGAAGCCTCTGGCCAACACGGTCGAGGAGGCCTCGGTGATGGCCCGCGCCTCCGAAGAGGCTTTCGCACGCGGTCACTTGGCGATGGTCGGGTTCAACTACCGCCGGGTGCCCGCGACCGCCCTCGCCCGGCGGATGGTCGCCGAGGGGCGGATCGGCAGGCTGCGGCATGTGCGGGTGACGTACCTCCAGGACTGGCTGGTGGACGCCGGCTTCCCGCTGACCTGGCGGCTGCGCAGGGAGTACGCGGGTTCGGGCTCGCTCGGCGACCTCGGGTCGCACATCGTGGACCTCGCGCAGTACGTGGCGGGGGAGCAGCTGGCCGGGGTTTCCGCCCTCACCGAGACCTTCGTACGTGAACGGCCACTGCCGGGCGGTGCCGTGCAGGGGCTGTCCGCCGTCTCGGCCGACGGGGACACCGGCCAGGTCACCGTGGACGACGCGGCCCTGTTCACCGCCCGCTTCACCTCCGGCGCCGTCGCCTCCTTCGAGGCGACCCGCTACGCCACCGGGCGCAAGAACGCCCTGCGCCTCGAACTCAACGGCGAGAACGGCTCGTTGGCCTTCGACCTGGAACGGCTCAACGAACTCTCCTACCACGACGGCACGGAGCCCGCGGCCCAGGGCGGCTTCCGCCGCATCCTCGTCACCGAGCCCGAACACCCCTACCTGGACGCCTGGTGGCCGCCGGGCCACGGCCTCGGCTACGAGCACACCTTCGTCCACCAGGCCCGCGACCTCGTCCACGCCATCGCCGAGGGCCGGCAGCCCGACCCCTCCTTCGCCGACGGGCTCCAGGTGCAGCGCGTCCTCGCGGCGGTGGAGGAGAGCGCCGAGAAGAACTCCGTCTACACCCCCATAGCGGTCTGAGGAGGCCCTGGTCATGCCGCGCACCTTCACGCTCTTCACCGGTCAGTGGGCCGATCTTCCGCTGGAGGAGGTCTGCCGTCTGGCCCGCGACTTCGGTTACGACGGTCTCGAACTCGCCTGCTGGGGCGATCACTTCGAGGTCGACAAGGCCCTGTCCGATCCCTCGTATCTCGATGCGCGGCATCAGCTGCTGGAGAAGTACGGCCTGAAGTGCTGGGCGATCTCCAACCACCTGACCGGGCAGGCGGTCTGCGACGCCATCATCGACGAGCGCCATCAGGCGATCCTGCCCGGCGCGGTGTGGGGCGACGGTGAGCCGGAAGGGGTGCGGCAGCGGGCGGCGGAGCGGATGAAGGACACCGCCAGGGCCGCGGCCGCTTTCGGTGTGGACACCGTCATCGGCTTCACCGGTTCGGCGATCTGGCATCTGGTGGCGATGTTCCCGCCCGCGCCCGAGTCGATGATCGAGCGCGGTTACGAGGACTTCGCGCAGCGCTGGAACCCGATCCTGGACGTCTTCGACGCCGAAGGCGTCCGCTTCGCCCACGAGGTCCACCCCAGCGAGATCGCCTACGACTACTGGACCACCCAGCGCGCCTTGAAGGCGGTCGGGCACCGCCCGGCCTTCGGCCTGAACTTCGACCCCTCGCACTTCGTGTGGCAGGACCTGGACCCGGTCGGTTTCCTCTACGACTTCCGGGACCGGATCTACCACGTCGACTGCAAGGAGGCCCGCAAGCGCCTCGACGGCCGCAATGGCCGCCTGGGCTCCCACCTGCCCTGGGGCGACCCGCGCCGCGGCTGGGACTTCGTCTCCGCCGGCCACGGCGACGTCCCCTGGGAGGACGTCTTCCGGATGCTGCGCTCCATCGACTACCAGGGGCCGATCTCGGTGGAGTGGGAGGACGCGGGCATGGACCGCCTCCAGGGCGCCCCGGAGGCACTGGCCCGCCTGAAGGCCTACGACTTCGACCCCCCGTCGGCCTCCTTCGACGCCGCCTTCGGCAACTGACGCCGACACCACTGTCATCACCGGCCGAGGAGGGGAGGGGAGCACGCGATGCGATCAACGGCCCGACCCGCGACGGTCGTCACGGGTACGAGCCCGCTCCTCGGTTGCGTGTCGATCCGGGTGCGGGGCGAGCGCCTCTGCCTGTGGCGGCACGTCCGGATCGAGGAACTGCCCGTCCAGGGCCACTGAGCGACGGTGGGCGAGGGACGCCGGACCCCCGCCCACCGTCTTCCACCCCCTCCGGGGGAGCACCGGGGTTCCGCTCACGACAAGGAGGCTGCCCATGACCGTGTCCCGTTCTGGATCCCGAGTCGGAGTGTGGCTGATCGGAGCGCGTGGCTCCGTCGCCACCACGGTGGTCGCGGGCTGTGCCGCGGTCTCCGCGGGGCTGCGTCCGCCGACGGGCATGGTCACGGCAACCCCGCCCTTCGCCTCCTCGGGGCTGCCCCCGCTGCCCTCCCTCGTCTTCGGCGGCCACGACACCGTGGACTGCCCGCTGCCCAAGCGCGCGGAGGAGCTGGCGGCGGGGGGCGTGCTCCCGCCCGGCCTCCCGACCGCCGTATCCTCCGAACTCGCCGCCGCGGAAAGGGAGATCAGGCCCGGCGGCCCCCTCCCCGGCGACACCCGGGACCCGGACGCGCTGATCACCGCCTTCGCCGCCGACATCCAGGACTTCGTACGACGGCTCGGTCTGTCCCGCGCGGTCGTGGTGAACGTGGCCTCCACCGAACCCGCACCGACGGACCGGGACCTCCCGCCCAGTGCCCTGTACGCGGCGGCGGCCCTGCGCGCCGGCTGTCCCTACGTCAACTTCACCCCGTCCACGGGCCTGCACCACCCCGCCCTCGCCACCACCGCCGCCGAGTCCGGGCTCCCGTACGCCGGGCGGGACGGCAAGACCGGCCAGACCCTGCTCCGGGCGGCACTGGCCCCAATGTTCACCCAACGCGCCCTCGCCGTACGCGCCTGGTCCGGCACCAACCTGCTGGGCGGCGGCGACGGAGCGGCGCTGGCCGACCCGGCCGCGGCCGCGGCGAAGAACGCGGGCAAGGAGCGCGTCCTGGCCGACACCCTCGCCACCCCTCCCGAGGGCCAGGTCCACATCGACGACGTCCCCGCCCTCGGCGACTGGAAGACCGCCTGGGACCACGTGGCCTTCGACGGCTTCCTCGGCACGCGGATGATCCTCCAGACGATCTGGCAGGGCTGCGACTCCGCGCTGGCCGCCCCCCTGGTCCTGGACCTGGCCCGCCTGACGGCCCGGGCCCACGAGACCGGCCTGTCCGGCCCGCTCACGGAACTCGGCTTCTTCTTCAAGGACCCACTGGGGGAGGGCCCCGCGGCTCTGGCGGAGCAGTACACGGAACTGGTCGGGTTCGCGGGACGCCTGGGGGCGGGGCAGAAGCGGTGAGAGGGGCGCGGGACTTCCCGCCCGTCCTCGCGGCCTCCTCCGGTACCGGTCACCAGGGCCTGACCGGCGTGGAAGCGCCCCGCCATTCCCACGCCGGCGAACTTTGCCTCCCGTTCCCCCTTGAGGCAGCCCCCACAGTCCCCGCAGTGACCGAGTCCCCCCACCCCGGCGATCCCTCCGCCACCCCCGAAGGGAGCACCCCATGACCCACCCCCGCCCCACGACGGACACCCCGACAACGGGCAACCAGGCCACCCAGGGCCCCCGGCCCACGGACGATGCTCGCCGCGCCACCGGGGTTGGCCGCACCGACGGTCCCGGTCCCACCAACGGGGGCGACCCCACCGACGGTGCTCACCCCGCCGAGGGGAGCCAGCCCACCGACGGGGGTCCCCCCACTGACCGGGGCCAACCTACCGACGGGGGTCACTCCACCGCCGGTGCTCACTCCCCCGACGGGGGCCAGCCCGCCGAGGGCGGCCAACCCGCCGAGGGCGGCCAGCCCACCACCGATGGTCACCCCACCGAGGGGCCTGCCCCCCTCCCCCTCCCCCCACCCCCCACCCTCCACGCCCACCTCTCCACCCACCTCGGCGGAGCTGCTCGTGCCTGGCTGGATCAGGCTCTCGACGAGGCCGCTGCCCATCCCGGCGCCCACGGGCCCATCTCCGTATGGGAGTTGCGCCTGGCCGAGGCCGGGCGGCGTTGCGGCTCCGCGTACGCCGACGCCGTCCGCGTCCTCATCCTGCACACGGTCCGGGCCGACGCCGCCGCCCTCACCCGCGTCTACTACCAGGGCACCGGTGCCGAGCGCCGCGCCGTGCTGCACGCCCTGCCCCACCTCGTGCCGGGCCCGGACGCCCTCCCGCTGATCGAGGACGCCCTGCGCACCAACGACACCGGGCTCCTCGCCGCCGCCGTCGGCCCGTACGCCGCCCGGCACCTCGACGCCCACCAGTGGCGGCACGCCGTGCTGAAGTGTCTGTTCACCGGCGTGTCCGTCAGCGCGGTGGCCGACCTGGAGCGCCGCGCCCGCGCCGACGCCGAACTCGCCCGCATGCTCGCGGACTACGCCGCCGAACGCACCGCCGCCGGCCGCCCCGTGCCCGAGGACCTGTACCGCCTCCTGGCCCTGGCCGAGTCCGGCCCCGCACCCTCACCGCACGGCTCGGCCCACCCCCACGGCGCCCACCCCCACGGCGCCCACCCCCACGGCAAGGAGTCCTGATGCGCATCTTCGACCCCCACATCCATATGACGTCCAGGACCACCGACGACTACGAGGCCATGCACGCCGCGGGCGTCCGTGCCGTCGTCGAACCCTCCTTCTGGCTGGGTCAGCCCCGCACCTCCCCGGCCGCCTTTCTCGACTACTTCGACTCCCTCCTCGGCTGGGAACCCTTCCGCGCCGCCCAGTACGGCATCGCCCACCACTGCACGCTCGCCCTCAACCCCAAGGAGGCGAACGACCCCCGCTGCGTGCCCGTCCTCGACGAACTGCCCCGCTATCTCGTCAAGGACCAGGTCGTGGCCGTCGGCGAGATCGGCTACGACTCGATGACCCCCGCCGAGGACACCGCCCTCGCCGCCCAGCTCCAGCTCGCCGCCGATCACGACCTGCCCGCCCTCGTGCACACCCCGCACCGCGACAAGGCGGCCGGACTGCGCCGCACCCTCGACGTCGTCCGGGAGTCCGCACTGCCCCCGGACCGCGTCCTGGTCGACCACCTGAACGAGACCACCGTCAAGGAGGCCAAGGACAGCGGCTGCTGGCTCGGCTTCTCCGTCTATCCCGACACCAAGATGGACGAGGAACGGATGGTCGCCGTCCTCCGTGCCTACGGCCCCGAACAGGTACTGGTGAACTCCGCCGCGGACTGGGGCCGCAGCGACCCCCTCAAGACCCGCGGGGTCGGCGACCTGATGCTGGCCGAGGGCTTCACCGAGGACGAGGTCGACCGGGTCCTGTGGCGCAACCCCGTCGCCTTCTACGGGCTCAGCGGCCGGCTGAACCTGGACGTCACGGCCACCGACGCCACCCACGAGGGCAACTCGATCCTCCGCGGCGGGGCGTGACCCATGCGTTTCCGCCACCCCGACGGCTCCACCGTCCACCTCGCCTACTGCACCAACGTCCACCCCGCCGAGACCCTCGACGGCGTCCTCGCCCAGCTCCGGGACCACTGCGAACCCGTCCGCCGCCGGCTCGGCCGCGACCGCCTCGGCATCGGCCTGTGGCTCGCCCGTGACGCCGCTCACGCCCTGGTCACCGACCCGTCCGCGCTGCGCGGCCTGCGCTGCGAGCTGGACCGCCGAGGCCTCGAGGTCGTCACCCTCAACGGCTTCCCCTATGAGGGGTTCGGCGCCGAAGAGGTCAAGTACCGCGTCTACCGGCCCGACTGGACCGACCCCGAACGCCTCGACCACACCACCGCCCTGGCCCGCGTCCTCACCCGGCTGCTCCCCGACGACGTCGACGAGGGCAGCATCTCCACCCTCCCGTTCGCCTGGCGCACCCGGCCCACCGACACGGCCCACGACGCGCTGCGCACCCTCGGCGAACGGCTCGACGCGCTGGCGGAACTCACCGGCCGCTCCCTGCGCATCGGCCTGGAACCGGAACCCGGCTGCGTCATCGAGACCACCGGTGACGCCATCGCCCCGCTCACCGCGATCGACCACCCCCGCATCGGCATCTGCGTCGACACCTGCCACCTCGCCACCTCCTTCGAAGACCCGCACACCGCCCTGGACGCCCTCGTCGCGTCCGGGGTGCCTGTCGTGAAGTCTCAGCTCTCGGCGGCCCTGCACGCCGAGCACCCCCACCTCCCCGAGGTCCGCGACGCCCTCGCCGCCTTCGACGAGCCCCGCTTCCTGCACCAGACCCGCACCCGCACCGCCGCCGGGCTGCGCGGCACCGACGACCTCGGCGAGGCCCTCGGCGGCCGGGCGATCCCCGACGGGGCGCCCTGGCGTGCCCACTTCCACGTCCCGCTGCACGCGGCCCCCGCCGCGCCCCTCACCTCCACGCTTCCCGTCCTGAAGGCCGCCCTCGCCCGGCTGGTCGGCGGCCCGCACCCGCTCGCCCGCCATCTGGAGGTCGAGACCTACACCTGGCAGGCCCTCCCACGCGCCCTGCGCCCCGCCACCCGGGCCCAGCTCGCCGACGGCATCGCCGCCGAACTCACCCTGGCCCGGGACCTGCTGACGGACCTCGGCCTCAAGGAGCTCCCATGAGCACGAGCACCCCACGGACCGCGCCGGGCACCGGCCCCACCCCGCTCCTCGTGCTCGACGTCGTCGGCCTCACCCCCCGTCCCCTCGACCACATGCCCCACCTCAAGCGGCTCGCCCAGTCCGGCTCCCGTGCCGCGCTCGGCACCGTCCTGCCCGCCGTCACCTGCGCCGCCCAGTCCACTTTCCTCACCGGTGCCCACCCTTCCGAGCACGGGATCGTCGGCAACGGCTGGTACTTCCGCGAACTCGGCGACGTCCTGCTCTGGGCGCTGGAGGTCGTAGTCGAGGTGAGGGAGGTAGCACAGGGTCAGATCCGGGTGCCGGGTCCGGATGATGTGGCGGGTCGCGTCGATGATCCACTGGCTGGAGACGAGGTCGGCGCCGGGTCCCCAGAAGTGGAAGAGGGGGAAGGTGCCGAACTTCTCGGTGAGTTCGTCGTGGAGGGCTGGGGGCCGGGTGTAGCAGTCGGGTTCCTTGCGGCCGTCGGCGTAGTAGACCGGGCGGGGGGTGACGGTGAGGTCGGTGTCTTCGGCCCCGACGACCCGCGCTCCCTGCGAGCGGCCGCCGACCTGGACACGGCCCTGACCCCGCTCCTGGACGACGCCCGCGCGGAAGGCCGTACCGTCGTCGCCCTGTCCGAGTACGGCATCACCCGCGTCAGCCGCCCCGTCGACATCAACCGCGCCCTGCGCCGGGCCGGACTCCTCGAAGTCCACACCCAGGACGGCATGGAATACCTCGACCCGATGACCTCCCGCGCCTTCGCCGTCGCCGACCACCAGATCGCGCACGTCTACGTCCGCCGCCCGGAAGACCTCGACGCCACCCGCGCAGCGCTGGACGGACTGCCCGGACTCGGTCAACTCCTCGACGACGAGGGCAAGAAGGCACACCATCTCGACCATCCACGCTCCGGCGAACTCGTCGCGGTCGCGGAACCGGATGCCTGGTTCACGTACGACTACTGGCTCGACGACACCCGCGCGCCCGACTTCGCGCGACTGGTCGAGATCCACCGCAAACCCGGCTACGACCCGGTCGAACTGTTCATGGACCCGCTCGACCCCTACGTCAAGGTCAAGACGGCGACCGCGCTGGCGCGCAAGAAGCTCGGCATGCGTTGCCGCATGGCGGTCGTGCCGCTGGATCCCTCGCCTATTCGCGGCAGCCACGGCCGCCTTCCGGCGAGCGACGACGACGGTCCGCTCCTCATCTGCTCCACCCCCCGAGCTGTCGGCGACCGCCTCGCGGCCACCGATGTGAAGTCACTGCTGCTCCGACTCGCCGGTCTCACCTGAGGGATGAACCCCTCAGGTCCGACTGGTCCCAAGTGAAGCACTCACCACTGACAACGGCCTGTGATCACGAGGAGTTCCCGCATGAGCCGCACTCACCGGACCGATCCCGACCTCACCCACCGCCTCAGCCGGCGCGGCATGCTCGGCGTCGCCGCGGGCGCCACCGCCGCCGCCCTGCTGGGCGCCGCGGCCCCCGCCACGGCCGCCACCGGCGCCGCCCCTTCTGCGGCGGGCCGCGGCCGTCCCGTCCTGCCGCCCGGCCGGCTCGGCATCCAGCTCTACAGCCTGCGCGACAAGGTCTCCACCCTGGGCTTCGCCGCCGTCTTCGCCGAACTGGAGAAGTACGGCTACGACGAGGTCGAGTTCGCCGGTTACAGCCAGGGCTCGGCGGGCCCGATCACCCTCGCCCAGCTCAAGCGGCTGGCCCGGAACCACGGCCTGAACCCCATCGGCAGCCACGTCGGCTACTACTCCGACGACCCGAACGCCTACACCTTCGCCCAGAACCTCACCAAGGTCCTCGACGACGCCCAGGCCCTCGGCCTCAAGCACATCGGCACCGCCTCGAACCCGTTCCGCTACGGCTCGACCGTCGACGCCTGGAAGCGCGCCGCCGAGGACTTCAACACCTACGGCGCGGCGGCCCGGGCGCGCGGCATGAAGTTCTACCAGCACAACCACTCCGAGGAGTTCTCCTTCGCCACCGACAACCCCAGGGTCCGCCTCTACGACGTCCTGCTCGCCGAGACCGACCCCGATCTCGTGTACCTGGAGATGGACATCTACTGGGCGTACTCGGGCCAGTTCCGCTTCTCCAAGCGGCCCGACGGCACACCCGCGCCCTTCGACCCGCTCGACTACGTCCTCAAGCAGCCGCACCGCTACCCGCTGTTCCATGTGAAGGACGGAGTCAGCGACCCGGCGAACACCTACGGCTACCGCATGGTCGACGTCGGCGACGGCGACATCGACTACCAGCGGTTCATCTCCGGGGTGACCCGGCTGCGCGGCCAACGGCTCGCCCATCACTGGCAGGCAGAGCACGACAACCCGGCCGAGTCCTTCACCTTCGCCCGGCGGTCCAGCGAGCACCTGCACTCGCTGCGCGAGGACTGCTGACGGCCGTACCGGCATGAGAAGGCCCTCCCCACCGCGGGGAGGGCCTTCTCAGGAGGACCTGCCGTCATGTCACCCCGTCTCGTCGCCGAGCGGCTGTGGATTGGGCACGATGCGCTTGTCCTTGTCGCGGCCCGGCGGGGACAGGAACAGGGCCATGAATCCGGCGAACAACGAGATGGAACCGGCCAGGATGAAGGCACCGGAGTGCCCCCACGCGCCGACGACCACGGCACCCATGCCCGCACCCAGACCGGAGACGAGCTTGGCGCTGTAGACCATGCCGTAGTTGGACGCGTTGTTGTTCTCGCCGAAGTAGTCGGCGGTGAGCGCGGCGAACATCGGGAAGATGGCACCGCCGCCGAATCCGGAGATGGACGAGAAGATCAGGAACAGCGGAAGGTTCTTCATCTCGGCCGACCAGAGGATGCCGTACTGGGACAGGCCCAGGATCACGCAGACCACCAGCAGGCAGCGCTTGCGGCCGTAGAGGTCGGAGAGCCAGCCGATGACACCGCGGCCGGTGCCGTTGACGATCGCCTTCAGGGACATGGCCGTGGCCACGACGCCGCCCGCGAACCCCGCTTCCTCGCCGATGTCCACCTGGAAGGCGATGCCGAAGATGTTCACGCCGGACGTGCAGGCCAGACAGAACCACATCAGAGCCACCCGGCCGGTCTTCCATGCCTCCCGGGGTGTGTACTGGTGGACCGCCGGCGGGTTCATCCGCATCGAGCGGGCCGCGCGGGGGTCCTTCGGCGGGTTGAGCGGGTCGATCGCGGCGGGCCACCAGTTCTTCGGCGGGTCCTTGAAGAAGTAACCGGCGACCCCGACCATGCCGGCGAGCAGGAGACCCACCGAGACCAGCACCCAGCGGAAGTTGGTCAGGTCCATGTAGCCGTTGAAGAGGAAGACGAAGGGCACCGAGCCGTAGGCGAAACCGCCGTTGACGAAGCCGGTCTTGCCGCCCTTGCGCTCCGGATACCACTTGCCGACCATGTTGACGCAGGTGGCGTAGACCATGCCCGCGCCCATGCCGCTGAACATGCTGAAGCCGATGTACGCGAAGACGACATGCGGCGCGAAGGCCAGCGACAGATAGCCCAGCAGGGTGCCCACCGCGCCGAGCAGCATCGCCCAGCGGGCCGGGAGTCTGCCGCTCTCACGCAGCTTGCCCGCGGGGAAGGCCACCGCGGCCTGGAAGAAGACCCAGACGGTCATCATCCAGAAGATGTGCATGCTGTTCCATTGGTGCGCGGTGTGCAGGGTGTCCTCGGCGGACGCGAACGCGTACTCCGCGGAGGAGATGCCCATCATGCCGATCCACGGCAGGATCACCATCCACTTGCGCTTGCGCCCCATGATGTCGATGTCGGACTCGCCCACCCGGTAGACGCGTCCGTTCTTGTCGGTCACCTCCCGGTAGGCGGCGACCTGAGGAACGTCGGTGGTTGTCACGGCTCGTTGCACCCCTTGCGTCGAAAGATCTGGCCAGCGCCCCCTGTCCCATGCCTTTCGTGCGCGTACGGGTCCTGGAGCCGGCCGACGCGCACCGTCGGCCGGCCCCGTGCCCCCTCACCTCATGAGCCGCCCCCCAACAGGCCCGCCGCTCTCGCCCAGCGGTACTTCGCGCCGAGCACGGCCACCGGCTTCTCGGTGGTGTACGGGTAGGCCACGACCCCGCGCTCGTAGAGGTACTGGCAGGCCTCCTCGACCTCGACGTCCCCCGCGAGCGACGCCACCACCGGCTTCTCGATCCCGCGCGCGCGGAACTCGGCCACCACGCGCGCGGTGAGCTCGGCGAAGACCATGGGGGGCGTGACGATGGTGTGCCAGTAGCCGAGGACCAGCGCGTGGATGCGCGGATCCTCCAGACCGAGCCGGATCGTCGCCTCGTACGTCGACGGCGGCTCGCCCCCGGTGATGTCGATCGGGTTGCCCGCGGCCCCGAAGGGCGGGATGAACTTCCGGAACGCCTCGTCCAGGTCGGACGGGATGTCCATGAGGGTCAGGCCGTTGTCGGTGACCGCGTCGGACAGCAGCACCCCGCTGCCGCCGGCCCCGGTGATGATCACGATGTTGTCGCCCTGGGGGGCGGGCAGCACCGGCAACGCGCGCGCGTACTCCAGCATGTCGTTCAGACCGGGCGCCCGGATGACCCCGGCCTGCCGCAGGATGTCGTCGTACACGGCGTCGTCGCCCGCGAGTGCCCCGGTGTGCGACCCGGCCGCCCGGGCTCCGGCGGCGGTCCGGCCGGCCTTGAGCACCACGACAGGCTTCTTCGGTACGGTCGCCCGAGCGGCTTCCACGAAGGCCCGCCCGTCCTTGAGGTCCTCCAGGTGCATGGCGATGCACTCGGTGTGCGGGTCCTCACCGAACCAGGTCAGCAGGTCGTCCTCGTCAAGGTCCGACTTGTTGCCGAGACCGACGATCGCCGACACGCCCGTCTTCGTGGTGCGGGCGAAGCCCAGGATGGCCATGCCGATGCCCCCGGACTGGGAGGTCAGGGCCACCCCGCCCTTGACGTCGTAGGGCGTGCAGAAGGTGGCGCACAGGTCGTGCCACGTCGAGTAGTAGCCGTAGATGTTCGGTCCGAGCAGGCGGACGCCGTGCCGTTCGGCGATGGCCACGATCTCGGCCTGGAGTTCGTGTTCCCCGGTCTCGGCGAATCCGGAGGGGATCAGCACGGCGTTGGGGATCTTCTTGCGTCCCACCTCCTCCAGGGCCGAGGCCACGAACCTGGCGGGGATCGCGAAGACCGCCACATCCACCTCGCCGGGGACGTCCGTGACACTCTTGTACGCCTTGCGGCCCAGAATGTCATCGGCCTTGGGATTCACCGGATGGATCTCCCCGGCGAAGCCTCCGTCGACGAGGTTGCGCATCACCGAATTGCCGATCTTCCCCGGTTCGTTGGAGGCGCCGATCACGGCGACCGAGGAGGGCTGCATCAGCCGGCGCATCGAGGTGAGGATCTCCTCGCGCGTGTACGTCCGGCGCGGCGGCGGCTGGTGCTCCGCGAGGATCACCCGGATGTCGGCGGCGACCGCGCCGTCCGCGGTGGCGATCACCGGGTTGAGGTCCACCTCGGCGATCTCGGGGAAGTCGGCGACCAGTTGGGACACCCGGCGGATCTGCTCCGCGATCGCCCACCGGTCCACGGCCGCCTGGCCGCGCACCCCGCGCAGGATCTCCGCCGACCGGATCGAGTCCAGCATCGACAGTGCCTCGTCCGCGTCCAGGGGCGCGAGTCGGAAGGTGACGTCCTTGAGGACCTCGACCAGCACCCCGCCGAGCCCGAAGGCGACGATTTTCCCGAACGTCGGATCCGTCACGGCGCCGACGATGACCTCCTGCCCCTTGGCCAGCAGTTCCTGGATCTGGACGCCCTCGATGCGGGCGGACGCGTCGTAGGCCCGCGCGTTGTCGACGATGGTGCGGAACGCCGCCCGGACGTCGGCGGCGCCCTCGACGCCGACGATCACTCCGCCGGCGTCGGTCTTGTGCAGGATGTCCGGAGAGACGATCTTCATCACCACGGGCCCGGCGAAGCGCGCCGCGTACGCCACCGCTTCCTCGACGTCGGTGGCGAGCTCCTCCCCGGGTACGGCGATGCCGTACGCGTCGGCGATCACCTTGCCCTCGGGCGCGGTCAGCGCGGTGCGTCCCTCGGCCCGCACGGAGTCCAGGAGCGTGCGCACCCTCAGAGCCCGGTCTTCGGCCATCACGTCAGATCACTCCGTTCGACTTGAGTAGGCGCAGCTCCTCGTCGCCGAGACCGAGCTCGCCGATGAAGACCTCTTCGTTGTGCTGGCCGAGCAGGGGTGAACCGGTCACCTCCACCGGGGAGTCGGACAGCTTCAGCGGACTGCCGACGGTCACGAACTCGCCGCGCTCGGGGTGCGGCACGGTGACGACCATCTCGTTGTCGACCAGGGAGGCGTCTTCGATGATCTCCTTGGTGGACAGGATCGGACCGCACGGGATGTTGTGCGCGTTGAGCCGTTCCAGCACCTCCCACTTGGGCAGGGTCGAGGACCACTCCTCGATCAGCTGGAACATCTTGGTCAGCTGGGGCAGCCGGGCCTCGGGCGTCGCCCACTCGGGGTCCTCGGCCAGTTCCGGCCGGCCGATGAGCTCGGTGATCGGCCGCCAGCCGACGGGCTGCACGATGACGTACACGTAGTCGTTCGGGCCGCCCGGCGCGCACTTGACCGCCCAGCCCGGCTGGCCGCCGCCGGAAGCGTTTCCGGAGCGGGGAACCTCCGTGCCGAAGTCCTCGTTGGGATATTCAGCGAGTGGGCCATGGGTCAGGCGCTGCTGGTCGCGCAGCTTCACCCGGCAGAGGTTGAGCACCGCGTGCTGCATGGCCACGTTCACCCGCTGACCACGCCCGGTGGTCTCGCGCTGGAAGAGCGCCGCGAGAATCCCGGCCACCGCGTGGACGCCCGTGCCCGAGTCCCCGATCTGGGCCCCCGTCGCCAGCGGCGGCCCGTCCTCGAAGCCGGTGGTCGACATCGACCCGCCCATGGCCTGCGCGACGACCTCGTACGCCTTGAAGTTGGTGTACGGGCCCTCGCCGAACCCCTTGATGGAGGCATAGACGATCCGTGGATTGATCTCCTGGATGCGCTCCCAGGTGAAGCCCATCCGGTCGACCGCGCCCGGACCGAAGTTCTCGACCATGACGTCGGAGCGCCGGATCAGCTCGGTGAGGAGCTCCTTGCCGCGCTCGGTCTTGGTGTTCAGGGTGATGCTGCGCTTGTTGCAGTTGAGCATCGTGAAGTAGAGCGAGTCGACGCCGGGGAGGTCGCGCAGCTGCTTGCGCGTGATGTCACCGGTCGGCGCCTCCAGCTTGACGACGTCCGCGCCGAGCCAGGCGAGCAGCTGGGTCGCGGAGGGCCCGGACTGGACGTGCGTCATGTCCAGGACGCGGATGCCTTCGAGTGCCTTGGTCGGCGTTCCTGTCATGGGAGCCACCTCACTTGTACATCGTCTGGTTCATGGTTCCGGGGGCGTACGCGTCCGGGTCGACCCAGACGTTGATCAGCGAGGGCTTCCCGGACTCGCGGGCGCGCCGCAGCGCGGGGCCGATGTCGGCGGGGTCGCGGACCTCCTCGCCGTAACCGCCCAGCATCTGCGCGAACTTGTCGTAGTGGACGTCGCCGAGGGTGTTGCCGACGCGCTCGCGGGCCTCGCCGTACTTGGCCTTCTGGCCGTAACGGATCTGGTTCATCGAGGAGTTGTTGCCGACGATGCCGACGAAGGGGAGGTCGTAGCGGACGAGGGTCTCGAAGTCCCAGCCGGTGAGGGAGAAGGCGCCGTCGCCGAAGAGGGCGACCACCTCCTTGTCCGGGCGGGCCTGCTTGGCCGCGAGGACGAAGGGGACGCCGACGCCGAGGGTGCCGAGCGGCCCGGGGTCCATCCAGTGGCCGGGCGACTTGGGCTGCACGACCTGCCCGGAGAAGGTGACGATGTCGCCGCCGTCGCCGATGTAGATGGAGTCCTCGGTGAGGAAGTCGTTGATCTCGCTCACCAGCCGGTAGGGGTGGATGGGGGAGGCGTCCGAGCGCAGGTGCGGCAGCCGCTTGTCGAGCGCGGTCTGTTCGGCCGAGCGCAGCTCGTCCAGCCACTCCTTGCGTTGGGAGGCGCCGCCGTTCAGGCGCCCGGACGCGGCCTCGGTGACCGCCTTGAGCACCAGTCCGGCGTCGCCGACGATGCCCAGGTCGATGTCGCGGTTCTTGCCGACGGTCCGGTAGTCGAGGTCGATCTGCACGACGGTCGCGTCCGGCGACAGCCGCTTGCCGTAGCCCATGCGGAAGTCGAAGGGCGTACCGACGATGACGATGACGTCGGCACCCGAGAAGGCGTACCGGCGGGAGAGCTGGAAGTGGTGCGGGTCGCCGGGCGGCAGGGTGCCGCGGCCGGCGCCGTTCATGTAGGCGGGGATGTTGAGGGTGCGGACCAGTTCGATGGCGGACTCGGTGCCGCGGGTGGTCCATACCTGGCTGCCCAGCAGGATCGCGGGCTTCTCGGCGTGCACGAGGAGGTCGGCGAGCTTCTCGATCGCCTCGGGGTCGCCGGCGGAGCGGGTCGAGGCGCGGTAGGCGCCGGGCCGGGGTACGCGGGCCTTGGCGGCCGGCACCTTGGCGTCGAGGACGTCCCGCGGGATCTCCAGGAAGGAGGGCCCGGGCGCGCCGTGGTAGCACTCGCGGAACGCCATGGACACCATGTCCGCCGCGCGTGCCGTGTCCGGTACGGCCGCCGCGAACTTGGTGATCGGGGTCATCATGTCGACGTGCGGCAGGTCCTGGAGGGACCCCATCTTGTGCTGGGTGAGCGCCCCCTGGCCGCCGATCAGCAGCATCGGGGACTCGGCTCGGAAGGCGTTGGCGACGCCGGTGACCGCGTCGGTCGTACCGGGCCCCGCGGTGACGACGGCGCAGCCGGGCTTGCCGGTGATGCGGGCGTACCCGTCGGCGGCGTGTGCGGCGACCTGCTCGTGGCGTACGTCGACGACCTCGATGCCCTCGTCGACGCAGCCGTCGTAGATGTCGATGATGTGGCCGCCGCACAGGGTGTAGATGCGGTCGACGCCCTCGGCCTTGAGGGCCTTGGCTACGAGATGACCACCGGAAATGACGTCCTGGGTGTCGTCGGGCATGGCGAAGTCCTGTCCCTTCGTAGGGGGTTGGAACGCTCTCGCGGTACATTGCATACAGTCGACGAATACTGTATGAAGCTTGTTATCCCGCATCCGGTGGGTGGTGTCCAGGGGGCGTGCGGCACTTTTGAGTCAGGAGCCGGTATGGACCTGTACGAGCACCAGGCAAGGCAACTCTTCGAGGAATACGGCATCTTGGTGCCGAGGGCCGAGGTCACGGACTGCGCGAAGGAGGCGCGCGAGATCGCTCGCCGGCTCGGCGGCCGTGTCGTCGTCAAGGCCCAGGTGAAGACCGGCGGGCGCGGCAAGGCGGGCGGAGTGAAGCTCGCCGCCGACCCGGCCGCCGCGGAACTCACGGCCCGCCAGATCCTCGGCATGGACATCAAGGGCCACCGCGTCGGCACGGTGATGCTGGCCCAACCCGTGGACATCGAGACGGAGTTCTACGTCTCCTACGTCCTCGACCGCGCGGCCGGCCGCTTCCTCGCCATCGCCTCCGCCGAAGGAGGAATGGAGATCGAGGAGGTCGCCGCCACCAGACCGGAAGCGGTGGCCCGCGTCCACATCGACCCGGCCGAGGGCGTCACCTCGGCGAAGGCGGGCGAGATCGCCGCGGCGGCCGGACTCCCGGCGCAAACCGTCGACGTCCTGGTACGGCTGTGGGAGGTGCTGGTCAGCGAGGACGCCGTACTCGTCGAGGTGAACCCTCTCGTCCGCACACGACAGGGCCGGATCCTCGCCCTCGACGGCAAGGTGACCCTCGACGACAACGCCGGTTTCCGACAGGCACGTTGGGGCGCCGAGGCGGAGGCGCACGCCGATCCGCTGGAGGCGGCCGCCGCCGCCAAGGGCCTCAACTACGTCAAACTGGACGGCGAGGTCGGCATCATCGGCAACGGCGCCGGTCTGGTGATGTCGACGCTCGACGTGGTCGCAGGCTGCGGCGCCCGCCCCGCCGACTTCCTCGACATCGGCGGCGGCGCCTCGGCCCGGATCATGGCCGACGGGCTCTCGGTGATCCTTTCCGACCCGTCCGTGAAGTCGGTGCTCGTCAACGTCCTCGGCGGCATCACCGCCTGCGACGCGGTCGCCGACGGCATCGTCAAGGCCCTGGACGAGGTGCGGCTGACCAAGCCGCTCGTCGTTCGCCTCGACGGCAACAACGCGGCACGCGGCCGCGCCATTCTCGACGAGCACGCCCATCCGCTGGTCGAGCAGGCCACCACCATGGACGGCGCCGCCGCCCGGGCCGCCCGACTCGCCACCTCGGCCTAAGGAGACGGGACACCATGGCGATCTACCTCACCCAGGAGAGCAAGATCCTCGTCCAGGGCATGACCGGCGGCGAGGGCATGAAGCACACCCGGCGCATGCTCGCGGCCGGCACCGATGTCGTCGGCGGCGTCAACCCCCGCAAGGCGGGCCGCACCGTCGACTTCGACGACCGTGCCGTCCCCGTCTTCGGCTCGGTCGCCGAGGGCATGGCGGAGACCGGCGCGGACGTCACCGTCGTCTTCGTGCCGCCCGCCTTCGTCAAGTCGGCCGTCACCGAGGCCGCCGACGCCGGCATCGGACTCGCGGTCGTCATCACCGAGGGCATCCCGGTGCACGACTCCGTCGCCTTCACCACGTACGCGCAGCGCAAGGGAACCCGGATCATCGGCCCCAACTGCCCGGGGCTGATCACCCCCGGGCAGTCCAACGCGGGCATCATCCCCGCCGACATCACCAAGCAGGGCCGCATCGGCCTGGTCTCCAAGTCGGGCACGCTCACCTACCAACTCATGTACGAACTGCGCGACATCGGCTTCTCGACCTGCGTGGGCATCGGCGGCGACCCGGTGATCGGGACGACCCACATCGACTGCCTCGCCGCCTTCCAGGAGGACCCCGACACCGACATCATCGTCCTCATCGGGGAGATCGGCGGCGACGCCGAGGAACGCGCGGCCGCGTACATCCGCGACCACGTCACCAAGCCCGTCGTCGGCTACATCGCCGGATTCACCGCCCCCGAGGGCAAGACCATGGGCCACGCCGGCGCCATCGTCTCCGGCTCCTCCGGTACGGCGGCGGCGAAGAAGCGGGCCCTGGAGGCGGCCGGAGTGCGGGTGGGGAACACCCCGACGGAGACCGCGAAGCTCGTGCTCGCACGGCTCGATGAGCAGCGTTAGTCCAGACCTTCGCCCCACCCGCCCCCGACCGTGCACCGAGAGCGGAGCAACCCCATGGCAACCACCCTCACCCTCAAATCCGGCACCTCCTGGCCCGACGCCTGGCAGCGCTGTCTCGCCGTCGCCCCCGAGGCCTTCCGGGACGACCGCGTCCTCAACCTCTGGGCCGGCACCTGGCAGGCCGACGGCCGGGCTCTGCCCGCCACCAGCCCCGTCGACGGAAGCCCCATCGCGGGCCCGCCCCGCCTGGACCGGGCCACCGCCCACCGGGCCGTACGCGCCGCGCTCGACCAGCACCGCGCCTGGCGGCACCTTCCCCTCGACGAGCGCCGCGCCCGCGTCGCCGCCACCCTCGACTCCCTCACCCAGCACCGCGAACTCCTCGCCCTGCTGCTGGTCTGGGAGATCGGCAAGCCCTGGCGGCTCGCGCAGGCCGACGTCGACCGGGCCATCGACGGGGTCCGCTGGTACGTCGACGGCATCGAGCCGATGCTCGCCGGGCGGACCCCGCTGGACGGCCCGGTTTCCAACATCGCGAGCTGGAACTACCCGATGAGCGTGCTCGTTCACGCAGTACTGGTTCAGGCACTGGCAGGCAACGCGGTCATCGCCAAGACCCCGACCGACGGCGGCGTCGCCTGTCTCACCCTGGCCTCGGCGCTCGCCGCCCGCGAGGGGATACCCGTCACCCTCGTCAGCGGCAGCGGGAGCGAGCTGTCCCAGGCGCTGGTGCGGGCGCCCGAGATCGGCTGCGTCTCCTTCGTCGGCGGCCGCGACACCGGCGCCGCGGTGGCCACGGCCGTCGCCGACCTCGGCAAACGACATGTACTCGAACAGGAGGGACTCAACACCTGGGGCATCTGGAACTACACGGACTGGGACGCGCTGACGGCGGTCGTGCCCAAGCTCTTCGACTACGGCAAACAGCGCTGCACGGCGTACCCGCGCTTCGTCGTCCAACGCACGCTGTTCGACGAGTTCCTGGCGGCGTACCTCCCCGCGGTGCGCACGCTCAGGGTGGGCCATCCGCTGGCCGTCGAGCACCCCGACGACCCGTACCCGGCGCTGGACTTCGGGCCGGTGATCAACGCGGCCAAGGCCAAGGAGCTGCACGACCAGGTCGCCGAGGCCGTCGACCGGGGCGCCGTGCCCCTGCATCGCGGCAGTCTGACCGACGCCCGCTTCCTGCCCGGCCAGGACACCTCGGCGTACGTCCAGCCCGTCACGCTGCTCAACCCGCCGCCGTCCTCGCCACTGCACCACGCGGAGCCGTTCGGGCCGGTCGACACCATCGTCCTGGTCGACACCGAGGCCGAGCTGCTGGCCGCGATGAACGCCTCCAACGGCGCCTTGGTCGCCACGCTGTCCACGGACGACCGGTCGGCGTACGAGCGCCTCGCCCCGCAGATCCGGGCCTTCAAGGTCGGCCACGGCACGCCCCGCTCGCGCGGCGACCGTGACGAGCTGTTCGGCGGCTTCGGGGCGTCCTGGCGGGGCGCCTTCGTCGGCGGCGACCTACTGGTCCGCGCGGTGACGCACGGCCCCGCGGGGGAGCGGCTGCCGGGGAACTTCCCGGAGTACCACCTCATGCCGTGAGCGACGGCGGGGAGCGGACGCGGCCTGCGGTGCGGGACAGCAGGCCGTGAGCACCGGCGGGCCGTGAGCGTCGGCGGGTCGTGGGGGTCGGGTCTGCGGTGACGGTGGCCTGTTGCGGGATGGGCGCGGCCTGCGTGTGGGATGGCGGTTCGGGAGCGTTGGCAGGCCGTGAGGGTCGGGCCGCGTCGGGGATGGCGGGGCGTGAGGGTCGGCCTCGGGGAGGGCCCGGCTGCGGTGAGGGTGGGCCTGTGGTGACGTAGATCCGCTGTGGGGTGGGCGCGGCCTGCGTCGGGGATGGCGGGTGCGCGTCGCCCTGGGGGAGGGGCAGGCTGCGGTGAGGGTCGGCCTGCGGTGACGGTGGCCTGCTGTGGGGTGGGCGCGGTCTGGGACAGCAGGTCGTAAAGGTTCGGGCTGTGGGGGGGGCAGGGCGTGGGCGTCGGCAGGCCGCGTGCCTCGGCCTGGGTGCGGGTTGGCCTGCGGCCAGAAGGTGCGGCGCGTGAGGGTTGGCGGGCCGTTGCGGTCTGCTGGGAGTGGGTGCCGGGCGGTCGCCTGGCGTGGTTGGGCGGCAGGACCCCTCGGGTATCGGGTCGGTGGATGACCGGGTCCGGGCGGAAGTTGATCGCTACAGTCGGCGCATGGTCCGTGACGAACCTCCCGCGTCCCCCGAGCCGCGGCCCGACGCTCGCCAGGACACCCGTCTCGGTCACCTCCTCCGGCTCGCGCAGACCAAGCTGGCCCGGGCATCCGCTCAGGCGCTGGCCCCGTACGGGGTGGACCGGCACGAGTTGGCGGTGCTCGCGGTGCTGTCCGGCGCGCGGCCGCTGTCGCAGGTGGAGGCGGCGGGCCGGCTGGGCGTCGACCGCACCACCATGGTGGCGTTGATCGACGGCCTGGAGGACCACGGCCTCGTCGCCCGGCGGCGCAGCACCCAGGACCGGCGCAAGAACATCGTCGAGCTCACCGCCGCGGGCGAGGAGTGCTACCGGCAGGCCGAGCTGGCCCGCCGCTCGGCCGAGCGCAGCTTCCTGGCCCCGCTGGACGAGCGGACGGCCGCCACGCTGCTCCGTGCGCTGCACCAGCTGACCTGGGAGGACCGCACCACGGACAGCCCAGGGTGAGCAGGAGATCGCTCCTGGTGAAACCTTCCGCCGGAAGCTCCGCCGACCCCCTCCGCCGACCCCCTCCACCCGGCAGATATGCACGTGAAGGCCACTCCGAAAGCTTGGTATTGTTGTCCCTGTCGCCGCCGGGAACACCCCCGGCAAGGCGGCAGACACCTGGTCCGGGTGGCGGAATGGCAGACGCGCTAGCTTGAGGTGCTAGTGCCCTTTATCGGGCGTGGGGGTTCAAGTCCCCCCTCGGACACATCCCAGCTTGTGCGGGTCGAGATTTCTCGGCCCGCACAAGCTGTTTTCGCACCCCGCACCCCGCACCCCGGCCGGCGGCTACGGCACCCCGAGCTCGAACAGCACATACCCCGCGTACGACCCGGACGCCACCGCCGCGATGCCGAGGGGCCAGCACATCATCAGGGGGCTGAGGCGACGCAGGGCGAAGGCGAGCGGGAGGTAAAGGGGGAACGCCGGCAGCAGGTAGCGGGAGACGTTGGCGAAGATCTGCTGGCTGCCGAGGATCAGGGCCAGCGTGAGGACCGTGTACACCACGAGCGGCGCCGGGGGACGATGGCGCAGCAGCAGGCCGAGCATCGTGACGGCGAGCAGGACGGTGCCCACCCCGACGACGTCCGCGAAGGGGTAGGCGAAGAGATAGTCGAAGTGGCCCACCGGGAGGGACGTGAGGACGTCCAGGGTCTGTGCGCCGTAGTCGAAGGTGTGCGCCCAGGCGCCGTCCTGGAGCTTGAAGTAGCCGCCGTAGTCGCCCATGCGGTGTCCGACCCAGGCCAGATAGCCGAACAGTCCGAGCGGTGCCACCGCCAGCGCGAGCAGGGGGCGTACGACGCCCTCGTCCTGCCGATGGCGGTGCAGGGCCAGCGCGACGGCGACGCCGAGGGCCGCGATCAGGGCCCCGGCGGTGGGGCGGTTGAGGCCCGCGAGGAAGGTGAGAAGGCCCGCGGTGAGCCAGGCGCGGCTCAGCATGGCGTGGCAGGACCAGGCGGCGAGGGCGACGTAGAGGGAGTCGGAGTAGACCGCCCACTCCACCCCGGAGCCGGGCCACACCGCCCACAGCCCGGCCGCGGCCAGGCCCGCCCGGCGTCCGCCGAGGTGTGCGGCGACCGTGTGGATGCCGAGGGCCGCCGCGAAGGACGCGAGGACGGAGACGAGCAGGCCCGCGCCGTAGGACCCCAGGCCGGTCGTCTCGGAGACCAGGCGCATCAAGGCGGGGTAGAGGGGGAAGAAGGCGGCCGAGTTGCCTTCCAGGGTGATCATTCCGGTGGCGCCGGGGACCGGGACGAGGGCGGGGTCGTAGCCGTGTTCGGCGATCTGCCGGTACCACCAGCCGTCCCAGGTGGCGAGCACGTCCCAGGGGTGTGCGCCGCCGCCGAAGCGGGGGTTCTTCTCGCGGAAGTCGCCCGCGGCGTGCAGCAGGGACAGGAAGACGGTGAAGCCGATCAGCTTCAGGGTGCCGTAGAGGGCGAGGACGGGACCGTAGCGGGCGGCGGCCTCGCGCAGCGGGTGGCGTGGCGGGACCGGTTCGGTGAGGCGGGCGTTCCAGGTCGGCCGGGTGTCGGTGGTGGCGTTCATCGGGTCCCCTTGCCGAACACCCAGGCGCGCAGGAGGAGGAACCGCAGCAGGGTCGTGGTGAGGTTGGCGGCGACGAGCACGGCGAGTTCCGTGCGCGGCGAGGCGCCGGGTGCCGCCAGGTGCAGGGCGGCGAGCGCTCCGGAGGTGAGCGTCAGACCCAGGACGAAGACCAGCAGCCCGCGCGCCTGGTGCCGGAGCGCCCCGCCCGGGCCGCGAACGCCGAAGGTGAACCGCCGGTTCGCGGCCGTGTTCGCCACGGCGCACACCAGGAGCGCCAGCGCGTTGGCGGCCTGCGCCCCGGTCGCCGGGCGCAGGGCCGCGTAGAGCAGCAGATGGGCGAGGGTGCTGAGGGCGCCGACCAGGGCGAAGCGCAGGAGTTGGGGGAGCAGCCTGGGGGGCGAGGTGGCGGAGGGCAGTCCGCCGCGGGCGAGGGCCGTGCCGATCCGGACGATCCCGCGCAGGTCGGCGAGGGCGGTGGGGAGGAGGTCGACGCGGCTGTCCGGGTCGTCCACCCAGTCGACCGGCACCTCATGGATGCGCAGTCCGGCCCGTTCGGCGATCACCAGCAGCTCGGTGTCGAAGAACCACTCCTCGTCCCGCACCAACGGCACCAGCCGCTCGGCGACTTCGCGCCGTACCGCCTTGAACCCGCACTGCGCGTCGGAGAACCCGACCGCGAGGGTGGAGCGGAGCAGGGTGTTGTAGCCGCGGGAGATGAACTCCCTTTTGGGGCCCCGGACCACGCGTGATCCGGGCGCCAGTCTGGTCCCGATGGCGAGGTCCGAGTGGCCCGAGATGAGCGGCGCGACCAGGGGCAGCAGCGCGGTCAGTCCGGTCGACAGATCGACATCGACGTACGCCAGGACCGGTGCCGGCGACCGTGACCAGGCCGCCCGCAGCGCCCGCCCCCGCCCCTTCTCCTCCAGCCGCAGCCACTGCGCCTCCGGCAGTTCGCGGGCGAGGCGGGCGGCGATGCGAGGGGTGGCGTCGGTGCTGGCGTTGTCGGCGACGGTGATCCGGAACGGATACGGGAAGCCCGCGCGCAGATGGGCGTGGAGCCGCCGCACGCTCTGCTCCAGACCCGCCTCCTCGTTGAAGACGGGGACGACGAGGTCGAGAACGGGGGCGAGGAGGTCGACGTCCATGGGGCCCCGGGTCATGAGCTGCTCCCGCTGTTTCGTCACGGTCTGTCCTTGTCTGTGCTGTGCCACAGGGCATGCCGAGGGCAGCCGGGGCGGGGTGTTCAGGAGGCGCGGGGCGCGGTCAGGGGGTGGCGGAGGTCTCCGGCGGCGGGGCCGAGGCCGGTTCGGTGGTGGAGGCCGGCGGCGAGGTGAGCGCGGAGATGTCGGGCGTGGACGTCGGCGGCTCGGACGACGTGGGTGTCGAGGTGGTGGCGTCCGTGGTGGTGGTCGACGGTGGCCGCGTCGTCGGCGTCGAGGTGGCGGTGTCCGGGGGCGTGGACATCGGTGACGTGCTCGGCGGCGCGGGCGTCGAGGAGGGGGAGGGGGCCGGAGGCGAGGTGGTCGGGCTGATCGTGGGCGCGGGGCGCGGCGAGCTGGGTTCGACGTGCTGTGCTCCGCCCGGCCGCAGCACCAGGGCGAGCGCGACCGCGGCCACCGCGAGCACCGACCCGGCGGCGTTACGGGCCGCCCGCAGCCGGCGCCGGGTCCGCACCGCCTCGTGGAGCCGCTCCCGCTGCCGGGCCTCCAGGGGGGTGTACTCCGCGGAGGAGCGCATCAGATGGGCGAGTTGCTCTTCGAAGTGGTCCATGGCTCCTCCTTCACCCGACCGGTTCGATGACGTCGGACAGGAGCCGCCGCAGCCGGGCGACTCCACGGGAGGCGTGCGAGCGGGCGGTGCCGACGGGGCAGCCCAGCACGTCGGCGACCTGCCGGTCGGGCAGGTCCTGGTAGTAGCGCAGCACCACGGCGGTCCGCTGATCAGGGGTCAACTGCGCGAGCGCGGCTTCGAGCCGGGACCGCTCGGCGACGGCGGCGGACACATCGCCCGGCAGCGCGGTCTCGGGCACCTGCTCGACGGGCCGCTCGCCCCACCACCGCCGCCGGGCCGACCGCGCGGCGGCGCGTGCCATGACCTTGCGGACGTAGGCCTCGGGGGCCTCCTCGCCGACCTTCGCCCAGACGAACCAGAGCTTGACCAGGGACTCCTGCAGCAGGTCCTCGGCGCGGTGCCGGTCCCCTCCGGTCAGCAGGCGCGCGAGATGGAGCAGCCCCGACCACCGGGCCGCCACAAAGTCGTCGAACTCACCCTCTCGAGCCCGTTGCATCCACACGTCCCTGCTGTCGCCAGTCACCTACACCTGTGAGAAGGCCCTGGCGCCCCTGGGGCGCTGCACTTGGGTCAGGTGATCTGGGCCACATCCGGCACGGAAACGCCACGGGGCCGGTAACTTCTCGGCAG
>NZ_JBSFVG010000016.1:23234-179200 GCF_053592195.1 Streptomyces sp. NPDC002776 | reverse complement strand
CGTCAACGTCCTGTGGGCTCTGATCCGTGACCGACGGTGTTACGAAGTGACACCCCCAGCGACTACGGCAGCTTGACAACAGCATTAGGAAGCGACCGGTGCGCACAGCCCCGCCAGCTCGTCCATGGAGAGGCCGAGCACTCGCGCCAGTGCGGCCACCGTGAAGAAGGCCGGAGTCGGGGCCCGGCCGGTCTCGATCTTGCGGAGAGTCTCGGCGGAGAGACCGGCGCTCGCCGCGACCTCCGCCATGCTGCGGCCACCGCGGGCCTCGCGGAGCAGCCGCCCGAGCCGCTCACCGCGCTCGCGCTCTTCGGGGGTCAAGGGGTTACGGACCATGCCCCCATACTAATACCGGTATAGTAATTGGCATGGTGGAACTGAAGACGGACACATCGATCGATGCCATGCACGAGGCCGGCCAGGTCGTCGCCCGCGCCCTGACAGCCGTACGAGAAGCCGCTGACGTGGGCGTTTCCCTGCTGGAGCTGGATGAGGTGGCGCATGCCGTCCTCCGTGAGGCGGGGGCGTCGTCCCCCTTCCTCGGCTACCGCCCCTCCTTCGCCCCGACGCCCTTCCCCGCGGTCATCTGCGCCTCGGTGAACGACGCGATCGTGCACGGCATCCCGACCGCCTACCGCCTGCGCGACGGCGACCTGGTCTCCATCGACTGCGGCGCGAAGCTCGGCGGCTGGGCCGGTGACTCGGCGATCAGCTTCACCGTGGGCCGGCCGCGCCCGGCGGACCTGCGCCTGATCGACACCGCCGAGCGCGCCCTGGCGGCCGGTATCGAGGCGGCCGTGGTCGGCAACCGCATCGGCGACATCGCCCATGCCGTCGGCACGGTCTGCCGCGCGGCCGGCTACGGCATCCCGGACGGCTTCGGCGGCCACGGAATCGGCCGCCAGATGCACGAGGACCCCTCGGTCCCCAACGAGGGCCGCCCCCACCGGGGCCTGCCCTTGCGCCACGGCATGGTGCTGGCGATCGAGCCGATGCTGATCGCGGGCGGCACGGACGGATACCACGAGGCCCCGGACGGCTGGACCCTCAAGACGAACGACGGATCGAGGGCGGCCCACACGGAACACACGGTGGCGATCACGGACAGCGGCCCCCGGATCCTGACCGATCGGGGTTAGGCAGACCCCCGTCCGCGGGCGCCCTGCACATGCCCACCGCCCATATCCGTGCCAACCTGACATAAGCGCACCATGTCCGGGTTACCCGACTCCGGTACGTCGTCAACGAAGGTACGGAACCGATGACCAACGGCTTCAACGGACCGGAGGGCTACGGCGACCCCTTCGGCGAATTCCTGGCCCGATTCTTCGGCGGCCCCCGCCCCGGCCCCCGCCAGATCAACATCGGCCAGCTGCTCAGCCAGCCGGCCCGGGAACTCGTCCGCGGCGCCGCCCAGTACGCCGCCGAACACGGCAGCCGGGACCTGGACACCCAGCATCTGCTCCGCGCCGCGCTCTCCGCGGAGCCCACGCGCACCCTGCTCAGCCGGGCCGGGGCCGACCCGGACTCGCTGGCCACGGAGATCGACGAGCGCTCGGGCCCGGTCCAGCACCCGCCGGGCGAGGTCCCCCCGCCGACGTCGCTGTCGCTCACCCCGGCCGCCAAGCGCGCCCTGCTCGACGCGCACGACCTGGCCCGGGCCCGCGGCACCGGCTACATCGGCCCGGAGCACGTACTCAGCGCCCTCGCCGCGAACCCGGACTCCGCCGCCGGGCACATCCTGAGCTCGGCGCGCTTCAGCCCCGCCGGCGGCCTGCCGCCCGAGGTGCCGGACACCGCGCCGCGGCCCGAGCGGCCCCGGGCCGCGGACACGCCCACCCTGGACAAGTACGGCCGCGATCTGACCGAACTGGCCCGGCAGGGCCGGATCGACCCGGTGATCGGACGGGACGAGGAGATCGAGCAGACCATCGAGGTGCTCTCCCGGCGCGGCAAGAACAACCCGGTGCTGATCGGCGACGCGGGTGTCGGCAAGACCGCCGTGGTGGAGGGGCTGGCGCAGCGGATCGCGGACGGGGACGTCCCGGACGTGCTCAGCGGGCGGCGCGTGGTCGCGCTGGACCTGACGGGGGTCGTCGCGGGCACCCGTTACCGCGGTGACTTCGAGGAGCGCATGACCAACATCGTGGGCGAGATCCGCGCCCACTCCGACCGGCTGATCGTCTTCATCGACGAGCTGCACACCGTGGTCGGCGCCGGGGGCGGCGGCGAGGGCGGTTCGCTGGACGCGGGGAACATCCTCAAACCGGCTCTGGCCCGCGGGGAGTTGCACGTCGTGGGCGCCACCACGCTGGAGGAGTACCGGCGGATCGAGAAGGACGCGGCGCTCTCCCGGCGCTTCCAGCCGATCCTGGTGCCCGAGCCGACCGCGGCGGACGCCATCGAGATCCTGCGCGGCCTCAGGGACCGCTACGAGGCCCACCACCAGGTCCGCTACAGCGACGAGGCGCTGGTGGCCGCCGTGGAGCTGTCCGACCGGTACCTCACCGACCGCCGGCTGCCGGACAAGGCGATCGACCTGATCGACCAGGCCGGTGCCCGGGTACGGCTGCGGGCGCGCACCAAGGGCACGGACGTACGGGCCATGGAGCGCGAGGTCGAGCAGCTGGCCCGGGACAAGGACCAGGCGGTCGCGGACGAGCAGTACGAGCTGGCCACGCAACTACGGGACCGGATCGTGGAGTTGAAGCAGCGGATCGCGGACGCCGACGGCAGCGGCGCGGCCGACGAGGGACAGAACCTGGAAGTGACCGCCGAGGCCGTCGCGGAGGTCGTGTCACGGCTGACCGGCATCCCGGTGGCCAGCCTGACCGAGGAGGAGAAGGACCGCCTGCTGGGTCTGGAACAGCATCTGCACGAGCGGGTGGTGGGCCAGGACGAGGCCGTGCGGGTGGTCTCCGAGGCGGTGCTGCGTTCGCGGGCCGGGCTCGCCAGTCCGGACCGGCCGATCGGCAGCTTCCTCTTCCTTGGGCCGACCGGCGTCGGCAAGACCGAACTGGCCCGGGCGCTGGCGGAGGCGCTGTTCGGCAGCGAGGAGCGCATGGTCCGGCTGGACATGAGCGAGTACCAGGAGCGGCACACCGTCAGCCGCCTGGTGGGCGCCCCGCCCGGCTACGTCGGCCATGAGGAGGCGGGACAGCTCACCGAGGTGGTGCGCAGGCACCCGTACTCCCTGCTGCTGCTCGACGAGGTGGAGAAGGCGCACCCGGACGTCTTCAACATCCTGCTCCAGGTGCTGGACGACGGGCGGCTGACCGACTCGCAGGGCCGCACGGTGGACTTCACCAACACCGTCATCGTCATGACCAGCAACCTCGGCTCGGAGGCGATCACCCGGCGCGGCGTGGGGGTCGGCTTCGGCGCGGGCGGTGAGGAGGCGGACGAGGAGGCGCGGCGGGAGCGGATCCTGCGGCCGCTGCGCGACCACTTCCGGCCCGAGTTCCTCAACCGGATCGACGAGATCGTGGTGTTCCGGCAGCTCGACCCGGACCAGCTGCGGCGGATCACCAATCTGCTGCTGGACCGGACGCGCAGGCTCATGCAGGCGCAGGACGTCGCGGTCGAGTTCACCGCGCCCGCCGTCGACTGGCTGGCCGCGCGCGGCTATCAGCCCGAGTACGGTGCCCGTCCGCTGCGCCGCACCATCCAGCGCGAGGTCGACAACCAGCTGTCGCGGCTGCTGCTGGACAACCGGGTCGCCGGGGGCGGCCGGGTGACGGTGGACGTCGAGGACGGACGCCTCGCCTTCCGCGCGGTGGCGCGGGACGCGGCACCCGCCCCCGAGCTGTGACTACGGCACCGGGTGCACGACCATCGCGGAGCCGCCGCCCCGGCGTACCTTCTCGGCGGCGGCGAGCCACTTGCCGCCCGGCAGCCGCTGTACGCCGGTGGCCGCGCCGATCTCGGGATTGAGCCGGAAGCCGTGCCCGATCGACTCCAGCTCGGCCCGCAACGGGCTGTTGTACAGCCCGGGTTCGAGCTCGGTGGTCGTCTGGTTGCGCTGGCTGGCCCGGGGCGCGGCGATGGCGTCGACGAACGGCAGGCCCCGGTCGAGGTGGCCGGTGAGGGTCTGGAGCACGGTGGTGATGATGGTGGCGCCGCCGGGTGAGCCGAGGGCCACGACGGGCTTGTCGTGCTGGTCGAGGACGATGGTCGGGGCCATGGAGGAGCGCGGGCGCTTGCCCGGTCCCGGCAGGTTGGGGTCGTGGACGGCCGGGTTGGCGGGGGTGAAGGAGAAGTCCGTCAGCTCGTTGTTGAGCAGGAAGCCCCGGCCGGGCACCGTGATGCCGCTGCCGCCGGTCTGCTCGATGGTGAGCGTGTACGAGACGACGTTGCCCCACTTGTCGGCGACCGTGAGATGGGTGGTGCTGTCGCCCTCGTAGGTGGTGGGGGCCGCGGTGCCGCCCGCGGCGCAGGGTGCCGGACGGCGCGGGTCGCCCGGGGCGAGCGGGCTGGTCAGCACCGCGTCGTCCTTGATCAGGCACTCCCGTGAGTCGGCGTACCGCTGGGAGAGCAGTTCCCTCGTCGGTACGTCCTCGAAGGCGGGGTCGCCGACCCAGCGCCCGCGGTCCGCGAACGCGATCCGGCCGGCCTCGATGGAGCGGTGCAGGTACTGGGCCTCGCTCGCCTTCGAAAGGTCCGTGCGCTCCAGGATGTTGAGGGCCTCGGCGACGGTCGTGCCGCCGGAGGAGGAGGGCGCCATGGAGTAGACGTCCAGGCCCCGGTAGGAACTCTTCGTGGGCGCCTGGGACTTGGTGCGGTAGGTGGCGAGGTCCCGGGCGGTGAGGTCGCCGGGGCGGGCGTTCCAGCCGGAGGCGGGGTCGACGGGCGGGTGGTTGACCGTGTCGACGATGTCCTCGGCGAGGTCGCCGCGGTAGAGCGCGCCGGTTCCCTTCCGCGCCAGTTCGGCGTAGGTGCGGGCGAGATCGGGGTTCTTGAAGGTGGACCCGACCACCGGCAGCTCGCCGCCCGGCAGGAACAGCTCGGCGGTGTCCGGGAAGTAGCGGAACCGGGTCTCGTTGGCGGCGGTCTGCGCGCGGAAGGTCGCGTCGACGGTGAAGCCGTCCCGGGCTAGCCGCTCGGCGGGCTTCAGCAGCGTGCCGAGACTCTTGCTCCCCCACGTGTCCAGCGCCCGGCGCCAGGTGGCGGGCGTGCCGGGCGTGCCGACGCTCAGTCCGCTGCTGACGGCCTCGGCGAAGGGGATCGCCGTGCCGTTCTCCAGGAACAGCCCCGAGTCCGCGCTGGAGGGGGCGGTCTCACGGCCGTCGATCGTGCGTACCGTACGGGACTTGGCGTCGTAGTAGACGAAGTAGCCGCCTCCGCCGATGCCCGCGGAGTAGGGCTCGGTGACCCCGAGCGCGGCGGCGGTGGCGACGGCCGCGTCGACGGCGTTGCCGCCCTTTCTCAAGACCTCGATCCCGGCGGCGGAGGCGTCCGCGTCGACGCTCGCGACGGCACCACCGTGGCCGACGGCGACGGGGACCTTCTCGACGGCCGGGCCGGAAGCGGCGGGCGGCGCCGCCCCCACCGACACCACGGCGGCCGAGACCGCGAGGACCGACAGCTTGTGTGCGACGGAAAGACGCATCCGCACCTCCAGTCAGGGACCGTTCGCGCAGCCTAATGGATGGACATGCCCCCGTCAGGAGCACCGGCTAGCATGCGCGCCCATGAATGACGACCTGCGCAACATCGTCCTGGGTGTGGTCGCGGCCGGCCTCAGCGCCGCCCTCGGCTGGGTGGCCCGCACCTACTTGTACAAGCGCAAGCTCCGCCGCAAGCAGGCCTTCTTCGGGCTGCCCGACAACTCCGAGTCGCTGCTCGTGGTGAACCGTGAGGCGGGCGGGCCCGAACTCACCGTGATGCGCCACGATGTGTTCGCGCTGCTCGAACTGGCCGCGCTGATCAAGGACTGCAACGCGCACGCCCAGGTCGTCGCGCACGACGCGGCTCAGCAGGGCTTCGGTGAGCGCACCGAGTTCTGCGTCGGCGGACCGGCCTCCAACCGCCGGATGACCGCCCATCTCGCGTCCCTGCTGCCCGGCATACGGGTCAATGTGGACGCCGAGCCGGGACCGGACCGGGGTGCCTTCCAGATCGGCAGCGAGCGCTACCGGATGGATCCGGGCCGGGGCGAGTACGTCATCCTGGCCCGGCTCACCGCGGGCCAGGGCGCGGGCTCGCGTCCGGTGTTCCTCTTCTGCGGACAGCGGGCGATCACCAACCAGGCCGCGACCCGCTATCTGGCCCGCAACCACGAACGGCTGTCCCGCAGACACGGCAACCACTCCTTCGTGCTGCTGCTGAAGGTCGTCAACTCGCAGGCGTACGGCCCCGATGTGGTGGAGCTGGTGGCGGACGTGACCCGGGAGGCGCAGTCGCCGCTGCCGACAGCGGCGGTCGCGCGCAACTCGCACCGCGCTTCCTGAGATCGTTCACTCACCGGCAATCGTTACTCCCACGTAACTTACCGACGGGTTACCCACGGTAAGAGCCCGAGGTTACCGTCGGGTCACTTTGCACTGACACGAGTGAGGAGTGACCTGTGGGATCTCGCACGGCTCTGCGCACCACCGCCGCGGGCATCGTCTCGGCGACCCTGATCGCCGGCATCGGCCCGGTCGCGTCCGCCGCCACGGGCGGGCTCCGCTTCGTCGACATCACCGGCGACGGCGGGACGACGCTCAAGGCGAACGTCATCACCCCGGCCGGCGCCGACGGCACGCGCCGCTACCCGCTGCTGGTGTTCCCCACGAGCTGGGGCATGCCCCAGGTCGAGTACCTCGCCCAGGCCCGCAAGCTCGCCGACTCGGGGTACGTCGTGGTCGGTTACAACGTCCGCGGCTTCTGGCAGTCCGGTGGCGAGATAGAAGTGGCGGGCCCGCCCGACGTGGCCGACGCCTCCCGGGTGATCGACTGGGCGCTCGCCCACACCCCCGCCGACGCGGAGCGGATCGGCATGGGCGGGGTGTCGTACGGGGCGGGCATCAGCCTGCTCACCGCCGCGCACGACGACCGGGTCAGAGCGGTCGCGGCCCTCAGTGGCTGGGCGGACCTGATCGGCTCGATCTACTCGGGGCGCACCCAGCACACCCAGGCCGCCGCGCTGCTGGACGGCGCGAGCCTGGTCACCGGCCGGCAGAGCGCCGAACTCAGAGAGATCTTCACCGCCTTCCAGTCCTCCGACCTGAGCAAGGAGGACATGATGCTGGCCTGGGGGAAGAAGCGCTCGGCCACGACGTATCTGGACCGGCTCAACGACCACGCCCCGGCCGTGCTGCTCGCCAACGCCTGGGGCGACTCGGTCTTCCCGCCCAACCAGTACGCGGACTTCTACGAGAAGCTCACCGGCCCCAAGCGGCTGCAGTTCCGCCCCGGCGACCACGCCACCGCCGAACTGACCGGGCTGCTCGGCCTGCCCAACGACGTCTGGACCGACACCGAACGCTGGTTCGACCACCACCTCAAGGGCGAGGACAACGGCATCGACCGCGAACAGCCGGTCCGGCTCAAGTCCCGTTCCCAGGGCGGCTACGAGGGCTACCCGGATTGGAAGTCGGTCGGCGCGACGGACCGGAAGATCGCCCTCGCGGGTTCCACCACGATCCGTACGAACGTCAACTCCGGTGCGGACGGCGGGCTCGTCCTGCTCTCCGGCCTGCTCGACCAGATCGCCCAGGTGCCGCCGATGGCCTCCATCCCGCTGCTCCCCCGCCGCTGGGCGGCCGTGTGGCAGTCGGGGACGTACGCAACGGCCCAGCAGGTGCGCGGCACGGCCCGGCTGCACACCACCCTCACCCCGACCGCGGAGAGCGGCACCCTCATCGCCCACCTGTACGACGTGGGCCCGCTCGGCCTGGGGAAGCTGGTCAGCACCGCGCCGTACACCTTCCACGGGCGTGCGCCCCACCAGCCGTTCGGCGTCGATCTGGAGCTGTTCTCCACGGCCTACGACGTCCCGGCGGGGCACCGGCTGGCCCTGGTCGTCGACACGGTCGACCCGCTCTACGCCGAGCACAACCCGACCGGCGCGCAGCTGACCTTCTCCTCACCGGCGAACGACCCGTCGTACGTGTCGGTCCCGTTGCGCGAGCAGTGATCTCCGGCTGCCGCCGGGCGGGTATGGCTCTGTGACTGCCGCCCCCTGTGGTCGAGGGGCCGTAGGGGGATCCCACTAGGCAGCGCCCCGGCCACGGTGACCGCTACGGGGACGAACCGCCCATCGTAGTGGAGGCTCGGCGCGCGGCAGGTGCCGGGCCGACGTCACGCAGATCGATCAACGGATCGAGAACCATGCCCAGCCCTACTCACTCTCAGCTGTGTCGTGGTTGCCGCAACCTACCCAGACAATAGGGGAGTTAGAGGACGACACGCACTTTTCGGGCATTAGCCGTATTTAAGCCGCGGCTCGGGCCAGGGCTTCACGCCTCCGCGACCTCCGCGTAGAGCTGCGACAGCTCGGGCGCACCGCTGGCGGCCCATTCGTGCCCGGAGGCGACGACATCGAACTCGCGCCCCGAGGAGAGCCGTACGACCGGCTGGCCGTTGGACCAGATCTCCCAGCGCGCGCCCGGGACCGTCCGCACGATGACCGTGCCGAGGTAGAGCCCCGCGTCGTTGCCCAGCCAGGCCAGCACCTCCTCGTCGTCCCGCCAGCCCGGGAGCAGCTGGTCCAGGGCCTCCAGCGAGGCCGCGGAGTCGTCGAGCCGGACCCCCTCCCGGGCCGCCCGGGAGCGGAGCAGATCGCACTCGGCGAGCAGGTCGGCGATGCCCTCGTGCGTGTCGTCGCCGTCGGAGAACACCGCGACGCCGAAGGCGGGGCCGCGCCGTCTGCGCCGGCCGCCCAGGAAAGGGATGTTCATACGCTCAGCCTCGCACCGACCATGCCACCGGCACCACCGGCGCGCGGAAACCAGCCACCCGGAAACCTCTTGCCAAAGCTTATTCATGCTCCGTAGAGTTCATCAGGTCATGAGTTCAACGGATGTTGACTTTGGCCTTCCGGGAGGCGGGGACCCGTGCGGAAGATTCCATTCCAGGTGAACGAGGGTGGACTGGTCGCCCTGCTGCCCAACGGTCATGTGGAGTTTCTCGCCGACTCGGCGCGTCCGCTGATCCTGCGTCACAACGCCGGACGGCCGGTTTCGGCCGAGGAGTTGATGACCCACACGCTCAGCGATCCGCTGGTGACCCTGGACCGGTTCCATCTGTCCGCCCCGGCCATCGCGTTCGTGGAGACCACGAATCTGTGCAACCTGCGCTGCAAGCACTGTTACGCGGACTCCGCGCTCAAGCGCCCCGACGAGATGTCCACCCCGCGCATCAAGGCCCTGCTCGACGAGTTCGCCGAACTGGGCGTGCTCCAGGTCTTCCTGACGGGGGGTGAGATCTTCTCCCACCGGGACGCCGTGGAGATCATCCGGTACGCCCGCACCAAGCCGTTCAGCACCCAGATCTTCACCAACGGCCTGCTCATCACCGAGGAGCGGCTCGCGGCGATCCCGCCGGGCCAGTCGTTCTTCATCAGCTTCGACACCGCCGACCCCGAGCGCACCGTGCGCGGTCGGATGGACTTTCCCAAGCTCCAGAACGCCTTCGAGATGATGCGCCGGCACGGCCATGTCTTCCGTACCGCGATCTCCGTCCACCGCAACAACATCCAGGACGCCGAGGAGATCTTCGAGTGGTGCGCGGAGCGGGGCTACCCCCGGCCGCAGTGGCTGGAGACCCACCCCGTGGGCCGCGCCCTGCTCCACCCCGACATGCTGCTGCGCCCCGAGGACGTCGACGAGGTCTTCGAGGTCTACCGGCGGTGCATGGAGCGGTACTCCAGCGGGCCCGACATCGAGCCGGAGGGCACCGCCGGCACGGCACCCGGCGGGCGCGCCGCGGACGAGATCCGCGGGGTGGACACCATCCAGTTCTGCCAGCGCCTGGAACGCGCAGTCGGCCAGGAGAAGTGCGGCCGCTCGGTCGTCTACGTCAACAGCCGCGGCGACGTCTACCCGTGCAGCAACTGCATGTCGGGACAGCTGCACCGGGCCGGGAACCTCGCCGAGCGGTCCTTCGCCGACATCTGGGAGACCGGCTTCGACGCCTTCCGTGACATCCGGTTCAGCGACCACACCGTGTGCGGGAGCTGCCCGGTGGCCGCGGAGGACCTCTGGTGCCAGTTCCGGTGCCCGCCGCTGGCCCGCAACCTCACCGGTGACCCGAAGGGGTGCGGTGCCACCGAATACCTCCAGGAGTTCATGCTGCGCGCCGGCCGCTACTGGCGGGAGCGCAAGCGACGCGACGTACGCCTGACTCTCACCCCGCGTTAGCCGCGGCCGCACCGGCCGCGTGCCGACCGCGCCCGGCGGCCTCGCCGGGCCCACCGACCCCGCTCCCGATGTCGTGAGCGGGCCCCGTCCGCGGGCGGCGCGACCGCTGCCGCCCCTCATCGAAGGGAACACGGACATGCCCGAAGAGAAGAAGGTCATCCGCATCCACCTCGAGCCCGGCCAGGAGGGCGTGACGCTCAGCGCCGTCGGGGCCGCCTCGGCCACCGCGCCCAACGAGACGCTCCTGGTGGAGGCCACCAACATCACCGAGGCCACGGTCATCGAGGTCGAGGTCTGACCCACCGCCGTGGCGAGACGGACCGGAGCGCAGCAGGACCCCCCGGGCTCGTAGAGGGACGGGCTCGCGGAAGAGCGCTCGAGGGACCCCTGGAACCGTCGAGGGACCGGAACCGGGGACGAGCGCTGCACGGCCTTCCCGGCCCGTGAGGGACGGGCCGGGAAGGGCCGCGCGAACGTCATGCGCGGCGTGACCGACGAGCGGGGCCCAGGCCCTGTGGGCCCAGCCCGGACAGGAGACGAGGTCGCGATGAGCACAACTGCTTCAGCCGGCACCACCGCCGTGCGCCCCGGCACAGGACTCGCGCGGCTGCTCCAGGAGAACCCGGCCCTCAGGATCGGCCAGGACGACTACAACATCAACGTGACGGCCAACTACGGCGACCGGCTCGACCCCGACGAAGTCGCCGACGCCCTGCGCGCCCATCCGGGCGCCGGCCGGCCCGCGCACCTGTACTTCCATGTACCGCTGTGTGCGTACATCTGCCACTTCTGCAACTACGTCAAGCGCAAGATGCCCGGCGGCGCGGAGGGCGAACACGCCTCCCGGCTCTGGACCGACCTGCTGCTGGAGGAGTCCGAGCGGCGGCTGGCGCACGCGCCCTGGCTCTCCGGGGCCCGGATCGAGTCGGTCTACCTGGGTGGCGGCACCGCCTCCCTGCTGGGCACCGAGCAGTTGGCGCGGCTGGTCGAGCACATGCGGGCCGACTACGCGCTGACCGACGACTGTGAGATCTCGCTCGAGGGCAACCCCGACAACTTCCTGCACGACGAGCTGGCCGAGGCCTGCGCGATCGGCTTCAACCGGTTCAGCGTGGGCGTGCAGTCGCTGCAGAGCGAGGTCAACGCCTTCGCCGGGCGGGGCCACGACGCGGAGATGTCGCTGCGCGCGATCGAGAAACTCCGGGCGACCGGGCGGCCGTTCAACGTCGACATGATGTTCGGGCTGCCCCATCAGACGCCCGAGAAGGTCGCCCACGACATCCGCACGCTGATCGACCTCGATGCCCCGACCATCACCATCTACCGGCTGCGCAACGCGGACCGGGCGAAGATGGGGATCGGCAACCGGGCGCTGTGGAACGTGGAGAGCGTCCGCGACCGGCTGCGCGAGGAGCATGCCTTCCCCGGCCTCGACGAGACGTACGAGATGCGCGAGGCCATCGTGGAGCTGCTGCTCGACGGCGGCTACCACCCGAGCCCGTGCGGCTGGTGGAACCGGCCCGGCATCTACCCGGACGGCAACATCCCGCGGGTCTCGCGCAACAAGTGGCAGCGCCACGACTCGATGATCGCCTACGGCCCCGGCGCCTACGGCTGGCTCACCGGCGACGACGACACGGTCGTCCAGACCCACAACATCGCGGACATCAGCGGCTACGCCCGGCATCTGCAGAACGGCCCCGGCCTGCCGCTGGCGTTCGGGCGCAGGCTGGCCGGCGCGGAGTCGATCGGGATGGTCCTCGGGTTCGCGTTCAAGGCGAACCAGCCCATCGACGCGGCGCGTTTCCGGCGCCGGTTCGGCATCGAGCTGTTCCACGACGAGCCGTTCGCCGGGGTGTTCACCGAGCTCCTTCAGCGCGGGCTCGTGGAGCCGGTGCCGGGGGCCGCGGAGAGCGTCGTGCCCACGCTGGACGGCGAGGCCCTGCACGAGGAGATCATCAGTGTCTACTTCCACCAGCGCATCGGCTCCTTCGCCGAAGCAGTCTGCCGGAGGTGAGACCGTGCGTGTCCACCGCCACCTGCAGTGGCGCCGCGATCCGGACGGGACGGCCTACCGTGCCCGGCGGTCGTTCCCGGCCGGACCGCCGAACGCGACGGTGCTGCTCGCCGGCCCCGGCAGCGTCTCGCACCTCGACGGCGAGGGACGCGACGACGAGCTGCTGGAGCGGCTGACGGTCCGTCTGGTCGCCTCCGGCGCCCAGGTGTTGCAGTGCGACATGCCCGCCCGCGACCGCAACATCCCCGCCTCGGCGGCCGACGAGCGCATCCGTGCCGGGCGCCTGAGGCGGCTGCTGGACGGCTACCGGCACCTGATGACCGGCCCGCTGTCCCTGGTGGGCTTCTCGCTCGGCGGCCAGGCGCTGCTCAGGCTGCTGGAGTCCGGCTCACCGTCCCGCGCCGACCGGGTCGTCCTGATCGGCACGGTGGTGGAGACGGACGCCTTCCTGACCTCCCGCGTCCCCCTGATCGAGCTGGTCTACGGCAGTTTCGACCTGGTCGGCTATCTCGCCGACGAGTCGGACGACACGCTGCCGCCCGCGGTGTTCGAGCCGGCCCTGTACGCCGACTGGTCCGCCCGTCATCTGATCGGCACCCACTCACCCGCGGTCCGGGTCCACGTCCTGGACGGACTCGGTCACACCCTGCACCCGTGCGGTCCGGGCCCGGCCCGGGACCCGCTGCCGGCGCTCACCTCCCTGGTGGGCATCACCTCATGACGTCACGTCAGCTCACAGCACGACAGGAAAGGGAACGAGATGCCCGCGAGTGAGACGGTCTCCAGCCGGCGGTTCGACAAGATCGCCGACAACTTCGCCACCAGCGAGGTGCACCGGTCGAGCCCCACGATGGAGGCGCTGCACGAGACACTCGGGCCGCAGACCGGCAGCGCGATCTGCGACGTGGCCTGCGGTGCGGGCCACCTCGCCCTGTCCTTCGCCGATGAGTACCCGGCCCGGCTGGTCGGCGTCGACCCGGCGCCGTCGATGCTGGAGTCGTTCCGCAAGCTGGCCGCCGAGCGGCAGGTGACGGTGGAGACGGCGCAGGCCGCCGCCGAGGAACTGCCCTTCCCGGACGCCTCGTTCGACCTGGTGGTGTCCCGGCTCGCCCCGCACCACTTCCAGGACATGCCGAAGGCGGTCGGGGAGATGACCCGGCTGCTGCGGCCGGGCGGGCGGCTGGCGGTGATCGATCTGGAGGGCCACGAGGACCCCGTGATCGACGCGCTCAACCACGAGTTGGAGATCCTGCACGACCCCACCCACCAGCGCAGCTACACCCTCGACGAATGGGTCGGCTTCCTCCAGGGCGCCGGGCTCAACGTGCCGGTCGCCCGCGGCCGTCAGGCGGAGAGCCGCACCGGGGTGCCGGTGAAGCGCTGGTGCGAGATCGCCTCCTCCGGCGCCGAGGCCGAGGCCGCGATCCGCAGGCGGCTGGCCGAGGCCCCGGCGGAACACCGGGAGGCGCTCGGCATCCGGCAGGACGGCGAGGAGTTCTACATCCCCGTGCGCACCTGCATGGTCATCGGCGTCAAGCCGCTGGGCGGGGGGCGCTGACATGCCGATCATCAGGCTGTTCTCCCCCGACGCGAGCCCGGGTGCCACGGCCCTGGAGCAACTGTCGCAGGCCGTCACGGAGTTGCTGGGCCTGCCCGCCGGTCACTGCTGGGTGTGGTGGCAGCGTCTTGAACCGGGCACCTATCACCGGCCCGAGTGGCGCGTCCCGGACACTCCCCCGGCCCCGGTCGGGTTCGTGGTGTGCAAGGAGAGCTACACCAAGGACCAGGTGGGCGCGCTGCTCCGGCTGATCCAGCAGCGGCTCGCCGAGCTGCTGAACGTCCCGGCGGAAGGGATCTTCCTGACCGTCCAGCGGGCCGTCGCGGGCGAGTTGCTGGTCCGGGACGAGGTGTGGTTCGCGCATCTGGAGGAGCCGCGGCCGGGCGCCGTCACCGACCTGGTGCCGATCGGGCGCGTCCACAGCGACCGCAGTGACCTCTCCGACGACTACTGGGGCGACGTCACCTCGGTGATCCGGCTGGACGGGCAGCGGTTCGGTCCCGAGGCGCTGCTCGGCCTGGACGCCTTCTCCCATCTGGAGGTGGTCTTCCACTTCCACCGGGTGGCCCCGGAGAAGGTGCACACCGGGGCGCGGCATCCGCGGGGCAACCCCGAGTGGCCGCGGGCCGGGATCTTCGCCCAGCGTGCGAAGAACCGCCCCAACCGCATCGGGGTCTCGCGCTGCCGGCTGCTGAAGGTCGACGGGCTCGACGTCCATGTGCGCGGCCTCGACGCCGTGGACGGCACGCCCGTGCTCGACATCAAGCCGTATCTGACCCAGTTCGGGCCGCGCGAGGACGTCGTACAGCCCGCGTGGGTCGACGATCTGATGCGCGACTACTACTAGAACGTCCGCCGATCGGAGCCGACATGAAGAAGTCCGCCGAGCGGGAGCGGCTGCCGCGCACCGCCCGGGCGCTGCTGGCCGCGGTGTTCGTGGACGCCCTCGGCAGCGGCCTCTACATGGCGGTCTCCGTCGTCTTCCTCACCCGCTACCTGGACCTGGGCAGCAGTGAGGTGGGGCTCGGTCTGGCGGTCGCCGGCGCGGTGTCGTTCGCGCTGCTGGTGCCCACCGGGATCCTGGCGGACCGGGCCGGTCCGCGCACCATGCTGATCGCCGCCCATCTGACCCGGGCGGCGCTGCTGGCGTGCTACCCGTTCGCCTCCGGTTTCGTGCCCTTCCTGCTCGTGGTGTCCCTGCTGGCGGTGGCCGACCGGGCCGCCTCGCCGCTGGTGCAGGGGATGTTCGGGGCGGCGGTGGAGTCCGGGCAGCGGGTGCGGGCGATGGGCATGGCCCGCTCGCTGCAGAACCTGGGGCTCTCGCTCGGCGGGCTGGCGGCCGCCGGGGCGCTGCTGTGGGACAGCGACGGGGTGTACCTGGCCGTCGTGCACGGCAACGCGCTGTCGTTCGTGCTGGCCGCCGCGCTGGTGGCCCGGCTGCCGGCCGGGCAGGGCGGCGGCGGCCGGCCGCTGCCGTGGCGGCGGCGCCTGGCGGTCTTCCGGGACCGGCGGTTCACCGGCCTGACCGTCCTCAACTCCGTGGTGAGCCTGCATGTGACGGTGCTGACCATCGGCATCCCGCTGTGGGTGCTGGCCCATGACGAGCTGCCCCGGTCCGTGATCGCCTGGACGCTGGTGCTCAACACGGTCGTCGTCGTCCTCTTCCAGGTACGGGCGACCCGCGGCATCGAGAGCGCCGCGGACGGCGGCCGGGCACTGCGGCTGAGCGGTCTGCTGCTCGCCGTCGGCTGCTGCGCGCTGGCCGCGACCGGCGAGCTGCCCACGGCCTGGGCGGTGACGGTGCTGCTCGCGGCGGTGGCCTTCCAGGCGTTCGCGGAGATGCACCAGCAGGCGGGCGCCTGGGCCATCTCCTACGACCTCGCGCCCGAGGACCGCCGTCAGGTGTATCTGGCTTTCTTCAGCCTGGGCAACGCCGCCCGCAACACCTACGGTCCGCTCGTCGTCACGTTCCTCGTGGTGCAGCGCGGGGCCGTCGGCTGGCTGCTGCTCGGCGCCTTGGCCCTCGGCTGCGGTGCCTGGGCGGCGCGGGCCGGCCGGCCGTCCACCGCTTCCGGTGCGCAGCCCGCACCGGCCGTATCGCTGACCGATGTCCAAGGAGAGACCCATGGCACCCACCCCTGAGCAGTCCGTCATCATCGTCGGAGCGGGACCCACCGGATTGGCACTGGCCTGCGAGCTGGCCGCCGCCGGAGTCTCCTGCACCGTCCTGGAGCGCCGTACGGAGGCGTCCGCGCAATCCCGTGCCATGGCCCTGTACAGCAGGACCCTGGAGGTGCTCGACCTGCGCGGCCACGCCGACGCGCTCACCGCGGTGGGCCGGCCGGTCGGCCGGATGCTGCCCGCGCAGGGCGCGGTGATCGACTTCACCGCGAGCGACAGCCCCTTCCCGGCGCTGTACGTCGTCCCGCAGAGCCGCACCGAGGAGGCGCTGCAGCAGCGCGCGATCGATCTCGGGGTCATCGTGCAGCGCGGGGCCGAGGTGTTCGGCCTGGAGCAGGACGCGACGGGCGTCCGGCTGCAGGTGCGCACCGAGTCCGGCGAATGGGAGGAGACCGCGGACTACGTCGTCGGCTGCGACGGGGCGCACAGCGCGGTGCGCGAGCTGTCCGGCATCGCCTTCCGCGGCCGTACGTACGACATCGCGCCGATTCTCGCGGACGTACGGCTCGAGACGCCGCCGCCGAACGACGTCGCGATCCTCTGCGGCGGCGGCGCGATGATGGTGTCCATCCCCTTCGGGGACGGTTTCCACCGGATCGCGGTGGGCCACCGGGACCACCCGTGGACGCGGGACGAGGTGACGCTGGAGGAGCTGTCCGAGCGGCTGACGGAGGTCCTCGGCTTTGACCCCAAGCCGCACGAGCCGCGCTGGATGGCCCGGTTCAAGATCCACCAGCGGCTCGCGGACCAGTACCGCACCGGCCGGGTGCTGCTCGCGGGCGACGCGGCGCATCTGCACTCCCCGCTCGGCGGGCAGGGCCTGAACCTCGGCATCCAGGACGCCGTCAACCTCGGCTGGAAGCTGGCCGCCACGCTCCAGGGCTGGGCGCCGGCCGGACTGCTGGACACCTACCAGAGCGAGCGCCGGCCGCAGGCGCAGAAGATCCTCAAGGCCACCGATCACGCCACCCGGATGGCCACCCACCCCTCGCCGGTGGTGACGGGTCTGCGCCGGGTGGTGCTGAGCCGGCTCCTCGGGCAGCGCCGGATCCAGAAGTTCGCCGGCGAGGCGCTGTCCGGACTGCGCGCCGGTTACGCCGGCCGGGGCCGGCCGGCCGCGCTCGGCGGTGCCCAACTGCGCCCCGGCCAGCGGGTGCCGGACCTCGCGGTGCCGCAGGCGGAGGGCGCGCCGGTACGGCTGTACGAGCTGATGCGCGACGGCCGCTTCCTCCTGCTCGACCTGGGCGGGGACGGCGGGGCCGCGGCGGTCGCGGACGCCTGGGGCTCGCGGGTCTGCCCGGTCCGGGTGGACGGTCCGGTTCCGCAACTCGCCGGTATCAGCGCGGTGTTGGTCCGCCCCGACGGCTACGCTGCCTGGGTGGACAGCACATCGTCGCCGACGGGCCGGGAAGCGCGCGTACGGCAGGCCCTGCACCGCTGGTGCGGCACCGAGGGGCCCACCCCGGCGCGGCAGCCCGCCGGCACCGCCGGGGCGGCGGCCCTCGCCCGGCCGGCCCGGCGGGAGCAGTCCGGAGCCACCGACACGGCGCCCGCCTCCGCCGACCGCACCTGACGAGGCACCACCGCGGCCGGCCCTGAGTGATACCGCCGGCCGCACTCCCGCGCGGCGGCCCGGTGCCGCCGCGCGGGCACCAGCACGGATCGGAAGCAGAAAGGTTCGTCGCCATGGCACAGCAGCTGATCTCGGGGCGTTCCCAGCGGACCCGCGAGGCCATACTGCGGGCGGCGCGGATGCACTTCGCGGCCGACGGGTACCAGCGGTCGACGATCCGGGCCATCGCGGCCACGGCGCGCATCGACCCCTCCATGGTCATGCGCTACTACGGCAGCAAGGAACAGCTCTTCGACGCCGCCCTCGACGTGGACCTGCACCTGCCGGACCTCACGGGCACGCCCCCGGAGCTGCTCCCGCAGGCGCTGGTCACCCACTTCCTCGCGCCGTGGGAGGACGACCTGGCCGAGGGCTCGATGCGGCTGCTGCTGCGCTGCGCGGCGACCAACGAGCGGGCGGCGGAGCATCTGCGGCAGATGCTGCACGAACAGTTCACCAGCAGCCTGCGCGGCGCCCTCGGGGCGGAGCGCGCGGCGGCGTGCAGCGGGATACTCGCGGCGCAGCTGCTGGGGGTGGCGTTCACCCGGTACGTCCTGCGGCTGCGGCCGATCGCGGACCTGCCGGTGGCGGCGCTGGCGGAGCTGGTGACGCCGTCGCTGCGGACGGTGCTGGCGGCCGAGTAAGGAAGAGCCCAAGACTCCGTATGGTCATGGCCTCGGGGTGACCCACCTGATAAGATATTTTCACTGTACAGTGAATTAATTGTTCCGACAGACCTCGTCCGAAGTGCAGTGATGTCATGAAACCCAGGCGCACAGACGGTTCCGCTTCGATGTCGGGAGGATCCGGGAAGACCGACTCGACCGACGTTCCGTCCGCTCGGCGCAGCCGTCCGAGGCGTGCCCGCAGCGGGCGTCGCCCAGGGGACAGCGGAACCCGCGACCAGATCCTGGAAGCGGCCCTCCATCTCTTCGCCGACCGGGGTTACGCCCGGACGACGATCCGGGCGATCGCCGAGGCCGCCCAGGTGGACCCGGCGCTGGTGCATCACTTCTTCGTGAACAAGGAGGGGGTGTTCGACGCCGCGATCAATTCCTCCTTCAGCGTCTCGATGGCCTTCGAGGAGACGCCGATGGGCGACACCGCCACCACCCAGGCGGCCTGGGTCGCGCAGACTTACTTCTCCTTCTGGGAGAACGAGAAGACGCGCTACGCCATGACCGCCATCTACCGGGCGGGCATGGCCGACAGTGCCACCTCGGACGTGCTCCGGGCCCGTGTCGAGGCGAGCTCCAAGTCCTGGGCGAACGCCTCCGGTTACCGGGACCTGCCCGACGCCGAGACTCGTGCGTCGCTGGCCGCCAGCCATCTCGCCGGGCTCGCCATCATGCGCTACGTCCTGCAGATCCAGCCTCTGGCCAGCATGGAGTATGCCGAGTTCCTGGCCTGGGTAGTGCCGGCGCTGGAGCAGCGGCTCTCCCCAGAGCTGCAGCCCCGTCGGTACAACGAGGGCGAGTCGGACTGATCCCCGCCGGGGCGCCACGCCGTACAGCGGAGGCGGGCGGTCCTGACGCAGGGCCGCCCGCCCGTGTCAACTGCGTGGTGATACAGCGATGGCTGCGGGACCGCTGTGGCGACGTCCGTTCAGACGCTGTTGCGCCAGACGGTCCTCAGCGCCATCAGGCACACACCGGGACCCACCCCGACCATGAGGCCGCGCGCCCCCGGCTCCGGCCGCTTGGCGAAGGTCCGCTCCAAGACCTCCAGCACGGACACAGATCCCAGGTTGCCCAGTTCGCGCAGTGAGTCGTGGGCCAGTCCGAACATCTCCGGAGGGCAGCCGAGACCGTCGGAGAGACAGTCCAGGATCCGAGGGCTTCCGGTGTGCGAGACGAGGAACTCCGGGGTGCCGTCTGTGCCGGCGGGCGCGGTCGCCTTCAGCCATTCCCTGAGCTCCGGCAGAACACCGCCGACCACCTGCGTCAGGCGCGGGGAGTTGAAGCCGTGTACGCCGTCGTCCTCCATACGACTACCGACGACGTCCTTGCCGCCGACGTCCAGGAACTCCCAGGAACCCACGACCTCCATGTGCGGGCCCGTCGCCCGCTCCCGGACCACACAGGCTCCGCCCGCGTCACCGATGATGGCCTTGAAGATCATCCCGTCCATGCCGGTGTCGCCGGGGTGCAAGTGGTGACTCAAGGCGTCCGCGCACACCACCAGCACGATGGCGTCCGGGCGGGCCTTCACCAGCTCAGCGGCCGTGGAGACCGCGAACACTCCTCCGACACAGCCCATCTGGGTCACGGGTATACGCCGGACCGATGGGGACAGGCCGAGCCGCTCCATCAGCAGGACGTCGAGTCCCGGCATGCTGTGCCCCGTGGCGCTGGAGACGACCAGAGCGGTGACGTCCTCCGGCTTCAGCCCGGCCTCCCGCAGTGCCGCGCGTCCTGCGCGTTCCGCGAGATCCAGTGACTCCCGCAGATGCTCGCGGTGGCACTCCAAGACCGGACGGTCGGCGCGGAACTGCTCTTCCAGCGGGCGTGTGTACCAGCGCGTGCGGACCGAGGAGCGGCGGATGATCTGCCGGACGAGACGCAGTCTCGGGTGGTCCGGGTACAACTCGGACACCCGTTCTATGAGTTCGTCGGTGGTCACCTGGTAGCGGGGCAGAGCGACAACAGGTGCGGTGATGACGGGCACGACGTCTCCAAAGCGGTGGGAAGCCAGCGGAAGAAGGAGGCACTCACCACGTCCGGCCCGGTGATCGGGCGCCCGAACGGCGTCGCAGTCGCCGCCGGTTGACTCTCGTCTGGAAAATCGCGCATGCCGAACACTCCCCCCGGTGTCTGACGGTGCTGTCCTTCGCGGGCGCCTCAAGGGCGCAGATCGTCGAGCGCGCATGACAAACAGCGCGCGCTCGACGGCACACGGCGATGCAGGAACGTTGCTTTCGAGGGCTTCCCCTGTCGGACACTCCCCTGGGTCGACCTCGCAACTAGAAGGTACGAGGCGGTAGTTGACTACAGCTAGAGCGAAATTCAACGCGTATGGAATTCAATCCGAGAGGACAGCCCAAAGCACCGGCCACCGGGATCACACCGAGAAAGGGCCGACCGCCATGCACGCACCACCGCACTACGCGGACCCCGACCCCTGGACCGAACGCGCCGCCTGCCGCGATACCGACCCCGAGACCTTCTTCCCCCTCCCCGGCGCCTCCGGCGGCGTGGACCGGGAGGCCATGGCCAAACGCCTGTGCGGGCGCTGCCCGGTGGCCCGGGAGTGTCTGCGCGAGGCCCTGGTCCACGACGAGGGCGCCGGGATCTGGGGCGGCTTCAACGCGCGTGAACGGCGTGAGCTGCTGCGTATCGCCGGCACGCTGGAGTCGACGGCCGCGGAGCTGGCCGCGTATCTCGCGGGTGGCGGGCGCAGGTTGAGCGCGACGCCCCGGGAGCGGCCGGCGTACGTGTGGTACCTGCGCCGGCACGGCTGGACCCCGCGCCGGATCGCCGGCGCCCTCGGCATCAGCTTCGGGCAGGTCCAACAGGCCTGGCAACTGGCCGAGTTGGCGTCGTCGTGCACCCGCGGCCCGGTGAGCGGCATGCCGAACCCGCGGGCGCCCAGGAAACGGGTGCGCCGGTCCGGCGCCGACACAGGGGAGGTGACCGGCGTCGAACGCCCCGCCATACGCGGCGGCGTGGCATCGCTGGGCGGCCTCCCACTCCCCCGGTACGGCTCACGGGCCCGGCCGCCCGGCCCCCAGCAACCCCAACTCCCCTCCGGCGGAGGCCATCCGGCGGGGCCGGTACCTGCGGACCGACGGGGGGTGCCGCTGGCGGGGGGTGGACGGCGGGCGCCGGGCGTCGGTGGCGGGTGGGGAGTCTCCCCGGCTGCGGCGGACGGGCCAGGTGGCCGGCGTACCCCCGTGCCGCCGGGATCCCGAGCGCCGGGCGCCGGTGCCGGACCCGGAGTTGCGCCCGCGGGCGACGGGGCGCAGTCCTCTCCTCGGTCGGCCGGTGGTGCCGGGTCCTCCGTGGAGCCCGCCCGTCGGTCGGCCGGTGCCGGGTCCTCGGCGGAGGCCGCCCGTCAGTCGGCCGGTGTCGGGTCCTCGGCGGAGTCGGCGGCCGCAGAGCGGCGGGATTCGCGGTCGATGATCGCCGACCGGACCCGCATGCCCCTCATGCCCAAGGCGCGCCGTCTGCCCACCGGCCCTCGGGTCACGCTCACCAGCAGGTCCGCGCGCACCTTCGTCGCCCCCGGCAGTCCTCGGATCACCATCACCATCCGGCCCGTTCCGGGGGCCCCTGCCGGTGAGCGGGGTGCGTCATGAGTCCCGTACGGATGGGGCAGGACCGGCGGCTCGCGGGGACCGTCATCACGGAAGACGGCGCGGAGATCGTGGTCTACGCGCACGGCTCGCCGGAGGCCGAGGCCACCGTCGTACTGTCGCACGGGTGGACCATGTCGGCCATCGACTGGCGGCCGCACATCGACGCGTTGACGCGGCCCCGGCCCGGCTTTCCCGCGCTGCGGGCGGTCAGTTACGACCAGCGCGGGCACGGCAGGTCCACGCGGGGGCAGGCGCCGCTGGACATGGCGCTGCTCGGCCGGGACCTGGACCTCGTCCTGCGCCGGGCGACCGCACCCGAGGACGGGCCGGTCCTGCTCGTCGGCCACTCCATGGGCGGCATGGCGGTACAGCAGCTCGCCGCGGCCAGGCCCGATCTGTTCGGGCCGTGGGTCAGCGGCGTCGCGCTGTTCTCGACCTGCGTGGAGGACGTCGGGGCGGTCCCCTTCGTACCGCAGGACCGGGGCGCGCAGCGCAGGGCGCACGCCGAACGGCTCGTCTCCGACGGCATGTTGCGTTCGCCGGGCTGGGCCATGGCCGTGCACCGGTTGCTCACCGGACCGCTGTCCCACCCCTCGACCGCCCCGATCTGGCACGCCCTGTTCGGGCGCGGCCCGGGCACCGACACCGCACGGGCCGGCGCGCACGCGCTGCGTACCATCCCGCCGCTGATCGTGGCCGAGTTCTTCGCCGCGCTCACCACACACGCCTGCGCGGGCCGCCTCGGCGCGCTCGGCCGGGTGCCGACCCGGATCCTCGTCGGCGCCCTGGACAGCTACACACCACCCGCCCAGGCCCTGCGCCTGGCCGACGACATCCCGGGGGCGAGCCTGCACACCGTGCCGAAGCAGGGCCATGACCTGCCGTACGAGCGTCCGGTGCTGGTCGTGGAGACCGTGCACGCGCTCTTGCGCGACCTACGAGACCGACGCGAGCCGGCCCCGAGTGAGCCTCGGGAACTCGCCCTCGAAACGGGAGCGGAACAATGAGCAAGCCCCCGACCCCCGATACCGAGGCCCTGCGCCCCGATGTCCTCAAGGCCAGGCGGATCGTGGTGAAGGTGGGTTCGTCCTCGCTGACCACCGCGGTCGGCGGCCTGGACTCGGACCGCGTGGACGCCCTCGTCGACGTCCTCGCCCGCACCCGCGCCACGGGCACCGAGATCGTGCTCGTCTCCTCCGGCGCCATCGCCGCCGGGCTCGCCCCGCTGGGCCTGGCCGAGCGCCCGCAGGACCTGGCCGGGCAGCAGGCGGCCGCCTGCGTGGGCCAGGGCCTGCTGGTGGCCCGCTACACGGCCTCCTTCGCCCGCTACGGCCTGCGGGTCGGCCAAGTCCTGCTGACCGCCGACGACATCGGCCGCCGCGCCCAGTACCGCAACGCCTACCGCGCCCTGACCAAGGTGCTGTCCATGGGCGCGGTGCCGATCGTCAACGAGAACGACACGGTGGCGACTTCGGAGATCCGCTTCGGCGACAACGACCGGCTCGCCGCCCTCGTCTCCCACCTCGTCCGCGCCGACCTGCTGGTGCTGCTGTCCGACATCGACGGCCTGTACGACGGCGACCCGCGGCGGCCCGGGGCGCAGCGCCTGAAGGACGTCCACGGCCAACAGGATCTGGCGGACGTCGAGTTGGGCGGCGCCGGCAATTCGGGGGTGGGCACCGGCGGGATGAAGACCAAGGTGGAGGCGGCCCGGATCGCGACCGGGGCCGGTGTCCCGGTGGTCCTCACCGCCGCCCGGCACGCGGCCGACGCGCTGGCGGGCCGGGAGACGGGCACCCTCTTCCACCGCACCGGCGACCGCAGCTCCGACCATCTGCTGTGGCTGGAGCACGCCAGCAGCCCGCGCGGCAGCGTCCAGCTGACGGCGGACGCGGTGCAGGCCCTGGTGCAGGGCCGCGGGGCGCTGCCCGCGACCGGGGTGACCCGGGTGGCGGGCCAGTTCGTCGCGGGTGATCCGGTGGAACTCCTCGACGAGGAGGGCCGTGTGGTCGCCCGCGGCCTGGCCTCGCTCGCCTTCCAGGAGCTGTCGCTGCTGCGCGGCCGTTCGGGCCGGGAGGTGGTCCACCAGGACGACCTGGTCCTGCTCCCGGCCGCGGCCCGCGGCGGGCTCCCGTCACAACTGCGCCGGCAGGTGAGCGTACGGGTGCTGCCGGCCCGCGAGTTCGCGGCACGGGACGCGGGCGGACCCGGGCTCGGCTGACGACCGGCAGCAGGGCGGCGCCCGTCGGTTTCCCCGACGGGCGCCGCCCTGTCGTACGAGGCCCACGACGGGCCCGACTTGCCGAGGCCGCTCCGCCTTCCCGCTCCGCTCCGCTCAGTCGATGCTGCGGACGATGTGGAACTCGGCGGGATCGTCCTCCACTCCGGCCAGCCCCAGCGGGGGCGGCACCTCGGAGCGGCGGCGGACCCGCCGTGCCTCGTCCCGGTACACGAGCCGGCCCGCCGGCTTCGTCTTCGTGATGATGCGTATCTGCATGAACGGACCTCCCGTCTAGGGCAGCGGGGCGGCGGTTCCGCCCTTGATGTGCCCATCGCCCACCAGGACGTACTTGGTGGTCGTCAGCGCGGTCAGACCCATCGGGCCGCGCGCGTGCAACTTCTGGGTGGAGACGCCGAGTTCGGTGCCCAGGCCGAGCTCACCGCCGTCGGCGAAGCGGGTGGAGGCGTTGACGGCGACGACCGCGGTGTCCAGCGCGCCGACGAACCGGCGGGCGGCGGTGTGCGAGTCGGTGACGATGGCCTCCGTGTGACCGGTGCCGTAGCGCCGGATGTGCTCGACGGCCTCGTCCAGCGAACCGACGACGGCGGCGGAGATCTCCAGGTCGAGATACTCGCGGCCCCAGTCCTCGTCGGTGGCGGGTACGACGGCCGCGTGCCGGGCCCGTACCCGCGCGTCCCCGTGCACCACCACGCCGCGTTCGGCCAGCGCGGACAGGGCGCGGGGCAGGAAGGCGGGCGCCACGGCCTCGTGGACGAGGAGGGACTCGGCGGCGTTGCAGACGGACGTCCGCTGCGTCTTGGCGTCGAGCAGGATCGCCAGCGCCTTGTCGAGGTCGGCGTGCTCGTCGACGTAGACGTGGCAGTTGCCGACGCCGGTCTCGATCACGGGTACGGCGGACTCGCGCACGGTGGTGCGGATGAGCTCGGCGCCGCCGCGCGGGACGAGGACGTCCACCAGGCCGCGCAGGGACATCAGTTCGCGTACGGCGGCATGCGTGGTGCCGGGCACCGTCTGCACCGCGTCGACGGGCGCGCCGGTGTCCGCGAGGGCCTTGCGCATGGCGGCGACGAGGGCGGCGTTGGTGTGCCGGGCGGTCGAGGAGCCGCGGAGCAGAACGGAGTTGGCGCTCTTGAGGCAGAGGGCGGCGGCGTCGACGGTGACGTTCGGGCGGCCCTCGTAGATCATCCCGATGACACCGAGGGGGACTCTGATCCGCCGTACCTCCAGGCCGTTGGGCCGGACGGTCCCGTCCACGCCGGCGCCGACCGGGTCGGGCTGGGCGGCGAGGAAGCGCACGGTGCCGGCGAGCGTGTGGAGCTGCTCGCGGGTGAGGGTCAGCCGGTCCAGTACGGCGGCGCCGAGTCCGGCGTCCCGGGCGGCGGCCAGGTCGCGCTGGTTCGCGGCGAGGATGTCGGCGGGGTCGACGGTCAGCCGCCGCGCGATGGCGAGCAGCGCGGCGTTCCGTACGTCACCGGAGGTACCGGCAAGCAGCCGGGCGGCGGCGCGGGAGGCGAGGGCGGCATCGCGCACGTCCTCCGTCCTGACCTGCGGCGCCACGTCCCGGACGCCGACGGCCGCATCGGCGGTCATCCCTCACCGCCGTCCTCCACCTGCTCCACGGGCGGCGGCGCGGGCACGGTCCCCGACAACTCGGCCAGCATCACCCACGCCAACGCCTCGGCCTCCTCCGGATGGACGGTGAGACCGGTGCCAGTGCTGCTCATAGGAACTCCCTGCGATATAGGGGCGCTGCCGTGTCCCACCCACAAGAGGAACTCAACAACTGGTGAACTCACCCCCCACGAGACTTGCACGAGCCATGAACCCCGACAAGACCGGCACTTCGGCTCCACGAGAGCGACTGGACTGAACCTTGAGCGGGGCTCCACGCGGCGGCAGACGGGAACACGGAAGGAACCCACCGCCCGGCCGAAGCCCGGCGACGTCACCGCCGCGGCTCCGGCGTCGCCCCCACCGCCACCGTGGTCGACCTGCGCAGCCGTATCCCCCAGAAGTGGCCGCCGGGCGCGGCGACTTGCGGGCGGGACCCCTCCGGTGCGCCGTGGGTTTCCGCGCGGGCCAGCATAAACACGCCCCGTCCCGCCGCGGCCGCCGCGACCAGGCCGGCGGCCACCGTCATCAGCCCCGTCGCGTACCGGTCCCCCAGCACCGCCACCCCGAGCACCACGGCGAACACCGGGTTCACCAGCGTCACCGTGGCCAGCGGAGCCGCCAGTCCGCCCCGGTAGGCGAGCTGGCACAACAGCAGCCCGGCCGGCGCGAGGAACAGCACCCCGCCCGCGACCAGCACCGTCGACGTGATGGTCCCCGAGCCGGCCCCGGTCACCCGGAGCACCGCGGTCTGCGCCAGCGCGCTCGCCGCCGCGAAGGCGACCCCCGCCGCGGCCGCGTACGACAGACTCGCGACCGTCACGCTCCGGGCGGCCGCCGCCGCGACCACCGGCACTCCCATCGCGACCGCGGTCAGCAGCCCGACCCCGACCAGTTCACCCGTGTCCAGCGTGCGGCTCTCCCCGGCGGACGGGACGAGCGCCAGCAGTCCCACCACGCCGGCCACCGTCAACGCCGTCCCCGCCCACTGCGCGGACGTCATCCGCTGCCGCAGCACTCCCGACGACAGCAGGGGCGCCGCGACCAGCGTCAGCACCCCGAGCATCTGCACGGCGACGAGCGAGCCGTACCGTAACGCGGCCGTGTGCAGCACGGCCCCCAACGCGTTGAGCAGCACCGCCACCCACCACGCCCCGGACCGCCGCAGTCCGACCCCCCGCGACCCGGCGGCCCGCAGGGCGGCCATCCGCTGCGCGACCGCCGCGGCCGCGTACGCCAGCGCGGAAGTCGCACCGAGCACCAGAACCGAGAACACGGTGGTACGTCCTTTCACCGCGCCGGGCACGGAGTCGTAATATTTCACCCTCCGTTGAAGTCTACGGGTGCTGAATTAACCCGCGCAACCGGTTCGAGACGGACTCCATCCGACATCCACGCGCATTCCTGCCGCGCCTCCTACCCTCACCGCACGCACGAGCCCGGCAACGCCATCTGGATCACGGAGAGTCGCTCATGACGTACGTCATCGCCCAGCCCTGCGTCGACCTCAAGGACAAGGCCTGCGTCGACGAGTGCCCCGTCGACTGCATCTACGAAGGCCAGCGGAAGATGTACATCAACCCGGACGAATGCGTCGACTGCGGCGCCTGCGAGCCCGTCTGCCCGGTCGAGGCGATCTTCTTCGAGGACGACGTCCCCGGCGAGTGGACCGACTTCCGCCGGGCCGACACGGAGTTCTTCGCCGACCTCGGCTCCCCGGGCGGCGCCGCCAACCTCGGCCCCGTCGAGTCCGACCACCCGGTGGTCGCGGGGCTGCCCGTGACCGCGAAGCCGTGACGAACGGGTGAGTTCGGCCGCCGTGCACACGACCCTCGTTGACCTGCGCCCGCCACGTCCATAGCTTCGTGCCCGCCTGACATCACGTCAGCAAAGGGCGTCACGGAGGAGAGGGGCGGGACGTGCGGCTGAGTCTTCGGGGCGCGGGGGTCGTGTGCGCGCTGATCGCGGGGCTGCTGCCCGTGACATCGGTGACCGCCCACGGGGCGACGGCTGCGGCCGAGCCGCTGCCCTTGGAGCAGCTCTTCGACAACACCGCGGTCAGCGACGACGCCCGCCCCGGCGAGGCGGACTTCGACGGCTCGGGCGCCTCCCTGTCGGCCACGGACCTGGCCGCCGCGGGCTGGCACCCGGGCCGCGCGTTCACCGTGCAGGGCGCCCGTCTCACCTGGCCGGACCGCACCCCGGGCGAGCCCGACAACGTCCTCGCCGCCGGACAGGACATCCGCCTCCCCGGCCGCGGCGACGCCCTCGCCTTCCTGGTCGCCGGCACCACCGGCACGGACGTGACCGGCACCGGCACCGTCGCGTACGCGGACGGCACCAGCACCCCGTACCGGCTCACCGCCCCCGACTGGCGCACCGGCCCGCTCGCCACCAAGGCGCTGGCCCTCCCGCACATCAACACACCGGCCGGCCGGCTCACCGAGAAGGCCCGGCTGTACGTCGTCACCGTGCCGCTCGCGGCCGACCGCGAGGTGACGTCGGTACGGCTGCCGCACGCGGCCGGACTCCATGTGTTCGCGGTGTCGGTGCGCACCGACACCCTCGGGTGGACCGGCACCTGGTCCGCGGCCACCGGCGGCTACCCGGCCGTGGGTCCCTGGACCGACCGGACGCTGCGGCTGGTCGTGCACACCTCGGCGGGCGGGCCGCGGGTGCGCGTCCGCTTCGACAACACCTTCGCGGCGGCGCCGGTACGGATCGGCAGCGCCACGGTGGCCGTCCAGGCGTCCGGCGCCACGCCGCAGGGAGCGCCGGTGCCGCTGTCCTTCGGCGGCGCGGCGGGCAGCGAGATCCCGGCGGGCGCCCAGGTGTTCAGCGACCCGCTGGGCTTCACGGTGCCCGCGGACACGAACCTCCTGGTCAGCTTCCATCTGCCCGGCACGGTGGCGGCGGCGCCGGTGCACCGGCTCGCGGTGCAGCGGTCGTACCTCAGCGAGCCGGGCGACCACGCGGCCGACGGTACCGCCACGGCCTACACCTCGACCCTGACCAGCTGGCCGCTGCTCGCCGGGGTGGACGTGGGCGGCGGGCCGGGTTCGGTGGTGGTGCTCGGCGACTCGATCACGGACGGGTCGCATTCCACCCTCGACGCGAACCGGCGCTGGCCCAATGTGCTGGCCACCCGGCTGCTCGGCCAGGACGAGGTGCCGCACTATGGCGTGCTCAACCAGGGGATCTCCGGCAACCGTGTGCTCACCGACCGCTACCCCGGGGACGGCGTCTCCACGGAGACCGCCGGGGTGAACGCGCCCCACCGCTTCGACCGTGATGTCCTCGCCCAGCCGTCGGTACGGACCGCGGTGGTCTTCGAGGGCGTCAACGACGTGCTCGCGGGCGCGACCTCGGAGCAGGTGATCGAGGGCCTGCGCCTGCTCGCGGACCGGGGACGCGAGCGCGGGCTGCGGATGCTGGCGGCCACGATCGTACCGTGCGAGGGCGCGGCCAAGTGCACGGCCGCGGTCGACGCGGAGCGGGCCGAGGTGAACGCGTGGATCCGGGCCACGGGGGTCTTCGACGGCGTCCTGGACTTCGACGCGGCCCTGCGGGATCCGGCGCGCCCGTCGCGCCTCCTGCCGGAGTACGACAGCGGGGACCATCTGCACCCGGGTGACGCGGGGCTCGCGGCGCTGGCCGCGTCGGTGGATCTGCGGGCGCTGGTGCCCGTGCCGTGAGGGGCTACACGTCCAGGTCGACCACTACCGGCGCGTGGTCGGAGGCGCCCTTGCCCTTGCGCTCCTCGCGGTCCACGTACGCGTCCTTGACCGCCGACGCGAACGGTTCGTTGCCGTAGACGAGGTCGATGCGCATGCCGCGGTTCTTGGGGAAGGCGAGCTGGCGGTAGTCCCAGTACGTGAAGGGGTGGTCGTACTTGAGGGGCCGCGGGACCACGTCCGACAGGCCCGCCTCGCGCAGGGACGCCAGGGCCGCCCGCTCGGCGGGGGTGACATGGGTCAGGCCCTCGAAGGCCGCCACGTCGAAGACGTCGTCGTCCGTCGGCGCCACGTTGTAGTCGCCCAGCACCGCGAACGGGCGGCTGCCGGCCGCGTCGCCCGCGACGGCCGCCTTCAGGGCCTCGAACCACTGGAGCTTGTAGGCGTAGTGCGGGTGGTCCACCTCGCGGCCGTTGGGCACGTACACCGACCAGACGCGGACCGGGCCGCAGGTCGCGGAGATGGCGCGGGGCTCGGCCGAGCCGTCGTAGCCGGGATCGCCGGGCAGGCCCTTGACGACGTCCTCGATCCCTATGCGGGAGAGCACCGCCACGCCGTTCCACCGGCCGGTCGCGTGGACCGCCGCCTCGTAACCCAGCTCGCGCAGCTGCTCGGCCGGGAAGGCGGCCTCGGCGACCTTGGCCTCCTGGAGGCAGAGCACATCGGTGCCACTGCTCTCCAGCCAGGCCAGGAGCCTCGGCAGGCGGGCGGTGATCGAGTTCACGTTCCAGGTCGCGATACGCATGTCCCACAACCTACCCGGCGGCACTGACAATCAGAGAGCCGCGCTCTGGCCGGGCGCGAGCCGCAGGTGCTCGGCGCCACCGAGGGCGCCGATCTGGTTGTCGTAGATCGGCCGGGCGAGGTCGGTGAGCAGGGCGTCGTGGATGTCGTAGGCGCGCCGCGGTTTCACCTCGCGGACGTACTCGATGACCTCCGAGATCTTGCTCCAGGGGGCCATGACCGGCAGCATCAGCGTCTCGACCGGGTGGTCGGGGACGGTGAGGGCGTCGCCGGGGTGGAAGACGCGGCCGCCGTCGACGAGATAGCCGACGTTGGTGATCCGCGGGATGTCCGGGTGGATGACCGCGTGCAGTTCGCCGTGGACCTGGACGTCGAAGCCCGCCGCGGTGAAGGTGTCGCCGTGGCCGACGGTGTGCACCCGGCCCGGGAAGGCGGCCGAGATCTTCTCCGCGACCGACCGCAGGGTCCAGATCTCGGCGGCCGGGTTGGCCTCCATCGCGGTGCGCAGCCGCTCTTCGCTGAAGTGGTCGGGGTGCTCGTGCGTGACGAGGATCGCGTCCGCGCCGACGGCGGCGTCCTCCTCGCTGAAGCCTCCGGGGTCGAGGACGAGCACCCGCCCGTCCTTCTCCAGGCGGACGCAGGCGTGCGTCTTCTTCGTGAACCTCATGGCACCATCCTGCCCGCCGCGCCACAGCGCGGGCTCACTCGGTGGGGGTGGTCTCCTCGCGTATCACCTGCTGCGCCACCTTGAACGCGCTGTTCGCCGCCGGTACACCGCAGTAGACCGCGGCCTGGAGCAGCACTTCCTTGATCTCGGCGGGCGTGAGGCCGTTGCGCAGCGCGGCCCGCACGTGGAAGGCGAGCTCGTCCAGGTGGCCGCCCGCGACCAGAGCGGTGAGGGTGACGCAGCTGCGCGCACGCCGGTCGAGGCCGGGGCGGTCCCAGATCTCGCCCCAGGCGTAGCGGGTGACGAACTCCTGGAAGTCGCCCGAGAACTCGTCGGCCTGCGCCAGCGCCCGGTCCACATGTGCGTCGCCGAGCACCTCGCGGCGCACCTTCAGGCCGGCGTCGTACGGATCCGGCCGGCCGCCCTCCACCGGGGCGGGGACGGCGGCGGGGGCGATCTCGGCGATGGGCGCGGGCTGCGGGGGCGCGACCGGCGCCGCAGCGGCGAGGACCGGCTGCACGGGCGCCGCCGGGATGGCGACCTGGCCGGGGGACGGCTCGTAGGCGGGCTGCCAGGCGGTGGAGAAGTGTCTGACCAGCAGATCGGTGACGGCCGCCGGCTGCTCCACCGGTACGAGGTGGGAGGCGCCGGGGACCACGGCGAGCCGCGCGTCCGGGATGCCGGCGACCAGGGTGCGGGCCTCGGCGGGGCCGGTGACCTGGTCCTCGGAGCCGACCAGGACCAGGGTGGGCACGCCGATGCTGGTCAGCTCGGTGCGCACGTCGAAGGAGGCGAGCGCCTCGCAGGCGGCGATGTAGCAGCCGGGGTCGGTGGTGCGCACCATCTGTACGGCCCAGTCGGTGATGGCGGGCTGGGCGCCGGCGAAGCCGTGGGTGAACCAGCGCTCGGGCGAACTGCGGGCGATGGGGTCGAGGCCGTTCGTCCGGACGATCACCCCGCGCTGCCGGAACTCGTCGGCGGTGCCGAAGCGGGGCGAGGCGGCGATCAGGGCGAGCGAGGCCAGCCGCTCGGGGTTGCGCAGCGCCAGCTCCACTCCGATGGCGCCGCCGAACGCGCAGCCCGCGTAGCCGAAGCGCGGCACGCCGAGACCGTCCAGCGTGACGAGCAGCCGCGTGGCGAGCTCGGCGACCGAACCGGCCGGGTACGCCGGGGCGCCGCCGTGTCCCGGCAGGTCGAACCGGAAGACCCGCCACTGCTTCGTCAGCTCGGGGACCTGACGGTCCCACATGTGCCAGGTGGTGCCGAGCGACGGGCCGAGGATGAGGACCGGGGCGTCTTGCGGGCCGTCGAAGCGGTACTGGAGGGCAGGGGTCTTCGTCTCACTCACCGCTCCACGCTAGCGTCCGCGCCTCGGTGCCCCGCCCCCGGTCCCCCACTCCCCCCATCCGGCTCCCGGACTTCGGCGACGAACCCTCACACGCTCTTCACCGGGCGCGCCCGGTCCGCCGTCATGACCCGGCCGGACCGCCCAGGCCGGTCAGCGCGCCGACGGGGTCCAGGTCCGGGGTGCCGCGCGGCCACCAGTCGTCGTGGCCCGGTTCCGATTCGTACGCGTACCACAGGCCGTCGCGGCCGAGGCGGAGCTGGACATGGCCGCGGGGGTGGGTGAGGCGGTTGCGCCAGGGGCGGAACGCCGGGAGGTCGGCGGCCAGGAGCAGAGGGCGTGCCCGGTCGAAGCGGCCGGCCGGCGGGTCCCATGCCTCCTCCAGTACGGCGAGCCCCTGCTCGCCGCCCTGGCGCCACGCGGCGACCGCCCGGGCCAGGTCGGCGGGCGTGCGGTCGGCGGCGGAGGCGAGCGAGGCGTACAGGGCGCGGGTGCCGGCGGTGAGGCCCGCTCCGGGGCGGGCCGCGGCGAGTCGTACGGCGTCCTGCCACAGCGTCAGTTCCGCGAGCGGGTCGTGGCCGGTGCCGAGCAGGGCGTGTGCGCGGGCGGCGGCGTCGGTGGCCAGCTGGTCCAGCGCGAACGGGTCCGGGCCGCCCGGCGCCGCCGGATAGACGGGGGGCTGCTCGGGGTGCGGCGGGACCGGCAGCGGCGGCGGGAGCGGCGGGAGTTCGCGGGGCGCGAGAGCTTCGCTCGCCCGTACGCCCGGCAGCGGCGCCGGTCCCTGGTCCTGCGCGACACGGGCCGACCGTGCGGCGCTAAGACGGGACAGGGCGTCCAGGAGCTCGCGCTCACCGCGGCCGCGCAGCAGGAGCAGGACGAAGGGGTCGGCGTCGAGCAGCCGTGCCGTCTGGTAGCAGAGGGCGGCCGCGTGTTTGCAGGGGTGGCCGTAGTCCGGGCAGCTGCACTGGGGCTCCAGGTCTCCCGGGCCGGGCAGCAGCGGCACACCGCACTCGGCGAGGGAGTGCGGCATCTCCTTGTCGAGCAGCGCGGCGATATGCCCGGGCCGCTCGGCGGCGACGTCCAGGAACCGCTCCCAGTCGGCGTCGTCGAGCGTCCGCAACCGCACCTGCACGCGGTACGGCCGGGGGCGGCTCCCCTTCACGTACGCGAGGACCAGGCCGGGGGTGACGGTGATGGCGTCCACGTGCCCCTGCTCGGCGTAACCCCGCCCGCGCGCCAGCCGCTTGGGGTCGAGCGCCCCCTCTTCCAACGCCGCCACCCAGGCATTGCCCCACCACGTCTCGGCGAACCCGGTCCCACCGGTGCCTCCGGCGGGAAGGGCGGGGAAGGTACGCCGGTGATCCCCGTCCCGGGAGGGAGCGGCCATGGTGCGGGGCACGGCGGCGCGGACGCCGGGGGGAGCCGCGCGGACACCGGGGGGAGGAGAGGCGGGGTGAGGGTGCGGGGGGTTGGCGGCATGGGTTGCCGGGTGGGGGCGCGGGAGGTTGGCGGCATGGGGGGTGGCGTGGGGGCGCGGAGGGTTGGCGGCGTGGGGGTCGGGGGCCGTCGGGTCGGCGTCACGGGCATGGGCATGCGGCCGGTCGGCGCCATGCGGGTCGGCGTCAGCATGCGGGGCGAAAGCCGTCGGGTCGGCGACAGCATGCGGGGCGAAAGCCGTCGGGTCGGCGTCACGGGCATCGGGGTGGGCCCGACCGGCGCCACGCGCGTCGGCATAGTCGGCATAGGGGGCGAGGGCCGTGGGGTCGGCGCCACGGGCATCAGGGTCAGAGGCGGGAGCCGTCCGGTCGGCGCTGTCGGCATCGGCATGGGGATCGGGAGCCGTCCGGTCGGTACCACGGGCGTCGGCGTGCAGCCGGTCGGTGCCGTGGGTACCGGCGCTTCCCTGGCTGCGGGCCTGCGGGTGGGGAGGCATCGGGTCGGCGTCGTGTGCGTCGGTGGTCCGGGTCCGGGAATCGCGCCCGTTAGTGCCCGTCTCGGTCGGCTTCTCCTCCGGGGACTCCGCATCGGCGGGCAGTCGGAAGGCGCCGGAGAGCAGTTCCCGCAGGGCGCGGGCGCGGGCCGCCGGTGCGTCGCTCCGCGCGGGGCGGGGGTGACGCGCGCGTCCCGGGACCGGGGTCGCCGGCTTCGGCTCGGCCCGGCGCGCGGCACGCAGCGCTTCCCGCGCGACATCCGCGGGGCGCACCGTCGGCGGGTCGGCGGAGGCGGTCCCGGGCGTGCCCGCCCCGGTGTCACCCGCCGGGTCCGGGCCGTCCCCGGCACCGGCGCGCCGCAGCGCGGCACGTGCCACGTCGCCGGGGCGGGCCTCACGCGTGTCCGCCCCCGTCGTGGCGGGATCCGAACCGCCGGACCGCTCGCCCTTGCCCTCCCGTTCCCGCGCCATCCGCAACGCCCGCCGAGCCGCCTCGGACAGTTCCCCGGCACTCCCGCCCATGCCCCGCGGCTCGGGGCGCAGCACCCGGCCGCTCTCCTCCGACAGCTCGGTCCCAGGACGTTCCTCGCCCTCAGGGCCCCCGCCCTCCCCCGCACCCGCGCCGAGAACACCCCCGTCCCTCCCCTGCCGCTCCCCCTCCCGCGCAGCCCTCCGCACCCGACCGCCCTCCCCCGACAGCCCGGCCACAGAACGTTTCTCAACCTCAGGGCCCCCGCCCTCCCCCGCACCCGCGCCGAGAACACCCCCGTCCCTCCCCTGCCGCTCCCCCTCCCGCGCAGCCCTGAGCGCCCTGCGGGCCTCGTCCGACGGGCGGGGGGTCATGAGGTCCTCCGCAGGGAGACCAGGTCGGAGAGTTCGCGGGCCGTCAGTTCGGTGAGGGCGGCTTCGCCGGAGCCGAGGATCGCGTCGGCCAGAGCCCGCTTGGACTCCAGCATCTCCGCGATGCGGTCCTCGATCGTGCCCTCGGTGATGAGGCGGTGGACCTGGACGGGCTGGGTCTGGCCGATGCGGTAGGCGCGGTCGGTGGCCTGTTCCTCCACGGCCGGGTTCCACCAGCGGTCGAAGTGGATGACATGACCGGCCCGGGTGAGGTTCAGGCCGGTCCCGGCCGCCTTCAGGGAGAGCACCAGGACCGGAGTCTCGCCCGCCTGGAAGCGGTCCACCATGCGTTCGCGCTCGGGGATCGGTGTGCCGCCGTGGAGGAGGTCCACGGGGACCGCGCGGGAGGCGAGGTGGGAGGTGATCAGCCGGGCCATCCCCACGTACTGCGTGAAGACCAGTGCCGAGCCGTCCTCCGACAGCAGGGTGTCCAGCAGTTCGTCGAGCAGCGCCAGCTTGCCGGAGCGGGCCGCCAGGGACTCGCCCGCGGCGGGCTCCTTCAGGTACAGCGCGGGGTGGTCGCAGATCTGCTTCAGCGCCGACAGCAGCTTCAGGACCAGACCCCGGCGCGCCATGCCCTCCGCGGTCTCGATGGCGAGCATCGACTCCCGCACCACCGCCTCGTACAGCGCGGCCTGTTCACGGGTGAGCGGCACCGGGTGGTCGGTCTCGGTCTTGGGCGGCAGCTCCGGGACGATCCCGGGGTCGGACTTCTTGCGGCGCAGGAGGAAGGGCCGCACGAGCCGCGCCAGCCGCTCCACCGCCTCCTGGTCCTCGCCGTTCTCCACCGCACGCGCGTGCCGGGCCCGGAAGGACTTCAAGGGGCCGAGGAGCCCCGGGGTCGTCCAGTCCAGCAGGGCCCACAGCTCGGAGAGGTTGTTCTCCACCGGGGTGCCGGTCAGCGCCACCCGCGCCGGGGTCGGAATGGTGCGCAGGGCCTTGGCCGTCGCCGAGTAGGGGTTCTTCACGTGCTGGGCCTCGTCCGCGACGACCATGCCCCAGTCCTGCTGGGCGAGGACCGGCGCCGCGGACCGCATGGTGCCGTACGTCGTGAGGACGAAGCCGCCGGTCAGGTCGTCCAGGGTGCGGTCGGGGCCGTGGAAGCGGCGCACGGGGACGCCGGGCGCGAAGCGGGTGATCTCGCGCTGCCAGTTGCCGAGCAGGGAGGCCGGGCAGATCACCAGGGTCGGTTCGCTGCGGGCCCGCTTCAGATGCAGCGCGATGAGGGTGACGGTCTTGCCGAGGCCCATGTCGTCGGCGAGGCAGCCGCCGAGGCCCAGGGAGGTCATGAGGTCCAGCCAGGCCAGGCCGCGGAGCTGGTAGTCGCGCAGGGTGGCGGCCAGGCCGGGCGGTGGCGCGGCGGGGCGGACGCCCGCCGTGAGGCGGTCGCGCAGGGCGGCGAGGGCGCCGACCGGCACCGCCTCCACCGACTCGCCGTCGACCTCCGCGGTGCCGGTGAGGGCGACGGACAGCGCGTCGACGGGGTCGAGGAGGCCCAGTTCGCGCTTGCGGGCCTTGCGGACCAGGGCGGGGTCCACCAGCACCCAGTGGTCGCGCAGCCGGACGACCGGGCGGTGCGCCTCGGCGAGCGCGTCCATCTCGGCCTCGCTGAGCGGCTCCCCGCCGAGCGCCAGCTGCCAGCGGAACTGGAGCAGGTCCTCGCTCTCGAAGAAGCCGGTGCCGTCGGTCGCCGAGCCCGGGGCGGGCCGTACCACCGCGGCGGCGGTGAGGTCCTGGGCGAGGTCGCGGGGCCAGTGCACCCCGACGCCCGCCGCCGCGAGCCGGGTCGCCGCCACCCCCAGCAGATCGCCCAACTCCTCGTCCGACAACGCCAGTACGTCGGGTACGTCCTGCTCGGTGAGCCGGTCCAGCGGCGGCCAGACGCGGGCCGCGCGGCGCACCGCGAGGGCGGCGTCGACCCGCGCGCGGGGACCGAAGGCCGTATCCGCCTCGCCCGCCCACAGCGCCGCCGCGTCGGCGACCAGGGTGGGGTCGGCGAGGCTGTGCACCTGGACGATCGCCGCGCCAGCGTGGCGCACGCCCTCCTCGCTGTCGAACAGCTGGTGGGCCGCCAGGTCCAGGCGCAGCGAGATGCGGACGCCCGCGTCCATCCCGGCGGCGACCTCGGCCGCCCAGTCGTGGGCGTCGGGCAGGCGCTGCGGCCGGCGGTCCGCGAAGGGCTTCCCGCAGGCGTGGGGGGCGGCCGGGGTGCGGGGCAGGGTGTCGGCGACCGCGTCGAGGAAGGAGCGCATCAGGGCTTCCGGCTCGGGCAGCCGGAGCGGTCCCGGGCCGGGCAGCGGCACCGCGTGTCCTTCGGGGGGCAGGGCGGCGGCGATGGCCCGCAGGTGCGCGATGTCGTCCGGGCCGAGGGGGCCGGCCCGCCAGGCGTCGTGGCCTGTGGGGGTCAGTCCGGGGAGGAGCCGGCCGCGCGCGGTGAGCCGTAGGGCGTGCTGGGCGGCGGCGCCCCAGGCGGCGGTGGCGGGGTGAGCCGCGGGGTCGCGGCGGGCGCGGACGAGGAGGGGCAGCGCGGCGTCCAGGGGGAGGGTCAGGGCGGGGGCGGGCCTGCGGCGGACCCCGGCGCCGTGCCGCCGTACCACTGTCAGCTCGGTGGGCCCGGGGCCCAGGGGCAGGGGGGCGTCCTCGGGGTCCCAGAAGGCGATCCGGCCCTCGCGCGGCAGGGGCGCGGGCAGGAAGACGGCGGCGAGGCGCACGGGCACGAAGTCCGCCGTACGGAGATCGCCGGTGCGGTCGGCCGCTGTCGCCGTGTCGTTCATACGCCCTGTCACCTCCCGTCCCTGAGTCGGATCAGTCGTCTTCGACTCTACGGGCGGGGTCTGACAATCGGCCCCGCCGCCCGGTCCGGGCGGGGCCGGACGGCTAGGGAACCGTGCGGGAGACGACGTAGACCATGGGGAAGGTCGGGTTGCCCGTGTTGACCACGATGTCCTGGGTGGGGGCCGGGTTCTTCTGCTCGCGGACGATCCCGAAGTACGCGCCGGGCCGGGAGCCCTCGCCGGCGAACTTCCAGCCGGTGACCTTCTGGTCCCGGGTGCCGATGGTGATGTCGCCCCGCTGGAGGTCGTTGCGGTGCAGCCCGAGCTCGGCCAGGAAGGCGTCCAGGCCGGCGTGCGTGGTCTGGAACTGGACGTAGAGCCGGCTGGTGCGCCAGTTGTTGGTCTCGTAGTACGCGACCTGGTTCGCGGGGTGCGGGACCGGCACCTGGTAGAGGCGGCGCTGGACCTTGGACGGCCAGCCCTCGGTGAGTCCCCGCGCCGCGTACTTGGCCTCCTTGTCCTTGCCGCTGTCCCGGCTCTGATCGGCGGAGATCACCAGGTAGCCGGCGGGGACGCCGATGAGCAGGACGATGATGAGCAGGGTGAGCGCCCGGCGGCGGATCATGTGGCGCCGGTCCTCGGCGGGCCGCGACGGCTCGTCCGCCGGTTCGGCCTGGTGCGGCAGTTCAGGGGTCACGCGGGCCCCTGCGGCGCGCGGCGGGAGGACACGTACCGCTCGTAGCGCTCATGGCGCTCCACCCGGCGCCGGTTGGCGCGCCGGAAGCGGCGGGCGACCAGGCGGGCGAGGTCCGCGGCGCCGACCATGCCGGCCTCGGGGCCGAGCTGGGCGCGCGCGATACGGGCCTCGGGGCGGTAGCCGCGGCCGGTCAGATGGCGCTTGAAGGCGTCCCGCGCGGGAACGATGAGCAGGTCGTCGGCGGCCGAGACACCGCCGCCGATGACGAAGCAGGACGGGTCGAGGGCCGCCGCGAGGTTGGCGATGCCGACGCCGAGCCACTGGCCGATGTCCTGGAGCAGCTCGATGCACATGGCGTCGCCGTCCCGGGCCAGCTCGGTGATGACCGGCCCGGTGATGTCGGGGACGCTGCCCTTGACGTGCTCGATGAGCCCGTACGCCACCGGGGAGTCGGCCGCGGCCAGCTCACGGGCCTCGCGCACCAGGGCGTTGCCCGAGCTGTACTGCTCCCAGCAGCCGCGGTTGCCGCACGGGCAGCGGTGGCCGCCGGGCACGACCTGCATATGGCCGAACTCGCCGGCCACGCCGAACTTGCCGCGCTTGACCTGCCCGTCCTCCAGGATCGCGCCGCCGATGCCGGTGCCCAGCGTGATCATCACCAGGTGGGTCTCGCCGCGGCCCGCGCCGAAGCGCCACTCGGCCCAGGCGGCGGTGTTGGCGTCGTTGTCGACCAGGACGGGCACGGCGAGCCGTTCGGCGATGCGGTCCCTGAGCGGTTCGTTGCGCCAGGACAGGTGCGGGGCGAACAGGATGCGGTTGCGGTCGGCGTCCACCCAGCCGGCCGCGCCGATGCCGACGGCGTGCACGTCGTGCCGGTCGGACAGGTCCAGCACCAGTTCGACGATGGTGTCCTCGACGACCTTGGGGCTCTTGGACTTGTCCGGGGTCTCCGCGCGGAGCTTCTCCAGGATGTTGCCGTCGGCGTCGACGACGCCGGCCATCACCTTGGTGCCGCCGATGTCGATGCCCACGGTGGGCACTCGGGGGGCGGTCAGGTGTGACCGGCGCTCCCTTGTGCCGACTGTGCGCAGAGCCGTGGCGCGGCGGGAGCCGATGGGGGCGTTGAAGGTGCCGTAGGTGCTCATCGGGCCCGATTCTGCCTCACCGCGGGTAGGGGTGCCGTAGAGGGAAACAATGGGGTGGTTTCTGCGGTACGCCGTCTGCAGGTCGTATGTGGCTCGTCGCGCAGTTCCCCGCGCCCCTAGGTACGTTTCAGCTCCCGGCGTAGATCATCGAGGTCGTTGCCGCCTGCCATCTGCCTGGTCAGCTCGTCCAGGGTGATCTCATGCCGCTTGTGGTTGCCCACCATCGTGCCCCTCTTCAGCAGCACGAAGCGGTCGCCGACCATATAGGCGTGGTGCGGATTGTGTGTGATGAACACAACCCCCAGGCCCTCGTCCCGCGCCGCCGCCACGAGCTTCAGGACCACGCCGGACTGCTTCACGCCGAGCGCCGCCGTCGGTTCGTCCAGCACCAGGACCTTCGCTCCGAAGTGCACGGCCCGCGCGATGGCCACGCACTGGCGTTCGCCGCCGGAGAGGGTGCCGATGGGCTGGTCGACATCGCGGAGGTCGATGCCCATGTTCCGCAGCTCCGTGTAGGTGGCGCGGCGCATGTGGTCGACGTCCAGGCGCTTGAAGGGGCCGACGCCCTTGCGGGGCTCGGAGCCGAGGAAGAAGTTCCGCCACACCGGCATCAGCGGTACGACGGCCAGGTCCTGGTAGACGGTGGCGATGCCGCGGTCCAGGGCTTCGCGCGGGGAGGACAGCTTCGCCTCTTCGCCGTCGAGGCGCAGGACGCCGCCGTCGTGCTGGTGCAGCCCCGCGATGATCTTGATGAGGGTGGACTTGCCCGCGCCGTTGTCGCCCAGGACGCAGGTGATCTCGCCCGCGTGGACCTCCAGGGAGACGCCTTCCAGGGCGCGGATGTTGCCGTAGTGCTTGCTGACGTCGGCCAGCTCGACGAGTGTCACTTGGTGGCCTCCGCGCGCTTGCGGACCCAGGCGTTGAGCAGGGTCGCGAGGAGCAGCATCGCTCCGAGGAAGAACTTGAACCAGTCGGGGTTCCACTCGGCGTAGACGATGCCCTTGCTGGTCATGCCGAAGATGAACGCGCCGACCGCGGAGCCGACCGCGCTGCCGTAGCCGCCGGTGATCAGACAGCCGCCGATGACGGCCGCGATGATGTAGATCAGCTCGTTGCCGACGCCCTCGCCGGACTGGACGACGTCGTAGGAGAAGAGCAGGTGCTGGCCCAGGATCCAGGCGCCGAACGCGACGCCCATGTAGAGGCCGATCTTGGTCCTGGCGACGGGGACGCCGACCGCTCGGGCCGCGTCCTGGTTGCCGCCGACCGCGAAGATCCAGTTGCCGGCGCGGGTGCGCAGCAGGATCCAGGAGGCGACGGCGACCAGGCCGAACCACCACAGGATCGTCACCTTGACGTCGACGCCGCCGATGGTCAGCGTCGAGGCGAAGACGTCGCGCGCGCTCGGGAAGCCCTCCATGTCGGCGATCGACTTGGTGGAGACGGTGCCGTCGATCAGCTTGGTGAAGCCGAGGTTCATGCCGGTCAGCATCAGGAAGGTGCCGAGCGTGATGATGAAGCTCGGCAGTTTCGTGCGGGTGAGCATGATGCCGTTGAAGGCGCCGATGGCCAGGGTGACCAGCAGGGACACTCCGACGCCGACCCAGGTGTTGGCCGTCATCTGGTAGCTGAACATCGACGACACCAGGGCCGAGGACGTCACCAGCACGCCCGCCGACAGGTCGAACTCGCCGCCGATCATCAGCAGGGCGACGGGGACCGCCATGATGCCGATGGTGGAGGACGCGTACAGGACCGTGCTGAGGCTGGCGGCGCGCAGGAAGCCGTCGGCGGCGAGCGCGAAGAAGACGAAGACGGCGAGGGCGCCGACGACCGAGCCGAGTTCGGGGCGGCCGAGGAGCTTGCGCAGCGGTGAGGTCTCGACGAGCCGTTCGTCGACGGTCGCGGCGCTCATCGGGTGCCCCGCTTCGTGTACTCCTCCAGCGCCGCGGCCTGGTCCTGGGTGATGATCTGCGGGCCGGTGAGCACGGGCCTGCCGCCGCCGAGGACGTCGTCGTTGTACTTGTACAGCCACAGCAGGTCGACGGCCTCGTAGCCCTGGAGGTACGGCTGCTGGTCGACGGCGAAGCCGAGGGTGCCGTCCCTGAGCGAGGCCGCCACCTTGGCGTTGAGGTCGAAGGTGTCGATCTCGGCGTCGCTGCCGGCGCCCTGTTTGGCCTTGACGGCGGTGTCGGCGTACGGGGCGCCGAGCGTGACGACCGCGTCGATGGAGCCGTCGGCCTGGAGCTTGGCCTCGATGGCGGACTGCACGTCCGGCATGCTCGTGCCGTTGACGTACAGGTCCTGGACGGTGCCGTCGAAGGTCTTCTTCACCCCGTCGCAGCGCTGTTCGTGACCGACGTTGCCCTGCTCGTGCAGCACGCAGAGGGCCTTCTTGCGGCCGCGCTCGTTCAGCTCCTCGCCGACGGCCTCGCCGGCGATGGTCTCGTCCTGTCCGATGTGGGTGAGCGCGCCGAACGCCTTGGACTGCTCCGAGCCGGAGTTCACCGTGATCACCGGGATGCCGGCCTTGCGGGCGCGGGCCACGGCGGCCTTCATGGCGTCGGGCTTGGCGAGGGTGACGATGATCCCGTCGACCTGCTTGTCGACGGCGGCGTCGACGAGCTGCGCCTGCTGCTGGCCCTCGTCGTCGTGCGAGTACAGGAAGTTGATGTTGTCCTTGACGGCCGCCTGCTCGGCGCCGCTCTGGACGATGTCCCAGAAGGTGTCGCCATCGCCCGAGTGGGTGATCATCGCGAAGGTCCAGCGGGGGGTGTTCACCGCCGCCTTCCCCTGGGCCGCCGCGGCCTTGCGGGCGTCCTCGGCGCGCTTGCCGCCGGTGCTGCTGCATCCGGCGAGGGACACGCACAGTGCCCCCGCCAGCGCGAATCCTGCCCAGGTCCTCAACCGTGCCACGAGGCCGTGCCCTTCTTGCTGTGTGCTGACGTACGCAAGGGGCCAGTGACATCACCGGCCCCAAACGTCTCAGTATCAAACACAGGGGTCATGCGCCCGGTGACCGGGGGACCGCGAGTCGGTTGCCTTGTCCGGACATTGAGACGAACGAACGGCCGGGGAGAAGGACCTTCACGGGCGTACGAGGAGCTGGAACTCGAAGGCGTAGCGGCTCGGGCGGTAGATGTGGTCGCCGAACTCGACGGCGCGGCCGGTGTCGTCGAAGGTGGTGCGCTGCATGGTGAGCAGCGGGGCGCCCTCGTGCTCGGTGAGCCGTTCGGCCTCGGCGGCGGTCGCGGAGCGGGCGCCGATGGACTGGCGGGCGCTGTGCAGGGTGATCCCGGCGCTGCGCATCAGCCGGTACAGGCCGGTGGCCTCCAGCTGCGCGGTGTCCAGGTCGAGCAGTCCGCCGGGCAGGTGGTTGCACAGGTACGCCATCGGCTCGCCGTGCGCGAGGCGCAGCCGCTCCACCCGGTGCACGTCGCCGCCCTCGGGGACGCCGAGCGCGGCGGCCACTTCGGCGGAGGCCGGGACGACGGTGTTGACCAGCACCTTCGTGGCCGGGCGCTGGCCGGCGGCCTCCAGGTCGTCGAAGAGGCTGCTGAGTTCCAGGGGGCGCTTGACCTGGCTGTGCACGACCTGGGTGCCGACGCCGCGGCGGCGGACCAGCAGGCCCTTGTCGACGAGCGACTGGATGGCCTGGCGGACGGTGGGCCGGGAGAGGCCGAGGCGTGCGGCCAGCTCGATCTCGTTGCCCAGCAGGCTGCCGGGAGTGAGCGCCCCGTGCTCGATCGCCGCCTCCAGCTGCTGGGACAGCTGGAAGTACAGCGGCACCGGGCTGCTGCGGTCCACACGGAGGGCGAGCGGCGAGGTCGGGTCCACTTCTGGTTTCGGCACGGGCCGAGCGTAGCTCCATGGCCGGTTGACGGGAAGTCGTGTAGTTCGATTGTCCGGACATTCAGATTGACAGGGTGGCCGGTACGACCGCACTTTGGTCCCATGCGCATCGGAGTCATCGGTACCGGCCGGATCGGGACGATCCACGCGAACACCCTGAGCCGGCACCGGGAGGTCGGATCCCTGATCCTCACGGACGCCGATCCGGCGCGGGCGGCGGAGCTGGCCCTGCGGCTGGGCGAGACGGCGGCGCCGGGGGTGGACGAGATCTTCCGGTGGGGTGTGGACGCGGTGGTCATCACGACGGCCACCCCGGCGCACGCCGAGCTGATCGGGCGGGCGGCGCGGTCGGGGCTTCCGGTGTTCTGCGAGAAGCCCATCGCGCTGGACCTGCCCGGCACGCTTCAGGCGATCGCCGAGGTGGAGACCGCCGGAACGATCCTGCAGATGGGGTTCCAGCGCCGCTTCGACGCGGGGTATCTGGGCGCCCGGGAAGCGGTGCGCGCCGGGCGGCTGGGACGGCTGCACACCGTACGGGCGCTCACCAGCGACCAGGCGCCGCCGCCGGCCGCGTATCTGCCGGGGTCCGGCGGGCTGTACCGGGACACGCTGATCCATGACTTCGACGCGCTGCGCTGGGTGACCGGGCGCGAGGTGACCGAAGTGTACGCGGCCGGGTCCGACGCCGGGCCCGCGATGTTCCGTGAGGCGGGTGACGTCGACACCGCGGCGGTGGTGCTCACGCTGGACGACGGCACGCTCGCGACGGCCACGGCGACCCGGATGAACGGCGCGGGCTACGACGTGCGCATGGAGCTGGCCGGGGAGCGGGACACGGTCGTCGTCGGCCTGGACGACCGCACGCCGATCGCGTCCACGGAACCGAGCGGACCCCCGGCCGCCGACAAGCCCTGGCCCGGCTTCCTGGAACGCTTCGGACCCGCCTACGAGGCCGAGCTGGCGGCGTTCGTCGAGGTGGTCCGGGGTGAGCGGGCCAACCCCTGCGACGGCCGCGAGGCCTTGCAGGCCCTGCGGATCGCCGAGGCCTGCGAACTGTCCAGACACGAGCACCGTCCGGTCCGCCCGGCCGAACTGCCGGGCGGGCACGAGACGTCGGCGGTCTGAAGGCGGACAACCGGGGTCCGGCGTCCGGCGGCGCACGCCTCCGGAGCCCGCCCCGTGTCTACCAGCGCACCGGCAGGGTGCGCATGCCTCGGATCAGCATGCCTGGGAGCCATTCGCCGGGTGGGCCGTCGAGGGTGAGGTGGGGGGTGCGGTCCAGGAGTGTGCGGATCGCCGTGCGCGCTTCCAGGCGGGCCAGGGGGGCGCCCAGGCAGAAGTGGAGGCCGTGGCCGAAGGCGATATGGCCGCGGGTGTCGCGGCGGATGTCGAAGCGGTCCGGGTCGGGGTAGCGGCCCGCGTCCCGGTCCGCCGCGGTGAGGCAGATCATCACCGGGTCGCCCGCCTCGATCCGGGCGCCCCCTATCTCCAGCGGCTCGGCGGCGTACCGGAAGGTGGCGTTCTCCACCGGGCCCTCGTAGCGCAGCATCTCCTCGACCGCGCCGTCGAGGAGGGTCATGTCGGCCCGCAGGGCGGCGAGTTGGTCGGGATGGGTGAGCAGGGCGTGGACGCCGCTGCTGATGAGGTTGACCGTGGTCTCGTGGCCGGCGATCAGCAGGATGAAGGCCATGCCGCGCAGTTCGTCCGGGGAGAGCCGGTCGCCGTCCTCCGCGGTGGTGCGGATCAGGTCGCTGAGCAGGTCGCCGCCCGGGCCCGCGGCCCGCTTGTCCTCGATCAGGTCGGTGAAGTAGGCGGCGAGGCCGACGAAGGCGTCGTACTCGCTGCCCGGACTGCTGGGCGCGACCGCCTCCGTGGACATCTTGCGGAACTCCGCGCGGTCCATCTCGGGCACGCCGAGCAGTTCGCAGATGACGGTGAGCGGGAGGGGATGCGCGAAGGACTCCACCAGGTCGGCCCGGCCGTGCGGCAGCATCGCGTCGAGGAGGTCGTCGGTGATCCGCTGGACGCGCGGGCGCAGTTCCTCCACCCGGCGCATGGTGAAGGCGCGGGAGATCAGGCCGCGCAGCCTGGTGTGCTGGGGCGGGTCGCAGACCAGGAGGTTCTTGCCGATCATCTCCTCGTCCAGGGACGACATGCCGATCTTGGAGGCGTCCTTGGACAGGCGCGGGTCGGCCAGCGCCGCGCGGGCCTCCTCGTGGCCGACGACGAGCCAGGTCGCGGACTCCCACTCCGGCGGCCGGACGCGGTGCACGGGCCCCATGGCCCGCAGGCTCGCGTACGCCGGATGCGGATTGCGGCGGAACTCCTCGCCGAACTCCCCCAGATCGATGACACCGCTCATGACCGCTCCCCCTCGGACCCTTCCCCCGACACCCTCACAACGGACGGGGCCCGCGCCTAGTGCCCCGCCTCGTCGGGTTCTTCGAGGAGCCCCGCGTCATGGGCGAGCAGGGCAATCTGGACCCGGTTGTTGAGGTCGAGCTTGGTCAGGATGCGGGAGACATGGGTCTTGACCGTGGCGACGCTCAGGAACAGGGCGCCGGCGATCTCCGCGTTGGACAGGCCGCGGCCCACCGCGACGGCGACCTCGCACTCGCGGTCGTTCAGTGCGGCGATCCGGGCCCGCGCGCGGGTGCGGCGAGTATCGGCGGCGGCGCCCGCCGCGTGCTCCATCAACTGCCGTGTCACCGTGGGCGACAGGACCGGATCACCCGCGGCGACCCGCCGTACCGCCTCGACGATCTCCGCGGGCGGGGTGTCCTTCAGGACGAATCCGGCGGCGCCCGCGCGCAGGGCACGCAGGACGTGCTCGTCGGCGTGGAAGGTGGTGAGCAGGACCACCTGCGGGGCGTCGGGCCGGCCGCGCAGCCGCTCCGTGGCGGTGAGACCGTCCACCGAGGGCATCCGGATGTCCATCAGGACGACGTCCGGGCGGGTGCGCTCGACGAGGTCCCCGACCTCCGCGCCGTCGGCGGCCTCACCGACGATCTCGATGTCGTCCGCGCCGCCCATCATCAGGGACAGACCGGCCCGCACCAGCGGGTCGTCGTCGACGAGGAGGAGTCTGATCGCAGTCATGGCGCTTACGTAATCATGATTGCCGGGGCGGGACGCGCGCGCTGTGACATCGAGCGGGAACTGCTGCGGCCGGCCGAGGTGTTCGGGATGCCCGGTGGCGGCGTGGAGCCCGTTGCGGGGCGGGTTCCTCCGGCTCCGTCGAGGCCGGTGCGGCTCGGGCCCGGTCGTCACCCCCAGGGCGGCCAGGCGGTCGTCATCCCCAGGGCAGCCAGGCCCGTACCTCGAAGCCGCCGTCCGTCGTCGGGCCGTGGGCCAGGCGGCCCCCGGTCAGGGTCGCCCGTTCGGTCAGCCCGATCAGTCCCTGCCCGGAGCCCGGCACCGGCGGTACGTCGCCGTCCGGCGCCGGATTGCGCAGGCACACGTCGAGCCCTTCGCCCGGGCCGCCGGTGACCGTGACGGTGACCTCGGTGCCGGGGGCATGCTTGCGGGCGTTGGTCAGGCCCTCCTGGGCGATGCGGTACGCGGTGCGGCCCACGGAGGCGGGGACGGCGGCGGGGTCGGTGACGCGGAGGTCGAGGGTGACCTTCATCCCGGCCTCGCGGGACTCGGTGACCAGCGCCTCCAGCGCGCCGAGGGTGGGCTGGGGCCGGCTGGTGTCGTCGCGCTCCCCCGCCCGCAGTACGCCGATGATCTCCCGCAGGTCCTGGAGCGCCTCGTGGGCGCTCTCCCGGATGACCCCGGCGGCCCGCACGATCTCCTCCCGGGGCGCGTCCGGCCGGAACTCCAGCGCGCCCGCGTGCACGCTCAGCAGGGTCAGCCGGTGGGCGAGGACGTCGTGCATCTCCCGGGCGATGGCCTCGCGCGCCAGCCGCTGCGCCTGCTCGGCCCGCAGCCGCGCCTCGGTCTCGGCACGGCGGGCGCGGTCCCGCAGACTGAGCATGAGCTGGCGCTTGGAGCGCACGAACATGCCCCAGCCGACGACGGCACCGGTCAGCACGACACCGATGAACAGCGTCCAGCCGTACGGGATCTCGGGGTCGGGCCGGTACCAGTAGAACAGCGGCGTCACCGCCAGCCCGGCCCCGCTCACCCAGGCCACGTACCGGAAGGGGCGGTGCACGGCGAGGGTGAACATCGCCACCAGGCTCGCGCCGCCCGCGGTGGCCGACAGGAAGGCGACCGGGATCATCGCCACGGCGAGCCCGAGGGGCCAGCGGCGGCGCAGCCAGACGGCCGCGCAGGCGAGCGCGCCCAGCACCTGGTCGAGGGCGGCGACGGCCTCCGGGAGCTTCTCCTGCTCCATGGCGTCGGCGCTGAGCAGGCCGAAGGAGATGGCCACCAGGAAGCACGAGAAGTCGACCACCCAGTCCCGCGCGGTGCGCCGGTGGCGCCGCCCCGCCCGCTCGTCATCGGGATCGAGTTCCTTCACCACGGCCGAGGGCAGCAGCCAGGGCTGCTCGACGAAGGGCTGCGACTCGGGCCCTGGCATGTCACCACTCACGGTCGACAAATCTACGCAGCCGCGCGCCCCGGCACCCCTGCCCCGGCGGGATCGTCGACCAAAGTCGCGGCACGTCAGACTTTCGGCGCGCCGGGGCCCGGGAGGCGGGGACTTCGGTCGGGCCGCTCTCGCCCCGCGGCCGATGTCCGTGGGGGGTCCGCGAGGCGAGGGTGCTGTCCATGAAGCAGTTGCTGGAACTTCTCGGATTCCTTGCCCTGGTCCAGGGCGTCGCCGGTCTGGTGCACCAGTTCACCGACTGGGACTGGGGGCTGGTGCAGCGGGTCGGCCTGCTCGACGGCTACGAGATCTACGCGAGCATCACGCTGCTGGTGCTGGCGTTCGCGCTCTTCGCCGTCGCCGAGAACCGGGGGTCCGGCTGATCAGCAGCCGTAGTCGATCAGGTCGAACGAGGCGTAGTGGTCGGCCGTGTAGTAGTCCTCCTGGTGTTCCTCGCCGGTGACGATCCGGCGTGCCCCGCGCGTGGACGCACCGGGCGTGATGACCGTGTACTCGTGGTAGTACCCGGTGGACTGCCCGGGCAGGATGCCTTCGCGGTTCTGGAAGACGGTGCCGTCCTGGGTGTACGGGAAGGGTCCGCCCTGCTCGATCAGGTCGAGCGTGTCGTGCGCCTGGGAGGGCAGGGCGCTGTAGCAGATGTCGCCGACCGCGGCGGCGGCCGGAGTGGCGGTGACGGTGCCGCCGACGAGGAGGGCGGACAGGACGGCGGCCGCGGCGCCGAGGCGAGTGATCCGTGGGGGGAATCTCATGGCCCCATGATGATGCGCGTAGATCATGGCACGTCAATGACCACCCGGCGGATCTTCACGGCAAGTCCGCGAAGGTTGCGGGGAGTTGACCCGCCGGGGCCGGCGTCGATCCGCCGCGTCACGCGTTCTCGGGGAGTTCGAACGCGCCGTACTCGGGCTTCCCGGCCACGTCGTACGTCTGGATGGAGACGCCCGTGGAGGTGACGCGGCCGCCCGTGCCGCGGAAGGCGGTCGGGGCGGTGCGCTCCGGGAAGAGGCGCCGGCCGGCGCCCAGGACCACCGGGAAGGTCAGCAGGTGCAGGGTGTCGAGGACGCCCAGGCCGAGCAGGGAGTGGACGAGGGCGCCGCTGCCGTGGATCTGCAGTTCGCCGTCGGTGCGCTCCTTCAGGGCGGTGACCTCCGTGGCGAGGTCGCCGCTGATCACGGTGGTGCCGTCCCAGTCCGGGTCGGTGAGGGTGGCGGAAGCGACGTACTTGGGCAGGGTGTTCAGCCGCGAGGCGACCGGGTCGGCGGGGTCGGTCACCTTGGGCCAGTACCCGCTGAAGATGTCGTACGTACGGCGGCCGAGGAGGAAGGCGCCGGCGCGGTCGAAGACGTCGCTGATGAACCGTCCGAAGTCCTCGTCGGCGTAGGGGAAACTCCAGCCGCCCTGACCGAAGCCGTCGCGGGTGTCCTCCTGGGGGCCGCCAGGGGCCTGGTAGACGCCGTCGAGGGTGACGAAGACCGTGGAGACGAGCTTGCCCATGGCGGGTACCTGCTTCCTGGTGCGGGATCTGCTGTCATCAGGGCAGACCCCGCGGGCCCCCGCAACTCATCGGTCCGGCGGGCGAGGAGTGCCGGTGATCTCCCTGTCCGTACGCCGCCAGCGCCGGGGCGGGCGGGCCGCTGGGATGGACCCATGACTTCTGACAGCGGAACTCTTGACGGCAAGGTCGCCCTGGTGACCGGCGGCAGCCGGGGCATCGGTGCGGCGACGGCGGTGCGGCTGGCCCGGGCGGGCGCGGACGTGGCCGTGACCTATGTGAACGGCAAGGAGGCGGCCTCGGACGTGGTCCGGGCCGTGGAGGCGCTCGGGCGGCGCGGGGTGGCGCTGCGCGCGGACTCCGCGGACGCCGGGGAGGCGGCGGAGGCCGTGGCGCGTACGGCGTCGGCGCTGGGCGGGCTGGATGTGCTGGTGAACAACGCGGGCGTGGGGGTGATCGGGCCGCTGGCGACCCTGTCGACGGAGGACGTGGACCGGGTGCTGGCGGTGAACGTGCGGGGGGTGTTCCTGGCCTCGCAGGCGGCTGCCGCGCTGATGCCGGAGGGCGGGCGGATCATCACGATCGGCTCGTGCATGGCGCAGCGGGTGCCCGGCCCCGGGGGGACCCTCTACACGATGAGCAAGTCGGCGCTGATCGGGCTCACGAAGGCGCTGGCGCGGGAGCTGGGGGCGCGGGGCATCACGGCGAACATCGTGCACCCGGGCCCGATCGACACGGACATGAACCCGGCGGACGGTCCGTACGGGCCCGACCAGGCGGCCCTCACGGCTCTGGGCCGCTTCGGCACCGTGGAGGAGGTCGCGTCCACGGTGGTGCATCTGGCGGGGGCGTCCTATGTGACCGGCGCGGAGTTCTCCGTGGACGGCGGCCACGCGGCGTGACCGCGGCGGCGGGGGTGGCCGCCCCCGCCGCCTGCCGGCCTGCGATTCCCCGTTCCAGGGCCGCACGGTTCAGCCGCCCAGCTCCTGGTGGCGTGCCGTCAGGCCCGCCGCCCCTTCGTCCGTCAGGGAGCCGAACAGGCGCAGGCGGGAGATTCCGCCGTCCGGGTAGATGTCCACGCGCGCGTGGGTGCCCACCGCGGGGGCCGCGAGGAGGAAGCGGTGGTTCGTGTCGGGCTGGAGGCGGGTCCGGGGAAGGACCTCGTGCCAGTCACCGGACTCGCCGTCCCGCACCGACACCGACGCCCACCCGGCGCTGTTGCCCTTGAGGTACGCCGTGTCGATCTCGATCGCCCGGATCCGGGACTGGGCCACCAGCCGGTACCGGATCCAGTCGTTGCCCTGGTCCCGGCGCCGCCGTGTCTCCCAGCCGTCGTCCATCTTCCGGGACCGGCCCGGCTGGATCGTGTTCGTGGCCGGCGAGTAGAAGAGGTTCGACGCGTCCTCGACCTGGCCGCCGTTCTCCAGCGCGACCACGTCGAAGGCGCCCAGCGCCGACAGCCACGCCGGATCCGGGACGACCTCGCCGTACACCCGCAGCCGTGCGATGCCGCCGTCGGGGTGCTGGTTGACCCGCAGGTGGGTGAAGCGCTGTTCGGCGGAGACGGCGAAGCCGTTCGCCGCGTGGCCCCCCACCGGGGTACGCGCCACCAGCGTCGTCCACTTCACGTCGTCGCCGAGCAGTTCCTCCGGCGAGGGGGAGCCCACGACCGACGTGCCCTCGACCGACACCGCCTGCGGGTAGTTCCCCCGGAAGTGGGCCGTGTCGACCACGATGCCGCGGATGACCCCCGGCGCTCCCAGGCGCACCAGCGCCCAGTCGTGGTCCTGCTCGGCCGGCCACGGGTGCCGCGCCGACACGCCCCGCCGGCGCCGCGTCTCCCAGCCGTCCATGATCTTGCCCTTGTGCCCGAAGTGCTCGGGGTCGAACTCGGCCCGCTCGGGCAGCAGCAGGTTCTCCCGCTGCGCGAAGAACTCGTCGTTGGCGGCGATGACACCGGCCCCGAGCTGCCGGTCGGCGAGGTTGGCGTACTGGGTGAAGGGGAAGTCCGCGGTGCGGTAGTCCGCGTACGGGTCACCGCCTCCGTACGGGTTCGCGTCGCCGGTGAAACTCACAATCGCCGTCACTTCAAGTGCCTTTCGGGTGTCGGGGCTGGGCAGGGCGGTCAGGGGGTGCGGTTGAGCAGGTGTCCCCTCGGCTCCGTGAACTCGCCGTCGAGGACCACGCGTTCGCCGCGCAGCCAGGTCGACTTGACCACTCCGTACAGGGTCTTGCCCGCGTAGGCCGTCACCCGGTTGCGGTGCTGGAGGGCCGCCGGGTCCACGGTGAAGGTCTCGTCCGGTGCGAGGACCGCGAAGTCGGCGTCACGGCCGGCCTCGATGGCGCCCTTGCGCCCGTCCAGGCCGACGAGTTCCGCCGTGCGGGAGGACATCCAGCGCACCACGTCCTCCAGGCCGTGCCCGCGCTTGCGGGCCTCCGTCCACACGGCCGCGAGGCTCAGCTGGAGGCCGGAGATACCGCCCCACGCGGTGGCGAAGTCGTCCGTCTTCAGGTCGGCCGTGGACGGCGAGTGGTCCGTGACCACGCAGTCGATCGTGCCGTCCGCCAGCGCCTGCCAGAGCAGGTCCTGGTTGGCGGACTCGCGGATCGGCGGGCAGCACTTGAACTCGCTCGCGCCGTCCGGGACTTCCTCGGCCGTCAGGGTCAGGTAGTGCGGGCAGGTCTCCACCGTCAGCCGTACCCCCGCCGCCTTCGCCTCGGCGATCAGCGGGAGCGCGTCCGAGGACGACAGATGCAGGACGTGCACCCGGGCGTCCAGCCGCCGCGCCTGCGCGATCAGCTGGGCGATCGCCGTGTCCTCCGCGTCGCGCGGGCGCGAGGCCAGGAAGTCGGCGTACTTGGGTCCGCCGTGCTGCGGTGCCGCCTCGAGGTGGTGCGGGTCCTCCGCGTGCACGATCAGCAGGCCGCCGAAGGAGGCGATCTCGGCCAGGGACTGGGCGAGTTGCTCCTGGTCCAGGTGCGGGAACTCGTCCACGCCGGACGGGGAGAGGAACGCCTTGAAGCCGAACACCCCCGCCTCGTGCAGCGGGCGCAGGTCCTTGACGTTGTCGGGCAGCGCGCCGCCCCAGAAGCCGACGTCGATGTGCGCCTTGTCGGCGGCGACCCGCTGCTTCACCCGCAGGTTCTCCACCGTCGTGGTCGGCGGGAGGGAGTTGAGCGGCATGTCGACGAGGGTGGTGATGCCGCCGGCCGCCGCCGCGCGGGTGGCGGTCCAGAAGCCCTCCCACTCGGTGCGGCCGGGGTCGTTGACGTGCACGTGGGTGTCGACCAGGCCGGGCAGCAGGACGTCGTCGCCGAGGTCCTCCACCCGGGCGTCCCCGACGGGCGCGTCGTACGGCAGTACGGCCGTGATCTTCCCGGCGGACACGGCGACCGATGCGGCCCGCGTCCCCTCCGGGGTGATGACGCGCGTCGAGCGCAGCACCAGTTCTACGTCGGACACCCGGGACCCCTCTCTCTGCCGTCGTCTGCTTCCGGCAACGGGATGCACTTCCACGCTACGGAATTCAACGTTCTGTTGAAGGAGTCTTCACTCCCGCTCCGGCGCCGTCAAGGGCAGACTGCCTCCTGGGGCATCCCGCACGGCCACTCTGGACGTTTCCACAAAGCGGAATTAGAATTCCACCAAGCAGAACGTAGCTACGCACAAGCGGGGAGTCAACCGCCTGCCGGGTACGCTTCTGCCCTTCCCGCCAGCCTCGAAAGGAACGTGCCGTGCCGACGTCCAGCGCCAGCACCACCGACTCCGCCAAGTCCGCCAGCGGTGGCGTCCAGTCACTCGAGCGCGCCTTCGACCTGCTGGAGCGGATGGCGGACGCCGGCGGCGAGGTGGGCCTGAGCGAGCTCTCCGCGAGCAGCGGACTGCCCCTGCCCACCATCCACCGGCTGATGCGCACCCTGGTGGCCTGCGGTTACGTCCGCCAGCAGCCCAACCGGCGGTACGCCCTCGGCCCGCGCCTGATCCGCCTCGGCGAGTCCGCCGCCCGGCTGCTCGGCACCTGGGCCCGCCCCTATCTCGCCCGGCTGGTCGAGGAGACCGGCGAGACCGCCAACATGGCGCTGCTGGACGGGGACGAGATCGTCTACGTCGCCCAGGTGCCGTCCAAGCACTCGATGCGGATGTTCACCGAGGTCGGCCGGCGGGTGCTGCCGCACTCCACGGGCGTCGGCAAGGCCCTGCTGGCGAGCACCCCGGACGCCGAGGTGCGCGCCCTGCTCTCCCGCACCGGCATGCCGGCCGCCACGGAGAAGACGATCACCACGGCGGACGGCTTCCTCGCGGCGCTGGCGGACGTACGCCGCCTCGGGTACGCGGTCGACGACAACGAGCAGGAGATGGGGGTGCGGTGCCTCGCGGTGTCCGTGCCCGACTCCCCCACCGCCGCCGCGATCTCCATCTCCGGTCCGGCGGGGCGCGTCACCGAGGCCGCCACCGACCGGATCGTGCCCGTGCTCCAGCAGATCGCCCAGGAGCTCTCCGAGGCGCTGGCCACCCAGGCTCCCGCGTGACCGGCTTACTGCGCCTGCCGGGCCGGTACACCGACCGGCACGGCGCGCAGGACATCGTCTTCGAGACGGACGGCCGCGAGCTGATCCGCACGACGATCAGGGGTGTCCGCTTCGAGGGCGGGACCATGGACTCGCTCGGCGCGCTGAGCGGGGAGCCGCCCGAGCCGATGTTCACCTTCCGGGACGGCGACCTGTGGTCCTGTCTGCTGGAGTGGGGGCTGACCGTGCCGGTGGAGGCCGAGGGGCAGGGTGAGCGGATCGCGACGGTGCACTGCGCGTTGCGGCTCGGGTATCCCGTGGAGAGGGAGGACCTGACCGTCACCCTGCGCCTGGACGGGCGCGAATACCGTGCCACGCACCCCGACTTCGAGGACGCGCTGCACGAGATCGGGGCCGCCCTTCCCCGGCAGGCCCGCCTCAAGGCGTGCATCTCCTGCGCCTGGTCCGACTACCACCCGGTGGGCCACGGCATGATGAGCGGGCTGGCCTGTTTCCGCGGCGCCAAGGACGTCTACCGGCGGTGCGACGGCAAGAAGGGCCCCCACGGCATCCTCACGATCTGGCCGCTGCACACCGAGTTCGTCCAGGAGACCTGGCTCTGCGAGCAGTTCGAGCACCGCACGTCGGACCGGGGCTACCGGGGGCCGTTCCCGTTCCGCGGCTGGGACTAGGGTCTGCCGGTGGGATCGTCCCGGCGTGGGCCCTGGTGCCGCTGCCGACCGAAGAGGTCCACCGCGTTCCGTACGTCCGTCAGCCCCCGTGAGAGCGCGCTCACCGACCCGATGGCCCCGGCGATCAGCAGTAACGACCGCTGCAGCCGCGGGATCTCGGGCGCGCCGCCGGCCGTCATCGCGGCCAGCGCGGCGAGTTCGTCCTCCGCGATCCCCCGGTCCGGGAACTCGGCCGGGAGCACGGCGAGTTGGCGGCGCAGCCGGGACACCGCGGTCCGCAGTTCCGCCACTCTCGGATCCTCGTCGCTGCCGGTCACCGGCCTCTGCCTCTGCCCCACGCTCCGCAACACAGTTCTCCCCCCGCGCACGCCGTTGTGCGCGTCCACGTCCTGATCCCGCCGGGCCGGCCCCGGTGTGTCGGCCGGGGCCCGTGGGACGCGGGCCAGTAAACGCCACCGGTGCGCCGTGCGCCACCGCGCGGACCGAAATTCAGCCCCCGGAAACCGTGCCGCCCTCGTGCCGTCAGGTATGCAGGAGGAATGAAGCAGAACGAACAGCAGGTCGCCGGTCTGGTCCTCGCCGCGGGCGGGGGGCGCCGGCTCGGCGGGCGGCCCAAGGCCCTGCTCCTCCGCCGCGGGCGCCCGCTCGTCGAGCACGCGGTCGGGGTGTTGCGCGCGGCCGGCTGCACCCGTGTCCATGTGGTCCTCGGGGCCGGTGCCGACGCCGTACGGGAGCGCGCGGAGCTCGGCGGCTGTGTGCTGGTGGACAACCCCGAGTGGGAGCGGGGCATGGGGTCCTCGCTGCGGGCGGGCCTCGCCTCGCTCACCGGAACGGGTGCACGGGCCGCACTCGTCTCGCTCGTCGACCAGCCCGGCATCGGCAGCCGGGCGGCGGCCCGGGTGCTCGCCGCCTACGACGGGGAGTCGTCGCTGGTCTCGGCCGCCTACGCGGGCGTACGCGGGCATCCGGTGCTGTTCGGCGCCGCGCACTGGGCGGGGATCGTCCGGGCCGCGACCGGGGATCAGGGGGCGCGCGGTTACCTCGGGGAGCACGCGGACGCGGTGAGGCTGGTGGAGTGCGGGGACGTGGCGCAGCCGTACGACATCGACACCGAGGCCGACCTGGTCCACCTTGAGAGAGACCTTGAGTGAGCGAGGTGGCACTGAGCGACACCTTCTGTCGACTCAGAGAATCTCGACATCAACAAACCATTGAAGTTCCACAATGAGGAAACTACTATCCACTGTTCAGAAGCGTCCGACCGCACAGCGGGCGCTCGTCGACCCAGGCGTGCCGCTTGGCACCCGGTGCCACCGCTGAAGGAAGTGACAGCTCATGTCCGCACCAGCGCCGTCCCCGCTGGCCATCGTCGACGCCGAGCCCCTGCCCCGGCAGGAGGAGGTCCTCACCGACGCGGCCCTCGCCTTCGTGGCCGAGCTGCACCGCCGGTTCACGCCCCGGCGTGATGAACTCCTCGCCCGCCGTGCCGAGCGCCGCGCCGAGATCGCCCGCACCTCCACCCTCGACTTCCTCCCGGAGACCGCCGCCGTGCGCGCGGACGACTCCTGGAAGGTGGCCCCGGCCCCCGCCGCCCTGAACGACCGGCGCGTGGAGATCACCGGCCCCACCGACCGCAAGATGACCATCAACGCCCTGAACTCGGGCGCCCGGGTCTGGCTCGCCGACTTCGAGGACGCCTCGGCTCCGACCTGGGAGAACGTGGTCCTCGGCCAGCTCAACCTGATCGACGCCTACACCCGCAGCATCGACTTCACCGACCCGAGGTCGGGCAAGTCGTACGCCCTGAAGCCCGAGGCGGAGCTCGCCACCGTGGTCATGCGGCCGCGTGGCTGGCACCTGAACGAGCGTCACCTGCAGATCGACGGGCAGCCGGTGCCCGGCGCCTTCGTCGACTTCGGCCTGTACTTCTTCCACAACGCCCAGCGCCTGCTCGACCTCGGCAAGGGGCCGTACTTCTACCTCCCGAAGACCGAGTCGCATCTGGAGGCCCGCCTCTGGAACGACGTGTTCGTCTTCGCGCAGGACTACGTCGGCATCCCGCAGGGCACCGTCCGCGCGACCGTCCTGATCGAGACGATCACGGCCGCGTACGAGATGGAGGAGATCCTCTACGAACTGCGCGACCACGCCTCGGGGCTGAACGCCGGCCGCTGGGACTACCTGTTCTCCATCGTCAAGAACTTCCGGGACGGCGGCGCCAGGTTCGTCCTGCCGGACCGCAACGCGGTGACGATGACGGCGCCGTTCATGCGGGCCTACACCGAACTCCTCGTCCGCACCTGCCACAAGCGCGGCGCGCACGCGATCGGCGGCATGGCGGCCTTCATCCCGTCCCGCCGGGACGAGGAGGTCAACAAGGTCGCCTTCGAGAAGGTGAAGGCGGACAAGGACCGCGAGGCGAACGACGGCTTCGACGGCTCCTGGGTGGCCCACCCCGACCTGGTGCCGATCGCCATGGCCTCCTTCGACGCGGTCCTCGGCGACCGGCCGAACCAGAAGGACCGCCTGCGCGAGGACGTCCGCGTCGAGGCGGCCGACCTGATCGCCGTCGACTCCCTGGACGCCAGGCCGACGTACGACGGCCTGGTCAACGCCGTTCAGGTGGGCATCCGTTACATCGAGGCCTGGCTGCGCGGGCTCGGCGCGGTCGCCATCTTCAACCTCATGGAGGACGCGGCCACCGCCGAGATCTCCCGCTCCCAGATCTGGCAGTGGATCAACGCGGGCGTCGAGTTCGAGAACGGCGAGAAGGCCACGCCCGAGCTGGCCCGCAAGGTCGCCGCCGAGGAGCTGTCGAACATCCGCCAGGAGATCGGCGAGGAGGCCTTCGCGGCCGGGCACTGGCAGCAGGCCCACGACCTGCTGCTCCAGGTCTCCCTCGACGCCGACTACGCCGACTTCCTGACCCTGCCGGCGTACGAGCAGCTCGACGGCTGAGCTACTGCGGCGCGGCCTTGTCCGAGTGGCCCAGGGACTTTCCCGGGGCCACTCGGTCGCGTACGGCCCGCTTCACGGCCGTGGGCTCCGGGAAGCCCTGCTCGCGGCGGTCCCAGACCACCTCGTCGTCCACGCGGACCACGAACACTCCGCCCTTGCCGGGCTTCAGTGCCAGTTCGGACAGCTCCGCCTCGAAGGTGATGAGCAGTTCCTGCGCCAGCCACGCCGCGCGCGGCAGCCAGCGGCACTGGGTGCAGTACTCGATCTCCACACGGCCACTCATCCGAGGTGCACCGACCAATCCTGTTCGGCCGCGGGCTTGCCGTGCAGGTCGGGGACCTGCTTGAGCCACGCGGGGCGTCCTTGCCGTGTCCTCGCCGCCCGCTTGGCCTCCTCGGCGGCGAGCTCCTCCCGGGTGGGGAAGTCCGTGGGCAGCCATGCCGTAGAGCCCCGCACGCGCGCGTGCAGGTAGCTGGCGTAGGCGTCGCGGGCCTCGTCCGGCGAGGCGTGGTCGGTGAGCCAGGCGTCCGGTACCTCGGCCGTGATCGACCGCAGCAGCTCCTCGGTGACCCGGGGCGCGAGTTCGGCGTCGGCGGCGCGGACGTCGGGGCCGTAGTGGCCGAGGGCGTGATGGCGGAAGTCGTACGCCTTCGCCGGGTCGGAGGTGTCCCAGCGGTGGTGGAAGACCAGCGCCGCGCCGTGGTCGATCAGCCACAGCCGCGGGGGCACGGTGCCGAGGGTGGGCCACACCATCAGGTTGGAGCTGTGCACGGTGCGGTCGACGTTGACGGTGAGGGCGTCCAGCCAGACGATCCGGCCCGCCTCCAGCGGATCGACCGGGAAGTGCCGGGCCAGCTCCGGCGTGAAGTCCTTCGCGCCGGGCAGGAAGTCCATCCCGAGATTGATCCCCGCGCTGGCGCCGTGCAGCTCCCGCACCTCCTGGTGGGGCTCCCCGTCCGCGATCGCGGGGTCGAAGTGCACGAGGACCAGCTCGGGGAAGCGCAGCCCCAGCGCGCGGGCCAGCTCGCCCACGATCACCTCGGCGACCAGCGCCTTGCGGCCCTGCGCGGAGCCGGTGAACTTCACCACGTAGGTGCCCAGGTCGTCGGCCTCGACGACGCCGGGCACGGAGCCGCCGGACCGCAGCGGTCTCACGTATCGCACACCTGTCACTTCATGCAGCACACCGGCCAGCCTAAGCGAGGCCGGTCGCGGCCAGCGGGTTGGGCAGGGGGCGGTAGCGGGCGTCGGCGCCGTCGGCTCCGGTCCAGCGCAGCAGCAGGTTGGTCTTGCCCGGGAGGGTGGGCGCGCTGAGCAGGGCGGGGATCTCGGGCAGGTCGTGGGCGGCGAGGACCCGGCGCACGGCGGGCCAGGGGTCGAGGCCCCGGTGGCGTTCGGCGAGGGCAGCGGCCACCTCCCACAGGTGGTTGACCACCAGGCAGTACACCAGCCGCTCCCACCCGGCGGCCCGGTCCGCGTCGGCCGGCAGCTTCACGCCCTCGGCGTCCCGGTACAGCGCCTGCACCGGGGTGCCCCCGGCGTCGACGGCGACCAGCGTGTTCTGCAGGTGCGCCTCCAGGACGACGCCGTGGTCGGCGAAGGCCCTCAGGGCGGGCGGTACGACCGCGGCCAGGTAGGCGTCCCACCAGAGCGCCGGGTCCCGCGTGGTGTCGAGCGGGCTGCCCGGGAAACCCTCCACGAGGCCCGCCGCGAGGAGCGGGGTCGCGCCGGGACGCAGGTGCGGGCGGAACCCGTCGCGGACGAGGACGGCCAGCTCCTCGAAGGCGAAGTCGGCCGTACGGTAGCCGCGGTCGCTGAGCCAGGCGCCGGGGCCGGTGGTGAACGCCCGCACCACGGCCGAGTCGGTCCTGCGCAGTTTCCGCAGGTCGTGGCGCCAGAGCCGGCGGATGTCGTTGGTGATGCGGACGTCGAGGCTGAACTTCAGGAAGAGATCGCGCTCGGGGACGTACACCGTGCGGACGGCGGCCGTCGGCCACGCCGGGAAGCCGGTCGTGCCGAGGCGGATCAGCAGGCCGTCGGCGAAGGCTCCGCCGAGGTCGACCAGGTCGAGCTGCCAGGGGTGGGCGGGCAGCAGCCGGTAGCCGGGGGGCGCCGCGCCGAGGGCGTCCAGGACGGCGGTGTCGCCCTCCTCGACGACCCTGTCCTCGCGCACCCCGAGCAGCACCAGCGGAAAGCGGGCGTACGCCTCGGGCGCGTACGGCAGCCAGCCCGCCACCGGTCCGCCGCCGCGCGCCTTCGGGGCCGGGTGGTGCGGGTGGCCGGTGATCAGGGACTGTTCGGAGCGCAGATACGGGTCGGCGGGCGGGGCCGTCCGGTCCCGCGCGGTGAGCAGCGCGGCGACCACGTCCCGGCTGTCGGCCATCTCGGCGGGCAGCTCGTGGTTGTCCCGGCCGGTGTGACGGCGCAGTTCCTCCGCGACGAGTTTCACCAGCTCAGGGTGGCCGACGCGGAGCCAGCGGCCGTCGGCGCGGACCTCCGGGTCGGCCGGGCGGCGCTCGCCGCGCACCCGCAGCAGGCGGCCGCTGGGCAGCCGGTACACCTGGGGCCCGGCCGGTTGTGCCACCTCCCGCAGCAGGCAGTTGAGCAGGGGGGCCGCCGCGACGGCGTCCGCGCGGGTCGCTGCGTCGGCGTCGGCGGGCGGGGGCATGAGGTCCACGCGGTTCACTCGTTCTCTGCGGTCCGTTCGGGCGGAGAAGATCAGTATCGCTGTCGTCGTCGCCCGACCTGACGTCCCACTCGTACCCGAGGAGCCCGACCGTGCACCGTCCCCCCACCGCCGAGGCCGAGGTAGCGGCCGAGTTGGCCGATGTCCGCCCCGGTCTGGCGTCCCGGTACGCGGCCGGGCTGCCCGGCGCCCGGGCGGCCGTGCTGACCCGGCTGTGGCGGGCGCTCGCCCATGAGCCGCTGCCCTGGGTCACCGCCCGCGAGAACGGCCGGGAGGGCCTCACCCTGCGCCTGGGCGACGGCCGCCGGCTGCACGGACCGCACGCCGACCCGTACGCCACCGCCGGCCAGGTCACCGCCGTACGGCTCGACGGGACCGAGTACCGCGATCCGGCGCGGCTGGTGACCGAGCTGGGGGTGGCACGGGGTACGGCGTTCGTGGCCGAACTCGGGCACAGCGTGGCCTCGTTGGCGCTGTCCCGGGCCGGGCAGCCGACTGCCCCGGAGGAATGGCCGGACAGCGACTGGGAGTGGGAGCAGCGGGTGGTGGACGGGCATCCGTACCACCCCACCTGCCGTTCGCGCCCCGGGTTCTCGGTGGCCGAGCAGCTCGCGTACGGGCCCGAGCACCGGCCGCTGGTGGAACTGGGCCTGTGGCCGGTTCCGGCGGCCGAGGCGCTGCTGACCGGCAGCTGGCCGGACGAACTGCGCGACGGCAGCCGTCTGTTGCTGCCGGTGCATCCGTGGCAGGCGGCACATGTGCTCAAGCGCCCCTGTGCGCGTTCGATCCCCGGCGCGCGTCCGCTGATGTCCCTGCGCACCCTCGCGCTGCCCGGCGGACCGCACGTGAAGACGGCGCTGAGCGCCCGGTTGACCTCGTCGGTGCGGGACATCTCGGTGTACTCCATCGCCCTGGCGGCCACCCTGTCCGCGTTCGCGGAGTCGCTGGCCGCCCGCACCGACGGGCTGCTGCACATCACCCGCACCCTGGGCGCGGCCACCGCGGACTCCCCCGATCTCGCCGCCGTACTGCGGGAATCGCCGCAGCGGTACGCCGGTCCGGGTGAGCGCGTGGTGCCGGTCGCCGCGCTCGCCACCACCGACCTGCCCGCCCGCGCCGGCTGGCTCGCCTCCTTCGCCCGGCTCGCCCTCGGCGCCGGCCTGCGGCTGCTGGAGCTGGGCGTGGCGCTGGAGGCGCACGGCCAGAACCTGCTCGTCGTGCTGGGCGCCGACGGCACCCCGCTGCGCCTCGTCTACCGCGACCTCGCCGACATCCGGGTCAGCCCGGCCCGGCTGACCCGGCACGGCATCCCGGTGCCCGAGCTGACCGGCCGGATCGTGACGGACGATGAAACCACCCTGCGCCGGAAGCTGTTCGGCTCGCTGGTGGCGGGCGCGCTCGCCGGTACGGCGGGTTCGGCGGCGGCCCTGGGGGCGGCGCTGGAGACGGCCGTACGGGATCTGCCGCGCACGCCCGATCTGGCCGTGCTGCGCGAGGAGCCGCTGCCCGCGAAGGCGCTGACGCTGATGCGGCTGTCGCCGCGGACGCCCGGGGACCAGTGGGCGCGGCTGCCCAACCCCCTGGGGTGAGCGGCCGTTTTGGAGCCGGACACCCCTGATCAATAGGATCCGCCGATGATCACAAGAACACGGCTGGCGGCGGGGGCCTGTGCCCTGCTCGCCGCGCTGACGGCCGGGACGGCGTTCCCGGCCGGGGCGGCGGCCGGCGAACCCACGGGCGAGGACGCGCCGAAGGTGAACCTCGTGCTCGACGTCAGCGGTTCCATGCGGGCGCGGGACATCGACGGCCGGTCCCGGATGGCCGCGGCGAAGCAGGCGTTCAACGAGGTGCTCGACGCCACGCCCGAGGAGGTCGAGCTGGGCATCCGGACGCTCGGCGCCAACTACCCGGGCGACAACCAGAAGACGGGCTGCAAGGACACCGCGCAGCTGTACCCGGTCGGCCCGCTGGACCGCACCGAGGCCAAGACGGCGGTGGCGACGCTCACGCCCACCGGCTGGACCCCGATCGGTCCGGCGCTGCTGAAGGCGGCCGACGACCTCGACGGCGGCACCGGCTCCAAGCGCATCGTGCTGATCAGCGACGGCGAGGACACCTGTGCCCCGCTGGACCCGTGCGAGGTGGCGCGGGAGATCGCCGCCCAGGGCATCGGGCTGACGATCGACACGCTCGGCCTGGTCCCCAGCACCAAGATGCGGCAGCAGCTGAGCTGTATCGCGGAGGCGACCGGCGGCACCTACACCTCGGTGGAGCACACCGACGAACTGACCGACCGGGTCAACCAGTTGGTCGACCGGGCGGCCGACCCCGTGGTGACACCGGTGGCGACCGAGGGCGGCGACCGGTGCGCACAGGCGCCCACCCTGGAGTCGGGTCTGTACACCGACCGCGCCGAGTTCGGGCAGCAGCGCTGGTACCGGGTGGACGTCGAGCCGGGGCAGGAACTGCGCGCCTCGCTGAGCGTGGCCGCGGACCGGGCGGTGAACCCCTCCTACGGCGTGCTGCTGCGGGCGGTGACCGTGCACGGCCGGGAGATCGTGCGCGGCGAGGCGGCGGGCAACGGCCGTACGGACGTGATCTCGACCGGCGTGCGCTATCCGAAGGCGGAGAGCGACGAGGCGCCCGCCGAGGGCGTGTGCCTCCAGGTCACGCACTCGTTCTCGGCGGCCACCGGGGTCAAGACCACGCCCGGTATGCCGCTGGAGCTGACGGTCGATGTCGTGGACGGTCCGTCGGAGTCGGCCGATGTGGCCTCCTTCGGGCTCGGGCGGGGCTGGTGGCTGCTCGGCGCGCTGATCCTGACCGGCTTCCTGGCGGGGCTGATCTGGGGCTGGGTGTCGCGCTGGCGGGTCGCGGTCTGGAGGACCAACTGATGAGGTTCACACGTCCCTTGAGCGCGGCCCTGCTGATGCTGGGGCTCGCGGCGGCCCCCGCCACGGCGGCCGAGGCGCCGACCGAGGCGGGCACGTCCTTCCGTACGGCGGCGGAGATCGAGCAGGGCCAGGAGGCCACCGCCGGCGGTTCCGCGGGTGACTACCTGTACTGGTCGTTCCCGGCGGACGCGGGGCAGCGCCCCACCGTCAGCGCGACGGTGAAGCTCCCCGAGACGCACGCCGCCGAGACCTGGCAGATCGACGTCTACGACGGACTGCGGCGCCGTCAGGCCTGCCAGTACGGCGCCCAGACGCGCACCGCCGCCGCGGACGCCGCGTCCGTGGAGCTGACCTGCGTCCTGCGCACGGTCCGCGCCTGGTCGGAGCCGTGGGCGAACGACCCGCTGCCGGGCACCTATTACGTCCGGCTGACCGTGGTGAACCTGGCGACGGCCGATCTGGGTCTGCCGGTGGACGCCTCGGTGCGGGTCGACTCCAAGGACATCGGCGGCGCGGCGGCGGTGGACGGCTCGCTGGCGAAGCCGCTGGTGCCGGGGATCGCGATGAAGTCGGCTGCGGACGAGGAGAGTCCGGCGGTGCTGTCCAGCATCGATCCGGAGGACGGCTGGGCGTCCGGCCGGTGGTCCGACCGCTGGCTGTGGACGGCGGCGGGCGGGGTGCTGGCCGCGCTGGCCGGTGTCGGCGGGTACGCGCTGACGCGCGGCTCGGGACGGCCGCCGGGGGTCTGATCCTCAGGCGCGGGGGCCCGTCGCACTCCGGTGCGGCGGGCCCTTCGCTATGCCTCCCGCAGGGCCTTGGCGAGGGTCCCGTCGCCGGTCACGGTGATCCGGCCGTCCCGTACCGCGTCCGGGACGCTCAACTCCCCTCGCGCCACCGCCGTACAGGTGCCGGTGTCCAGCTCCAGACGCGCGTCGGGCTCGGCCGGTGCGGGGCCCTCACCGTAGACGGGTCCTTCCTCGGCGCCCGCGTACAGGTGGAACTCCCCCTCCTCCAGCCGCACTTCGACGAGCCCTTCTCCCGGCAGGAAGTTCAGCAGCGGCAGCGCGAACCAGTGGGCGCGTACGGCGTCGGTCGGCCGCCGCTCGCCCAGCTCGGCCCGGCCCCACGCCCCGAGGGCCTGGAGGACCGGCAGCAACTGCCGTCCGCGCGGGGTGAGTTCGTAGACGTAGGCCGCGCCGGGCGGGGGCAGCCGGCGCCGGGTGGTCAGCCCGTCCCGTTCCATGTCCTTCAGCCGTGAGGCGAGCACGTCGGTGCTCACGCCCGGGAGATCCGCGTGCAGGTCGGTGTAGCGGCGCGGACCGGCCAGCAGTTCGCGGACGATCAGCAGGGTCCAGCGGTCACCGACGACATCGAGGGCGCGGGCGGCGGAACAGTACTGGTCGTAGCTTCGGCGTGGCGACATGGAACGCAGTCTAGACATGTCATTGGACTTTCCAAGCGCGGACTTGGTAAAACCAAGTAACACCAGATACCGGAGGGGCGCGCGCATGGAGTTCCGGCAGTCCAACAAGCTCAGCGAGGTCTGTTACGAGATCCGCGGCCCGGTGATCGAGCACGCCGACGCACTGGAGAAGGCGGGCCACAGCGTGCTGCGCCTGAACACCGGCAACCCCGCGCTCTTCGGCTTCGAGGCGCCGGAGGAGATCCTCCAGGACATGATCCGGATGCTCCCTCAGGCGCACGGCTACACCGACTCCCGGGGCGTCCTGTCCGCCCGCCGGGCCGTCGCCGGGCGCTACCAGACCCTGGGCCTGGAGGTCGACGTCGACGACGTCTTCCTCGGCAACGGCATCTCCGAGCTGATCTCGATGGCCGTGACCGCGCTGGTCGAGGACGGCGACGAGATCCTGATCCCGGCGCCCGACTTCCCCCTCTGGACGGCCGTCACCACCCTCGCGGGCGGCAAGGCGGTCCACTACCGCTGCGACGAACAGGCCGACTGGTACCCGGACCTGGACGACATGGCGGCGAAGATCACCGACCGCACCAAGGCCGTCGTCATCATCAACCCGAACAACCCGACCGGCGCCGTGTACCCGAAGGAGATCATCGAGGGCATCCTCGACCTCGCCCGTCGGCACGGTCTGATGGTCTTCGCGGACGAGATCTACGACCAGATCCTGTACGACGACGCGGTCCACCACTCGGCCGCCGCCCTCGCCCCCGACCTGGTCGTGCTGACCTTCTGCGGACTGTCGAAGACCTACCGGGTGGCGGGTTTCCGCTCGGGCTGGCTGGTCGTCACCGGCCCCAAGCAGCACGCCAGGAACTACCTGGAGGGCCTGACCATGCTGGCCTCCATGCGGCTGTGCGCCAACGCGCCCGCGCAGTACGCCATCCAGGCCGCGCTGGGCGGCCGCCAGTCCATCCACGAGCTGACCGCGCCGGGCGGCCGGCTGCACGAACAGCGCACCGTGGCCTGGGAGAAGCTCAACGAGATCCCCGGCGTCTCCTGCGTCAAGCCGAAGGGCTCGCTGTACGCCTTCCCGCGCCTGGACCCCAAGGTCCACCGGATCCACGACGACGAGAAGTTCGTCCTGGACCTCCTCCTGCGCGAGAAGATCCAGGTCGTCCAGGGCACCGGCTTCAACTGGCCCACCCCCGACCACTTCCGCATCCTCACCCTCCCGCACGCCGAGGACCTGGAGGCGGCGATCGGCCGCATCGGCCGGTTCCTCAGCGGGTACCGCCAGTAGCCTGGGGGCCATGGGTGATCTTCTTCTGGTGCGGCACGGTGAGACCTCGTGGTCCCGTTCGGGGCGGCACACCGGTCTGACGGACGTGCCGCTGACCGAACAAGGGCGCGAGGAGGCGCGGCGGCTGGTGCCGTTGATCCGCTCGCACCGGATCGGTGCCGCGTTCGTCAGCCCGTTGCAACGGGCCCGCGAGACGGCCGAGCTGATCGGCCTGACCTCGCACCGGATCGATCCCGACCTGCGGGAGTGGGACTACGGCGGCTACGAGGGCATCACGACCGTCGAGATCCAGCGGGAGCGGCCCGGCTGGTTCCTGTTCACCGACGGGGTCGCGCCGGGTCCGCCGGAGCACCCCGGGGAGAGCCCCGCGCAGGTCGGGGAACGCGCCGACCGGATGCTGGCCAAGGTCGACGCCGCGCTCGCCAACACCGAGGGCGTCGTCGTCCTGGTGGCGCACGGTCACTTCCTGCGGGTGCTCACGGCCCGGCGGCTCGGGCTGCCGCCGGCGAACGGCGCGCTGTTCCAGCTGGCCACCGGCACCGTGTGCCGGCTGGGCACCGAGCACGGGCGGCCGGTGATCGCGGGGTGGAATGTCAGACCCGGGTCGTAGCCTTCGAAGCGGTGGGGAAACCGCTTGAGGGGAGCACGCCGTGACACGACCGCCGACCGCCGCGCAGCGGCGTGTGCTCGACTCCGCCGACCCGGTCACCGGGCGGCTGCGCGGTGGCACGGAGACCCAGCTCGCGGCCCTGGTCAAGCGCGGGCTCGCCTTCCGGCATCCCCGGCCGCCGCACGATCACTTCCTGACCCCGGCGGGCCACCGGATACGGGAGACGGCGGACGTCCCGGCGGTCCCGGCCGTACGGGCGCCCGCCGCCGGGTCCGGGGTGTTCGCCGCGCGCATCGGCGGCGAGGAGGAACCGCCCGCCGGCGGTCCGGCCCGGCTGCGCGAGGTGCGCGGTGCCTGGGAAGGGCTGGTGGAGCTGCGCCGGATGACCAACCCGGACGGCGCCACCGACCGGCCGTGCGGCTGGGAGCGTACGCATCTGGTGCAGGCCGCCGCGCTGGCACTGGAGGCGGCCGGGCACCCGCCCGCCGGACCCGACGGCACCGGCGGCTACCGGGTGCGGGCCACCCCGCAGCCGGAGGCGGTGGCCGTGCACCGGCCCGATGCCGAGGGTCTGCGCGCGTGCGCGGCGACTCTGGAGCAGGGGGGCTGGCAGGTGAGCGAGCACACCGATCCCCGTACCCGCGCGCGATATCTGCTGGCGTCACCGCGCCGGACGTGAGGAGGATGCCACGATCACCGCACAGGGCATCGACGACGAAAAGAGGAAGTCCGTGAGCGAGCCGTTCTCCGTCCGGATCACCGTCCGTGGCTACGAGACCGACGTACAGGGTCACCTCAACCAGAGCGTGTACCTCAACTACGCGGAGCACGCCCGCTGGTCGCTGCTCCAGGCGGCCGGCATCAGCCAGACGGGACTGATCTCCCAGGGGATCGGACCGGTCGCCCTGGAGACGACCATCCGCTACCAGCGCGAGCTCCTGGCGGGCGACGAGGTCGACGTGTCCTGCGCCTTCGTGTGGGGCGAGGGCAAGACCTTCCGCATCGAGCAGACCATCACCAAGGCGGACGGCACCGTGGCGGCCGAGGTCACCGGCGTCGGCGGGCTGCTGGACCTGACCGAGCGCCGGCTGGTGGCGAACCCGCAGGACTACTTCAAGGAGCTGGCCACCGACCCGGGAGCGTTCGGGCTCTGAGACTGGCGAATGCGGCGGGGGCGGTGACCGGCCCCCGCCGCCTCCCTGTTGAAGGGCCCTCGGTTCAGGACGTCGCCGGGGCCGTTCGGGGCGGGCCCGTGAGTTCTTCGCCTGATTCCATCGGGTGGGTGACGTCCTCCGCGTCCTGGTTCCTGCCGAGGTGGTTGAAGACCAGGTTCAGCAGCACCGCCACCACACAGCCCGTCGAGATGCCCGAGTCCAGGACGATCCGGGCGGTCTCCGGGAAGGCGTGGTAGAACTCCGGCGCGGAGATCGGGATGATGCCGACCGCCAGCGAAACGGCCACGATCAGGACGTTGTTGTCCTTCTCCAGGCCGGCGCGGACCAGGGTCTGGATACCGCTCGCCGCGACCGAGCCGAACAGCACCACGCCCGCCCCGCCCAGCACCGGCCGCGGTACCACCGCGATCAGCGAGGCGGCCATCGGGCACAGCCCCATCAGGACCAGGAAACCGCCGCCCGCGGCCACGACGTACCGGCTGCGGATCTTCGTCATCGCGACCAGGCCGATGTTCTGGGCGAAGGCGCTGCACATGAAGCCGTTGAAGAACGGGCTGATCGCCGAGCCGAGGGTGTCGGCGCGCAGGCCCGCCGCGATCGTCTTCTCGTCGGCCGGGCGGTCCACGATCTCGCCCAGCGCCAGCATGTCCGCGGTGGACTCGGTCATCGAGACCACCATCACCACGCACATCGAGATGATCGCGGCGACCTGGAACTGCGGCGCCCCGAAGTGGAACGGTGACGGGAACCCGATCACGCTCGCCTCCGCCACCGGGCCGAAGTCCGTGACACCGAACGGGATCGCGATCAGGGTGCCGCCGACCAGGCCCAGCAGCACCGCGATCTGCTTGACGAAGCCTCGCGTGAAGCGGCGCAGCAGCAGCACCAGGAGCAGTGTCACGGCCGCCAGCGTCAGGTTCGTACTGGAACCGAAGTCGTCCGCCGCGGGGTTGGGGCCCTGCGCCCAGCCGAAGGCCACCGGCAGGAGCGAGACGCCGATCAGGGTGATCACCGTGCCGGTGACCACCGGGGGGAAGAAGCGGACCATCTTGCTGAAGAACGGGGCCGCTATGAAGCCCAGCAGTCCCGCGACGATCACCGCCCCGAAGATGATCGGCAGCGCGTCGGACTTGTCGTCGGTGGCGGCGACGATCGCGGTCATGGGGGCGACACCGGCGAAGGTGACGCCGTTGACGAAGGGCAGCCGGGCGCCGATGTTCCAGATGCCGAGCGTCTGGAGGAAGGTCGCGAGGCCGGCCGTGAAGAGGCAGGCACCGGTGAGGAAGGTCAGTTCGGTGGCGCTGAGACCGACGGCCGCACCGACGATCAGGGGCGGGGCGACGACGCCCGCGTACATGGCGGCCACATGCTGCAGGCCGGTGGTCGCCATTTTCAGGGCGGGGAGTTTCTCGTCGACGGGGTGGGCGGACACGGGCGGCTCCTCCGGTCGGTTAACAGCACGTCGGCTCTGACGTGGGTTTCAAGGAGGTGGTGCGCGGTCGTGCGGGACCGTTGAAAACCGTGGAACGTTGAAGAGAGGACGGGAGGCCGTTCCGGGGCGCACACGCTTGTGGGCGCCCCGGAGACGGCCGCCATGGACCCCGCTCGGGTCCACGGCCACCGGTCGAGGGCCGTCCCCCTCGACCGGAGATCTTCAACCGGTCAGCCCTGCGCGGCGATCCGCGCCAGGCGCTGCGCCTGCTCCCGGGTGGAGCGGGCGATGGTGTCCTCGTCGACCGTGAGCAGCCGGTTGTCCGCCACGATCTGCTCGCCGCCCACGAAGGAGGCGGTCACCGGGGCCGCGGCGCCGAAGACCAGCGCGGTCACCGGGTCGGCGATCGAGGCGTGGGCCAGCGTGTCGAGCTTCCACAGCACCAGGTCGGCCAGCTTGCCCGGCTCCAGCGAGCCGATCTCGGCCGCGCGGCCGAGCACCTGGGCGCCACCGTGGGTGCCCAGGCGCAGCGCCTGACGGGCGTTCAGGGCGGCCTCGCGGTGGGCGCCGAGGCGGTTGATGAGCAGCGCGTTGCGCAGCTCGGTGTGCAGCTCGCCCGACTCGTTGGAGGCCGTGCCGTCGACGCCGAGGCCGACCGGGACGCCGGCCGCCAGCATGTCGGGGACGCGGGCGATGCCGGCCGCGAGACGGGCGTTGGACGAGGGACAGTGGGCGACACCGGTCTTGGTCCGGGCGAAGGCGGCGATGTCGGAGTCGTTCATGTGGACGCAGTGCGCCATCCACACGTCCTCGCCGAGCCAGCCGGTGGACTCGAAGTAGTCGGTCGGGCCCATGCCGAACAGCTCGTGGCAGAACTTCTCCTCCTCGACCGTCTCCGAGCCGTGGGTGTGCAGCCGTACGCCGAGGCTGCGGGCCAGCTCGGCGCCCCGGCGCAGCAGGTCGGTGGAGACGGAGAAGGGGGAGCAGGGTGCGACGGCGACCTGGGTCATCGCGTCGAAGGAGGCGTCGTGGTGCTCCTTGACGGTGGCCTCGGTCGCGGCGAGCGCGCCGTCCAGGGTCTCGACGGCGAAGTCCGGGGGCAGGCCGCCGTCCTTCTCGCTGCGGTCCATCGAGCCGCGGGCGAGGGTGAAGCGGACGCCCATCTCGCGGGCGGCGCGGATGATCGAGCCGGACAGGTCGCCGGAGCCCTGCGGGAAGACGTAGTGGTGGTCCATCGCGGTGGTGACACCGCCGCGGGCCATCATGGCCAGCGAGCCCTGCGCGGCCGAGTACGTCATCTGCTCGTCGATGCGCGCCCAGGTCGGGTAGAGGGCGACGAGCCAGTTGAAGAGGTTGTGGTCGGTGGCCAGGCCCCGGGTGATCCACTGGTAGAAGTGGTGATGGGTGTTGACCAGGCCGGGGGTCACGAGGTGGCCGGTGGCGTCGATGCGCCGGACCACGTTCTCCAGGCCGTCGGGGGCCCTGCCCGCGCCCAGCGCCTCGATGCGATTGCCGTTGAGGACGACGTGACCCGAGGCGTACTCGGTGTCGTTCGCGTCGACGGTCGCGATCGCACAGTTGTCGATGACGATGCGCTGGTTGGCTGCCATGGTTCGTCCTTTGCGCTGTTGTGGAGAGGGCACGGCAGGACCCGGGAGATTTGAGTGCCGCGGCCGGGTGCACAAGTCCCGGCCGCGGGTGCCGAGATGGTGTTGCTAGAGGTTGGTGAGGTCCACCGGAATCCTCGGCTCGCAGCCGTCCCGCAGGATGGTGGCCTCGATCAGGCCGTAGGGGCGGTCCGCGGCGTAGTAGACCTCGTTGTCGTTCTTCAGCCCGAACGGCTCCAGGTCCACCAGGAAGTGGTGCTTGTTCGGGAGCGAGAAGCGCACCTCGTCGATCTCGCTGCGGTTGTTGATGATCCGCGAGCCCATCTGGTACAGCGTCTGCTGCAGCGAGAGCGAGTAGGTCTCGGCGAAGGCCTGGAGCATGTGCTTCTTCACCTGCTCGTAGGACTTCTCCCAGTTGGGCATCTTCTGCTCGTCGTCGGTCCAGTTGAACCGCCAGCGGCCGGAGACCTGGGTCGCGAGGATCCGGTCGTAGGCCTCCTGGAGGGTCGTGTACTTGTCCTTGACGTAGCCCCAGAACTCGGAGTTGGTGGAGTTCATCACGGTCAGGTCCTTCAGACCCGAGACGACCTCCCACGACGAGCCGTCGTAGGTGATCTGCGTGACGCGGGTCTCCTGGCCCTGGCGCACGAAGGAGTGCTTGACCTCGTCGGCGCCGATGAACCGGGAGTTGGCGTCGGAGGTCGCGATCCGCTCCCAGGCGTACTCCTCGATGCGGATCCGCGCGATCTCGATCGGCTCCTGCGAGGTGACGAAGTGCCGGGCGAGGTGGATGCCGAACTGCTCGGCCGACTCGATGCCGTACTCCTTGGCGAACGCGTACACCGTGTTCTTGGTGGTGTCGGTCGGCAGGACATTCGCATTGGAGCCGGAGTAGTGGACCTCGTCCATGTCGCCGCTCAGCGCCACGGATACGTTGAGGTCCTTGATGTGATGGGTGGCGCCGTCCCGCGTGATCTTGACGACTCGGTTCTCGGCCTTGCCGTACTGGTTCTGTCCCAGGATGGTGGGCATTTAGCTAGCTCCCTCGGTAAACGGAGTAGCCGAACGGGTTGAGCAGCAGCGGTACGTGGTAGTGCTCGCCCGGCACGACGGCGAACGTGATCGCCACCTCCGGGAAGAACACGGCGGCACCGCTGTCCCGATTCGCGGGGGCGTCCTGCTGCGCATCGGCTTGCTTCTTCTCGAAGTACGGCTCCACGGCGAAGTCGAGCCGTACGTGGGTGGTCCCCTCCGGCAGGGCGGGGAGGTCCTTGCACCGGCCGTCCGCGTCGGTCGCGGAGCCGCCGAGCGTCCGCCAGTCGCCTCCTTGCCCGTACTGGGCGGACCGGCCGCCGCGGGCCGAGAGCTCGACGGCGACGCCCTCGGCGGGGCGGCCGGCGCTGGTGTCCAGGATGTGCGTGGACACGGAAGCGGTGGTGCTGGTGCTCATGGTGTCAGGCTTCCTCTTCGACGAGTCGGGCCAGTCGGATGCGGTTGATCTTCCCCAGCTCGGTGCGGACGATCTCGCGCTCCTGCTCCGGCGCGTTGCCGATCCGCTCCTTGACCGCGTCGCGCATCTGCTCGCCGGTGCGGCCGGTGGCGCAGATGAGGAAGACATGGCCGAACTTCTCCTGGTAGGCCAGGTTCAGTTCGAGCATCTCCGCCTTGAGCTCCTCCGCGGCGCCGGCCATGCCGCGCTGTTCGCGGGCGGACGTCGGATCGCCGGGCTTGGGGCGGCCGATCGGCGGGTGGCCGGCCATCGCCTCTTCCAGGTCCGCGGTGGTCAGCTCGGCCATCGCGGCGTCACTGGCGGAGTACAGGTCCTCCACGGTGGCGTACGGGCGGGCGGCGAGAAGCCGCTCGGCCCACGCCCGGGAGGCGCACGCCTCGTGGAGCGCGGCGAAGGCCGCGTGCTCCTCCAGGGCGTTGAACCGGACCAGGCCCGGCGTGGATGTGGACGTCACGGGAGCCTCCGTGGCCTTGTGCTGAACGGGCTGCCGATAGCTAACGCCCTGCGCGACACCACGTCAACACTTTGTTGAAAATTCCGGGTAACGAAACCCGGAGCCCCCCGTCAGGCCCCTTTCTCGCGGTTCAGGTAGTTGTAGACGGTGAAGCGGCTGACACCCAGGGCGCCGGCCACGGTTTCCACGCCGTGCCGCACGGAGAAGGCGCCGCGCGCCTCGAGTATCCGGACGACCTCCTGCTTGGACTTGCGGTCCAGGTCGGCGAGCGGCTTGCCCTGCTTGCGCTCCATGGCGGCCAGAATGTGGTCCAGCGAGTCCGCGAGCTGGGGCAGGCGTACGGCGACGACGTCGGCGCCCTCCCATGCGAGCACCACGTCCTCGGGCCCGGCCTCGTCGGGCGGCAGCATCTCGCCGCCCATGGCGTCGACCAGCGGCTTCACGGCCGTGATGAAGGGTTCGACGTTCACCGCTCCCCCTCCTCGACCACGTTGACCTGGAGCGATACCCGGGTGGCGCCGGACTCCAGGGTCTTGCGCAGCAGCGCGTCCACGGCGCTGAGGACGGCGTCGGCGCTGCCCTCGGCGGTGTTGCCGAACGGGCCGACGTCCACCGCGTCCAGCTCGGCCGCCTCGATGACCTCGCGGGCCACGACCGCGTGCGCGGGGGCTTCGTCGAGGTCGAAGGGCTCGGTCGTGAATTCCACTCTCAGTCGCACGCGCTCAACCTAACGCGCGCCGCCGCTTTCCGCCGACCCCTCTTGACAAGCTCGAACACCCGACGGCAATCTTCCAGTAAGCAGAAAAGAACTTCCGTCATACGGAATCTCGACAACGGAAGGGAGCGCCGGACCCCATGGGATTCGCAGAGCAGCGCTTCAACGTCAACCTGTCGATCCTCTTCACGGAACTCCCGCTCCTGGAGCGCCCCGCGGCCGCCGCCGCGGCCGGCTTCACCGCGGTCGAGCTGTGGTGGCCCTGGATCGACTCCCCCACCCCCGAGCGGTCCGAGCTCGACGCCCTGAAGAAGGCGATCGAGGACGCGGGCGTCCGGCTCACGGGCCTGAACTTCTACGCCGGACAGCTCCCGGGCCCGGACCGCGGCGCCCTGTCGGTGCCCGGCGAGGAGTCGGAGAAGTTCCGCGCCAACATCGACGTGGCCGCCGACTTCGCCGCCTCCCTCGGCTGCACGGCGCTCAACGCGCTCTACGGCAACCGCGTCGAGGGCGTGGACCCGGCCGAGCAGGACGCGCTGGCGCTGGAGAACCTGGTCCTCGCGGCCCGGGCCGCCGACCGGATCGGCGCGATCCTGCTGATCGAGGCGCTGAACCGGCCCGAGTCGCCGCGCTACCCGCTGGTGTCGGCCCCGGCCGCGGTGGGCGTCGTCGACAAGGTCAACGCCGCGACGGGCCTGGGCAACGCCAAGTTCCTCATGGACCTCTACCACCTGTCGATGAACGGCGAGGACCTGCCGGCGGTGATCGAGCAGTATGCCGCGCAGACCGGCCACGTGCAGATCGCCGACAACCCCGGCCGCGGCGCCCCGGGCACGGGTTCGCTCCCCCTCGAAGACCTCCTCGACCAGCTGCAGAAGGCGGGTTACGACGGCTGGGTCGGCCTCGAGTACAAGCCGGGCGACCGCCCGAGCGCCGAGGCCTTCGACTGGCTGCCCCGCTGACCCCCCTGACCGAAAGGCACACCCTCATGAGCAACGCACTCCCCAAGATCGCCTGGATCGGCCTCGGCATCATGGGCTCCCCCATGTCCGAGAACCTGATCAAGGCGGGTTACGACGTCACCGGGTTCACGCTGGAGCAGGACAAGCTGGACCGGCTGGCCAAGGCCGGCGGCACCGCGGCCGGTTCGATCGCCGAGGCCGTCAAGGACGCGGACGTGATCATCACGATGGTCCCCGCCTCCCCCCAGGTCGAGGCCATCTCCTACGGCCCCGACGGCATCCTCGAGAACGCCCGGTCCGGCGCCCTGCTGATCGACATGTCCTCGATCACCCCGCAGACCTCCGTGGACCTGGCCAAGGCCGCCAAGGACAAGGGCGTCCGCGTGCTGGACGCCCCGGTGTCCGGCGGCGAGGCCGGTGCCATCGAGGCCGTACTGTCGATCATGGTCGGTGGCGAGCGGGCCGACTTCGACGAGGCCAAGCCGGTGCTGGAGGCCCTCGGCAAGACCATCGTGCTGTGCGGTCCGCACGGCTCGGGCCAGACCGTGAAGGCCGCCAACCAGCTGATCGTCGCCGTGAACATCCAGGCGTGCGCCGAGGCCGTGGTCTTCCTGGAGAAGTCGGGCGTGGACCTCAAGGCAGCGCTGGACGTCCTCAACGGCGGCCTGGCCGGGTCCACCGTGCTGACGCGCAAGAAGGACAACTTCCTGCAGCGCGACTTCAAGCCGGGCTTCCGGATCGACCTGCACCACAAGGACATGGGCATCGTCACCGACGCCGCCCGCAACGTCGGCGCGGCCCTGCCCGTCGGCGCCGTGGTCGCCCAGCTCGTCGCCTCCCTGCGTGCGCAGGGCGACGGCGGCCTGGACCACTCCGCGCTGCTGCGCGCGGTCGAGCGCCTCTCCGGCGCCCAGGTCTGAGGACCTGCCGAGAACTCCGGGCGGCGTCGCCGCTGACACCTGTCCTGTCGCGCCCAAGCGGCGGCGCCGCCCGGAATCCACTGCAACAGACCGTTGAGTATCTTCAACAAACTGTTGACGCCTTGTTTGCCCCCTCCTAGGCTCCACGAAGCGGAAACAGGTTTCCGCTGACTCCCGCACGGAAGGTCCACGATGTCGAAGCGCGTGCTCACCACCGAGTCCGGCGCCCCGGTCGCCGACAACCAGAACTCCGCCTCCGCCGGCGTCGGCGGTCCGCTGCTCCTCCAGGACCAGCACCTCCTGGAGAAGCTCGCCCGGTTCAACCGTGAGCGCATCCCGGAGCGCGTCGTGCACGCCCGCGGCAGCGGTGCCTATGGCTACTTCGAGGTGACCGACGACGTCAGCGGCTTCACCCACGCCGACTTCCTGAGCGCCGTCGGCAAGCGCACCGAGGTCTTCCTGCGGTTCTCGACCGTGGCCGACAGCCTCGGCGGGGCGGACGCGGTCCGCGACCCGCGGGGTTTCGCGGTCAAGTTCTATACCGAAGAGGGCAATTACGACCTCGTCGGGAACAACACCCCGGTGTTCTTCATCAAGGACCCGATCAAGTTCCCGGACTTCATCCACTCGCAGAAGCGCGACCCGTTCACCGGCCGGCAGGAGCCGGACAACGTCTGGGACTTCTGGGCGCACTCCCCCGAGGCGACGCACCAGGTGACGTGGCTGATGGGCGACCGCGGCATCCCGGCGTCGTACCGCCACATGAACGGCTACGGCTCGCACACCTACCAGTGGACGAACGCCGAGGGCGAGGCCTTCTTCGTCAAGTACCACTTCAAGACCAACCAGGGCATCCGCTGCCTGTCCGCCGAGCAGGCCGCCGAGACCGCGGGCAAGGACCCCAACTCGCACCAGACGGACCTGCTCCAGGCCATCGAGCGGGGCGTGAACCCGTCCTGGACGCTGTACGTGCAGGTGATGCCGGCCGCCGAGGCGGCGGAGTACCGCTTCAACCCGTTCGACCTGACCAAGGTCTGGCCGCACGCCGACTACCCGCTGCAGCGCGTGGGCCGCCTGGTCCTGGACCGCAACCCCGACAACGTCTTCGCCGAGGTCGAGCAGGCCGCGTTCTCCCCGAACAACTTCGTCCCGGGCATCGGCCCGTCGCCGGACAAGATGCTCCAGGGCCGCCTGTTCGCCTACGCCGACGCGCACCGCTACCGCCTGGGCGTCAACCACACCCTGCTCGCCGTGAACGCCCCGCGGGCGACGAGCGCGCGGAACTACGGCCGGGACGGCCTCATGGCCGCCAACTCCCAGGGCCGGTACGCCAAGAACTACGAGCCGAACTCCTACGACGGCCCGGTCGAGACCGGCCGTCCGCTGTCCGCCCCGCTCGCGGTGTCCGGGTACACCGGCACGCACGAGGCCCCGCAGCACACCAAGGACGACGACTTCTTCCAGGCCGGTGAGCTGTACCGGCTGATGTCCACCGAGGAGAAGTCCCGGCTGGTCGCGAACATCGCCGGGGGCCTCTCCCAGGTCTCCCGCGACGACGTGATCGAGAAGAACCTGGCCCACTTCCACGCCGCCGACCCGGAGTACGGCAAGCGCGTGGAGGAGGCGGTCCGCGCCCTGCGCGAGGACTGAAAGGCTCCCTGACCGCGTCCGAGCGGCCGACAGACCCGGATGAGGGGTGGTCGATCGGCTTCGGACGCGGGTCAGGGTGAGGACCGCGGCGGTGTGCGAGCCAGTGCGGTGGTGAAGGACCGGGACCCCTTCTCGACCTGAGGGAAGGGTGTTTCAGGCTCCGTCGCGACCGCCGCGGTCCCGAAAACCCGCACGCCTCACCGGCCGACAGGCGCCGGATACGGACGGTCCCGTATCCGGCGCTTGTCGGCGTTCCCGGCGTGCGGAACCGCCCCTGGCGCAGCAGGCTGAAGACATGGCACAACCGACGCAGCAACCGCACATCGTGGTCCACTCCCCCGCCCTGGACGGCTCCCGGCGGGTCACCGCGGGGGACGAGACCCTCGGCATCGCCTCGCACATCGACGACGTCGCCGAGTTCCTGCGGCTGGCCGACCTGTACGTCACCGATGTCTCGGAGAGCGACCTCGTCGAATGGCAGGGCGGCGGCCCCGAGGAGTGGCCGGGGCTCTCGGAGCCCCACGGGACGCACGGGACACCGGGGACGTGAACCGTCTACGCCGCCGTCCGTAGCCCGGCTACGCAACCCTCAAATCAACCTCTGAACCCGCGCCCGGGGGCTTCAACCGCCCCCGGGCGCGGGCACATTCTCGGAACACGGGGCCCGCCGGCACGGGGGCGGCGGGCTCCGGCGGGCCACACACCGGTCAGGGGTGTCCGGGCGGCCCGCGGAACACGGGGGCGTCCTGAGGCCCGCCGGTACGGGGGTGTGCGGCGGGCCTCAGGACGGGAACGGCGAAACGGGGGAACGACGAAGGGGCAGCCCACCTCACGGGTGGGCTGCCCCTGGTCGAGCCGGTCGGTGTATCAGACCTTCAGCGTCTTGACCGCGGTCGGCGCATGGCCGGGCTCGGTCGCGATCTCCTCGAACTCCACGACGTTGCTGATGTCGTTGGTGGTCGACATCGAGATGTTGGTGACGCGCTCCAGGATCGCCTCGACGACGACCGGCACCTGGAACTCGGCGGCGAGCTTCTTGGCCTGCTCGAAGGCCGCGCCGAGCTCCGCCGGGTCGGTCACCCGGATCGCCTTGCAGCCGAGCCCCTCGGCGACCTTGACGTGGTCGACGCCGTAGACGCCCAGCTCGGGCGAGTTGATGTTCTCGAACTCCAGCTTGACCTGGAAGTCGATGTCGAAGGCCCGCTGCGCCTGGCGGATCAGGCCGAGGTAGGAGTTGTTCACCAGGACATGGACGTACGGGATCCGGTGCTGCGCCCCGACCGCCAGCTCCTCGATCATGAACTGGAAGTCGTAGTCGCCGGAGAGCGCCACCACGGACGCCTCCGGGTCGGCCTTGGCGACACCCAGCGCGGCCGGGATCGTCCAGCCGAGGGGGCCGGCCTGGCCGCAGTTGATCCAGTGGCGCGGCCGGAAGACGTGCAGCATCTGGGCGCCGGCGATCTGGGAGAGGCCGATGGTGGAGACGTACCGGGTCTCCGGGCCGAAGGCCTTGTTCATCTCCTCGTAGACGCGCTGCGGCTTGATCGGGATGTCGTCGAAGTGGGTACGGCGCTGCAGCGTCGCCTTCCGCTCCTGCGCGGAGGCCGCCCACGCCGAGCGGTCGGGCAGCTTGCCGGCCGCCTTCAACTCCCGTGCCACCTCGACGAACAGCTCGAGCGCCGCCTTCGCGTCGGAGGCGATGCCGTAGTCCGGGGCGAAGATCTTGCCGATCTGGGTGGGCTCGACGTCGACGTGGACGAACTTCCGGCCGGCGGTGTAGACGTCCAGCTTGCCGGTGTGCCGGTTGGCCCAGCGGTTGCCGATGCCGAGGACGAAGTCGGACTCCAGGAAGGTCGCGTTGCCGTAGCGGTGCGAGGTCTGCAGGCCCACCATGCCGGCGTTCAGCTCGTGGTCGTCGGGCAGCAGGCCCCAGCCCATCAGGGTGGGGACGACCGGGGTGCCGGTCAGCTCGGCGAACTCCACCAGCAGATCGGCGGCGTCGGCGTTGATGACACCGCCGCCCGCGACGATCAGCGGCCGCTCGGAGGCGTTCAGCATCCCGAGCGCCTTCTCGACCTGGGCGCGGCTCGCGGCCGGCTTGTAGACCGCCAGCGGCTCGTACGTCTCCGGGTCGAACTCGATCTCGGTGAGCTGGACGTCGATCGGCAGGTCGATCAGGACCGGGCCGGGACGGCCGGAGCGCATCAGGTGGAAGGCCTGCTGGAAGACGCCGGGGACCTGCGCGGCCTCCAGGACGGTCACCGCCATCTTCGTGACCGGCTTGGCGATCGAGGCGATGTCGACGGCCTGGAAGTCCTCCTTGTGGATCACGGCGGTCGGCGCCTGGCCCGTGATGCACAGGATCGGGATGGAGTCACCGATCGCGGAGTACAGACCGGTGATCATGTCGGTGCCGGCCGGTCCGGAGGTTCCGATGCACACCCCGATGTTGCCCGCGTGGGTGCGGGTGTAGCCCTCGGCCATGTGCGAGGCACCCTCGACATGCCGGGCGAGGGTGTGCTGGATGCCGCCGGACGCCTTGAGCGCCGCGTAGAACGGGTTGATCGCCGCGCCCGGCACACCGAACGCGTTGCTGACGCCCTCGCGCTTGAGGATCTCAACTGCCGCTCGGGCAGCGGTCATTCGAGCCATTGAGTACTCCTGCTTCGGCTGTCGGATTCGCATCCCCGTCGCGCCCCGCGGTTGAGCTCTTCCGTATTGCGGAAAGTCTTTTCTACTATCTGGAAGCAATGTAAGTGGGAGGACGAAGCCCGTCAAGAGACGGACAAGCGGGGGCGCGCTGGAGCACCATGGGTGCCATGCCCCAGAGCGTGGCGGTGCGCTGCCCGGCCTGCAGTCATGAGCACCAGTACGCGGCCGTGGCCTATCCGTGCGCCTGCGGTGCCCCGGTCGCCCCGCCGCTGGATCCGCGCGGGGTCCCGGTCGCCGTCCGCCACCGGGCCTGGGCCGAGGAGTGGGTGACCGTCCGGTGCGCCGCCTGCGGCCGGAGCGGCCAGTGGCCCCGCCCCGAGCTGGGCTGCCCGTGCGGCACGGTCCTGCGGATCCCGGTGACGGGGACGCTCTCCTCGGCCGGTCCCGCCGCCGCTCCCCCGGCCTCCGGCGCGCGTACGCCCGTGCCGCCCCGGTGCCGGGCCCCCTTCGTGCCGGTGCCGATCCGCACCGCCCGGGACGCCGTCACGGCCGCCGCCCTCTACCTGCGCTGGCTCGGCTACCGGGACATCCGCCGCGCCGACCAGCGGCCCCCCGCCGGCATCGGACTCGCCGCCCCTGGCCTGCTCGCCCAGGTCGACCCCACCGTCCGCCCGGCCTCGGTTCGGGACGTGGAGTGCCTGTGGCTGACCGCCATGGCCGAGTCGGCGCGCTGCGTCTACTTCTCCCTGGCCGGATACGCCACCGAGGGCCGCGTCCGCGCCGACGCCCTCGGCGTCCCGCTGTTCGTCCTGGACCTCGCGGGCACCCCGCAGCCGGTCAACGACCACGCCGACGCGCTGGTCTCCCCCGCCCGCTGACCGCCGCGCACACGAGAGCGCCGGCTCCCCGCGGTGCGGGGAGCCGGCGCCTCGGCGGTACGGGTTACGGGGTGACGCAGCCGATCGAGCCGACCGGATGGTTGTTGCCGGTGGAGGTGGCGGTGAAGCCGAAGTTCACGCTGCCGTCCGGTGCGACGGTCCGGTTGTGGTCGACGTTTCTGACCGTGACCGTGCCGTCGGATCCGGTACTGAGCGTGCCGTTCCAGACCTGGTTGAGCTTGGTGCCGGTGCCGAGCTGCCAGCGCACGGCCCAGCCGTTCATCGGTGCCGTGTTGTGGTTCATCACCTGGACGGAGCCCTGGAAGCCGCCGTTCCAGGCGTTCGTCACCGAGTAGACGGCCATGCAGCCGCTGTGCGGGTTGGTCGGGGTGGGCGTCGGCGTCGGGGTCGGCGTGGGCGTCGGCGTGGGCGTCGGGTTGCCGCCCGAGCCGCGGATGCCGGTCACCTCGCCGTTGCCGCCGTCGAAGACGATGTCGGAGCAGGAGAAGAAGTTCTCCTGGCTGTCCGAGCGCACCCACTGGATGAACAGCACCGCGTCGCCCGAGCGGCCCGCGGGCAGGTTCAGGTTCCAGAAGTAGTGACCGGAATCGCTGCCCACCGAACCCGACTGGGCGGGGTTGGTGACGGTCTGGATGAGCTCCAGGTCGTTCCAGCCCAGCGGGCTGCTGGGCGAGTAGCCGGGCTTGGACAGGTACACCCGGAAGTCGCCCGGGTGGGCCGCCCAGTTGCTGTACCGGACCTGCATGCTCTTCCCGGAGGTCAGATGCGTGCGGGGCCAGTCGGCGCGGGCGGCGTTGTAGCCGGTGAAGTTGTACGGGGAGCGGTCACCGGCACTGCACAGCTTGCCGTCCGGCACGTACCCGGGGCCGCGCCCGCCCGCGTTGGAGTCGAGCACGGCGAACCAGTTGTACAGCGCCGTAGAGCCGCTCTCGGCCAGCGCGGCCTTGCACGCCGGGTTCGTCGGGTCCAGGGCGCCGGTGCCCGTCTTGGCGTCCTGATAGCAGAGATACGTCCGCGAGCCGGGCATCATCGCCACCCCGTGGGCCTGCGCGCTGCCCTGGCCGAGCAAGGCCAGACCGAGTCCGCTCAGCAGGGTGGCGAGCACCGCCGCCCAGGAGAGGAGCCGGTTTCTGCGTCGAACCATGGTGCCTCCTGTCGTTCCTTGGCTGTCCGCTGTGGAGCCCCCGCCCGCCCGGGGAAGAGATCGCTCCGGGCGGGCGGGGGAGTGTGGGGAGGTACGCGGATCAGGCGGGCGGGGTGCCCCAGGCCAGGGTGGTGCCGAGGTAGCCGGGGATCGCCGGGGCGTCGGTGTACGAGGTGGCGGTGGTGCGGCTGTGGTCGCCGACCTCGTTGAACGCGGACCAGTCGGACTTGGCCATCCGGAGCTGGAGGTCACCGGTGTCCCGGCCCGCGGCCAGCGAGCCGGCCGAGAAGGCGACCTCCAGATAGGCGTCGGCGCCCGCGACCGGGGTGCTCAGCGGGACGACCCTGAGCTTGACGTTGGAGCAGCCGACCGCGGCGTAGTCGCACCAGGCGTTGACGGTGGGCGAACCGCCGTCCCGGGTGAAGTAGTAGCGGGCGGTGACCTTGGTCAGGTCCAGGGCGGCGCTGCCGGTGTTGGTGATCCGCAGGCCGGGGCGGATGGCGTTGTCGGTGGCCGAGGAGTCGTTGTTCTTGTAGGCGATCTTGAGGCCGCCCGCCGGGTCGGGGCCGCCGCCGCCCGTCTCGGTGGTGACGCTCAGCGCGGTGGAGGCGGCGGAGACGTTCCCGGCCGCGTCGAGGGCCCGCACGGTGTAGCTGTAGGCCGTGGCGGCGCTCAGCCCGGTGTCGGTGTACGTGGTGCCGGCGGCCGGCGCCGAGCCGACCCGGGTGCCGTTGCGGTACACGTCGTAGCCGGTCACGCCCACGTTGTCGGTGGCCGCGGTCCAGGCCAGGGAGACACTGCTCGCGGTCTTGGCGGTGGCCCGCAGTGCGGTCGGGGCGGTCGGGGCGGTGGTGTCACCCGGGTCGGTGCCGCCCGTCGGGACGGCCGGGTACGCGTTGCGCACCAGCATCGCGAACTGGTTGTGGAACCAGTGCCCGGCCAGCGGCGCGTCGGGCAGTGCCCCCGTCTTGTTGTTGCCCGCGTTGGGCGCGGTGTAGTCGGGGTTGCACATCGGGTCCTGGCGCTTGCCCTCGTCGTTCGGGATGTCCTTGCTGGCGCCGTCCGACTCACCCGGCGGCTTGACCCACAGGAAGGCGTCGAGGTGCGAGTCGGGGTATCCCGCGGGCGAGGCCTGCGGCGGCTGCCCGATGCCGGCTCCGCTCACGTTGCACCACAGTCCGCGGTGGGTACGGCGGTCGGCCTTGGACTCGGTGACGTAGGTGTCGAGCGTGGTGCTGGTGCTCTCCGCGGTGGGCCGCGCGGCGCCGCCCCAGCCGTTGCGGGAGGTGTCGATCACCATGCCGGTGGAGGCGGGCCAGCCCGCCGCGACCAGCGCCCGGTGTACGTTCTTGGTGAAGTCGGCCTCGTCGAAGTTCGGGTTCCACTCGTAGAACTTGCTCGACTTGACCATGTTGCCGCCGACCGTCTTGTCGGGGTTGGTCAGGAAGGGCTCCTCCAGCGGCGTGTAGTTGGCGACGTTGGTGATCAGGCCGTCGACGCTGCTCAGACCGGCCGCGGTGCCCCTGGCCACCTCGGTGTACTGCTGCACGGTCTGGGTGAGGTTGGTGTCCCAGCCGAGCCAGCCGGAGTGCGCGTAGTCCAGGTACGTGTATACGTTCGGGATCGCGTGCAGCTTGTCCAGGGCGTACTGGATGCCCTTGACGTACAGACCGCTGCTCTTGACCTGGGCGCACTCGGGGTCGGCGGTGTTGGTGACCAGGTTGGGCAGGCTGTCGGGCTCGATGACCGTGGTGATGCGGATGTCCTGGTACTTGGGGTTCTTGAAGACGTTCGCGATGACGTCGATGTACTCGGTCTTGTAGCGGTCCAGACCCGCCTGGGTGGCCGGGAGTTCGCCGTTGGAGGCGAGGGCGGCGCAGTCCCGTCCGGGCAGGTCGTACACCACGATGGTGGCGGTGATCGGCTGTCCGGGCTTCTTCTGGGCAAGTGCCAGGTCGAGATGGTCGGCGAGGCTCTTGCGTCCGGCGTTGGCGGCACCGCCGTGGATGGCCGCGATCCGGTCCAGCCAGACGGCGGTCGGATAGTTCTTGACCTTCTCCATCTTCGCCTTGAGCGTGGCGTCGGAGGTCTGCGCGATGGACGTGTCCACGTGCTCGGCGTAGTCGGGGTTGATGTAGAAGGTGGCCCCGGCGAAGGGGTTGTCGACATGTGCTTCCGCCGCTGCCGCGGGCTGTCCCGCGATCTGGCCCGCCACCCCGAGCATCAGGGTGGCCAGGGCGGTGGCCAGGGCTGCCGACCGTCGTCGGCGCCTGCGCGGCCGCATGGCGCCGTCGGCTCTGGTCGGTTCGGTCATCGTGCCCTCCTCGGTGGTACGTGCGGATGTGCGGTCGTACGTCAGGAGCCGGTGCACTGCGGAGCGGGCGTGCCCGCGCCGCCGTTCGCGGTGAAGCCGAACGAGGTGGTGGCGCCGGGTGACAGGGCGCCGTTGTGGGCGGCGTTGCGGACGGTCGCGCGGCCCTGGGCCACGGTCAGCGAGCCGTTCCACAGGCTGTTGACGGTGGAGCCGCCCAGGTCCCAGGCGACGGACCAGCCGGTGAGCGGGCCGCTGCCGGTGTTCTTGACGGTCATCTCCGCCTGGTAGCCGCCGGACCAGGCCGAGACGACCTTGAACTGGGCGGTGCAGGACTTGGGTTGCGGCTCCGGGTCCGGGTCCGGATCGGGGTCGGGGTCGGGAGCGCTGCCGTAGGTCAGGCCGTGCCCGTACGCGAAGAGCGGGCTCTTGCCGTCGCCGTCGTTGATGGGCTGCTGGGAGGCACTGCGCATCCACGTCACGGGGAGCTTGCCGGTCGGGGCGTGGTCGCCGAAGAGCACGTCCGACACTCCGGCGCCCTCGGTGCCGGGCAGCCAGGCCGCCAGCAGGGCGCGCCAGTCCGGGAGTTGGGCGGCGATGTCGAGCGGGCGTCCGGAGACCAGGACGACCACGACGGGCACACCGCTGGCCTTGAGCCGGCTGAGGGTCTGCAGATCCTCCTGGTCCAGCCCCATGCCGCCGGGCCGGTCGCCGTGCATCTCGGCGTACGGGGTCTCCCCGATCACCGCGACGGCGGCGGTGTAGCTGCCGTCGATGCCGTTGCCGTAGCGGTCGTAGGTGATCCGGGACGGGTCGGTCGCGGCGGCGCGGATGCCCTGAAGGACGGTCGTGCCCTCGGTGACGGGCCCGCTGCGGCCCTGCCAGCCCATGGTCCAGCCGCCGCTCTGGTTGCCGATGTCGTCGGCGGACTTGCCGGCCACGAACAGCTTGGCGTTCTTCGCCAGCGGCAGGATCGCGCCGTCGTTCTTCAGCAGCACCTGCGACTGCCGCACCGCCTGCCGGGCCAGCGCCCGGTGCTCCGCGGAGCCGACGGTCGGGGTCAACGACCGGTCGGTGAGCGGCTTTTCGAACAGGCCGAGCTGGAACTTCTTGGTGAGGATGCGCCGGTTGGCGTCGTCGACGCGGGCCAGGGGGATCCGTCCGGCGTTCACCTCGCCGCGCAGCAGGGTGAGGAACCTCTTGTAGTCGTGCGGGACCATCACCATGTCGACGCCGGCGTTGACGGCCGTGGCGATCTCGGCGCCGGTGAAACCGGTCTGCCCGTCGAGCTTGTCGACCGCGGCCCAGTCGGAGACGACGAAGCCGGTGAAGCCCAGCTCGCCCTTGAGCACGTCGGTGACCAGGTACTTGTGCCCGTGCGAGCGGACGCCGTTCCAGCTGCTGTAGGACAGCATGACCGAGCCCACGCCGCGGCGTACCGCCTCCTGGAAGGGCGGCAGGTGGATCGCGCGCAGCTCGGCCTCGGACAGCTCGGTGTTGCCCTGGTCGACGCCTCCGGTGGTGCCGCCGTCGCCGAGGTAGTGCTTGGCGGTGGCCAGCACCGACGCCGGGTCGCCGCCCAGGCTCGTGCCCTGCATGCCGGTGACGAACGTGGCCATGGAGGTGGCCAGTTCGGGCTTCTCCCCGAACGACTCGTAGGTGCGGCCCCACCGGTCGTTGCGGGCCACGCACAGACAGGGCGCGAAGGACCAGTCGATGCCGGTGCCGGCCACCTCCTCGGCCACCGCCCGTCCGATCCGCTGCACCAGCGCCGGGTCACGGGTGGCGCCGAGGCCGATGTTGTGCGGGAAGAGGGTGGCGCCGCGCACCGCGTTGTGGCCGTGCACCGCGTCGATGCCGTAGATCATCGGGATGCCGAGCGGGGTGCCGAGGGCGGTGCGCTGCAGGGAGTCGTAGGTGTCGGCCCAGGTCTGGGCGTTGTTGGGACTGACCGCCGAGTCGCCGCCGGAGAGCACCGAGCCGATGCGGTAGGTGGCGAGGTCGGACTGCGGGACGAGCGCGTCCTTCTCGATCTGGGTCATCTGCCCGAGCTTGTCGTCGAGCGTCATCCGGGAGAGCAGATCGGCGACCCGCTGGGGCACCGGCACGGAGGGGTCCTGGTACGGCAGCGCGGCGGCGGCCGCCGGGACCTGGGCGGGCGGGGCGGCCGCGAGGCCGGTCAGGGCGAGGGTCGCGGCGCACAGCGCGGCGACGAGGGCGGGGCGGCGGGTCCGGGAACGCAGGGGCACGGGAGGGCTGGCGGACACGGTGCGGCTCGGGCTCATGGAGTGCGGCCTTTCCGGGTGCGGGCCGGAGGGGCGGATGTGGTGCCGGGGCCCGCCCCCGTCGGTGCGGGAAGGCGGGGCGGGCCCCGGAGGAGGCCGGTGCGGCGCACCGGCGGGGTCAGGCGCTGGTGCAGGCGGTGCCGTTCAGGGTGAAGGCGCCGGGCTTGGCGAAGGTGCCGCTGTAGGTGCCCTGGAAGCCGAAGGTCTGGCTGCCGCCGGCGGCGATCTGCGCGTTGTGCGCCACGGGAGTCGCCGTCACCGCGCCGGAGGAGCCGGACAGGGTGGCGTTCCAGGAGTTGGTGACGCGCTGCCCGGAGGGCAGGGTGAAGCCGAGCTGCCAGGTGTTGAGGGCAGTGCTACCGGTGTTCTTGACCGTGACGTTGGCGGTGTAGCCGCCCTGCCAGACGCTGGTCGCGTAGGTCACCTGGCAGGCCGTGGCCGGCCCACCGGGGCCGCCCGGGTCGCCGCCGCCCCCGAGGTTGACGGCGGAGGAGAAGGAGTTCACCGCGAGTCCGGCGCCGTTCTGCCACGGCTCGAACCCGGCCTGGACGCTCGTCAGGTACCAGTTGTTCTGCGCCATCCCCCGGGCGACGGTCTGGTCGACGAAGTCCATGACGTCGAAGCTCCAGCTGCTGATCGCCGAGGGAGCGACGAAGGAGATCACGTCGTTGTGGCCGTTGCTGCCGGTCCACACCTCGAAGGTGCGGCCGCCGACGGTGGCGTTGCCCACCGGCGAGCCGATCGGCTGGATCGGGCCCACCCGGTTGAACCAGATCATGATCTCGGTCCGGTTGACGCCGTCGGTGCGGGGCGTCGGGTCCAGCCAGATGTCGTACGAGGCGTTGTACACGGCATTGGAGACATAGCCGTAGGAGATGCTGCTGGGGGCGCTGGAGATGGTGCTGATCTGCGCCGGAAGGTTGGTGCCCGGCGAACAGTTCGTGTAGTGGCAGCCGTTGAACACCGACGGGTACGACTTCGGGGCGCCGTTGGTGGGCACCGAGCCGTCGGCCTGGGTGAGGCGGAAGCCGGTGTCGGTGGCGGTGACGCACTGGGTGGCGCTGGTGCCCCAGCGGTTGTTCTGGACGACGTAGCGGCCCTGGATGACGGTCGAGCCGTACTGCTCGCAGATCGTGGTGTCGGCCTGGGCCGGCGGTGCGGCGACGAGAAGAGCCGCGACGGCGGCGAGAGCGGACAGCAGCGCGGCGAACAGGCCGCGCGCGGGGCGGGGACGGTGCGGTAACAGTCGCATGCGGGTGGCCTCTCTCGGAGATGGCGCCGGTCATTCGGGGCCGGTACGGGAGCGCTCCCAACTCCCCACTGATGGGAGCGCTCCCACCCCACCGGTTCGGTCCGGACTGTAGGAGTCCGTCCATGTTCCTGACAACCCTGCGCGCGCGAATGCATCGAATGGATTTCGAAGTCGCAGGTCACAGGGACGCATTCGCAACGCCCAAACGGGCTCCGGGACTTGGGAGCGCTCCCGAAACTTTCGCTCGTACCCTTCGACGGCCCTCAGGCCGAGTCGCGGACCACCAGCCGGGTGCGCAGGATGACGTGGCGCCAGGCCACCTCGGGTTGCTCGCCCTCTTGCAGTTCCTCCCTCAGCAGCCGCACCATGGTCCGGCCGATCTCCTTCAGCGGCTGCCGGACCGTCGTCAGCGACGGATCGGTGTGCCGGGCGAGCGGGAAGTCGTCGAAGCCGATCACCGCGACGTCCTCGGGCACCCTGCGGCCGGCCGCCCGCAGCACGCCCAGCGCACCGGCCGCCATGGTGTCCGAGGCGGCGAAGACGGCGTCCAGGTCCGGGTGCCGGGCGAGGAGTTCGGCCGTCGCCCGGCGCCCGCTGTCCTCGGTGAAGTCACCCTCGGCGACCAGCGAGGCAGCGGCTTCCAGGCCGGCGGCGGCCAGCGCCTGCCGGTACCCGCGCAGCCGGCACTGGGTGACGTACATGTCGAGCGGCCCGGTGACGGCGGCGATCCTGCGGCGCCCCCCGCGCAGCAGATGCTCGACCGCGCCCCGGGCGCCGCCGACGTTGTCCGCGTCCACGTAGGTGACGTGCTCGTCGCCCGAGCGGCGGCCGAGCAGCACCGTGGGCAGTCCGGCCTCGGCGAGCATGTCCGGCAGCCGGTCCTCGGCCCGTACGGACATCAGCAGGACCCCGTCCACCCGCCCGCCGCGCGCGAACTCCACGAAGCGCCGCCGCTCGACGTCCGTGCGGACCAGGGTGAGCAGCAGTTGCATCGAGGTGTCCGCGAGGGCGTCCCCGACCGAGCGGATGATCTCGGAGAAGAAGGGTTCCCCGAACTGCCGCCAGTCCCGTTCGGTCAGCGCCAGCGCCACCGCGTCGGCGCGCCGCCCGGCCAGTGAACGGGCCGCCAGATTGGGCACGTAGCCCAGTTCGTCGATGGCCCGCTCGACGGCCCGGCGCGTGGACTCCTTCACGCCCGCCGCGTTGTTGATGACCCGCGAGACGGTGCCGCGTCCGACACCGGCGAGAGCCGCGACTTCCTCCAGCGTCGGCGAACCGGGGCGCTGCCTGCCCATAACCACCCCCAAGGGCACCCGATCTTACGGGCCGCGCCCGCTGTGATCGAAGACCCCGCAGGATCAGCCGGTGTACCGCTCCCGCAGCTCGATCTTGCGCACCTTTCCGGACACCGTCATCGGGAAGGAGTCGAGCACCCGCACCCCGGCCGGGATCTTGTAGTGGGCCAACTGACCTTCGCAGAACGCCCGTACGTCCTCCAGCGTCGGCGGGTCGGCCGGATCGCGGGGGATGACGCAGGCCAGCACCTGTTCGCCGTACCGCTCGTGCGGCACGCCGATCACCTGGACGTCGGCGATCTTCGGGTGGCCGTGCAGGAACTCCTCGATCTCGCGCGGGTAGATGTTCTCGCCACCCCGGATGATCATGTCCTTGATGCGGCCGACGATCTCGACATAGCCGTCCTCGCGCATCACCGCCAGGTCGCCGGTGTGCATCCAGCGGGCGGGGTCGATGGACTGCGCGGTCTTGTCGGGTTCGTTCCAGTAGCCGAGCATCACGCTGTAACCGCGGGTGCACAACTCCCCTGCCGTGCCGCGCGGTCGGGTGACTCCGGTGGCGGGGTCGACGATCTTCACCTCGACGTGCGGCAGGACGCGGCCGACGGTTCCGGTGCGGTGTTCCAGGTCGTCGTCCATCCGGGTCTGCAGCGAGACCGGGGAGGTCTCGGTCATGCCGTAGCAGATCGACACCTGCTCCATGTGCATCTCGGCGACCACCCGTTTCATCACCTCCACCGGGCAGGGCGAGCCCGCCATGATGCCGGTGCGCAGCGAGGAGAGGTCGTACCGCGCGAAGTCGGGCAGGTTCAGTTCCGCGATGAACATGGTCGGGACGCCGTACAGCGAGGTGCAGCGCTCCCGCCGGACCGCCTCCAGGGTGGCCGCCGGGTCGAAGGAGGGGGCGGGGATGACGATGCAGGCGCCGTGCGTGGTGGCCGCCAGGTTTCCCATGACCATGCCGAAGCAGTGGTAGAACGGCACCGGCAGACAGATCCGGTCCTGCTCGGTGTAGGCGATCGACTCCCCGACGAAATAGCCGTTGTTGAGGATGTTGTGGTGGGAGAGCGTGGCTCCCTTGGGGAATCCGGTGGTGCCCGAGGTGTACTGGATGTTGACCGCGTCGTCGCAGCTCAGGTCGTCCGGCAGGGCGCGTGGGAGGGCGCGGCCGAGCAGCGCCTGCCAGCTCGGGTCGCCGAAATACACGGCCTCGCGCAGATCGGGGCAGTTGCCCCGCACCTCGTCCACCATGGCCCGGTAGTCGCTGCTCTTGTGGCCCAGGGAGGCGAAGAGCAGGCGGATCCCGGCCTGCTTGAGCACGTACTCGACCTCGTGCACCCGGTACGCCGGGTTGATGTTCACCATGATCGCGCCGATGCGGGCGGTGGCGTACTGCACCAGCACCCACTCCGGGCAGTTGACCGCCCAGATCCCGACCCGGTCGCCCTTGCCGACCCCGCTCGCCAGCAGCGCGTACGCCAGCTCGTCGACGTCCGCCATGAGCCGGGCGTACGTCCAGCGTCGCCCCGACGGGACGTCGACCAGCGCCTCCCGCTGCGGCCAGGTGGCGGCGGTGCGCGCCAGGTTGTCCCCGATCGTCTCGCCGAGCAACGCGGTCGCGCCGGTTCCGTGCGTGTACGACAGTGCGGTCACCGGAAGTCCTCCTCGCGGTACTCGTCGTGCGAACCGGCCGCGGTGGCCTCGCGCAGTTCGATCCGGCGGATCTTGCCGGAGACGGTCTTGGGCAGGGGCGCGAACTCCAGCCGGCGGATGCGCTTGAAGGGGGCGAGGACCTCGCGGGAGTGCTCGAAGAGGACCTTCGCGGTGCCGGCACCCGGCTCCCAGCCGTCGGCGAGGACGACATAGGCCTTGGGGACGGCGAGGCGCAGCTCGTCCGGGGCGGGCACCACGGCGGCCTCGGCGACCGCCTCGTGCTCCAGCAGGGCGCTCTCCAGCTCGAAGGGACTGATCTTGTAGTCGCTCGCCTTGAAGACGTCGTCACTGCGCCCGACATACGTCAGGTAGCCGTCGTCGTCCCTCGACGCGATGTCCCCGGTGCGGTAGTAGCCGCCCGCCATCGCCTCCGCCGTACGGTCGGCGTCCCCGTGGTAGCCGGTCATCAGGCCGACCGGGCGGGCCGACAGGTCGAGCGCGATCTCGCCCTCGGCCGCGCCGGGCGCGCCGGTCACCGGGTCCAGCAGCTCCACCCGGTAACCGGGGCTGGGGCGGCCCATCGCGCCCGTCTTCAGCGGCTGGCCCGGACTGTTGGAGACCTGCACGGCGGTCTCGGTCTGCCCGAAACCGTCCCGGACGGTGACGCCCCAGGCCCTTCGGACCTGCTCGATGACCTCGGGGTTCAGCGGCTCCCCCGCCGCCACGGCCTCGCGCGGAGGGGTGCGCAGGGCGGTCAGGTCGGCCTGGATGAGCATCCGCCACACCGTCGGCGGGGCGCAGAAGGTCGTCACGCCCGCCCGGTCCATCTCCGCCATCAGGCGGGCCGCGTCGAAGCGCGTGTAGTTGTGCAGGAAGACGGTCGCCTCGGCGTTCCACGGCGCGAACAGGTTGGACCAGGCGTGCTTGGCCCAGCCCGGCGAGGAGATGTTGAGGTGCACGTCGCCGGGGCGCAGTCCGATCCAGTACATCGTGGTGAGGTGGCCCACCGGGTACGAGACGTGGGTGTGCTCGACGAGCTTGGGGCGGGCGGTGGTGCCGGAGGTGAAGTAGAGCAGCAGCGGATCGTCGGCACGGGTGGGGCCGTCCGGGACGAAGCCGGCGGGGGCCGCGTAGGCGTCCTCGTACCGGTGCCAGCCCTCGCGGGCGCCGCCGACGACGACGCGGGTGCAGGTGCCGGGCACCTCGGCGAACTTGCCGGTGTCCGCGGACCGCACGATCACCTGCCGGACCCGCCCGCGCTCCACCCGGTCGCGCAGGTCGGCGGGGCCGAGCAGCGGGGTGGCCGGGATGACGACGGCCCGCAGCTTCATGGCGGCCAGCGCGGTCTCCCACAGCTCGGTCTGGTTGCCGAGCATGACCAGGATCCGGTCCTCGGCGCCGACGCCCCGCTCACGCAGCCAGTTGGCGACCCGGTCGGACCGGGCGGACAGCTCGGCGAACGACAGCCGCACCTCGGTGCCGTCCTCCTCGACGAGGTGCAGCGCGGTGCGGTCATTGCCGTCCGCGATGACGTCGAACCAGTCCAGCGCCCAGTTGAACCGCTCCGGCCGGGGCCACTCGAACCCTTCGTAGGCGGTGGCCCAGTCCTCGCGATGCGCCAGCAGAAAGTCCCGTGCCCCGCGGAAGTCGTCGGTGGCCGTCATGTGTCCTCCTCTGTCCCGGACCATTGCCCGGCGGCTCCCTGCCATCGTGTAATCCGTGATGCAGGTCTCACCACCCCCGAACGGGGGTGTACGCCGCAGAGGGAGGGCGGGCAGTTGGCAGCAGATGTCACCGCGGCCGCGGAGATCCGGGGTGCGCTGGTCCGGCTGCGGCGCTCGACCGGTCTCCCGGTCGCGTTCGGCGGCCTGATGGAGCCCGCCCGCCCGCGGATGCTCATCAGCGAACTCAACGGCACCGCCACGCACGCGCTGAGCCGGCTCACCGTCGCCTCCGGCAACGGCCTCGGCGGTCGCGCGGTCGCCCTGGCCCGCGCCTGTGCGGTGACCGACTACTCCTCCTCGCGGCAGATCAGCCATGAGTACGACACCGCCGTCGCCGCCGAGGGCCTGCGCTCGGTCCTCGCGGTCCCGGTCGTCGTACGCCGCCGGGTGCGCGGTGTCCTCTACGGCGCCCTGCGCACCCCGCAGCCGCTGGGCGACCGCACGCTGAGCGCTGCGGTGGCCGCCGCGCGCGAGGTGGAACAGGCGCTCGTCGTGCGGGAGTCGGCGCAGGAGCTGCTGGAGGCGGCGCGGCCGCGCCCGGAGCGGGACGGCGAGGGAGCCGTGCGGGAACAGGTGCGGGAGGCTCATGCGGCCCTGCGGGCGCTGGCACCGCGGATCTCCGATCCGGGGTTGCGCGCGGAGCTGCTGGAGGTGTGCGGGCTGCTGACGCCCGAGGGGCCGGCCGAGGGGGTGCGGCTGGCGCCCCGGGAGGTGGATGTGCTGGCCTGGGTGGCGGCAGGGGCGACCAATGCCGTGGCCGGCGAGCGGTTGGGGCTGCGGGCCGAGACGGTGAAGGGGTATCTGCGGTCGGCCATGCGGAAGCTGGGGGCGCACACCCGGGGGGAGGCGGTGGCCGCCGCGCGACGGGCGGGGCTGCTTCCATAGGGCTTCCGCAGGGCTTCCCGGCCGCTCTGGCGTGCGCTCCCCCATTCATTCACCCGCACCCTGAATTTACCTATGCTCCCGGGCTGTTATTTCCCTCACCCGGCAGGCACTCCGAAATTCAAAGACCTGTTGCCTAATATTGGCCAGGACACGACACACGGAGGGGAGCGGTGACCGTGCCACGGGACTTCACGGAACCTGCCCGATCCCGCCCCGACCTGGTCATCGGCCGGGACGAGCCGTTCACGGCGGCGCGTCGGCAGCTCGCCCGGGGCGGCAGCGTCCTGCTCCACGGGCCCGCCGGAATAGGAAAGTCGACCGTCCTGCGGGCATTGGCCGCGGAATACGGCGCGGCGGCCCGGACGGTGTTGCGCTGCTCGGCGACCGAGTCCGAATCCCATCTCCCCTTCCTCGCCCTCGCCGACCTCCTCGGCCTGGTCCTGGACGACGTCTGCGGCCGGCTGCCCGCCGCCCAGCGCACCGCCCTGGAGTCGGCGCTCACCGGCCGCGGCGAGTCCACCCTGCAGCGCGACGGCCTCGCCCTGCGGCTGGCCGTCCTGTCCGCCCTGCGCGCCCTCGCCGCCGAGGGCCCCGTCCTGATCGTCGCCGACGACCTGCAATGGCTGGATCCGGCCAGCGCCGAACTCCTCGGCTTCGCCGCCCGCCGCCTCGGCGACACCCCCGTGCGGATGCTCTGCGCGGCGCGGACCGAGCACGAGGAGTACGACCGCCATCTGGGCGCGTCCCCGCCGGACACCCTGGCGCTCCGGCTCGGCCCTCTCTCCCGCACCCAGGTGGCCGCCCTGCTCGACCACCGCGGCTACACCGGGCTGTCCCGCTCCACAGTCCGCGACATCCACCGCACCAGCGGCGGCAACCCGCTCTTCGCCCTGGAACTCGGCCGTGCGCTCGCCGAGAACCCCACTCCGCCCCGGCCGGGCGAGCCGCTGCCGGTGCCGACCTCGCTGCGCGCCCTGGTGCTCAACCGGCTCGGGATGCTCTCCCCCGACGCCCGCCACACCCTCCTCGTGGCCAGCGCCGGCGCCCGCCCCACCCTGGCCACCCTGCGCGCGGCGGGGCGCGCCGACGCCGAGGCGGAGACCGCGCGGGCGGCCGAACTGGGACTGCTGGCGACGGAGACGGAGGGGCCGGCCGTACGCTTCGCGCATCCGCTGATCTCTGCGGCGCTGTACGCGGAGGCGCCCGCGCAGGAGCGGCGGGCCGCGCATGCCGCGCTGTCCACGGCCGCCTCGGACCCGATCGAACGGGCCCGGCATCTGGCGCTGGCGACCATCGGCACCGATCCGGAGGTGGCGGCCTCACTGGCGGAGGCGGCGGCCCTGGCCCGCGACCGCGGAGCGCCCGCGGTGGCCGCCGCCCTGGGCCGCCTGGCCGCCCGCCACGCACCCACGCCCACGGAGAGCCCGACGAAACGGACACGGCGCCCCGGCGACGCCGGGGGCACCGGGGGCACCGGGGGCACCGGGGGCACCGGGGGCACGGTCCAGGAAGACCACGACACCGCAGCGCCCGCCGCCGAAGCCCATGCCCCGGCCCCAGGAGAGCCGCGACGCCCGACCCACGACACCGCGGCGCCCGTCGGCGAAGCCCATGGCCCGGCCGCCGACGACCCCGAGTCCACGACCCCGGGAGAACGACGACACCGGGACCACGGCACCGAAGCCCATGCCCCGGCCCCAGGAGAGCCGCGACGCCCGGACCACGCCTCCCTCGAAGCCCACCCCGACACCGACGCGCGATCCCCGGCCCCCACAGAACCGCAACACCCCGACCCCGCCACCGCAGCACCCACCCCCGAACCCCCCGCCGAGCGGACACCCCCCGGTCCGCAGGATCTGCTGCTTCAGGCTGCCGAGGACGCCATCACCGCCGGGGAGCTGGACCTCGCCCGGGACATCGCGCGCGAGGTGCTGTCCGGCTCGACCGTGCCCGCGCAGCGGGTGCGGGCCTGGATCGTGGTGATCGAGACCGCGGGCCACGCCATGTCGGAGGTCGACGCCGTCTTCCCGCAGGCGCTGGCCGACGCGGGCGACGACCCGCGGCTGCTCGCCCTGATCCACTATCAGCTGGCCTGGCGGGCGCTGCTGGTGGACGGCGACTTCGACCCGGCCCGGGAGGAGGCCGCCTACTCCGCGGAGCTGGCCGCGCGGGGCGGTGACCGGTACACCGAGCTGATGGCGCTCGCCTTCGAGGCGCAGATCGAGACCCTGATGGGTCACCCGGACGCACCCGCGACCATCAAGCGCGCCCTGCGGGAACCGCAGGACCCGCGGGTGGCCTGCCACCACAACGGCGCCGGGTACGCCCGCTTCCGCTGGCTGGTGATGAGCGACCAGCTGCCCGAGGCCCGCGCCACCGTCACCGCGCTGCTGCGCGAGGTGCGGCGGCGCGGCTCGGTGGAGAGCGAGGTGCACTTCCTGCGCGGTCTCGCCGAGACCGAGCTGCGCACCGGGCACTGCGCCCGCGCCCTCGACCTCGCCCGCGAGAGCCTGCGGCTGGCCCGGGACACCGGGATCGGCGAGGTCGCCTCGGCCGTGCTCACCTCCCTCGCGGAGGCCGCGGGCGGCGAGGTGGACCGGGCGCTGGCGCTGGCCCGGGAGGCGCTCGACCACGCCGAGCAGGACGGCGACCAGATGTACGTCTCCCGCGCCCTGGCCGCCCTCGGCCATGCCCAGCTGGTGGCCGGGGACGCCCCCGCGGCGGTGGCCTCGCTGCGCCGGGTGCGCGAGCTGGAGCAGGGCCTCGGCATCACCGACCCGGCACGCGGGCGCTGGCACGGCGATCTCGCCGAGGCGCTGGTCCGCGTCGGCGCGACCGAGGAGGCGCAGGACGTCATCGACACGGCACGGGCCCGCGCCCTGCGCCTGGGCCGGGAGAGCGTGCTCGCGGTGCTGGACCGCGCGGAGGCCCTGGTGTGCGCCGCCCGCGGCGAACGGGAGTCCGCCGCCGAACGGCTGACCTCGGTGCAGGACCGGCTCGCCAAGCTCGGCTACGGCCTGGAGGAGGCCCGGGCGGCCTTCGCGGCGGCGGCGCTGCGCACCGGCAGGCCCGGACCGGTCTCCTACGACGAGGCGGCCCGGCTGTTCCGGCGGTGCCGCGCGCTGCCGTGGCTGCGCCAGGTGGAGGCGGCCGCGACGGCGCCGGCGGCCGAACCGGCACCCGCGCCGGCCGCCGCCCTGGACGCGCTGGACTCCCTCGCCTCGATGGAGCGTCAGGTCGCGGCGCTGGTCATGGAGGGCGCGACCAACCGGGAGATAGCGGCGCGGCTGTTCATCAGCGTCAAGACCGTCGAGGCGACCCTGACCCGGGTCTACCGCAAACTCGGGATCCGGTCGCGCGTCGACATCGTCCGGCTGGCGGCGGGCCGTCCCGGCGGCTGAGATCCCGCGCGATTCACCGCAGCGGCGGGTTCGGCCGGGGCCGACCGAGGGTTTTCCCTGCCCAACTGCCCTAGGGGGTTCCCTCATTGGGAAGGTGACCTGCGGGTTCTAGCGTAAGGGCGTGCCGCTCGCCGGGCACACGGGGGCCTGTCCCGAGACCCCCGTGCAGCGCCCCCCACCCGCGAGGCCCCCCACCGGCCACCCAATGAGGAGACTCATGCTCGGGCTCATCCGCGCCAAGAAGACCGCCACCGCGCTCGCGGCGACCGCCGCCGCCGCGGCCACCGCACTGATCGGCGTCGCCCCCACCGCCGCCGCGGCTCCCCAGCCCATCGTGGGCGGTTCGACGACCACCACGACCGCGTACCCGTTCATGATGCAGATCACGGACTCCGCGCAGAACCAGTTCTGCGGTGGCACGCTCGTCTCCGCCACCAAGGTCGTCACCGCGGCCCACTGCCTGGTCGGCGAGTCCATCGGCAGCGTCAGAGTGGTCGGCGGCCGCACCTACCGCAACGGCACCGACGGCACGGTGGCCCGGGTCAGCGGCATCTGGATCCACCCGGGCTACACCGACGCCACCAACGGCGACGACGTGGCGGTGCTGACGCTGTCGACGTCGATGCCGTACACCCCGGCGCCCTACGTCTCCGCCGCGCAGACGGGCGTGTACGCGGCCGGCACCACCGCCCGCATCCTCGGCTGGGGCACCACTTCCGCGAGCGGCAGCTCCTCGAACCAGCTGCGCACGGCCACCGTGCCGATCGTGTCCGACGCCGGCTGCGCGAGCTCCTACGGCACGGACTACCTCGCGTCCGACATGGTCTGCGCCGGTCACACCTCCGGCGGGGTGGACACCTGCCAGGGCGACAGCGGCGGTCCGCTGCTGGTCGGGGGCGTCCTGGCGGGGATCACCTCCTGGGGCGAGGGCTGCGCGGCGGCCGGCTACCCGGGCGTGTACACCCGGCTGACGTCCTTCTCCGGTCTGGTGGCCGCGCAGGTCGCCTCGTGACCCGTACCGACTCCTGAGTACCCCTCAGGTGCACTGCCAGGGGGCGTTGCGGGCCTCCACGAGCGGCCCGCAACGCCCCCGATCCATGTCCGGCTACGGCAGCACGGTCCCGAAGCGGATGTCGTACGACGACTGCGGGTGCATGACGTCCAGCAGGTACGCGCCCTCCGCCAGGACCTCGGCGCGCTGGGCTTTGGTGAGGTCGTCGAAGGGCTCGATGACGAGGGCGTCGTCGATGATCCGCCAGACGCCCGCGAGGAAGCCGTCGACGAGGAACGGGCAGTAGACGGTGTTCACCTGCCAGGTGCGGCCCCGGTTCGCGGGCGGGATCACCCGGGTGCGGTCGGCGTGGGAGAGCAGGAGGTTGTCGAACTCGGGCAGGAAGCGGGGCGGGGCCGGGGTGTCGGGGTCGGGGCGCGGGGCGTCGGGGAGGTCGAAGAGCTCGACGCCGTTGTCGTCGCGGAAGGTGACCAGTTCCGGGCGGAGCCGCTCGAAGACGGGGCGCATCCGGGTCAGACCGCACCAGGTCTGCAGGTCCTTCACGGAGGCGGGCCCGAAGGCGGCCAGATAGCGCAGGACGGTGGCGTCCGGGGAGGCGGGCGGCTCGACGGGGCGGCCCAGCCAGTGCTCGACGGTGGTCAGGCAGACCTGGGCGCTCTTTCCCCACACACCGCGCGGGGTGATCTGGACCAGCGGCAGTTTGCAGCGGGCGGCGATGGCGAGGGCCGCCGGATCGGCGTCCGGCCATTCGGCACCCAGCGCCTCGCGCAGCTGCTTCATGGTGCGCGGTGTCTCTTCGACGAGGTCGCGGGCGAGGGCGGCGAGCCGGTCCAGGTCGACGCCGACAAGGCCCTTGCGGAAAATGTTGATCTCCCGGTCCCGGGCGGGCTGCACCAGCGGGCGCAGCGCGAGGCTGTCGTCGGCGGTGTGCAGGTGGATGGTCGAGCGCATGCTGACGATCCGTACCGCCTCCCGCCGCTCCAGCAGCCCGGCCGGCTCCTCGGTCCGGAAGCCGTCGAGGCGGGCGGCGAGCGCGTAGTACGGCGGCTTGACCTCCTGGGCCTGGAGGCCGACCAGATGCTCCACCGCCGCCTTCGCCGACATCGGGGCGCGGCGCAGCAGCAACTGCCGTTCCAGGGTCGCGCGGTTGAGGGCGCGGGTGCCGAGAACGGGGCCCGGGGCGGTCGTCGTCTTCGTCATGACCCGCACGCTAGTAGGACTTGCGGACAGCCCGGGTCCGCAACTGTGGATCTCCTGCGAAGTGCCGCGTATAACCTGCTCGGAGATCACTGGCGTCGGCCGAGGGGCAGCCACGATGTCGAAGCGCAACCGGAAGTCCGTCTGGCGCCGCGCCCTGACACCGCAGTCCGGCCCGCCGGGGCCCCCGCGGCAACGAACCGGGCCCGCCCCCGAACCGGAACCGGCGAGCATCGTCCAGGCGGTCCTGTACCGGGACGGCGTGCGCGTGGCCTCTCCCGCCACGCTCGCCGACACCTACCGCGAGCTGCACGAACAGTCCGGCGGCATGGCCTGGATCGGCCTGGCCCGCCCAACCGAGTCCGAACTGCTGTCCCTGGCCGCCGAGTTCGATCTGCACCCGCTGTCCGTCGAGGACGCGATGGAGGCCCATCAGCGGCCGAAGCTGGAGCGCTACGGCGAGACGCTCTTCGTCGTCCTGCGCGCGGCCCGCTATCTCGACGCGGTGGAGGAGGTCGACTTCGGTGAGCTGCACGTGTTCGTCGGCCCCGACTTCGTGATCACGGTCCGCCATGGCGCGGCGCCCGATCTGTCGGCGGTCAGGCGCCGGATGGAGGAGACCCCGGAGCTGCTGAAGCGGGGCCCGGAGGCGGTGCTGTACGCGATCCTCGACGCCGTGGTCGACGGGTACGCACCGGTCGTCGCGGGCGTGCAGAACGACATCGACGAGATCGAGACGGAGGTCTTCCGCGGCGACCCGGAGGTCTCCCGCCGCATCTATGAACTCTCCCGCGAGATGGTGGAGTTCCAGCGCGCCACCCGCCCCCTGGTCGGCATGCTGCACGGTCTGATGGCGGGCTTCGCGAAGTACGGCACGGACGAGGACCTGCAGACGTATCTGCGGGACGTCGCCGACCACGTCACGCACACCAGCGAGCGCGTGGACGGCTTCCGCCAGGCCCTGACCGACATCCTCACGGTGAACGCGACTCTGGTCACCCAGCAACAGAACGCGGAGATGCGGGCGTTGGCGGAGGCCGGTTTCGAACAGAACGAGGAGATCAAGAAGATCTCGTCCTGGGCGGCGATCCTGTTCGCGCCGACGCTGGTCGGGACGATCTACGGCATGAACTTCGACCACATGCCGGAGCTGCACTGGCTGTTCGGGTATCCCTTCGCCATCGGCTTGATGGGGGTGGTCTGCGTCAGTCTGTACGTGATTTTCAAGCGGCGCGACTGGCTCTAGGAACCTGACTGCCGGCAAGGAGGTCCTCGGCTGTCGATCCGCTTCTCGCTGCCCCTGGCCAGGCCCGTGTTCACCGGCCCTGGAGGAGGGAGATCTCGCTCGCGGAGCGCTGCAGGACCACCTCCAGGACGTCGGGCATGATCAGCGTGCCGGTGCCGTCGGGCGGGCACAGCCAGCGCACGGCGCCCCAGCGGCAGTGGGGTGCGGGAGCGGCGATCCACGCGCCTCTGCCCAGGTAGCGCAGACCGGTGCCGACCCACACCGCCTGGGGGTCCGGGGGCAGGAGGAATCCCACGTGATGGGTACGGGCGTCCAGCAGGCACGGTCCGGGCTGGATCAGCGGCAGTTCGTCGAGGATTCCGGCGACGCGCAGACCCAACTCCTCGGGGACGACCAGGACGTCCCAGAACCGGCCGGCGGCCAGCAGCGCGATCCCGGAGGGGCCGTTCTGCCACTCCTCCTTGCAGGCGCGGGGGTCCTCCGCCGCCGCAGCCAGCCACTCCATCGACCTCGTCCAGTGTGCGAGTGCCATCACAGCCTCCTTGGGGGTGCCGATGTCCGGGACGACGCGCAGGGAATGCGGGCGGCGAAGTCCGGAGCGTCGAACGGCTCGCGGCCATTCCGGTCAGCGTGATCGGTGGAGGACCCAGTGCAGCCGGATCGGCGACCTGTGGCCAGGAGGAAGCGGCTCAATTCGCCGTATGGGGCGAGCGCCGGAGCGCCCCGAGGGCAGATATATGCAGCCGCGCGCCCCTCTGCTCCCACAGCCCTACTGATTGCGGCATTCGGGGGATCGTCGCCGGGTGCCGCAACCGGAGTGCCCCGCCCCGCGACTTCACCGGGTGACAGACACCCCGAGCGAGGGAGACCAGCGGTGAGCTCATACGGCGACACACTCGTCCCGTTCCAGGAGGTGTGGCCCATGTGCGACCAGTACGCCTCCCCCTGCGATCTCGACACCGGCGGCGACTACCCGCTGCCGCCCCCCGACCCGGCCCAGCGCCTGAACCTTCCGCTCAGCGCCGCCGACCACCGGCGCCTGGACCTGTACGCCGCGCTCACCGTCCGCGGCATCGCGCCGGTCCCCGGCGACCAGCACGCCATCGACACCATCAGCACCCTCGGCGACGAGGTGACGACCGCCGTACTGCGCTGGGTCGCCGGCGCCACCGGGTGACCCGGGGACTATGCAGGCATCGGGTCAGCTGGACCCGCCCGGGGAACCGGAGCCCTGGACCGTCGAGGTGAGGCGGCGCAGCGCGGCCCGGGCCGGCGGGCCCCAGGTGGGCTTGCCGCCCGGCCGGCCGTGGATCCCCGCCTCCGCGATGAAGAGGCAGGCGAACGCCTTCAGCACCGCCCAGCCGCGCGCCCGGCGTCGTGTCGCGGGGTCCGCGGTGGGCCGGTAGGCGGCGTGGAAGCGGTCGACGGCGCCGTCCGGCAGCAGGATCCACGCGGCGGCCAGGTCGCAGGCCGGATCCCCCGCGAAGAGGTCGCCGAAGTCGATCACGCCGCAGAACGTGCCGTCCGCGGTGAGGACGTTGGCCGGGTGCAGGTCGCCGTGGAGCCACAGCGCCGGGCCCGTCCACGCGGGCGCGGTGACGGCGTCCTCCCAGACCGCGCGCACGGCGTCCGGGTCGGGCAGCAGGCCCAGTTCGGTGGCCGAGGCGAGTCCCCGCGCGAACGGTTCCGCGTAGTCGGCGAGCGGGCCCCCGCGGTCCCGGCCGGCGGGCGCCCCTTCGGGGGCGGGCCGGTGCAGGGCCGTCAGGAAGGCGGCCAGGGCGTCGGCCGCCTCCGCGGCGCGCACGGCGGGAGCCCGGTCGGCGGGCGCGCCCGGCACCCAGGTGGTGACGGTCCAGGGCCGCGGGAACCGCTCGGAGGGCTCGCCCAGCCGCTGCGGCACGGGCACCGGCAGCGGCAGGTCCGGGGCGAGGACGGGAAGCCACGCGTACTCCTTGCGCAGCAGCGCGTCCGCGGACGGTGTCGCCCAGGGCAACCGGACGGCGAGCTCGTCGCCGAGCCGCCACAGTTGGTTGTCCCAGCCCCGTGCTCGTGACACGCGCCCCCCGGCTACTTGACGGCCCTCGCCACCAGCTCCCCGATCCGCGTCTCGTCCGCCGCCGTGAGCCGGGTGAGGGCGAAGGCGGTCGGCCACATGGTGTCCTCGTCGAGGTTCGCGGTGTCGTTGAAACCGAGGGTGGCGTACCGGGCGTTGAACTTCTGCGCGCTCTGGAAGAAGCAGACGACCTTGCCGTCCCTGGCGTAGGCGGGCATGCCGTACCAGAGCTTCGGTGCCAGCTCCGGGGCGCTCGTCGTGACGACGGCGTGGATGCGCTCGGCCATGACCCGGTCCGACTCCTGCATCTCGGCGATCTTCGCGAGCACGGCGGCCTCGTCCTGGGCCGCCTTGTCGGCCTTCGATCCGCGGCGGGCGGACGCCTTGACCTCCTTGGCGCGCTCCTTCATCGCGGCGCGCTCCTCGTCCGTCCACTGCTCGGACGCGGTGTTCTCGGTGCTCTTGGTGGACTGCTGTGCCTTCGTCATGACTGGTTCCTTACACGTGAGTTCGTCAGGTGGTGGAGCTCTGGCGGGTGGTGGCGCCGAGCCGGTTGAGCAGGTTGGTGACGCCGGTCAGCAGGACCAGCGCGGCGAGCTGGGTCTCGTCGTAGTGGGTGGCGGCCCGGTCCCACACCTCGTCGCTGACCGCGTCGGGGCGGTCGGCCAGCCGGGTGGCGGACTCGGCCAGGTCCAGGGCCGCCCGCTGCGCCGGGGTGAAGTGCGGGGTGTCCCGCCAGGCGGTGAGGGCGAGCAGCCGTTCGTCGCTCACTCCGGCCTCGCGGGCCGTCCGGGTCCCGTCGTCCACGTCGGCGGCGCACCCGTTGATCTGGCTGATCCTCAGGCGCACCAGTTCCAGCGTCCGGGGCTCCAGGCCGGCCGAGCGCACGGTCGTCAGGAGCTCCTGGAGGGGGGCTGCCGCGCCGGACAGGACGACGGCGGGGTTCCGCATGCGGGACCGCACGGGGCTCTCCTTCGCTTCCGGTTCGGTGCCCCGTTCCGTCGGGGCGTGACTCCATGACAGCCCGGCCCGCGCCGCCGGGCCATGACGGTGGGACGGCGTGGGACAGCGGAACGGGCCTTGACCTGCGGCGAACGGGGTGAGAAGACTTCTCGCACGGTGGGACGGACAGACGGGGGAACAGAGATGGACGCGTCCACAGCGGATCCGCAGGAGGAGCTGGCGGCCCGGCTGCGCATGCTCCAGGAGCTCTCCGGGCTCGGCGTACGGGCGCTCGCCCGCGACGCCGGACTGAGCTCCTCGTCGCTGTCGCGGTACCTCAACGGCCGTACGCCGCCGCCCTGGCCCGCCGTCGTCGCCCTGTGCCGCCTCGTCAAGCGCGACCCGCGGCCGCTGCGCCCGCTGTGGGAGCGGACCGCGCACCCGCTGCCGGCGCCGCCGAGGAGCAGCCGCCAGGTGAGGCCCGCGCCCCGCAACACACTGCCGCGCGACGTGGCCGACTTCACCGGGCGCGAGGAGGCGCTGGCCGCCGTGCTCGCGGCGGTGGACAGCCACCGGGCGGTCTGCGTCGACGGCATGGCGGGCGTCGGCAAGACCTCCCTCGCGGTGCACGCGGCGCACCGGCTGGCCGCGGGCTTCCCGGACGCCCAGCTCTACGTCGACCTGCACGGGTTCACCGAGGGCCGGCCCCCGCTCGACCCCGACTCGGCGCTGCGGATGCTGCTCGGGGCGCTGGACGTCCCCTCCGAGCGGGTTCCGCAGGAGGGTCTGGAGCAACTGGCCGCCTGCTGGCGGGCGGAGCTGGCCGGACGGCGCGCGGTCGTGGTCCTCGACAACGCCGCCGACGCCGAGCAGGTCCGTCCGCTGCTGCCCGGCGCCGGGGAGTCCGTCGCCCTGATCACCAGCCGCAACCGGCTGCTCGGCCTGGACGAGGTGCCCCCGGTCTCGCTCGACGTCCTCAGCCCCGAGGAGAGCCTGGAGCTGCTGGCCCGGGCCGGCGGCGACCCGGGCGGCCCCGGGGGCAGGCTGGCCCGTGATCCGGAGTCCACCGCCGAGGTGCTGCGGCTGTGCGGGCGGCTGCCGCTGGCCCTGCGGCTGGCCGGGGCACGGCTGCGGCACCGGCCGGGCTGGACCGTGGGCATCCTGGCCGAGCGGCTGGCCGAGGGCACGGACGAGTTCGACGCCGCGTTCGCCATGTCGGTACGGCAGTTGGAGCGGCCGCACGCCCGGCTGTTCCGGATGCTGGGGCTGCTGCCCGGGGCGTCCTTCGACGAGTACCTGGCGGCGGCGCTGGCGGACGTCCCGGTGCGCGCGGCGCGGGCGATGCTGGAGGACCTGGTCGACGCGCACCTGGTCCAGCAGCCGACGCCGGGCGGCTACCGTCTGCACGACCTGGTGCACCAGCACGCCCGCCGGGCCTCGGCGCGAGCGGACCCGGCGGCCGAGCGGGAGCGCGCCCTGGTGCGGGTGCTGGACTACTACGTCCACGCGGCGGCCGCCGCCGACGCCGCGATGCCGTTCGTGTCCCCCGCCCGTCCGGTCGCGGCGGGACCGGCCCCGGCGGAACTGCCCCGGTTCGCGGACAAGAACGCGGCCATGGGCTGGCTCGTCGCGGAGTACGGCAACCTGATCGCCGCGTTCGAGACGGCGGCGGCCGTCGGGTCCGACGTCCATGTGTGCGAACTGCCGCGCTTCCTGCGGGCGTACTTCGCGCGGCGCTGCGGCACGACCCACCTCAACGTCCTGTTCGAGCGGTCGCTGGCCGCCGCCGAGCGGCTGGGGGAACCGCTGCGGCTGGCGGAGGCGTACAGCGATCTGGGCTTCGCGCGCTACAACGCGGGCCGGACGGCGGAGGCGGCCGAGGCGTACGAGGCGGCCGGGCTGCTGGTGCCCGGGGCGGGGGACGCCCGGGTGGCGGCGGAACTGACGCTGCGCCGCGGCTATCTCGGCTGGGACGCCGGGCAGGTCGAGGAGCCGCTGGAGCTGTTCCGGCGGGCGGCGACGTCGTACGCGGACGCCGGCTGCCCCGAGGGTGCGGCGCACGCCGCCGCCGCGGAGGCCTGGGCGCTGCTGCAGCTGGGCCATCGCGAGGAGGCGGCGCGGCTGGCCCGCGAGGTGCTGGACGTCCCGCACACCGACGCGGCGTGGCCGCCCGCGCTGACGGCCCGGATCACGCTCGGGGTGGCGCTGGCCCGGGAGGCCCCGGACGAGGCGGCGCGGGAGCTGCGCCGGGCGCTGGAGTCGGCGCGTGAGGACGGGCATCTGCACAACCAGGCCTGGTGTCTGAACTGCCTGGGCGTGGCCCTGCGCCAGATGGGCCGGTACGACGAGGCGCTGGCCGGCCACCGGGCGGCGTTCGCCCTGCTCGACGAGTTGTTCGAGGAGCACTGGAAGATCCACTTCCTCAACGGCTACGCCGAGACCTGTCGTCTGGCGGGGCTGGACGAAGAGGCCCTGCGCCTGCACCGGCAGGCCCTGGACCTGGGCGCGCGGCTGGGCAACCGCCACCAGGAAGTCCTGGCCCACGAAGGCATCGCGGCCGTGCTCGACGCTACCGACCCGGCGGGGGCGGCCGAGCACCGGGAGGCGAGCCGGACGCTCCTGCGGGCGCCGGCCACCGGGGCTCGCTGAGGCGCCCTTTCCCGCGCGGGGGCAGCATCGACGCACTATACATCACGTGTATACACGCGACGTATAGTCTCGGCATGCCTTCTCCGACCAAGAAGATGAAGAAAACGGGGGCCGCGTTCCTCGCCGCCACGATGCTGTCCGCCGTCGTCACGCTGACCGGCTGCACCCGTCTGGAGACCACCTCACCGGCCGACGTCCGCGCCGATGCCACCGCCGTCCGGGCCCGGGCCGGGACCGTCGACTGCGAGGAGGTCAAGTGCATCGCGCTGACCTTCGACGCCGGACCCAGCGAGAACTCGCCACGCCTGCTGGACATCCTGAAGGAGGAGCGGGTCCCGGCGACCTTCTTCCTGCTCGGCGAGCGGCACATCGAGAAGTACCCGCAGCTCGTGAAACGGATGGCGGCCGAGGGTCACGAGGTGGCCAGCCACACCTGGGACCACAAGATCCTCACCGACCTGGAACCGGACGAGATACGCGAGGAACTGGAGCGCCCGAACGAGGAGATAGAGCGCCTGACCGGGCAGCGCCCGACCCTGATGCGCCCGCCGCAGGGCCGCACGAACGACACCGTGCACGAGATCTGCCGGGAGCTGGGGCTCGCGGAAGTGCTGTGGAGCGTGACCGCGAAGGACTACAAGACCAATGACTCGGCCCTGATCCACGAGCGGGTCCTCGACCAGTCGTCCCGGGACGGGATCATCCTGCTGCACGACATCTACGCGGGCACGGTGCCCGCGGTGCCCGGGATCATCAAGGACCTCAAGAAGCAGGGGTACGTGTTCGTGACCGTGCCGCAGCTGCTGGCGCCCGGAAAGGCCGAACCCGGCAAGGTCTACCGCTGAATCTAAAATCGGGCGGTGGTCAACTTTCAGCTGGAACGCACGGCGCCGCTCTCCCCCGACGAGGCCTGGCGCCGCCTCACCGAGTGGCCCCGCCACGGGGAGGTGGTCCCGCTGACCCGCGTCACCGTGGTCACCCCCGGGCCCAACCGGGAGGGCACGGTGTTCGTGGCGCGCTCGGGCCTCGGCCCGCTCGCCGTGGACGACCGGATGGAGGTCACCGTGTGGCGGCCGCCGGCCGAGGACTCGCCCGGACTGTGCCGGCTGGAGAAGCGGGGCCGGGTGGTGCTGGGCTGGGCGGAGATCGAGGTGCGCCCGGGCCCCGGCGGGCGGGCCCAGGTGGTGTGGCGCGAGGAGCTGCGGGTCCGGCCGCTTCCCGGGCTCTTCGACCCCCCGCTGCGGGCGGCGGCGCGGTGGATGTTCGGGCGGGCGGCGAACCGCCTGCTGCGCGGCGCTTGAGACCTGCCTGACAGACTGGGCGTCATGATCTCAAATGGAGCCGCGGGACCGGCAGTTGACGAGGTCGAGGAGCTCGTGGCGGACGCGCTGCGCGGGCTGCTCGCACAGGCCCGGGAGGTGGGCGACGGCGGCCTCGGCTGGCCCGTGCGGCCGTCCGACGAGGCGCCGGACCCGATGTTCTACAACGGCACCGCCGGCATCGTCCCCGTCCTGCTGGAGGCCTGGCGGCACTTCGGCGACGACGCCTGTGCCGACGCCGCCGTGCGCGCCGCCCGGGGCCTGGCCGCGGCCGTCGAGGAGACGGAGGACTGCTCCCTGTACTTCGGGCTCACCGGCATGGCGCTCGCGCTGCGGGCGGTCGCCGACGACCTGGGCGAGCGAGCCGCCGCTGCCGCCGCGGACCGGGCCATGGCGCTGGTGCGGGCCCGCTTCGACGGGACGCGCTGGGGCGAGCTGTTCGAGCTGATGGGCGGCAACGCCGGGATCGGCCTCGGCGCGCTGGCGCTCGGGGACCCGGAGTTCGCCGTACGGGCCGTGGAGCCGTATCTCGACACGACGGAGCGGACCGCGGCCGGGGTGCGGTGGGCGTTCCGGCCCGGTGTGCCGGGGCGGATGCACCACATCTCGCACGGCACGCTCGGCATCGCCCTCGCGCCGGCCGCGATCGGGGCGGCCGCCGGCCGCACGGACCTCACCGAACTGGCGCTGGCAGGTGCCGCGGACGTCGTCTCCCGGGACGAGGCGGGGCCCGACGGCTTCCTGGTCCCGCACTCCGACCCGCGGCACGGCGGAGAGCGGGCGGCCCGGTACAGCTACGGCTGGTGCCACGGTCCGGCCGGGGACGCCCAGGCGTTCCGGCTGCTGCGGGACGCCTTCGACGACTCCGCCTGGTCGGTGCTGGCCGACCGCTGCTGGCACACCGTCACCCGCTCGGGGCTGCCCGCGCGGGTCGGCCCCGGCTTCTGGGACAACAACGGCCGCTGCTGCGGCACCGCGGGGGTCCTGGCGCTGGCCTGCGACCGGATCGCCGAGCAGGGCGACTCCCCGGACTTCGCCGGCCTCCTGGTCGCGGATCTCGCCGCGCGCGCGACCCGGGGCCCGGACGGCGCCCACTGGTCGAACGTGGAGCACCGGGCCACGCCGAGCGCGCTGGAGCCGGAGACCGGCTGGGCGATGGGCACCGCGGGCATCGCGCGGGAACTGCTGCGCTGGGTACGGCTGAGCCGGGGCGGTGCCCCGGACTACGCGTTCGCCTGGCCGGATCAGCCGGCCGTCCGCCGGGACCTGGCTCAGGCCACCGAGCCGATGCGCCGGGCCGGGGCCGAGGCCGTGTCGTGATGGATGGGCGTGTGGGCGCCGGTCAGTGAGGCCCCGCTGCCGCCCCGCCGGTTCGCGACGATCTCGGCGGCGATCGACAGGGCGGTCTCCTCGGGCGTACGGGCGCCGAGGTCGAGGCCGATCGGGGACCGCAGGCGGGCCAGCTCCATGTCGGTGACGCCGACCTCGCGCAGCCGTTCGTTGCGTTCGAGGTGGGTGCGGCGCGAGCCCATCGCGCCGACGTAGGCGACCGGCAGGCGCAGGGCGAGCCGGAGCAGGGGGACGTCGAACTTGGCGTCGTGGGTGAGCACGCACAGGACCGTGCGTGCGTCGACCCGGGTGCGTTCCAGGTACTGGTGCGGCCACTCGACGACGATCTCGTCGGCCTCGGGGAAGCGGGCCGGCGTCGCGAAGACGGGCCGGGCGTCGCACACCGTCACGTGGTAGCCCAGGAACTTGCCGATCCGCACCAGCGCCGAGGCGAAGTCGATCGCCCCGAAGACGATCATCCGGGGCGGTGGGACCGAGGACTCCACCAGCACCGTGAGCGGTGCTCCGCACCGAGAGCCCTGCTCTCCGATCTCCAGGGTGCCGGTGCGGCCGGCGTCCAGGTAGGCGCCCGCCTCGGCGGCCACGGTGCGGTCCAGTCCGGGATGGGCGCCGAAGCCGCCCTCGGGGGAGCCGCCGGGCCGGACCAGCAGGGCCCGGCCCATCAGTTCCGTAGGGCCCGAGACGATCCGGGCCACGGCCGCCGCCTCACCGCGGGCGGCGGCGGCCAGCGCCGCGCCGATCACCGGGCGGGCCGGATCGGCGGCCCGTACCGGGGTGACCAGGATGTCGATGACGCCGCCGCAGGTCAGGCCCACGGCGAAGGCGTCCTCGTCGCTGTAGCCGAAGCGCTCGAGGACGGTGTCCCCGTCCTGGAGCGCCTGCCGGCACAGTTCGTAGACGGCGCCCTCCACACAGCCACCCGAGACCGAGCCGATCGCCGTGCCGTCGGTGTCCACCGCGAGCGCGGCGCCGGGCTGGCGGGGCGCGCTGCCGCCGACCGCGACCACGGTCGCCACGGCGAAGTCACGGCCCTGCTCGACCCACCGGTGCAGCTCTTCGGCGATGTCCAGCATCTCTCGGTCTCCTTGAGGGGGTGGTGTGGAGGGCTCCCGGCTAGTGGACGCCGAGCCAGCTTTCGATCGGGTTGAGGGCGAAGAACACCAGGAAGATCACCGTCAGGGCCCACATGAACACCCCGATCTCCCGGACCTTGCCCTGAGCGGTCTTGATCGCGACGTACGAGATGACGCCGGCGGCGACACCCGCGGTGATGGAGTAGGTGAACGGCATGATCACGACGGTCAGGAAGACCGGGATCGCGGTGGCGCGGTCGCTCCAGTCCACGTGCCGGGCGTTCATCATCATCATGGCGCCGATGACGACCAGGGCGGCGGCCGCGACCTCCCCGGGCACGATCGCCGTGAGCGGGGTGAAGAACAGACAGGCGGCGAAGAACAGGCCGGTGACGACCGAGGACAGGCCGGTGCGGGCGCCCTCGCCGACGCCGGTCGCCGACTCCACGAAGACGGTCTGGCCGGAGGCGCCGGAGACGCCGCCGATCGCGCCGCCCGCGCCGTCGATGAACAGCGCCTTGGACAGGCCCGGCATCCGGCCCTTGTCGTCGGCGAGCTTGGCCTCGGTGCCGACGCCGATGATGGTGGCCATCGCGTCGAAGAACCCGGCGAGCACCAGCGTGAACACGATCATGCCGACCGTCATCGCGCCGACCTCGCCCCAGCCGCCGAACTCGACGTCACCGAAGAGGGAGAAGTCCGGCATGGAGACCGCGCTGCCCCGGAGTTCGGGAGCGCCGCTCGCCCACTGCTTGGGATCGATGACGCCGAACGCGTTGAGGGCGACGGCCAGGACCGTGCCGCCGAGGATGCCGATCAGGATCGCGCCGGGGACGCCCCGGGCCTGGAGCATGAAGATGCCGAGCAGGGTGACGGCGAACAGCAGCACGGGCCAGCCGGCCAGTTCGCCGGTCGGGCCGAGGGCGACCGGGGTGGCCTCGCCCTGGTGCACGAAGCCGGCCTTGTAGAAGCCGATCAGGGCGATGAACAGGCCGATGCCCATGGTGATCGCGTGCTTGAGCGCCAGCGGGATCGCGTTCATGATCATCTCGCGCAGACCGGTGACGACCAGCAGCATGATGACCACGCCGTACATCACGCACATGCCCATGGCCTGCGGCCAGGTCATCTCCGGGGCGACCTGCGAGGCGAGGACACCGGAGACGGAGAGGCCGGCGGCCAGGGCCAGCGGCACCTTGCCGAAGAAGCCCATCAGCAGCGTGGTGAGGGCCGCCGCGAACGCGGTGGCGGTGATCAGGGCCTGCTGCCCGAGGGTGTTCCCCGCCGCGTCCTTGCCGGACAGGATCAGGGGGTTGAGCAGCAGGATGTACGCCATCGCCATGAAGGTCGTGACGCCGCCGCGCACTTCGCGCGCGACCGAGGAGCCTCTCCTGGATATGTGAAAGTACCGGTCGAGCCAAGACCGTCCGGCCGGGACGAGGGTGCCTTCACCCGCGTCGTCGGCAACGGTCTTCGGCTCCAGTGACTGCTGGGTCATGTGGGCCTACTCCCAAGGTTCAAAGGGGCACCCGCATCGACAACCGCCTCTGCGGCTGCGGGATTTGGGAAGGTGCTTCGGCCGCACGACCCGGGGGACGGCCCGAGACGAACGATCTGGGTACTCCGGGCGGCGCGGCGAAGTGTGACGTTCCCGGCGCCGCCCGGAGAGACTTGCGGTGTGTGCCTACGCCGTACCGGTGAGGTGCTCCGGACGGACCGGCGTGCGGTTGAGCTCCAGCCCGGTCGCCGCGCGGATGGCCGCGAGCACGGCCGGCGTGGACGACAGGGTGGGGGCCTCGCCGATGCCGCGCAGCCCGTACGGGGCGTGGTCGTCGGCGAGTTCGAGCACATCGACCGGGATGATCGGCGTGTCGAGGATCGTGGGGAGCAGGTAGTCCGTGAAGGACGGGTTCCTGACCTTCGCGGTGACAGGATCGACGACGATCTCCTCCATCACCGCGATGCCCATGCCCTGCAGGGTGCCGCCCTGGATCTGGCCGAGGACGGACAGCGGGTTGAGGGCCTTGCCGACGTCCTGGGCGCAGGCCAGCTCGATCACCTTGACCAGGCCCAGCTCGGTGTCCACCTCGACGACCGCGCGGTGCGCGGCGAAGGAGTACTGGACGTGGCCGTTGCCCTGGCCGGTGCGCAGGTCGAAGGGCTCGGTCGGACGGTGCCGCCACTCGGCCTCCACCTCGACGGACTCCCCTTCGAGGACGTCCGCCAGGTCGGCGAGGACCTCGCCGCCGTCGGTGACGACCTTGCCGCCCTCCAGCAGCAGCTCGGCGGTGGCCCAGGCGGGGTGGTAGGAGCCGAACTTGCGGCGCCCGATCTGCAGGACCTTCTCCCGGACGAGCTCGCAGGAGTTCTTCACGGCGCCGCCGGTGACGTACGTCTGACGCGACGCGGAGGTCGAACCGGCGCTGCCCACCTGGGTGTCGGCGGGGTGGATGGTGACCTGGGTGACGCCCAGCTCGGTGCGGGCGATCTGCGCGTGGACGGTGACTCCGCCCTGGCCGACCTCCGCCATCGCGGTGTGCACGGTCGCGACCGGCTCGCCGCCCACGACCTCCATGCGCACCTTGGCGGTGGAGTAGTCGTCGAAGCCCTCGGAGAAGCCGACGTTCTTGATGCCGACCGCGTAGCCGACACCGCGGACGACGCCTTCGCCGTGCGTGGTGTTGGACAGGCCGCCCGGCAGCTGCCGTACGTCCGCGCCTTCGCTGGACTCCCACTGGCGCTCCGGCGGCATGGGCATCGCCTTGACGCGGCGCAGCAGTTCGGCGACCGGGGCCGGGGAGTCGACGGGCTGGCCCGTCGGCATGAGCGTGCCCTGCTCCATGGCGTTGAGCTGCCGGAACTCCACCGGGTCCATGCCGAGCTTCGCCGCCAGCTTGTCCATCTGCGCCTCGTAGGCGAAGCACGCCTGGACCGCGCCGAAGCCGCGCATGGCGCCGCAGGGCGGGTTGTTGGTGTAGAGGGCGACGGCCTCGATGTCCACGTCGTCGATCACGTACGGGCCGACGGACAGGGAGGAGGCGTTGCCGACGACCGCCGGGGAGGCCGACGCGTAGGCGCCGCCGTCCAGGACGATCCGGCACTTCATGTGCGTGAGCTTGCCGTCCTTGGTGGCGCCGTGCTCGTAGCTGAGCTTCGCCGGGTGGCGGTGGACGTGCCCGAAGAAGGACTCGAAGCGGTTGTAGACGATCTTGACCGGCTTGCCGGTGCGCAGCGCCAGCAGACAGGCGTGGATCTGCATCGACAGGTCCTCACGCCCGCCGAACGCGCCGCCGACGCCGGCCAGCGTCATCCGCACCTTCTCCTCGGGCAGGCCGAGGACGGGGGCGATCTGGCGCAGGTCGGAGTGGAGCCACTGGGTGGCGATGTAGAGGTGGACGCCGCCGTCCTCCTCCGGCACCGCGAGACCGGACTCGGGGCCGAGGAAGGCCTGGTCCTGCATGCCGAAGGTGTACTCGCCCCGGACGATGACATCGGCCCGCTTCGCGGCCTCGTCGGCGTTGCCGCGGACGATCGGCTGGCGGTGCACGATGTTCGGGTGCGGGACATGGCCGCTGTGGTGGTCGTCGCGGCCCTCGTGGACGAGGATCGCGTCCGGCGCGGTCGCGGAGGCCTCGTCGGTGATGACCGGCAGGTCGCGGTACTCGACGTGGATCTTCGCGGCGGCGCGGCGCGCGGTCTCCGGGTGGTCGGCGGCGACGATCGCCACCGGCTCGCCGTGGTGACGCACCTTGCCGTGGGCGAGGACCGGGGTGTCCTGGATCTCCAGGCCGTAGTTCTTCACGTCGGTCGGCAGGTCGTCGTAGGTCATGACGGCGTACACGCCCGGCATGGCGAGGGCCTGGCTCGTGTCGATGGACACGATCTCGGCGTGGGCGACCGTGGAGCGCAGGATCTGGCCCCAGAGCATGTCCTCGTGCCACATGTCGGACGAGTACGCGAACTCGCCGGTGACCTTGAGGGTGCCGTCCGGGCGGAGCGTGGACTCGCCGATGCCGCCCTTGGTCGGGGAGCCCTGGGTGACCTTGGTGGGAGCACCAAGGGGAGCGCCGTTGCTGGGCATCGTCAGACCGCCTCTCCCTGCCGGGCGGCCGCGAGGCGGACCGCGTCCATGATCTTCTCGTAGCCCGTGCAGCGGCACAGGTTGCCCGAGAGCGCCTCACGGATGTCCGCGTCGCTCGGGTTGGGGTTGCGCTCCAGCATCTCGTCGGCCGCGACCAGCAGACCCGGGGTGCAGAAGCCGCACTGGACGGCGCCGGCGTCGATGAACGCCTGCTGGATCGGGGAGAGCTCGGTGCCCTCGCCGGTGTGCGAGTCCTGGCCCTTGGCCTGCCAGCCCTTGGCCTCGTCGACCGAGGTGCCACAGGCACCGGTGGCGCAGCCGCCGTGCTCGGCGCGCTGCTTGGCGAAGTCCGCGAGCCCCTCGACGGTCACGACCTCCCGGCCCTCGGCCTGACCGGCGGCGACCAGACACGCACACACCGGGACGCCGTCCAGGCGGACCGTGCAGGAGCCGCACTCGCCCTGCTCACAGGCGTTCTTGGAACCGGGCAGGCCCAGCCGCTCGCGCAGGACGTAGAGCAGGGACTCGCCCTCCCACACGTCGTCGGCTTCCTGCGGACGTCCGTTGACAGTGAAGTTGACACGCATCAGGCGACTCCCTCCGTGCGGGCGGCGGTGCCGCGGTAGGACTCCCAGGTCCAGGTCAGCGTGCGGCGGGCCATGATGCCGACCGCGTGGCGGCGGTAGCTCGCCGTGCCCCGGACGTCGTCGATCGGGTTGCAGGCGGCGGCGCACAGGTCCGCGAACTGCTTGGCGACCGACGGGGTGATGATCTTGCCGTTGTCCCAGAAGCCGCCCTCTTCCAGCGCGGCGTTCAGGAACTCCTCGGCGGCCTTGGCCCGCACCGGCGTGGGCGCGGCCGAGCCGATGCCGGTCCGGACGGTCCGCGTCCGCGGGTGCAGCGCGAGCCCGAAGGCGCACACCGCGATGACCATGGCGTTGCGCGTGCCCACCTTGGAGTACTGCTGGGGCCCGTCCGCCTTCTGGATGTGCACCGCGCGGATCAGCTCGTCCGGCGCGAGCGCGTTGCGCTTCACTCCGGTGTAGAACGCGTCGATCGGGATCCGGCGGCTTCCGCGCACCGACTCGACCTCGACCTCGGCGCCCGCCGCGAGGAGCGCGGGGTGGGCGTCGCCGGCCGGGGAGGCGGTGCCGAGGTTGCCGCCGACGCCGCCGCGGTTGCGGATCTGCGGGGAGGCGACCGTGTGCGAGGCGAGGGCGAGACCCGGCAGCTCGGCGCGGAGGTTCTCCATGATCCTCGTGTACGGGACGGAGGCGCCGAGCCGTACGCTCTCCTCGCCGACCTCCCATTCGTAGAGGTCGCCGATGCGAGTGAGGTCGAGGAGGTACTCGGGCCGGCGGTGGTCGAAGTTGATCTCGACCATCACATCGGTGCCACCCGCAATCGGCACAGCGGTGGGGTGCGCTGCCTTCGCGGCGAGCGCCTCCTCCCAGCTGGCGGGGCGAAGGAAGTCCATGACCGGCTCTCTTCTTCGTCTCAGTGCTCTTGGAAGTCGTACAGATTGAGCCAATCCGTGTGCGGCGGGCGCGGCTCGTTCACGTGCTGTTAACGCGGAGTGGTGTCAGTACACCGCCCCGTCCTCCCACGGGGTCAGTCACGGAAACCATGAAGGAGTTGGCTGGCCAGGGTGGTCATCTTGTAGATTCGTATGAACGGAGGTCATCAGCAACCTCCTGGTTTTCCTCTGGAAACGTGAGGCACACACCACGTGACCTGGCACACAGCCGAATCGTGACCCCTGACCCGGCGTGTGTCACCCACCGGCCCGCCGGACGGGCCCGAGACCTCACCCCTCCACCCAGATCCATCGTAGATTTCGAGACAAGGAACGGCGGCGACGAGAATGCGGCTGCGCGCACTGCTGGACACCGACGCGCTGGGCCTCAGGCTGCTCGGCGGCGAAGAGGAACTCGACCGCACCGTCCGTGGCGTGATGACCACGGACCTGCGGGACCCCAGCCGCTACCTGTCGGGCGGTGAGCTGGTCCTCACCGGCCTGGCCTGGCGCCGGGACGCCGACGACTCGGAGCCGTTCGTGCGGATCCTCGCGCAGGCGGGGGTGGCCGCCCTCGCGGCCGGGGAGGCCGAGCTCGGCGATGTGCCCGAGGACCTGGTGACGGCCTGCGCCCGGCACCGGCTGCCGCTGTTCGGCGTGCACGAGTCGGTGGCCTTCGCGACGATCACCGAGCATGTCGTACGGCAGGTCTCCGGGGAGCGGGCCGGGGACCTCGCGGCGGTCGTGGACCGGCACCGGCGCATGATGACCTCGGGGCCCGCGGGGGGCGGTCCGGACGTCGTCCTGGACCTGCTGGGCTCGGACCTGGACCTGCGCGCCTGGGTGCTGTCCCCCACCGGACGGCTGATCGCCGGGTCGAAGGTGGGCGGCCCGGTCCTGGCCGCCGACCTGTGCGCCAAGCTCGCCGCCGAGCACCTGGCCGCCGCCCGCACCGGCCGGCGCGGCCCGCACCGGATCGTGCTGGACTCCACCCCGTACTCCCTGTTCCCGGTCCGCAGCACCGGCCGCTCCCCGCAGGCCTCGCGGGACGTGCGCGAGACGGTGCTGTCGGACTGGCTGCTGGCCGTGGAGGCGGACGCCGGGGACTGGCCCGAGGAGCGGCTGGACCTGCTCCAGGGGGTCACCCAGCTGATCGCCGTCGAGCGGGACCGCCGGGACGCGGCCCGCACGGTGCGCCGCCGGCTGGCGCAGGAGGTCCTGGAGCTGGTCCAGACGGGCGCCGCGCCCGCCGAGATCGCGGCCCGGCTGAGGGTGGCCGCACCGGTGCTGCTGCCCGGGCTGGGCGCGGCCCCGCACTGGCAGGTCGTGGTGGCCCGGGTGGAGTGGGAGGGCGGTGCGGTGGAGGGCGGCCCGGTGGCCCAGTCGCTGCTGGAGGAGATCCTGGTCGACCCGCTGACCACCGGTCCGGAGCCCTCCGACCGCATCGCGGTGGCACACACGGGCGACGAGGCGATCGCGCTGGTCCCGCTGCCCGCCGTCTCCTCCGAGCACGACGGCTCCGAGACGGGCCTGCTCGCCGACCAGCTCCTGGAGTCGGTCCGTGACCCGCTCTCGGCGGGCCTCGACGACGACGGCCGGGTCACGCTCGGCGTCAGCGCGGCGGTGCACTCCGCCGAGGGGCTGCGCGGGGCGCTGGAGGAGGCGCGGCACGCCCGCCGGGTCGCGGCCGCGCGGCCGGGGCGGGTGTGCGCGGCGGGGCATCAGGAGCTGGCCTCGCACGTGCTGCTGCTGCCGTTCGTCCCGGACGACGTGCGGCGCGCCTTCACCGCGCGCCTGCTGGATCCCCTGCGGGACTACGACCGCCGGCACCGCGCCGAGCTGATCCCGACGCTGGAGGCGTTCCTGGACTGCGACGGCTCCTGGACGCGGTGCGCGACCCGGCTGCACCTCCATGTCAACACACTGCGCTACCGGGTGGGGCGAATCGAGCAGTTGACGAGCCGGGACCTGTCCCGGCTGGAGGACAAGCTCGATTTCTTCCTGGCGCTGCGGATGAGCTGAGGTGGCGCGGGCATACCCCTGGTGGGGTCGCGGTCCCACGACTTTGTGAAATCCTTCACCTACCCTCTTGGCCTGTGTGGGCCGCAGATGCTGAAATGCGGCCACCACTCAAAGCTCAAGGGCGTGCTCGGGGAGGGCAACGTGGCGCATACCGCCATGTCTGGTAACGGAACGACCGCCGGTGACGATCCACTCCAGACCGCGGTATGGCGCTTGCGCTCGCGGGCCTGCTGGGCCGACGCGGCGGCCCTGCTGCGGCCCGAGACCCCGGCGGCCGCGCTGCAACGGGCGTCGCTGCTGGTGGAGCGGTGTCTGTACACCGAGCAGGGCTGGGAGGACGCGGAGGACGCGCTGCGTACGGCGGAGGCCGCGGCGCACACCGACGAGGAGCGCGGGGCGGCCGCTTGTGAACGGGGGCACCTTGCCTACGCCGCCACACTGCACACGGTCCGGGACCGGGCGGACGAGGCGCGGGCGGCGCTGGGGCGGGCGGCGGCACTGATCCCGCCGGGGGCGCCGGGCCGGGCGCTGCTGGACTTCCGGCGGGGTCTGCTGGCGGAGAACCTGGCGCACTCGCCGCAGGCGGCGCGGGCGGCCTACCGCCGGGCGCACGCGGCGGCGACGGCCCACCCGGATCCACTCCTGCTGTCGTTCACCTGGCGCCATCTGGCCGGACTCGCCCTGCGCGAGGGCGAGTTGGCGGAGGCGCGGCACGGCTTCGCCGAATCCCTGCGGATCCGCGAGGAGTTGGGCTACCTGGTGGGCACGGCCCCCGCGCTGGCCTCACTGGCGGACACCGAGCCCGAACCGGAAGCCTCCCGCCTCCGCGAGGAGGCCCGCCGCCTGTTCCGCCTCCTGGGCGGCGTCCCGACCTGGCTCGCCCGCCACTTGACGACCCCACCGACAACGGACGCGGCAACGGCCTGACACGTCCGGCAGATCAACCCGCCCAGCAGCGCCGCCCGTTCGACCGCGACGGCGGGCGGGGCGGGGCGGGCGGGGAGCACCGGCGGCGACGCGATGCCGGGCGGCTACGAGGCCCCGGCGATGGGCTCGCCCGGAAGGGCCGGGGCACTTCACGCACCGGGCAGCGCCGCCCGTTCGGCCGCGACTGCGGTCACGGCGGGGCGGGCGGCGATGCCGGGACGCCCGGGGGCGCCTACGAGCCCTCCGCGGAGTGCTCGGCCAGCAGGGCCCTGGCCATGCACGCGCCCACCAGCACCGGCCGTGGCCGGGCTACGAGGTCGCCGTGAAGTGTTCGGCTGTCAGGGTTCGCACCGTGTCCAGGTCTCGGGCGATCAGCGCGTCCAGCAGGGCCGTGTGTTCGGCCGCGTCGGTGATCAGGTCGCCGCGGCCGCGGCCGGGCTGGGGGCCGACCAGGGGCCACTGGGCGCGGCGGTGCAACTCCCCGGCGATGTGGACCAGTTGCTCATTACCGGACAGGGACAGCACCGCCGCGTGGAAGGCGCGGTCCGATTCGGCGTACGTCGCCCGGCAGCCGCTGGAGGCGGCCCGTACCGTCGCCTCCGCGAGCGGGCGCAGGCCGGCCCAGCGTTCGGGCGGGACCGTGCGGGCCAGCCGGAGCAGCACCGGGACCTCGATCAGGGCGCGCACCTCGGCCAGTTCAACCAGCTCCCGGGCGCCGCGCTCGACCACCCGGAAGCCCCGGTTGGGCACGACCTCCACGGCCCCTTCCAGGGCCAGTTGCTGCATCGCCTCACGGACCGGCGTGGCGGAGACACCGAACCGCTCGCCGAGCGCGGGGGCCGAGTACACCTGTCCCGGCGTCAACTCCCCCGCCATCAGCGCCCGGCGCAGCGCGTCGAGGATCTGCCCGCGCACCGAGGACCGCTGCACGACCGCCCGAGGGCGCGGCAGCAAAGGCTCGCTGTGGGTGTGTTCGCCCCGCGCCACGTCCGCGGCGCCGGGCTGGACGGGCACCCGGGCCTCGCCCCGGACCCGCGCGATCCCCGGCGTCCCCGCGGCCCGCGCCTCGGCGGAGCCCTGCGCACCCTGGTTCACGGGCTCCTCCTGCGGACGTGTCGGTCTTGGGGTCATTACGGCGGGTTGTTACTCATCCGTCAAGCACCATAAGCGCACCGGCCGCCAGTTCAAATCCAAGCGATCTTGGGTAAGGTAAGGCTTACCTGAAAACCGCACTGAGTCGGGAGTCCCGGATGCCTGTGCCCCGTTCGGCCACCACGGACGCGTACACGCGGCTCACCGAGGTCCTCCCGTCACTGCGGGTGACCGAACTGGACACCGCGGACCCCACCCCGACCGGCTCCGGCTGGGTCACCGCCGCCGAGCTGGCCGCCGGGGGCGCCCCCCTCGACGCCTTCCTGGCCTGGGACGACGAGCAGGTCTGGCGCGACTACGCACAGCGGGCCCGCCCTGACGTCACCGCCGGCTTCGGACTGCACCGCTACGCCTGGCCCGCCTGCCTGCTGATCACCGTCCCCTGGTTCCTGCACCGCCGCGTCCCCCGCCTGCCCGTGACGCATGTCTCCTACGACCGCACCACCCCCGACTTCCCCATCGGCCGGATGGCGGTCCGCCCGACCGCCGGCTTCGCCTGTCTGCCCGGCGACCCGGCGGCCGGTCTCCCGGGCGCCCGGGTGGTCCCCCACGAGGAGGCCCTGCGCGCCGAGGTCCGCACCGCCGTGGCCGAGCACCTCGAACCCGTCCTCGCCGGCTTCGGCCCGCGCATGCGCCGCCGCGGCCGCGCCCTGTGGGGCATGGCGACCGACGAGATCGTCGAGAGCCTGTGGTACGTCGGACAGCTCCTCGGTGAGGAGGAGCGCGCCATGCGGGAGCTGGAGCTGCTGCTGCCGGGCTCGACCAAGCCGTACGCCGGTTCCGCCGCCTTCCGCGTGCTGACCGGGCCGGACGGGAAGCCGCTGTCCACCCGGGACCGGGTGAGCTGCTGCATGTTCTACACCCTGCGCCCCGAGGACACCTGCGCCACCTGCCCGCGCACCTGCGACACCGAGCGCGTCAGCAGGCTGCTGGCCACGGCGAGTTGACCCGGCGCGGGGCACGAGCACCCCGCCGGTTCCCGTAAGATCAACCCCGCGGACCGCCCGCGGGGTTTCAGGTGTTTCACAACTTCCTCACTCGTCGCAGGAACTTTCCGTGGAACCACCCGTGCGGGTAGTCTTATTCGAACTCAACTCCCGCCCCTCACGCGGCAGTTCGAGCAGAACGCCGCCCTGGGCATCCCCTTGCACTTCCTTGGCGGCCTCTTGCCCCGAAACCCCCTGAGGGCCGGTGGGATTGGGCCACTATGGCGGGCGTTACGCCCTATCCCAATGCAAGGGACCCCAGATGAGACTGACCGACATATCGCTGAACTGGTTGCTTCCGGGCGCCGTACTGCTCCTGGGCACGCTGGCGGCGATGGCGGTGCTCACGCGCGGAAAGCGCTCCTCGGGGAAGGACACGAGTGCGGACGACTCGTGGGAGCGCAGCGAAGAGCGCCGCAGGCGCAAGGAGGCCATATACGGCACCGTCTCCTATGTGCTCCTGTTCTGCTGTGCCGCGGTGGCCGCGGCGCTCTCCTTCCACGGCCTGGTCGGATTCGGCGAGGAGAACCTCGGCCTCACCGGCGGCTGGCAGTACCTGGTCCCGTTCGGCCTGGACGGAGCCGCGATGTTCTGCTCCGTGCTGGCGGTGCGCGAGGCGAGCCACGGTGACGCGGCTCTCGGCTCCCGGATACTCGTATGGACGTTCGCGTTCGCCGCGGCCTGGTTCAACTGGGTGCACGCGCCCCGGGGGGTCGGCCATGACGGCGCCCCGCACTTCTTCGCGGGCATGTCCCTGTCCGCGGCGGTGCTCTTCGACCGGGCGCTGAAGCAGACCCGCCGGGCCGCCCTGCGCGAGCAGGGCCTGGTGCCGAGGCCGCTGCCGCAGATCCGCATGGTCCGCTGGCTGCGGGCGCCCCGGGAGACCTACAGGGCCTGGTCCCTGATGCTCCTGGAGGGTGTGCGCAGCCTGGACGAGGCGGTCGAGGAGGTGCGCGAGGACAAGCTGAAGAAGGACGAGCAGCGCAGGCGGCGCCGCGAGGCGCAGCGCGTGGAGCGTGCCCAGCTCAAGGCCATCAGCCGCGGCCACCGCGGGTTCGTCGGCCGGGGCGGCGGACGCCAGGTGGAGGTGGAGGTCCAGGCCGTGGAGCGCGGCGGCTCCGACCGGGTCACCGCGGAGCCTGCCATATCGTCGCCGGAGCAGCTGCCCGTACGCTCGCGTCCCTCACTTCAGCCCGCCCGCACCGGTTCTGAGCCGGTGACCGTCGACCTCACCGCGGAGGACGACACCATGGCCCTGCCGCGGCTGGACTCCCTGGAGCGCAAGCTCAAGGAGATGGAGCAGCAGTTCGGCTGAAAACCGCTCTCCTCGGACGAGCCACGGGAGGGGGTGCGGCGTCAGGTCGTACCCCCTCTCGTCGTCGTGCGGGCCGCCGTTCAGGCGGCCTCCGCGTCGAGCTCGAACCACACCGCCTTGCCCACGCCGTGCGGTCGCACGCCCCACGCGTCCGCGAGGGACTCCACCAGCGCCAGGCCCCTGCCGTGCGTACCGTCGTCGGCGTCCGGTACGCACACCCTGGGCCGGTGCGCCACGAAGTCCCGTACCTCCACCCGCAGTCCACACGGTCCCAGAGTGGCGGTCAGGACCGCGTCATGGTCGGTGTGGACGAGTGCGTTGGTGACGAGTTCGCTGGTCAGCAGCTCCGCTATCTCCGATCGTCCCGGCCTGCCCCAGTGCCGCAGCAGCTCGCGCAGTTCCCTGCGCGTCTCGGGCACCGCCCTGAGGTCGGCGCGCCCCAGTCTGCGGCTGAGCCGGCACATCGGTGCCGGTTCCCCGCCGCCGTCGCCCTTGTCCTGAGCCGTGTCCGTCGGGAAGGCCCCGATCGCTACGGGACCGACCCCTCGTACCTGCCTCTTCATGACCCCCCGCCCGCGTGCCGATGTGGTTCCCTCCTGCTCGAACACGTTCACGGGATCCATGCCCCGTCGGGCACGGGGCAGTCATGTCGAATCGTCAACGACCAGGCGTTCGGCCACAAAGGGGGCGGCACGCGAGCGGCGGTACGGGGTGCGTGGGCCGCCCTCCCGACCCCCGTGGCGAGAGGGCGGCCCGGTTCCCCCCGGCGCCACCGCGGTCAGTACAGCTTGTTGACCGCCTTGGTGGTGGTCTTCTTGAAGGCGGACACCGGAGCGTCCGAGAAGTCGCCCAGCTGCGACCAGTCCACGACGGTGACGGTCCGGCCGTCCCGGCCGACGGAGAGCAGCCGGATGTCGGTGGCGCCCCAGGTGGTCTCGGTGTGCAGACCGTGCACGCGGGCGCCCTCCTCGACCGGCAGCGAGCCGTAGGACTTGTACGTGGCCTCGATCTCGGGGTCGGCCTCGATCCGTTCGGCGCAGGCCTTGAACTCCTTGTTCAGGCTGCTCGCCAGCGCCTTGGCCTTGGCGGCGGTGCCGACGACGATCGTCAGCTGCCGGGCGCTGGTGTCGAGGTCGGTGTGGAAGGGGCGGTACCGGGAGTCGTAGGCGAGCAGCGCCTCCTCCAGGCAGAACCGCATCTCGTCCGGGACTCCGTCGGTGACCTTGCCGGCGGTCCAGGTCGCGGAGGGGTGCGGCGGGAGCTGGGAAGCGGACAGGAAGCGGGGCGCGCTCGCCGTCTTCGACGCGGCTCCCGCGGGTACGGTGAGGGCCGCGCCGACGGTGAGGCCGGCGACGGCGAGTACGGTGATGGCGCCTGCTCGGGTGCGCTTGGGCATGAGTGTCCCCCGTGGGTGAGTATGGGTGCGGGTCGTCGTCACCGCGCCGCCGGCTGGTCGGTCCGGCCGTCGTCGGTGCGACACCTCGAGCATCAGCGGTCACAGGACCCGGACGCAACAGGGGACGCGGCTTTCCCCGGGGTGGAACCATCCCAGGCCGTCTGACGTGCAGGTACATGGGGTGCCTGGGATGCCGTCCCGGGCGGGAGAACACGGGGGAAGGGTGTCGGCACAGGACGACGTCGAGGAGTTCGCCGCACTGCTGCGGCGGTTCAAGGAGCGGACCGATCGCAGTTACGGCTCGCTGGCCCGTCGGCTGGGCATGAACACCTCCACGCTGCACCGCTACTGCGCCGGTGAGGCGGTCCCCCAGGACTTCGCCCCGGTGGAGCGCTTCGCCGCACTGTGCGGGGCGTCGGCGGAGGAGCGGATGGAGTTGCACCGGCGCTGGCTGCTCGCGGTGGCGGCCCGGCAGCGGCCCCGGGGCACGGCGGCACCGCAGACTCCTGCGGAGCAGGCACCCGTGAACGCGACACCCGACCCGGCGCCCGAGGACCCGACTCCGGAACCGGCGCGCGAGAAGGGCACGCTCGACCCGGCGCCCATGAACCCGACGTCCGCCCCGGCACCCGAGAACCCGACTCCGGAAGCGGCCCCCGAGCACGCGACACCCGGCCCGGCGCCCATGAACCCGACGTCCGACGCGACGTCCACCCCGGCGCCCGATGACGCGACTTCCACCCCGGCGCCCGTGAACCCCGCGTCCCACCGGGCTCCCGACGACGCGACTGAGGAACCCACGCCCGTCCCGTCGGGCCGTCCCTGGTACCGCCGTCGGCGGAGCGCGGTCGCCGCGGCCGTGGTCTCGGTGCTCCTCGTCACCCTGGGCACCCTCTCCGCGCTGGACACCGGCCCGGACTCCACCGTGAGCGACCGGCCCCAGGGCGCGGGCAAGCCCCGTACGACCGCACCCGCCACGACGTCGAAGAGCCCGTCCCCCAGGTCCCCGAGCCCCTCGGCCACCGGCGCCTCCCCCTCCGGATCTCCGACGGTGAAGCCCTCGCGGCCCGCCGCGGAGAAGAGCAGCGGCGCACCCTCCGCGCAGGGCGAGCCGAAGGAGGGTGTGCCGCTCACCTGGACCGCGGACTCGCACGTCTGGTCGGAGGGGTGCGGGCACGACTACGTCATCGGCGAGCCGCCCGCGCGGGTGCCGCCGCCGCCCGCCCCGCAGGACGCCAGGGTGTGGGCCGGGGCGCAGGGCGCGGTGCACGGGCGGGAGACCATGGTGCGGATCTCGGTGCAGGGGCGGACGTCCACGGCGGTGATCCTGGAGGCCCTGCGGGTCCGGGTGACCGGCCGCGCGGCGCCCGTCGAGGGCAACGCCTACGCCATGGACCAGGGCTGCGGCGGGGCGCTGACCCCGCGTTACTTCGACGTCGACCTGGACCAGGACCGGCCGATCGCCCGCCCGGTGGACGGCAATGACGCGGGTACCACGATCCCGGCGATGCGCCTGCCCTACCGGGTCTCCGCCGAGGACCCCGAGGTCCTGCTCGTCACCGCCCGTACCGAGGGCTGCGACTGCCGCTGGTACCTGGAACTCGACTGGTCCTCCCAGGGCCGCACCGGCACCATCCGCATCGACGACCGCGGCACCCCGCTGCGCACGACGGGCATCAAGGGCCTGCCCCGGTACGCGTACGACACCTCGGCGCGCGAGTGGGGGCCGTACGCCCCCTAAGGCCGGGGCACGTTGCGGAGGTTGGAGCGGGCCATCTGGAGCATGCGGCCCACTCCGCCGTCCAGGACGATCTTGGAGGCGGACAGGGCGAAGCCGGTGACCATGTCGGCCTTGATCTTCGGCGGGATGGACAGGGCGTTGGGGTCGGTGACGATGTCGACGAGGGCCGGGCCCTTGTGCCTGAAGGCGTCCTTGAGGGCGCCCGCGAGCTGCTTGGGCTTCTCCACGCGTACGCCGTAGGCGCCGCAGGCCTGGGCGACGGCCGCGAAGTCGGGGTTCTTGTTCGTGGTGCCGTACGACGGGAGCCCGGCGACCAGCATCTCCAACTCGACCATGCCGAGCGAGGAGTTGTTGAACAGGACCACCTTCACCGACAGGTCGTACTGGACCAGCGTGAGGAAGTCGCCCATCAGCATGGAGAATCCGCCGTCGCCGGACATCGACACCACCTGGCGGCGGCGGTCGGTGAACTGGGCGCCGATCGCCATGGGCAGCGCGTTCGCCATCGAGCCGTGGGAGAAGGAGCCGATGACCCGGCGGCGGCCGTTCGGGGTGAGGTAGCGGGCGGCCCAGACGTTGCACATGCCGGTGTCGACCGTGAACACCGCGTCGTCGGCGGCGATCTCGTCCAGCACCGCGGCCACGTACTCCGGGTGGATCGGGACGTGCTTGTCCACCTTCCGGGTGTACGCCTTGACGACCCCCTCCAGCGCGTCGGCGTGCTTCTTGAGCATCTTGTCGAGGAAGCGCCGGTTCTTCTTGGTCCGCACCCGCGGGATCAGGCAGCGCAGGGTCTCGCGCACGTCGCCCCACACCGCGAGGTCCAACTTGCTCCGGCGGCCGAGGTGTTCGGGCCGGACGTCGACCTGGGCGATCTTGACGTCGTCGGGCAGGAAGGCGTTGTACGGGAAGTCGGTGCCGAGCAGGATCAGCAGATCGCACTCGTGGGTGGCCTCGTAGGCGGCGCCGTAGCCGAGGAGTCCGCTCATGCCGACGTCGAAGGGGTTGTCGTACTGGATCCATTCCTTGCCCCGCAGGGCGTGTCCCACCGGGGACTTGATCTTCTCGGCGAACTCCATGACCTCCGCGTGCGCGCCCGCCGTGCCGCTGCCGCAGAACAGGGTGACCTTGTCGGCAGCGTCGATCAGCCGGACCAGCTTGTCGATCTCCTCGTCGCCGGGGCGGACCGTGGGCCGGGTGGTGACCAGGGCCGTCTCGACCGCCTTGTCGGGGGCGGGCCGGTCGGCGATGTCGCCGGGCAGGGAGACAACGCTGACGCCGGAGCGGCCGACCGCGTGCTGGATGGCGGTCTGGAGCAGCCGGGGCATCTGCTGCGGGCTGGAGATCATCTCGCTGTAGTGGCTGCATTCGCGGAACAGCCGGTCCGGGTGGGTCTCCTGGAAGTAGCCGAGGCCGATCTCGCTGGAGGGGATGTGCGAGGCGAGGGCGAGGACGGGGGCCATGGAGCGGTGGGCGTCGTAGAGGCCGTTGATCAGGTGCAGGTTGCCGGGGCCGCAGGAGCCCGCGCAGGCGGTCAGCTTCCCGGTGATCTGGGCCTCCGCCCCGGCGGCGAAGGCGGCGGTCTCCTCGTGCCGTACATGCACCCAGTCGATGCCGGAGTTGCGGCGTACGGCGTCCACGACGGGGTTGAGGCTGTCGCCGACCACGCCGTACAGGCGCTCGACCCCGGCGCGGACGAGGATGTCGACGAACTGCTCCGCGACGTTCTGCTTGGCCATGGCTGCGCGTACCCCTTCGAATCGCCTGCTCCGGGTTCCATTGGAGGCACAGGGGCGCGTGGTTCGCTCGGTCAGTTCTCCCAGACGGCGGCGGCCGTACGGTCGTCGGCGTAGCCCTTGACGCGGACCTGGGTGTCGGCGAGGAACGCGGCGAGCCCCGGCGGGGTGGGGGCGGACCACCGGTCGGTCAGATGGCGGACGAGGTCCGCCTCGCCGCGCAGGGGTTCGGCGAGGCCACCGGTGCACATCAGGAGCGTGTCGCCCGGACGGGCGACCGAGGCCCGGAAACGGAACGGCTCGCGGGGTGGTTCCGGGGCGGGCTCGTAGGGGCTCGGGGGCCTGGGGATGCCCAGGTCCATGGTGAGCCGGTCGCCCTCGGGGGTCTCGGACGGCGGCGAGCCGAAGCCCACCACGGGCTCGCCCACGACGTCCGTGACCCGCGGCTCGATGTCCTGCCACTCGCCGTCCCGCAGCCGGAACAGCCCTCCGGCGCCGACGCCGAAGAAGACGCGGGTACGGCACTCGGGGTCGGCGGGGAGCAGCAGGCAGCGCAGGGTGGCGGCGTACTCCTCCGGGTCCACGCCCAGTTCGGCCGCGCTGGCGCGGAGCTTGCCGAGGCTGCGGGCGGTCAGCCGGTGCAGTCCGGACTTCAGGTCGCCGCGGCGGGCGGCGCGGATGTCCTCGGCGAGGCGGGCGTGGCTGCGGCCGACGGCCCTGCCGATCCAGTGGCAGGCCTCGGCGGCGGCGCGGTGGGCGCCGGGGGTGGCCCGGGCGCCGGTGGCCATGGCGACCAGGACGAGCGCGGTGTCGCCGGTGCCGAAGCGGGCGGTGAGGAGGGAGTCGCGGCGGGGTTCGCCGCGGTAGCGGGCGGAGTCGCCGCGGACGGAGGCGGCGCGCAGGGTGCAGGTGCCGTACTGGGCGCCGTCGAGGACGGTGTCGGCGACCAGGTCGTCCAGGTCGTCGGGGTCCGCGGGCGGGAGGGCGGTGGGTTCGGGCTCGTAGGTGGGCGGGCCGGAGCCCACGTATGCGACGGTCGGTGGGGCCGGGTCGGCGGTGACCGGGGGTGCCGTCACCATCACCGTCGGCGGTGGCTGCGGCGGTTCGGAGGGGGCCCGTTGCTTGTTCACCGTGGTCGACGCCGAGGCGAACCGGTCGTCCAGGGAATCCGGGGCGGCCGCGGGACCCGTGTCCTCGGTCCTGTCGTCGTACAGCTCCATCCACCAGTCGTCGTCCCGACCGGTGGGCCTTCCCCCCTGCTGGCTCATGCCCCTAATTGTCCACCGCCGGGGCCGGATGAAAACGGGGCATCCCGAAAATCGGGTGAAGCACAGAACGCGGGTGCGACCTCCGCGCGCCCGGGCGGCGACCGGTCCGCAAGCGCTGACCTGCGGGTCCGCCCGGGCTCCTGCACTCTGGTCAGATGGGAGTGGCGGACACCCTGCTGGTCGGCATGGTCATCCTGCTCGGCCTGTGCGGAGTGCTGGCGCCCGGCGTACCGGGGTCGTGGCTGGTATGGGCCGCGATCATGTGGTGGGCGCTGCAGGACCCGCGGCCGGTGGCGTGGTGGCTGCTGGTCGGGACGACCATCGCCCTGTTCCTGTCCCAGGTGGTGCGCTGGGCCCTGCCGCCCCGGCGGCTGCGGGCGAGCGGCGCCACCCGCCGGATGGGCGTGTGGGCCGGGGCGGGCGCGTTGCTCGGGTTCTTCCTGATCCCCGTGGTCGGCGCGATCCCCGGCTTCATGGCCGGTATCTACCTGGAGGAACGCCGGCGCCTGGGCCGGCACGCGGAGGCCCGGGCGGCCCTGCGCACGGCGATGCGGTCGGGGGGCTCCAGCGTGCTGGCGGAGCTGTTCACCTGTCTGCTGATCGCGGGGGCGTGGCTGGGCGTGGTGATCTGGGGGTGAACTCAGCGCGCCGAGGGCTCCGGTCCGGTGGTGCCTGCCACCGCGAGTGCCCCTTCCAGGGTCAGCAGTGCCGTCTTGCGGTCCAGGCCGCCCGCGTAGCCGGTCAGGGTGCCGTTGGCGCCGATCACCCGGTGGCAGGGGCGGAGGATCAGCAGCGGGTTGGCGCCGATCGCGCCGCCGACGGCCCGGACGGCCGCCCGGGGAGCGCCGATCCGCGCGGCGATCTCGCCGTACGTGGTGGTCCCGCCGTAGGGCACGGTGTCCAGGGCCTCCCACACCCTCGCGCGGAACGCGGTGCCCTCGGCGCGCAGCGGCAGCCGGAACTCCTTCAGCTCCCCCGCGAAGTAGGCGGTGAGCTGCTCCTGGGCGTCCCGGAAGGCGTCCGGCTCGTGCCGCCAGCCCTCCTGGACGCTCCGGCCGCCCTTCTGGCCGGGCACGGACAGTGAGGTGAGAGCACCGCTCACGGGGTCGGCGGTGACCAGCAGGGGGCCCACGGGGCTGTCCAGGTTCGTCCACAAGGTGGTCATCGGGCTTGCTCCAACTCCCCTGCTGCGCGCAGGTGTTGCCAGGCGTACGAGCGCCAGGGGCGCCAGCTGTCGGGGACGTCGGCGCCGGGCGGCGCGACGTCCGGGTCACCGAGGGCGCGGGTGCGCACCACGGCGACGGTACGGGCATCGAGGCCGGGCAGGGCGAGCAGCGCCCGCTCGGCGTCGTCCCGGTCGGCGCCCGCGTCCAGGCGTACGGCGCCGTCGGCGAGGGCGGCCGTGAGCGCGCCCAGGGGGCCGTGCGGCTCCGCCCCGGCCAGGACGGCCGGTTCCGGGAAGAGGTGGGTGAGGCTGCCGCAGGGCGCGTCCAGCGCCTTGCCGTACGCGTGCACCAGCCGCTCGGCAGCGGCGGTCCCCACCAGCGCCCGTACGGCGAGTTCCTCGGGGTCGGCGGCCCCGGGCGAGCGCAGGCCCGGGCGGGCGGCGATCAGGGGGGCGAGCCGGGCGTCGGCGCCGAGCCGCTCGTCCACGGCGTAGGGGTCGGCGTCGAGGTCGAACAGGCGGCGCAGTCGCTGGACGGCGGTGGTGAGGTCGCGGGGGTCGGTGAGGTGGAGCCGGGCGTCGAGCCAGCCGCCGGGGTGGGTCCCGGTGCCGGGTGCGCTGCCGCCGGGCCGCTCGTCGACGGCGACGATGCCCGTGCCGTGCGGCAGCCGCAGGGTACGGCGGTAGGTGCGCCGGCCGGGGGTGCCGCTCACCTCCTCCACGCCGGGCACGGCCTCGGCCTGGAGCAGGTCGAAGACGGCGCCGGACCGGTAGGGGCCGCGGTGGGCGAGCCGGAGCGGGATTCCGGCGGTCGGGGTGCCGCCGCGCCGGGCGGACCGGGCGGCCTCGGCGCGCAGGGCACTCGGGGTCCGGGCGTAGACCGCCCGCATGGTGTCGTTGAACTGCCGCACACTGGCGAATCCGGCGGCGAAGGCGATCTCGGTGATCGGCAGATCGGTGGTCTGGCACAGGACGCGCGCGGTGTGCGCCCGCTGGGCGCGGGCCAGCGCGACCGGGCCCGCGCCGAGCTCGCCGGTCAGCTGGCGCTGCACCTGCCGGGGGCTGTAGCCGAGCCGGCCGGCGAGCCCGGCGACGCCCTCCCGGTCGACGACGCCGTCGCCGATCAGCCGCATGGCCCGGCCGACGACGTCCGCGCGGACGTTCCACTCGGCCGAGCCGGGCGCCGCGTCCGGCCGGCACCGCCGGCAGGCCCGGAAACCCGCGCCCTGCGCGGCGGCGGCGGTCGCGAAGAAGCGGACGTTGCGGCGCTTGGGGGTGACGGCGGGGCAGCTGGGCCGGCAGTAGATGCCGGTGGTCTCGACGGCGAAGAAGAACTCGCCGTCGAACCGGGCGTCCCGGCTGCACACGGCCTCGTACCTGGTGTCTTCGTCCATCACGCGTCCCAGTCTCCGGCAGTCACCGGGACAGGGCCAGCGGGATTCGGACGTGACGGTCGGTGCGGCCTAACGCCAGCCGTTGCGCTTGGCCTGCATCGCCGCGCGCCCCTCCGCCCCCCTTCGCTTCCAGTCGCGCCGGATCTCGGCCCGCAGCCGGGCGTCGGTCTTGGCGACGATCCGCTGGTTCTCCCGCATCAGCTTCCGGTAGCTGTCGAGCCGCCGCACGGCCAGCTCCCCGGAGTCGATGGCGGCGAGGACGGCGCATCCCAGCTCCGCCTCGTGCGCGCAGTCGTGGAAGCGGCAGCGCGCGGCGAGCTCCTCGATCTCCGCGAAGACCTGCCCGACGCCGGTCCCCGCGTCGAACAGCCCGACCCCCCGCAGACCGGGGGTGTCGATCAGGACGCCCCCGCCGGGCAGCGCCAGCAGATTGCGCGTGGTCGTGGTGTGCCGCCCCTTGCCGTCGATGTCCCGGGTGGCCCGGACGTCCATGACCTCCGCCCCGAGCAGCGCGTTGGCGAGGGTGGACTTGCCCGCGCCGGACTGCCCGAGCAGTACGGACGTACCGCCTCCGACGACGGCGGCGAGGACCTCGAGCCCTTCGTCGAGATGGGCGCTGACGGTCAGCACCGGTACACCCGGCGCCGTCGTCTCGACGTCCTGCACGAGATGCGCGAGCGTCACCGGGTCCGGCACGAGGTCCGCCTTGGTGAGCACGACCACGGGCTGGGCGCCCGATTCCCAGGCGAGCGCCAGGAACCGCTCGATCCGGCCGAGGTCGAGTTCGACGGCCAGCGACACGGCGATGACGGCGTGGTCGACGTTGGCCGCGAGGATCTGCCCCTCGGACCGCTGGGAGGAGGTGGAGCGCACGAAGGCGGTACGGCGCGGCAGATACGTCCGTACGTAGCGCGGGTTGCCGCCGGGTTCGACGGCGACCCAGTCACCGGTGCACACCACGCGCATCGGGTCGTTGGGGGTGACGAAGGCGGTGTCGGCGCGGAGCATCCCGTCGGCGGTGACGACGTCGCACTGCCCGCGGTCGACGCGCACGACGCGCCCGGCGAGCAGGCCTTCGGCGTCGTAGGGGGCGAACTCGTCCGCCCAGGCGTCGTCCCAGCCGTAGGGGAGGAGCGAGGTGAAAGCGGAGCTGGAAGTCAAGGGTGACCCTTCACAAGGGCGGCCCCGGCGCGCGTCGCTGGACGCGAGGGAGAGTGGGTTTCAGCCGGTGGCCACGGAGGTGGACTTGATGGATTCCTGGATGCGGGCAGCGCCCATCGCAAAGACAGCCATCGGTCGACACCTCCTCGTCCACTCTCGTCGGTTCACACGCGATCGGTGTGATGCGCCGTCACTGTAGCCCGGCCCCGCGGCCGGGCGTCAACGTATTTTTCCGCTCAGGTCGTGCCGCACTCCCGGCCGTTCAGCGCGAAGTCGTGCGCCGGGGAGTTCTTGCCCTGCCAGGAGGCGGTGAAGCCGAAGGTGAGCGTGCCGTCGGCCGGGACCGCCTTGTTGTAGGCGGTGGCGGTGGCGGTGACCCGGGAGGCGTTCTGGGTGAAGTCCGCGTCCCACATGTGGCCGACGCGCTGGCCCTCGCGGAAGGACCAGGCCACCCGCCAGGTGTCCAGGGGCTGCTCGGTGGTGACGGTGACGGTGGCCTGGAAGCCGTCGGGCCACTGGTTGACCAGGTGGTAGCGGACCCGGCAGGTCTCCGGGGCGCTGGGGGCGGCTGCGGAGGTGGTGGTGGCGGTGCCCTGGGGTCCGGGGTCGGGGTCCTCGCGCTCCGGGGTGCGCTCGGGGGTGCGCTCGCCGGGACCGGCGGAAGGCCGTGCGGACGGGCTCGCGGCGGTGTCCTCGGCCGAGGGCTCGAAGGACGGGCCGGACTGGCCGGCCACCGGCTGACGGCCAAAGTCGCCGGCCGCCGTGTCGCCGCCGGAGCCGGAGCCCGAGCCGGAGCCGCCGAACGGCATCAGCGACACGGCGAGCGCCAGCAGCGACACCAGGACGGCCGCGGCGAGCAGACCGCCGCGTACCGTCTTCGCCTTCCGCGCCGCGGGGTCGGCGTCCACGCCGTCGGCGACCGCCGGGCCGGGGCGTCCGGCGCCGAGCCGGACCTCGGCGGCGCGCCGGCGGCGCTCCAGGTAGGCGAGGCCGCCCCAGCCGATGACCCCGCCGGCGAGGGCGGCGGGCAGACCGACGCCGTGCAGCCGCAGACAGGCGGCGGCCTCGGCGCAGTCCACGCAGCGGGCGAGGTGCTGGGAGAGGTCGGCCGGCACCTCGGTGACGGGTGAGCGGGTCACCGCGTCGAGCAGCCGGACATAGCCGCGGCACTCGGGGGCCTGCGGCGCGTCGAGGAGGTTGCGGTGGCAGCGGTCCCGGAACAGGCCCCGCACCTGGACGAGTTCCTCGGAGACGGTGGCCGGGTCGAGGCCGAGCCGGCGGGCCACGACGGACAGCGGCAGCGCCTCCACCTCGGCCAGCCACAGCAGTTCGGCGTCGGGCTGCTGCATGTCCCGCAGTCCGCGCAGCGCGAGCGGGCGCCCCTGCGGCGGTCCGGCGTACCGGGCGGCCTTGCCGGAGTTGAGCCACAGCCGCAGATCGGGGTCGAGACGGCTGCCCCGGCCGCTGACCTCCCAGTCGGCGGCGGCGGTGCGTACGGCGGTCAGCAGCAGGGGTATCCGGGGCAGCCGCGGGGAGCGGCGGCCGGCGTACCGGGTGCCGTGCGACGCGGCGGCACGGACCTCGCGCATGCCGGCCGAGAACGCCTCCCTGGCCAGGTCGGTGGCCGCGGTGGAGCCGGCCGTGCACAGGTCGGCGTACGAGAGCACGGCGTCCCAGCACTCGGAGAACAGCGCGGCCTCGGCGGCGTCCTGAGGGCTCGGCAGGTCGGGCATGGGTCTCCTGCATCCACAAGCGAAGTCAACTCACCATAGGGGCAATGGAGTTGGGGGAAACCTCGCGGCAGAGGACGAGCCTTTCACGTCGTCGACACACCTGACAAGCGCGCTCTTCACCTCTCACGGGCCACTGCCGTCACGCCGTGGCCGACTGCTCCTCGGGCAGGCTGTCCATGAAGGAGCTGACCGAGAACACCGCGCGGCCGGGTCCGGGCGGGCCGTAGCCGGGGGGCGAGGAGAGCCCGAAGTCCTCCATCGTCCGACGATAGGCCTGGAGCAGCCGGATGTGGTACTCCAGGGGCGCGCCCTGCGGGTTGGCCTTGCCGAGCGGGGTGGTGGGCTCCGGGCACCAGGTGGTGAAGCGGGGCGTGATGCCGTGCGACATGAAGAAGCGCAGGCCCTCGGTGGTGGACTCGATCGCCTCGTCGACCGTGGTGAAGCCGAAGGGCTCCGCCATCTCCACGCCTGCCACGAAGTTGGGGATCACATTGCGGGCGCCGAAGATTTCCGCCGAGTCCAGGATCCGCCTGTGCCACTCGTCACGGCCGACGTAGCGCTCCTTGCCGGGGCAGTACAGCTCGAACAGGCGGCGGTCCCACACCTCGTAGTTGGGGTGGTAGATCTGCACGCCGTAGTCCTTGAAGCGCTGCACGTCGTCACGGGGCAGCGCCTGGGCGACGACCTTGCCGATCCACCGGCCCGGGAAGCGCTCCTCGATGGCCTTGGCGTAGTGGCCGTAGAAGTCGGCCTCGTCGCGCCCGGCGACGGTCCTGGTGATCGCGCCGCCGGTGAGGGTGTAGGCGGTGGACACCTTGGCGGTGTCGTACCGGTCGATGATCTCCAGGGCTTCGAGGACCTCCTCGACGTCCTTGACCCCGGTGTACGGCCGCCCCGCCGCCTTGTGCTGGCGCCAGTTGTGGTTGATGTCGCAGTACTGGCACTCCTCCTTGGCGCCGAAGTACTGGCAGACGCGGAAGACGGTGAGGTAGATCAGGTAGCCCCACTGGATGGTCGGGGCGACCTCCATGACCGACTTCCCGCTGGCGAGGGTGTGCCGGTAGTACTCGGGCATCGGCGGGACCCCGACGTCCGAGATCCGCCTGCCGTCCAGGTAGAGGCCGAGCACGCCGTCCTCGTCGGCGGCCACCCGGTAGGGCGAGGCCGGGTTCACCCGCACGGAGACCACGGTCCGGCGCAGGTCGTAGGGACCGCCGGTGAGGATGATCTCCTCCGGCGGCCGCCGCAGCGCGGCCTCGCCGAGCTCCGGCAGGGTGCCGTGGTCGAAGGAGAAGATGAAGTACGACTTCGGCTTGACCTCGCCGGACTCGTTGTCGCTCAGCGCGGACGGGTCGAAGGCGACACCGCCGCGGAGCAGGTCCTCCTTGAAGACGGCCTCCCGCGGTACGTGCGGAAAGCGCTCCATCAGATCCTCGACCAGCGCGGTACGGCTGCCCATCCCGTGTCTCCTCCCGGCTCAGGCGTTCGACTCCTCACGGTATGCCCCTGCCTGCGCGTGATCCGTGCCGGGTCCCCTCGTGCCGCGGATCCGTCCGGTATGCACCACTGTGCCCCAGGGCCCGGACGGGCGGATGAGAGGCTCGGCGCACACGCACTCTCCGGGAGGGACGACGGATGACGGAGACGGTCACCAACTGGGCCGGCAATATCACCTACGCCGCCAAGGAACTGCACCGCCCGCACTCGCTCGACGCGCTCAGGGCCCTGGTGGCCGGGAGCGCCCGGGTGCGGGTGCTGGGCAGCGGGCACTCCTTCAACGAGATCGCCGAGCCGGGGGCCGGGGGGGTGCTGCTGTCGCTCGCCGGGCTGCCCGCCCCGATCGACGTGGACACCGCCGCCCGGACCGTGCGGGTCGGCGGCGGGGTGCGGTACGCGGAGCTGGCCCGGGTGGTGCACGGACACGGACTGGCGCTGCCGAACATGGCGTCCCTGCCGCACATCTCGGTGGCCGGGTCCGTCGCCACCGGCACCCACGGCTCGGGGGTGGCCAACGGCTCGCTGGCCGCGCCCGTGCGCGAGGTGGAGCTGGTGACGGCGGACGGGTCGACGGTCCGGATCGGGCGGGAGGACGCCCGGTTCGGCGGGGCGGTGACCTCGCTCGGCGCGCTCGGCGTGGTCACCGCGCTCACCCTGGACCTGGAGCCCGCTTATGAGGTGGAGCAGCATGTCTTCACCGAACTCCCGCTGGAGCGGCTGGAGTTCGAGACGGTGGCCCGGGCGGCGTACAGCGTCAGCCTGTTCACCGACTGGCGGGCGCCGGGCTTTCGGCAGGTGTGGCTGAAGCGGCGCACCGACCAGCCGCTGCCCGCCTTCCCCTGGGCCACGCCCGCGACGGAGAAGATGCACCCGGTGCCGGGCATGCCCGCGGTCAACTGCACCGAGCAGTTCGGCCTCCCGGGTCCCTGGCACGAGCGACTGCCGCACTTCCGGGCGGAGTTCACCCCGAGCAGCGGCGACGAGCTGCAGTCCGAGTACCTGCTGCCCCGGCCGTACGCCATGGACGCGCTGCGCGCGCTGGACGCGATCCGTACGACCGTGGCGCCGGTGCTGCAGATCTGCGAGGTGCGGACGGTGGCCGCCGACGAGCAGTGGCTGAGTCCGTCGTACGGCCGGGAGACGGTGGCCCTGCACTTCACCTGGATCGCGGACCCGGCGGCGGTGCTGCCGGTGGTGCGGCGGCTGGAGGAGGCGCTGGACGGGCTCGACGCGCGGCCGCACTGGGGGAAGGTGTTCACCACGCCGGCCGGCACCCTGCGCGAGCGGTACCCGCGGCTCGGTGACTTCCGGGAGCTGGCCCGGTCGCTGGACCCGGGCGGCACCTTCACCAACGCCTTCCTGAGCGACTTCCTCCAGCCCCTTTCCTAACCCCTTGTCGAACCTCCCCCGGGGCCCATAGCCTGGCGCCGCGCCGGTGCCGCTGCCGACCGGCCAGAGCGAGAGGGACAGGGGCCGGCCCGGTGAAGCGCACCTCACGAGACATCCGCACCGCGAACCGCTACGAGGTGTTGCGGCAGATCATCGCCGCGTCGCCCACCTCCCGGCAGGAGCTGGCGGCCGCCACCGGGCTGAGCCTCGCCACGGTCGCCACGCTCGTCGGGGAACTGCTCGACCTGCGGATGATCACCGAGGTCGGCTTCGAGGACTCGGCGGGCGGCCGGCCCCGGGGACTGGTCGCGGTCAACCCGTCGGGCGGCGCGCTGATCGGCGTCGACATCGCGGAGACGTACGTCCATGTCGAGCTGTTCGACCTCGCGCTGAACGTCCTGGCCCGCGCCGAGGAGGACGTCCGCCCCGGCGAGAGCCTGCCCGAGCAGGTGGTCGGGCATGTCGCCGCCGCCGTCGGCTCGGTGGTCGCGCAGGCCGGGGTCGAGGGGGCGCGGGTGCTCGGCGTGGGGGTCAGCGTGCCGGGCCAGGTCGACCGGGCCACCGGCGTCTCGGAGTACGCGCCGAACTGGGACTGGCACGAGGTGCCACTGCTGGACCTGCTCACCGAGCACATCGCCTACCCGCTGCACCTGGACAATCCGCTGCGCGCCTCCGCGGTGGCCGAGCTGTGGTTCGGGGCCGCGCGCGGGCGCGGGGACGCCGTGGTGGTCAACCTCGGGACCGGCGTGGGCGCCGGGCTCGTCCTCGGCGGCGCGCTGCACCGGGGGGTCAGCAACAGCGCCGGCGAGTGGGGCCACACCACCATCGTCCTGGACGGACGGCTGTGCCGCTGCGGCAAACACGGCTGCGTGGAGGCGTACGTCGGCGCCTCCGGAATCATGCTGACCCTGCGGGAGCTGAGCCCCGGGAGCACCCTGCTGCACCCGGAGGACCAGACGGCCACCATCGCCGCGCTGGCCCGGGGCGTACGGGCGCAGGACCCGGTGGCGCTCAAGGTGCTCCGCGACACCGTGCGCTACCTGGGCACCGGCATCGCCGACCTGGTCAACCTGTTCAACCCCGAAGTGGTCGTGCTCAGCAGCTGGGTGGCGACCGCCCTCGGCGAACCGCTGGTCGCCGAGGTGCGCGAGGCCGTCGCCCGGCACGCGCTGCCGCGGCCGATGGCCGCCACCGAGATCGTCCTGTCGCCCATCCCCACCGACCCGGTGTGCCTGGGCGCGGCCACGTTCGCGCTGGAAGGGGCCCTCCAGTCCGCCGGACGCAGGCAGCCCAAGAGGACCCGTACCGCCTCACCGTCCTGACGACGGACGGGAGTTGTACGGCATCCCGAACGCCGCACAACTCTTCGCACCGACTTCGTCCAACCCCTTGCCGAAGGATTGGCCGAAGGTTAACGTCCCGCTCCGCAAGCGCAGCCGTCTAGAGACAAGGACGTCAGATGTCGGCAACGAGGAACAGCAACTGGGACCGCCGCACCGTTCTGCGCGCCGCCATGGGCCTGGCCGCCGGCGGCGGCCTCGCGGCGTGCGGCGGCAACAACGGCCGTGGTGGCGGCTCCGGTTCGGGCGCGCGCCTGGTGCAGTACTTCCACGCGTACGGCGAGGCCGGCACCGAACAGGCCATCAAGCGCTACGCCAAGGCGTACCGGGAAGCCGACGTCACCACGCAGTGGATCACCGGCGACAACTTCGAGAGCAAGCTGTTCTCCGCGCTGCTCACCGACAAGGCCCCGGACCTGTTCGAGTTCCATCCGCAGATCCAGCTCGTCAGGAGCGGCCAGGTGGCCGACCTGACCGACATCGTCGGCCCGGTCAAGGACGACTTCAACCAGGCCGACATCGCCTCGCACACGGTCGACGGGAAGATATACGGCGTCCGGATGATCGACGACCCGCAGTTCTTCTACTACCGCAAGTCGCTGCTGGAGAAGGCGGGCGTGGGGGTGCCGCAGACGCTGGAGGAGCTGATCGAGGCCGCCGCGAAGCTGACCACGGACAAGGTCAAGGGCCTCTTCCTCGGCAATGAACTCGACGCGATCATGCGGCCGTTGATCTGGGCGGCCGGCGCCGACACCCTCGACGAGAACAACGAGATCGCCTACCACACCGACGGGGTCAAGGACGGCCTCGTCCAGTTGCGGGGGCTGTTCAAGAGCGGCGATCTCCTGCTCGGCGCCCCGACCGACTTCTGGGACCCCTCCCCGCTCAACCAGGGCCTGACCGCCATCCAGTGGTGCGGGATGTGGGCCATGCCGCAGATGCAGCAGGCGCTCGGCGACGACCTCGGCATCTTCCCCTTCCCGAAGGTCGGCGACGCGGGCAAGCCGTCGGTCTACAACGGCGGCTGGTCGATGTTCGTCAACGCCAAGGGCAAGAACGTCGAGGCGGCCAAGGAGTACGTGAAGTGGCTGTGGATCGACCAGAAGGAGTACCAGGAGGACTGGTCGCTCTCCTACGGCTTCCACATCCCGCCGCGCACCTCGCTCGCCGAGTCCGCCGACAAGCTCAAGTCGGGCCTGCCCGCCGAGGGCGTCAAGCTCTTCAACGAGTACGGCCACTTCGACAACATCGGCTTCACCCAGGCCATGCTCGACGCCGTCGAGGACGTCCTCGCCGACTGCGTACGGCAGGACGGGGACCCCGAGGGGGCTCTGGACAAGGCGGACGGCAAGGTCGACCGCGAGCTGAAGAAGCTCTTCGGATAGCCGCCGGTCAGGTATCCGCGACATGGCGACCATCACGCGACGGCTGCGGGGCAACCCCACCGCCGCCTTCTGGCTCTTCACCGGCCCGTTCCTGATCGGCCTCGGGCTCTTCGTCTACGTCCCGATCGGCTGGAGCCTGTGGCTCTCCTTCTTCGACGCCCGCTTCACCGTCACCCCGAGCGAGTTCATCGGGTTCGACAACTACCGCTACATGCTGTCGAACGACGACTTCACCGGCTCGCTCGTCACCTTCACCGTGTTCGCCGCGTTCATCGTGCCCACCACGTGGGCGTTCTCGCTCGGCCTCGCGCTGATGGTGAACCGGCTGCGGTTCATGCGGGCGTTCTTCCGGTCGGTGTTCTTCCTGCCGACGGCGGTCAGTTACGTCGCCGCCTCGCTGATCTGGAAGATGTCGATCTTCAGCGGGGTCCGGTTCGGCCTCATGAACACCGTGCTCGGCTGGTTCGGCATCGACGACATCGCCTGGCTGGCCAGCCCCGACCCGCCCTGGTACTGGCTGGTCATCCTCACCGTACGGCTCTGGCTGCAGGCCGGCTTCTTCATGATCCTGTTCCTGGCGGCCCTGCAGAACATCCCGCAGGAGCTGTACGAGGCCGCCGCCATCGACGGCGCCAAGCGGGGCCCGCAGACCTTCCGGTACATCACGCTGCCCCAGCTCAGGGCCACCTCGACGGCGGTGATCCTGCTGCTGTTGGTGCAGGCGTACCAGGCGTTCGACGAGTTCTTCAACCTGCTCACCAACTCCACCTGGGGCCGCCCGCCCCTGGTCGAGCTGTACTACATCGCCCTGGGCGAGAACCAGGACTACGGCGCCGGCAGCGCGGGCGCGATGATCCTGACCCTGCTGATCTGCGTCGTCACCCTGCTCCAGGGCAGGTTCCTGGGCTTCGGCAGAAGGGAGGGATCCACGTGAGCAAGGCCAGGCGTGGCGGGGTCCTCGGCTCGGCGGGCCTCTACGCCGCCACCGGCGTCGCCGCCTTCCTCTTCCTCGTCCCCTTCTATCTGATCGTCCGCAACGCCCTGATGACCGACCCGGAGATCACCGGCGAGGACTGGAAGTTCTTCCCCACCGACATCCAGTGGGGCAACATCACCGAGCCCTTCGACGACCCGACCGTCGACTTCGCCCGCGCCCTCGGGAACTCGGCGATCGTCGGCGTCCTGCACACGGTCGGCACCCTGCTGGTGTGCTCGCTCGCCGGCTACGCCCTGGCCCGCATCCCCTACCGGCACGCCGACAAGGTCTTCTACGCCGTGCTGGTGACCTTGATGGTGCCGACCGCGGTGACCTTCGTGCCCAGCTTCGTGCTGGTCTCCTCGCTGGGCTGGGTGGACACCTACCGGGGCCTGATCGTCCCCGGTCTGTTCAGTGGTTTCACCTGCTTCCTGTTCCGGCAGTACTTCCTGGGATTCCCGAAGGAACTGGAGGAGGCGGCGCGCGTGGACGGGCTCGGTTACTGGGGCGCGTACTGGCGTGTCGTGGTGCCGAACTCGCTGAACTTCTTCGCGGCCATGGCCACCATCACCTTCATCAGCGGCTGGAACTCCTTCCTGTGGCCGCTGGTCATCGGCCAGGACCCCAGCGCCTGGACGGTGCAGGTGGCGCTCTCCTCGTACATGACCAACCAGACCGTCAACTTCCATCTGATCTTCATGGCCACCGCCCTTTCCATCCTGCCCCTGGTGTTCGTGTTCCTGTTCCTGCAGCGCTGGCTGGTGCAGGGGATCGCGCAGACCGGCATCAAGGGCTGACCGAGGAGACCGATGACTTTCCGCACCACCGACGTCAGCTATGTCGAGGACGTCTCCCCCGGCCGCGGTGCCCTGCCGCCGCGGGCCTGGTACGCCGCTTCGGACGCGAGATCACTGTCCCTGAACGGCAGTTGGCGCTTCAGGCTGTCGGCCACCGCGGACGCCGAGGATGACTCGTTCGCCGCGCGGGGCTACGACGCCGGGGACTGGGCCGAGGTGTCGGTCCCCGGCCACTGGGTCCTCCAGGGACACGGCGCGCCCCACTACACCAACCACCTCTACCCCTTCCCGGTGGACCCGCCGCACGTCCCGACCGAGAACCCGACCGGCGATCACCTGCGCGTCTTCGACCTGCCCGGCGACTGGCCCGCGGACGGTGACACCACCCTCCGCTTCGACGGCGTCGAGTCCTGCGCCCGGGTCTGGCTGAACGGCACCGAGCTGGGCGAGTTCAAGGGCTCCCGGCTGCCGCACGAGTTCGCGGTCGGGCGGCTGCTGCGGCCGGGCGGCAATGTGCTGGCCGTCCGGGTCCACCAGTGGTCGGCGGGCTCGTACCTGGAGGACCAGGACCAGTGGTGGCTGCCCGGCATCTTCCGTGATGTCACCCTGCTGTACCGCCCGCCGGGCGCCGTGGGCGACTTCGCCGTACACGCCTCCTACGACCATCTCACCGGCGAGGGCACGCTCCGGGTGGACTCCGAGGTCGCCGGGCGGGTGACGGTGCCCGAGCTGGGCGTCGACGCGGCGACCGGCGAGGCGGTGACGGCCGTGGTGGAGCCGTGGACCGCGGAGACACCACGGCTGTACGACGGCGTCCTGGCGACCGGGGGCGAGCGCGTCCCGTTGCGGATCGGCTTCCGCACGGTCGTCCTCCAGGACGGCCTGATCAAGGTCAACGGCCGGGCGGTGCTGTTCAAGGGCGTCAACCGGCACGAGTGGCACCCGGAGAAGGGCCGCGCCCTGGACCCGGGGACCATGCGCGAGGACGTGCTGCTGATGAAGCGGCACAACATCAACGCGGTCCGCACCTCCCACTATCCGCCGCACCCCGCCTTCCTCGACCTCTGCGACGAGCTGGGCCTGTGGGTCGTCGACGAGTGCGATCTGGAGACCCACGGCTTCACCGAGCAGGACTGGCGGGACAACCCCGTCGACGACGACCGGTGGACCCCGGCCCTGCTGGACCGCGTGGCCCGGACGGTCGAGCGGGACAAGAACCACCCGTCGGTCGTGATCTGGTCGCTGGGCAACGAGGCCGGCACCGGACGGGGCCTGACCGCGATGGCCGAGTGGATCCGCGCCCGCGACCCCGGGCGCCTGGTGCACTACGAGGGCGACCGGGACTGCCGGGACACCGATGTGTACTCGCGGATGTACGCCTTCCACGACGAGGTCGAGCGGATCGGGCAGGGGCTCGACGGCGGCACCCGCAAGCGGCGTGAACTGCCCTTCATTCTCTGCGAGTACGGACACGCCATGGGCAACGGACCGGGCGGACTCGCCGAGTACCAGGCGCTGTTCGAGCGGTACGAACGGCTCCAGGGCGGTTTCGTCTGGGAGTGGATCGACCACGGCATCAGGCATCCCGGGTTCGGTTACGCCTACGGCGGCGACTTCGGGGAGGAGCTGCACGACGGCAACTTCGTCTGCGACGGGCTGCTCTTCCCGGACCGGACGCCGTCGCCGGGGCTCGTGGAGTACAAGAAGGTCATCGAGCCGGTCCGGTTCGAGGGCGACGGCGCCGACGGCACCGTACGCGTCGTCAACCGGTACGACTTCGCGGACCTGTCGTCGCTCACGCTGGAGTGGTCGTACCAGGTGGACGGCGAGACGGTTCAGGCCGGTGTGCTGGCGATGCCGCAGCCGGCGCCGGGCGCGTCGGCGGACGTGAAGCTGCCCGAGCCGCCCGCCGGCACCCGGGACGGCGAGGCGCGGTGGACGCTGCGGGCGGTGCTGGCCGAGGACACCGCGTGGGCCCCGCAGGGGCACGAGGTGGCGTGGACCCAACTCCCGGTCACCGGGCGGGTGAGGCCGACGGTGACCGCGAGCAGCCGTCCCGTCCTCGCCGAGGGGCTGATCCGCCTCGGTCCGGCGGTCTTCGACGCCCGCACCGGATCGCTGCTGAGGGTCGGCGCCGTGGAGATGAGCGCGCCCCGCCTCGACGTGTGGCGGGCGACCACGGACAACGACGACGGCGCGGAGTGGCAGACGGGCCTGCGCCACGGACCGCTGTGGCGCACGCTCGGCCTGCACCGGATGCAGCACCGGCGGGACGCGGTGGAGTGGGATTCCGGGGCGCTGACGGTCCGCACCCGGGTGGCCCCCGCCGCCCGGGAGATCGGCCTGCGCACCGTCTACCGCTGGAGCGCGGACGGGGACCGGCTGCGGCTGGCCGTGTCGGTGACCCCGGAGGGCGACTGGACGGTGCCGCTGCCCCGGCTCGGCATCCGCTTCGGGCTCGCCGAGGCGGACCCGGTGAGCTGGTTCGGGGGCGGGCCGGGCGAGGCGTACCCCGACTCCAGGTCGGCGTCGCGGCTCGGCCGCTGGCGGTCCACGGTGGACGCCCTGCAGACGCCGTACGTCCGCCCGCAGGAGAACGGCGCCCGCTCCGACGTCCGCTGGGTGGAACTGGGAGGTCTGCGCATCGAGGGCGACCCCGAGTTCTGGTTCACCGCCCGCCGCTGGACGAGCGAGCAGCTGGACGCGGCCCGCCACCTCACCGACCTGACGCCGGGGAAGGGGGTGTGGGTCAACCTGGACCACGCCCTGCACGGCATCGGCTCCCAGTCCTGCGGGCCGGGCCCGCTGCCGCGGTACGTCCTGCGGGCCCGGCCGGCACAGTTCGGCTTCGTGTTCTCGGAGGCCGGCTGAGCCCCTGGGGCCCCTTCAGTGGTCCGCGCAGCACGGCGTCGGATCCGGTACCTCGAAGGGGACCAGGACTCCGCCCGCCGCGGGCATCGTGGCGAGGACCAGGGTGCCCGCCTGCCACTGCGGGCGGACGTGGTCCCGGGTGACGAGGCGGGTCTCGGGGGGCGGGGGCTCCGCGGTGCCGAGGACCGTCACCGTGTCGATCGCGGAGCGGCCGAGCAGTTCCGCGACCGTCAGCGTGCCGGTGAGCGCGGTGCAGCCGGGGTACGCCACGGCCCGGCCGACCGGGTCCGGCAGTCCGGGCGTCACCGCGTACCCCTGGCCGGTGAGCGCCTCCAGGGCGGTGCGCAGGAGGGGTTCGGTCGGCAGGGCGAAGGACAGGGCGACGCGGGGCCGGTCGTCGCGCACCAGGTGCGTGCAGCCGAACATGTCCTCGGGGAGGGCGAGTTCGGCCGCCAGCTTCAGGAGCAGATGATCGGCCGCGCGCAGGTCCCGCAGCTCCGGGTCGACGGTGACGGCGTACCCCGGGGTCACGACGGCAGGACCCACACCGGGTTGGAGTAGAACCACAGGTCCACCCACGGGTCGGCGTCACCGACGACGTCGATGGCCGGGCCCGCCGGGTCGACCGCGGCGCCCATCGCGCCGACGGCGGACCGGTTGCCGTCGCTGCCGCGCAGCCGGACGTACAGCGGCCGGTCCACCCGGCCGAGCTGGTAGGTCAGCCGCACGGTGCCGGACGCCTTGTCCACTTCGTACGACTTGACGACCTTGGCCGTGGGCGCCGTGAGGGTGTCCTTGTCCGCCGCCGCGCCCGTCATGTCGCCCTGGATGACGTCGACGCGCGCCAGCTTCGGCGTGAAGCCCGCCCAGTTGGGGCCGCCGGCCAGGGCGATGTCCACGCTCAGGGTGACCTGGGTGCCCTTCTTCACGTGCAGCGCGCCGCCCAGGGTGGCCCACCGGCTGCCGCCGGAGACCCGCACGTCGAGCCCGCTGATGAGCTGGCCGTGGTCCACCCAGATCCGTCCGGCGCGGATGCCGTCCATGACGGCGGCGTAGGAGAAGCCGTCGGCGCCGACGTGGGTACGGCTGTACTGGCCGGGCCAGTAGTCGCCCTGGGTGACGTCGATCTTGCCCGCGTAGACGGGGTCGTCGTAGCGGCCGTTGGCGGTGAAGTCACCGCCGCCGCGCGCGGCGGTGTCGGCGTAGACCTGGTGGGAGTCGGAGTTGGCGGTGATCCACCACGGCTTGCCCTCGGCGAGGAGGCTGTCCCACAGGCCGCCGACGGTCGCGGTCATCCAGTCGAAGCCGCCCCAGGTGCGGTAGCTCTCCGGCGGGTACCCGGCGAAGGAGTTGGCGCCGGGGTTGTTGTCGTAGATGCCGCGGGCGCGGGCCATGCCGAGCGGCGCGGGCAGACCGGCGGCCTGGTGACCGGGGGCGCCCTCGAAACCGACGGCGATCTGCCGGTCCGCGCCGGTCGCGTCCCGCCAGCCGCGGATCTCGTGCGGGGAGTCGACACCGCGCCGCGCCGGGTGGTTGGCGAGCATCAGCGCGTCCTTGACCTTGCGCCGCTGCACCTGCTCCGCGAGGAAGTTCAGGCCCGCGATGGCGAGGGCCTCGTTGGCGGGCGTGGAGTCGGAGGCGCCCTTGACGCTGCCGTCGTAGTCGGTCTCGAACTGCTTGAGGACGGAGACCTCGTTCTTGCCCGGGTGGACGAAGACCGTGCCGTGCTCGGCGGCCGGGATGTTCCACTCCAGGCCCTGGAAGACAAGGGTGTCCTCGTAGGCGGACCGGGCCTGCTGGATGTCCGGGTTGACCTTCTCGACGCCGATCCTGGCGTGCGTGGCGCTGCCGTGGTCGGTGATGACGAGCCAGTCCATGCCGTGCTTGGCGCCCTGGCGGACCTGGTCGACGACGCGGTACTTGCCGTCGCTGCTGTACTGGGTGTGGATGTGGTGGTCGCCGGCCAGCCACAGGAAGCCGTTCGTGCGGCGCCCCGCTGGGGCGGCGGCCGCGGCGGGCGTCGCCTGGGAGGCGAGGACGCTGCCGGCGGCCAGGCCCGCGCCGAGCAGGCCGGCGCGGCGCAGCAGCGAGCGGCGCGACTGCTGCTCGGGGGTGAGGGCCTCGTCGGGGACGTCGATGTCGAAGGCGGCGGGCAGCGCCGTGACCTCCGCGTGGTCGTGGTCGTGTCCGTGGTGATGGTGGTGGTGATGATGCCCGTGTCCCATGACGCCCTCCCGGTTGCCGCCGACTGTCCGCGGCTGCCTTCCGCGGCGCGACCACGCCGCCTGTGGAGGATCGAGCCGAAACATGAACGTTGAACAAGCACCGCGTTGCCGCCGCATGCCCCGCACACGGCGGATCACCACGCCTTGCACAGTTTTCCCAACGGGCCTTGCACGTCAGGGCAGTTGACGCCGAACCTGAACTGCGTTCAGGTTCCACCGCAGCCGCCCGCTCCCCCCACCCGACGGAGACACCGCCACCATGAGACGAGTCCTCGGCACCCTCGCGGCCGCCGCGCTGGCCCTCACCGGCCTCACCGCCACCGGCGCGGGCCCCGCGACCGCCGCCGCCTCCGGCTCCTTCGACGTGCTGACCTACAACATCGCCGGCCTCCCCCTCGGCCTCGGCGACAGCGACCCGGCGACGAACACCCCGCTCATCGGTCAGCGGCTCGGCCCGTACGACATCGTCCATGTCCAGGAGGACTTCAACTACCACGCCTCCCTGTACGCCCACGACACCCACCCCCACCGCACCGCGACCAGCGGCGGGGCGGGGGTCGGCGACGGCCTGAACACCCTGTCCCACTTCGCCTTCGAGGACTTCGAGCGGGTCGACTGGAACGACTGCACGGGCACGGACTGCCTGACCCCCAAGGGGTTCACGCTGGCCCGGGTCCGGCTCGCGGAGGGCGTCTTCGTGGACCTCTACAACGTCCACACCAACGCCGATGTCACCGACGCCGCCCTCGCCGCCCGCCGCGCCAACATCGACCAGCTGTCGGATTTCATCCGGGCCAACTCCGCGGGCAACGCCGTGATCGTCATGGGCGACACCAACACGCGTTACACGCGCGCGGGCGACAACATCCGCACGCTGCTGTCGGAGAACGGCCTGCGGGACCCGTGGGTCGACCTGGTCCGGGGCGGCACCGCGCCCGCGCCGGGCAGCGACGCCCTGGTCTGCGACGCGGCGGCGCCGACGGACGGCTGCGAGGTGGTCGACAAGGTCCTCTACCGGGGCAGCGCCCTCGTGTCCCTGAACGCCACCCGCTACCACAACGCGTGGGCGTCCTTCCTCCGCGACGACGGCGCACACCTCTCCGACCACTTCCCGCACACCGTCGGCTTCTCCTACTCCCTCAGCCCGTCCCTGAGGGCGAGCGACTTCTTCGGCGGCCCGCACGGGACGGCGTTCACCGACGCCGACGATCTGCCGGGAACCGCCTCCCCCCGGACCCTCACCCTGCGCGGCGGCTCCCGGCTGGACGCCGTGGCGCTCACCCACGACGGCGGTACGGCCCTAGTCCACGGTGGCACGGGCGGCACCGCGGCCTCCCTGACCCTGGGCTCCGGCGAGCACCTCACCTCGGTGCGGTTGACACGGGGTCAGAAGGACGGCCGGACCAGGATCTTCTCGGCGGCCTTCACCACGGACCGGGGCCGGACCCTGTCGGCCGGTACGGCGACCTCCGACGCCACGACCTTCACCGCGCCCCCGGGGTGGCAGATCGCCGGTTTCACGGGACGGTCGGGCCAGGAGATCGACAAGCTGGGCGTGCTCTACGCGCCGATCGGCTGAGCGGACGGGCGAGGGCAGCCGCTGCCCAGGACGACTAGGCTGCTCCCCAGGCGCACTGGGTCCGGAGGGCGGTGTCATGGCGCGTGCGGGACTGACCGCCGAGCGGCTCACGGCGGCGGCGGCCGAGCTGGCCGACGAGGTCGGCTTGGAGAAGGTGTCCCTCTCCGCGCTGGCCCGCCACTTCGGCGTGCGGGACGCCAGCCTGTATTCGCACGTCAAGAGCCTCAAGGACCTCAGGGCGCGGATCGCGCTGCTGGCGGGCGGCGAGATGATCGACCGGATCGCCCTGGCGGTCGCCGGCCGGGCGGGCAAGGACGCCCTCGCCGCCTTCGCGGACGCCTACCGGGCGTACGCCCTGGAACACCCCGGCCGCTACGCGGCGACCCAGCTCCCGGTGGACCGGGCCCTGCTGACGGACTCCCCCGCCCTGCGCCGCACCGCCGACATCACCTACGGCATGCTCCGCGGGTACGGCCTGGAGGAACCCGACCTGACGGACGCGGTGCGCCTGCTGCGCAGCACCTTCCACGGCTACTGCGCCCTGGAGTCGGCGGGTGCTTTCGGCGCGCCCAGGGACGTCCGCCGCTCCTGGGACCGGGCGGTGGAGGCGCTTCACGTGGCGCTGGTGCACTGGCCGTGCGAGCCGAAGTCCGGTGCCTGAGCCGCCCGTTGCACCTCGGCGTAGGTCGGTGTGGTCCCGCCGGGGGCCCGCCCGGCCCGGATGTCCGCCACCGTCTCCAGGGCCGCGCCCAGCGCCCGCCGGTACAGCAGCGACCCGAGACTGACGCGGCGCACGCCGAGGTCCGCGAGGTGCGCAAGGGCCGGTCCGGCGGGCGACCAGAGGATGTTGAGCGGGGTGTCGAGGTGCCGGACCAGGGCGCCGATCCGCGCGGGGTCGGTCAGGCCCGGGACGAACACCCCGTCGGCGCCCGCCTGCTGGTAGAGGTCGAGCCGGCGCAGCGTCTCCCCCTCGTCCCCGTCCCCCAGCCAGTACGTGTCGGTGCGCGCGTTGACGAAGAGGTGCGGTACGGCCCGCTTGACGGCGGCGATCTTCGCGGCGTGCAGGTCCGCGGACCCCAGTGCGTCCTCCAGGTTGACGCCGACGGCGCCGACGGCGGCCAGGTGCCGTGCGAACTCCCCGACGGCGTCCGGGTCCTGGCTGAACCCGCCCTCCGCGTCGACGGAGAGCAGGAACGGCCCGCTCCCGAGGGTGAGGGCGAGCCGTAGCGTGTCGTCCCGGGTCACCGAGGCGCCGTCCGGCAGTCCCGCCGCCGCGGCGACGGCGAGGCTGCTGGTGCCGACGGCCCGGAAGCCCTCGCCGGCCAGGGCCAGGGCGGAGGCGTGGTCCCAGGCGTTGGGCAGGAGGAGGGGTTCGCCGGTGTGGTGGAGGCGGGCGAAGGCGGTCATGCGGCCATGGTGGGCCCCGGTCCGTTCGGCCCCCGCCGAACGATGGACACGTCCACCGACCCGTCCCCCACCCGGACCCGGGCCTCCGGACCCTCGGCCCACTCCACGACGACCTCCCCGGCGTCCTCCGCGCTCAGCGTGGCCGTCCCCGCCAGCTCGGCCGGATCCGGTTCCCCGGTGAGACGGGCGAGGGCGGCGAAGAGCGTGGGCCCGTCCCCCATGGCTCCCCTGAGTTCCTCGTCCAGGGCGAGGGCCGGTGCCAGTTCCGCCCGGACGCCGTCTCCCGCGGGCCAGCCCGTCACCCGTACCGGCGTCCCCGGCTCCGCCCCCACCACCAGGTGGATCCGCACCTCCACGGCACCGTGCACGAGCACCACGCTCGTCACCCGGACGCCCGGGGAGACGGTGTGGCGGGAGGCCGCCCAGCCGTCGCCCACGCCCAGCGGCTCGATGTCCGTGCGGCTCGGGTCGTCGCCCACGAACACGGTGTTGTCGTACGACGGTGCCGGCCGCGTCGACGTCGAGTAGGCCAGCCGCGTGTAGTACGGGTCGTAACGGACCTCCTCGCTGCCGTGGTTGTGCAGGCGGACCAGGCCGTCCGAGACGGTGGAGTGGAGCAGCCAGTTGGGCGGGGTCACCGGGTACGCCGCGTCGGAGCGTTCCGCGGGGCCCGGTTCCTCCGTCGCCGTCCACACCTCGTGCTCCGCCGGCAGCAGCAGTCCCAGGAAGCCCTTGCTCGCCCAGTACGGGGAGGCCGGGCCCGAGTAGTCCTGGAGCAGGGCGGGTTCGGGGCCGTGCCAGCCCAGGGTCAGCAGGCCCCGTTCGTCGACCGCGCCCCGTTCCAGGAAGTAGCGCAGGGCGCCCGAGGCGAGGCGCCGGGTCTCGCCCGGTGGCAGGGGGGTGTGGCCCGTCAGGGCGCCCAGCCACAGGGGGGCCGTCGTCGCGAAGCGGTACGTCAGGGAGCGGCCCTGGTGCAGGGGGGCGCCGTCGGCGGCGAACAGGTGGGCGTAGTCCTGGAGATGGCGGGCGAGTCTGCCGCCGTACCGGGCCAGCAGCTCCGGGTCGTCCGCCAGCCAGGCGTGCAGCACCGGGTAGAGGTGCATCGCCCAGCCGTTGTAGTAGTCGAACTTGCGGCCGTCGCCGTCGGTGTACCAGCCGTCGCCCACGTACCACTGCTCGATGCGTTCCAGGCCCCGGTCGACCGCCTTGCGGGACACCTCCGGCTGATGGCCGATCGAACCCAGGAAGCCGCCGACGGTGACCGGGAACAACTCCCAGTTGCACGGCCAGGGTTCGGCGGTGAGCGCGTCGCCCAGCCAGACCGCCGCCCGCTGTCGCACGGTGTCGTCCAGGCGGTCCCACAGCAGCGGGCGGGTCAGCCGCAGGGCCAGCGCGATGGAGGCCGCCTCCACCAGGGGCTGGCTGCGGTGCCCGACGCGGGGCCATACCCCGGCGACGCCCGCGGCCAGTCCCGCGGCGTAGCGTCCGAGTGCGGTCTCGTCGCGGCGGAAGGCCGCCAGCAGCAGCGTACGGGCGTAGCCCTCCAGGCCGTCGGAGAGGCGGCCGGAGGCGCTCACCCGGTCGCCGGGGAAGTGGTAGAGGGCGCGGTCGGCGGTGGCGTACGGCTCCACCGCGGCGAGCAGGGCGTCGGCGGCCGCCTCCCAGTGGGTGCGGGTCCAGCCGGTGCGGGGGCTGAGGATGCGGTCGTCGGGAGGCAGCTGCATCGGTTCTCCAGATGGCTCGGGACACAGACCTGGGGCGCCCCGGTTCCGGTCGAGGCGCCCCAGGGGTTCATCCCACCCTCACCAGGCCCTCGGGCACCAGCCCCTGGAGGAGGAGTTCGTCACGGACCAGCTCCGCGTACGCGGTGGCTCCCCGCACCGAGGTGTGGGTGTTGTCCCGTTTCTCGTTGTACAGGTAGAGGGACTTGGAGCCCTCCACGCCGAGCGACTCGACCAGCGCCTTCGTCCTCGCCGTCAGGTCGATCAGCGGCACGCCCTCGGCCGCGGCGACCGAACGGACGACCGCCGGATGGTCCACGCCCAGGCCGTTCACCAGCAGCGCGGTGCCGTTGTCGAGCGTGCCGTCGGCGTTGAACCAGCGCCGCACGACCGGGGTGACGAGCACGGGTTCACCGCCCCGCTCGCGCACGCCCGCCACCAGGGCCTCCAGGTTGGCGCGGTAGGTGGCCTCGTCGGTGGTCTTGTCGTTGTGCGCGAGCTGGACGAGGACGAGGTCGCCGGGGTGGATCCGCGGCTGGACGGTGGCCCACAGCAGCGGGTTCCCGAGATAGGTGACCGTACTCTCCCCGGAATCGGCGTGGTTGGCGACCGACAGGCCCTTGCGGAGGTACTGCGGGAGCTGTTGGCCCCAGCCGTAGTAGGGGTCGCCGGGCTGGTCGCAGACCGTGGAGTCGCCGATGAGGAGGATCTGGCGGGCGTGCCGGGCGGGGGTGACCCGGATGCCGGCCAGGGCGGGGGCCGAGCCGCCGAGGGCCAGGTCGAGCCCCGCGGTTCCGGCGGGGCCGGTGGGTTCGCCCTCGGGGGTGCGGACGTCCACGGTGAAGCTGCGGGCGACGCGCTCACCGGCGCCCGCCGCCGTCTCGGGGAGCAGGGCGCGCCGGGTCTCGCCGGTGATGGCCGTACTCGACTCCGTGTCGTCGCCCAGCAGCACCTTCACGTCGTACGTCCCGGGCGGGAGGTCGAAGTGGCAGGCGGAGGCGGTGCAGTTCGCCAGGCCCGGCGCCGGTTCACCGGCGTGTGCGGGGACCGCACTGAGCGCTGCGCTCAGCGCCACGGCTGCCGACAGGGTGACGCTGATGCGTCTCAACTTGCGCGCGTCCACTGCTGGTTCGTTCCTCCGTTGCAGGTGTACGTGATGATCGCGGCGGAGTTGACGGTGGACGCGCCATTCACGTCCAGGCACTCGCCGGTGGCGCGGGAGACGACGGTGACGTAGGAGCCGGTGGTGGTCAGCGACCACTGCTGGTTCACCGCCGAGGCGGCGCAGGTCTCCTGCGTCACCGTGTTCGCGTTCTCCTGGACGCACAGGGAGCTGTGCCGGGCCATCAGCTGGTAGTGGCCGCCGCCGACCGGCTTGAACCAGTAGCGCTGGTTGCCGCCGCCGTTGCAGTCGTACTGCTTGAGCTGGGCGCCCTGCCACTGCGACTGGCTGGTCACGTCGGCGCACCGGCCGGAGTGCCGGGCGGTCAGCGAGTAGTACGTCGCGTTCGTGCCGGTGAGCGAGCCGGTGGCTGTGTCGACCGTGACCTCCGGGGTCCAGGCCATCGACAGGGTGGTCGCGTTCGGGAAGGTCAGCGGCAGCCACACGTACCGGGAGTCGTTGACGGTCCCGCCGAAGGAGTTGCCCCAGCGGTCGCCGAGGTAGAGGTAGGAGGTGCCCGAAGTCCCCTGCACGGGAAGGACGTACGCGGTCTGCGAGCCGTACGCCGTGGCGTCGCCGGCGTTCCTCATGGCGGTCCACGGGCCGGACAGCGAGGTCGCGGTGGCGTACTGCTGCTGGTTGGGGTTCCAGCCGGTGGCACCCGAGGTCAGCATGAAGTACACGCCGTTGCGCTTGAACAGCGCCGGGGCCTCGCGATGGCCACCGTGCCAGGGGTCGGCGACCAGGGCGGCGATGCCGGTGTAGTCGGCGGTCAGCCGGTAGATGTGCAGGTCGTAGTTGTCCCGTGCGGCCGAGACCATGTAACCGGTGCCGTCGGTGTCGACGAAGACCGTGATGTCCCGGGACATGTGCCGGTCGAGCGGGCGGAAGCTGCCCCGCCAGGTGTAGTCGCCGTCCACGGTGTCGGAGACGGCGACGGCCGCGCGCGCCTCGCTGTAGTCGGTGCCGTTCTCCTTGTGCATCCACATCACGAACGTGCCGGTGGCCGCGTTGTACATGACCTTGGGCCGCTCGATGTTGGCGGTGGCCAGCTCCGGGTCGGTGGCCTCGGTCAGGACGTGGTTGCGGAACTCCCAGTTCTTCAGGTCCGTGGAGCGGTAGGCGGAGACGTACCGGAAGGTGTTGTCGGCGTTGCGGTTCTCGCCGAACCAGTAGTAGTACGCGCCGACCTTGATGACGCCGCCGCCGTGCGCGTGCACCGGGTTGCCCGATGTGTCGGTGAACTGGGTGCCGTTGGTGACGGTTTGCGGTGCCGCCCGGGCGGGACCGGCGATGGCCAGGGCTCCGGCGAGCGCCAGACAGAGGGCGAGCAGGGTGGCGTACGCACGTCTCATCTCACGCACTCTCCTCGGATCGGTTCGGCATTGCGAACAACATCTGACATGGCGAACGCCGAAAAGGTATGGGTGTGTTACGGGAAGGTCAACGGGTCCGACGGGACGAGCTCAACCCCATTGCCACTGAACTCAACAAGTGATGAAATCAACGTATGGTGGATCAGGACGTCCCCGTGGACGACGAGGTAGAGGTGTTGATCGTCGGCGGAGGGCCTGTCGGGCTCACCGCCCGGGCCCTGTGCGAGCGTTGGGGCCTGCGGGTCCTGCTGGTCGAGAAGCACCGGCAGTTGTCGCCCTTTCCGCGGTCCCGGCTGGTCAACGTGCGGTCGATGGAGATCTTCCGGCTGCTCGGGATCGACGGGAAGATCACGGCGTCCGCGTTCGGGCCGGAGTACGGCCGCATCCGCTTCCGGGAGACCCTGGCCGCCCCCGACTTCGCCTCCGCGGCGCTGGTCGGGATCGAGGCGCCGGTGGCCGAGAGCCCGGCGCTCGGGGTGATGACCTCGCAGGACCGGCTCGAACCGCATCTGCTGGCCGCGGCGTCCGCGCCGGCGCGGTTCGGGGTCGAACTCACCGGCCTGACCGAGGAGGAGGACGGGGTGGTGGCCCACCTCGTCGACCACGGGAGCGGCGAGCACACGCGGGTCCGGGCCCGCTGTCTGCTCGCCGCCGACGGCGCGCACTCCACCGTCCGGGACCTGCTCGGCATCGGCACCGCCGGCCCCGGGGCGATCGCCGACGTCACCACCGTGGTCTTCGACGCCGACCTCGGCCGCTGGTGCGCGCGGCACCCCGCCGGTCTCTATGTGGCCCCCCACGGCTCCGTCATCCCGCTCTACCCCGAGGGCGGCTGGGCCTGGGTCGGCGCCACCCCCGCCGACCCCGGGCACACCGACTGGGCCGGTCTCGTCACGCACACGCTCGGCACCGGAACCGATGTGCGGGTGGACGTGCTGCGGGTGCAGCACTGGGTGATGAACGCGTTCGTCGCCGAGCGCTTCCGCCGAGGCCGCGTCCTGCTCGCCGGTGACGCCTGCCATGCGGTGCCCGTGGTGGGCGGCCTGGGCATGAACGCCGGGATCGCCGATGTGCACAACCTGTGCTGGAAGGTGGCCGGCGTCCTGCGCGGGTGGGCCGGACCGGGCCTGCTGGACAGCTACGAGCGCGAACGGGTCCCCGTCGCCCACCGGACGCTCGCCCAGGCGGTGGCCAACGCCCAGTTGCTGTTCCAGGTGCAGGCCCGGCGCCAGGAACAGTCGGCGAGCGGGGCCGCGCCCTCGGAACAGGTCGAACTGCCGTGGACGGAGCGGTACTTCGCGCAGCTCGGGCTGGTGCTCGGCGTCGCCTACGACTCCGGCGCCGTGCTCCCGGACGGCAGCGCCCCGCCCGAGCCGGACGACGAGGGCACGGACTACGTCCCCACCACGCGCCCCGGGCACCGTATGCCGCACCTCTGGCTGGCACCGGAGCGCTCCACGCTCGACACCTTCGGCGAGTGGTTCACCCTGCTCACCCCCGACCCCGCCGCCTGGGAAGGGCAGCTCGCCCCGCCCTGGCCGCTGCGCGTCGAGCGGCTGCCCGCGGGCCTGGGAGACCTCGGCCCGCACGGGGCGCTGCTGGTACGCCCGGACGGCCATGTCGGCGCCCGCTGGCCCGCCGGCCCGCCTGGCGACCGGGCCCTGCGCGAGGCCCTGACGGCGATCACCGGAACGACCTGATCCCCCATCACGACGCTGTGCCCACGCACCGGTCACGACCGGCCGCTCGACCACTGTTCGACTAGCGTCAGGACATGACCAGCGCCACCACCTTCGTCCAGGCCCTCGCGGCCGGTCCCGTCGTCCTCGACGGCGGGATGTCCAACCAGCTGGAGGCCGCGGGGCACGACCTGAGTGACGAGCTGTGGTCGGCGCGGCTGCTCGCGGAGCGGCCCGAGGCCATCACCGAGGCGCACCTCGCCTACTTCGAGGCCGGCGCCGACGTGGCGATCACCGCGAGCTACCAGGCCACCTTCGAGGGGTTCGCGGGCCGCGGGATCGGACCGGAGCGGGCGGCCGGGCTCCTCTCGCTGAGCGTGGAACTGGCCCGTGCGGCGGCCCGCCGGGCGCAGGCGGAGCGGCCGCTGTGGGTGGCGGCGTCCGTGGGCCCGTACGGCGCGATGCTCGCCGACGGCTCGGAGTACCGGGGCCGCTACGGCCTGAGCGTCGACGCGCTCGAACGCTTCCACCGCCCTCGTCTGGAGGTCCTGGCCGCCGCCGGTCCCGATGTGCTGGCCCTGGAGACGGTCCCGGACACCGACGAGGCGCGGGCGCTGCTGCGGGCGGTACGCGGACTCGGGGTCCCGGTCTGGCTGTCGTACTCCGTGGCCGGTGACCGCACCCGCGCGGGCCAGCCGCTGCGGGATGCCTTCGCGCTCGCCGCCGACGCGGACGAGGTGATCGCGGTCGGCGTGAACTGCTGCGCGCCGCAGGACGTGGACGCGGCGATCACAACGGCGGCCCGCACCACCGGCAAGCCGGTGGTGGTCTACCCGAACAGCGGTGAGTCCTGGAACGCCCGCACCCGCACGTGGCAGGGCCGCTCCACCTTCACCCCGTCCCAGGTCCGCACCTGGCGCGACAAGGGAGCACGCCTGATCGGGGGCTGCTGCCGAGTGGGCCCGGAGACGATCACGGGGATCGCGGGGGCGGTACGGGCCTAGGAAACACCCCCTCGCCCCGGGCGAATGGGCTCGCGTCCCACCCCGCCGGAGCACCTGCCGCACCCCGGGCGCCCGATCGCAAGGTCGCCCCGGCCGGGCCCGGTCACAGGGATCACGGAGGCGCCACCAGGCACGACCCCACCGGCCCAGGTCAACACCCGACGCACCACCGCCGCACGGCCGACGCCGGACTCGCCCCGACAACCGACCTCGTGCCACACCGGCCCAGGTGCACCCCTGACACGCCCCGGGCGCACACCCGACCCGAAGGCCCTCCCCGCCGGACCCCGGGCCACAGGAATCGCAAAGGCGCCACCGGACCCGCCCCGCCCACCGGGCACGACCCCACCGGCCCAGGTCAACACCCGACGCACCACCGCCGCACGGCCGACGCCGGACTCGCCCCGACAACCGACCTCGTGCCACACCGGCC